>NZ_JBITZX010000002.1:0-624442 GCF_044547145.1 Streptomyces sp. NPDC052773 | reverse complement strand
ATGGGGGTGCCCCCGCGCGAGCGCAGCCGAGCGTGGGGGAATCGGCGACCGACGACAACGCGGCGAGGCGCGGTGCCAGGCGCCGGGAGCCCGGCCTGATCGACGAGACACCCCCTAGGCCTCCAGGTAGCGCAGCACCGCCAGGATCCGCCGGTTGTACCCGTCGGCCTGGTTCAGGTCCAGCTTGTCGAACACCGCATTGAGGTGCTTCTCCACCGCGCTCTGCGAGATGTGCAGCCGCGCGGCGATCGCCGCGTTGGTGTGTCCCTGCGCCAGCGCCTCCAGCACACCGCGCTCGCGCGGGGTGAGCCGGGTCAGCGGATCGGTGTGCGTGGTGCGCAGGACCAGCTGCCGCACCACCTCCGGGTCGATCGCGGCGCCGCCCGCGTGGATCCGCTCCAGGGCGTCCAGGAACTCCTCGACCTGCGCCACCCGGTCCTTCAGCAGATAGCCGACCCGCTCGGCGCTCACGGCCAGCAACTGGGCCGCGTAGTGGCGTTCGATGTGCTGCGAGAGCACCAGGACGCCGACCTCGGGCCGGCGGGCGCGGATCTCCAGGGCGGCGCGCAGCCCCTCGTCGGTGTGGGTCGGCGGCATCCGGATGTCGACGACGACGATGTCCGGCCGGTGTTCCTCCACCGCCTCCGGAAGCGTCACCGCGTCGCCCAGCGCCGCCACCACCTCGTGGCCCTCGTCGGCGAGCAGCCGGACCAGGCCCTCTCTGAGCAGGGTCGAGTCCTCGGCGAGGATCAGGCGCATGGCAGCTCCGCGGTGATGAGGGTGGGTCCCCCGAGGGGGCTGTCGACGTGCAGGGTCCCGTCGAGCGCCGCGACCCGGCCGCGCAGCCCGGACAGGCCGCCGCCGGCCGGGTCCGCGCCGCCCGCGCCGTCGTCCTCGACGCGTACGGTGAGCCGCTCGCCGTCGCGGAACACCCGCACCGAGACGGCCGTGGCCGCGGCGTGCTTGACGGCGTTGGTGACGGCCTCGGACACCACGAAGTAGGCGGCCGTCTCCACGGACCGGGGCAGCGGCCCGCCGGTCTCGCAGCGGATGCGCAGCGGGAGCGCGGACCGCTCGGCCACCCCGCCCAGCGCCTCCTCAAGACCGAGGCTGTCCAGCGCCGACGGGTAGACCCGCCAGGCCACCTCCCGCAACTCGGTGAGCAGGCCCTGGGATTCCTCGTGGGCCTGGAGCAGCAGGGCGTCGGCCCGCTCGGGGTCGCGGCTGCGGCGGGCCCGGCCGAGCAGCATGGCCAGCGCGACCAGGCGCTGCTGGACACCGTCGTGCAGATCGCGTTCGATGCGCCGCCGTTCGGTGTCCACCGCCTCGACGACCGCCGCCCGGCTCGCGGCCAGTTCGTCGATCCGCCGCCGCAGCAGCTCCCGCTCCGACGGGCCGAAGCACTCCCGGGCCGAGCGCTCGTCGAGCGCGGCCAGCGAGCGCAGCCCCTGGAGGTCGAGGAAGAGCAGCACACCGCCCAGCACCACCTGGGTCAGCAGTTCCTCCCAGCCGACGCCGCCCCGCACCACCCCGTACGCCAGCAGCCCGGCCAGCCCGGCGCCGACCGCGAGCAGCCCGGTCACCACCCCGGTCACCAGCCCGGCGGCGACGCGGCCCGCGACGTAGCGCAGGACCTTCTCGTCGGACGCCGCGTAGCGTTCGGGGAAGCGGTCGCCGAAGAACACGGCCCGGCGGCCCCGTTCCAGCGCCGCCAGCCGGCGCACCCCGGCCATCAGCAGGCCGAACGCGTCCGGCCGGGTGCGCGGCCACAGCAGGAACGGACCGAGGGCGACCCCGGCGACGAGCAGGTGGACGGCACCGGCCAGGGCGGTCGGGAAACCGAGCAGCACACCGAGCCAACGACGCGGCCAGGACGCGGAGTTGGTCGGGTCCTCGGGCACGGGGACCGAGCCTAGTGCGGCCCGTCGGGCCCGATCAACGCCGTCGGCCACCTCGGCTACCTCGGCTGCGTCGGCCACCTCGGCTGCGTCGGCCACCTCGGCTACGTCACCCGCGTCAGCCGCGTCGGGCACGTCGGCCACCTCAGCCGTCACGCCGGTGCCGGGCCGTGGTGCGGCGCCCCTTCAACCGTACGGCCACGTAGGCGGCCAGCGCGACGGCGGCGAGCACCAGGACGGCCTTGCTGAGCACCCCCACGTACGTGCCGACGACGTCCCAGCGGTCGCCCAGCCAGTAACCGGCCAGCACCAGAACGCTGTTCCAGACCAGGCTGCCGAGCGTGGTGAGCATGATGAACACGGGCATCGGCATCCGCTCGACACCGGCCGGCACCGAGATCAGACTGCGGAAGACCGGCACCATCCGGCCCAGGAGGACCGCCTTGGTGCCGTGCCGGGCGAACCACTCCTCGGTGCGCTCCAGATCGGCGGTCTTCACCAGCGGCAGCCGCTCCCACAGCGCGTACAGCCGGTCGCGGCCCAGCAGTACGCCGATCCAGTACAGCGCCACCGCCCCGACCACCGAACCCAGCGTCGTCCACACCAGCGCCGACGTCAGGCTCAGCACTCCCTGTCCGGCGGCGAAGCCGGTCAGCGGCAGGATGACCTCGCTGGGCAGCGGCGGGAACAGGTTCTCCAGCGCGATGGCCAGGCCCGCTCCGGGCCCGCCCAGCGTATCCACGAGATCGGCCGCCCAGCCCGCGACGCCGTCCGCGGGCTCCTGGGGCAGCGCCAGGGTCATCAGATGCACGTGAGGTCTCCAAGCCGGTGGCGTATCGGTTCGCCCGGGGCGGGTGCCCCGACCCGACCCAACCTAGAAAACCGCAGTTCAGTCCCGGCATGAGGGTGCCCGCCCGATGCGCCGGGGTTCCCCGCACCACTGACCCTGCGGAAATCCGCAACGGCCGTCGGCGGACCGGGAGGGCGGGCGCCGGGAACCACAGGGTCGCCTGACACCCTCTCTGTGTGCGGGTCGGACCTGTGGAACCGCGCACGAGTGGGGGGTTGTGATGAGCCGTGTGCTCTATGGCGAGCGGTCGTGGAACCCGCTGGCGCGCACCGTCGAGCTGACCGAGGACGGGCTGCGCAGGGGCGGCCGGAACACGCCGCCGCACGAACTGAACCTCGCCGCGATGGCGGAGGCGTTCCAGCGCGGCCACTGGCTCGGCGGCGGCGGGACGGAACGCCCGCTGGGACACCTGGCGGACGGGCCCGGCATCGTCCCGGTGACCCGCGTCACCGGCACCACCCGACCACTGAAGGTGCGGCGCGCCGCGGAGTTCGCCCGCGCGCTGGGGGAGTTGGCGGTACGGCACTGCGGCGGACCGGAGGGGGTGGCCGCGCTGGCGGACCGGGCCCGGGCCGAGAGGGTGCCGCTGTGGATGGCGCGCCGGTACGCGCCGGGCCCCGCCGGTCCGGTCGCCGTCGCCGTCGACCGCAACCTGGTGCGGGTGGACGTGTGGGGCCCGGACGCCCCCGCCGTACGGATCCGGGCGCCGTACGGCTTCCACCGCCAGGGCCACGAGCCGTCCCAGGGGCTGCGGCTGACCGTCGGCGACGTCGCGGCGGAGCTGAGGTTCGTGAAGAAGAAGCGCAAGTCCAAGAGGCGGGTGGAGGTCCGACTGCCCGGCCACCACTGGGAGTTGCGGCGCGAGAGCGCGCGGAGTTCATGGTTGCTGCGTGACGAACGGCCCATCGCCCTCCTGACGCGTCCCCGCGGACGGCCGGTGCCCGAGCCCGGCGGTGTCCTGCTGCCGCTCACCCCGGTCCGCTACGAGAGCCCCGACCCGCTGGACGCCGTCATGGCCCAGGCCTTCGCCGTCGCCTTCGGCATCGGGGACACCACGGGTGCGGCCCGGTTCCGGGCCGAGCGGCGGCGCCGGGTCAACGGCGGGGAACCGGTCGCCGCCGACGAGTGGTGGGACCGCTCCTGGTTCAGCAACCTCGGCACGGGACGCGACGACAACGAACCCGGCGGCGCGGACGGCTGGGGCGCGGACGGCGGCGAGGGCGGCGACTCCGGCGGAGGAGACGGCGGGGGCGGCGACGGCGGGGGTGGCGGCGACGGCGGAGGCGGTGGCGGCGGCGACTGACGCCGCCGCGTCGGGCAGTGCCCGCGCAGTGAGACCCCTGCGTCACGGTTCGGCTGTCGTGACACGGGGGTACTCGTGGGCCGGCACGAATTCCACGGAGCTTGGGAGGTGAGGGGAGTGACAACCTCTCCTCGGTCGTCGATGGAGACCCATCCCGACATCATCGACATGCGCAACCGCCATGAGATGGCGGAACGCGCCACGAGCACCCCCAGGGCGCAGGCCATCGAGACGCTGGCACTGCTCACCGGGGTCTACCTGGCCGCCTCCCCCTGGATCGCGGGGTTCAGCGGCCTGTCGACGCTGGCGGTCAACAACCTGATCGTCGGTATCGCCTATGCCGTGCTGATGAGCGGCGGTTTCGGCCGTGCGTACGAGCGTACGCACAGCATGGCGTGGGCGGCCTGCGCGCTGGGCGCGTGGACCATCGTCGCGCCGTGGGTCGTCGCCGGTGACGTCAGCACGACCAGGACGGTGGTGAACAACATCATCGTCGGAGCCATCGCGCTGCTGCTGGGCCTCGCGGCCAGCGCCATGTCCGGCGAGCGGTCGTCGCGGGGCGAGGACCGATGACCGCGCGGTAGGCGGCGTTCCGGCGCACCGGGAGAGCCGTCCGGGAGCCCTGGCCGTGGCCGCCCGCCTCGGCCAGGCACCGGACGGGTCTCTGGCATGTGGCCCACCGGCCGGGGTGACCTCACCGGGCCGGAGGGCGCGTATCGGCGTCGTAGACGAGAAGGCCGTCGCCGCGCAGGCGCGCGCCCGGTGTCGGGGAATGCGGCATGAGGCGTCCGTCGTGCATCAGGTGCAGGACGAGCGCGCCGCGGGACAGGACGGCGAAGTCGGCGATCAGACGCCGGTGGCAGCGCCACCACACCGCCTCGCCGCACATCACCGCGGTGCGTCCCCCGGCTGCCTGGCGCATCAGGACGTCCATCGCGGCGACGAACTCCGGGGTGCGGGTGTGGGCGGCGTAGCCACGGAAGGACTCGTTGCGCCAGACGGTGTCGGGCGAGGAGGGTGGCGGCTTGCGCCACCCGCCCAGCCTGCCCTCCCACCGGTAGGCGATGTGCTCCTCGGGCATCCACCGGGCCAGCCGCTGCCGCGACAGGTCCGGATCCCGGCGACTGCCGGGCGCGGTCCTGACATCCACCACGGCGGCCACGCCGGCGCCCCGCAGCAGCTCGGCCAACGTGGTCCGGTCGGCGGTGCCGTGGCCGAAGGTGATCAGCTCCGGGCGCGGGTCGGAGGGCCCGCCCCCGGGGTCGGTGCGCTCATGGCCCATACCCCGAGTGGACCACCTGCCGGCCGGCGCGGCAGCCGCGCCGCGGATGCGGCGGGGGTTACGCGTCGGCCGCCTGGGAACTCAGAGCACCTCACGAGCCGCGCGTCCGCCCGGTGCCACCGGGTTCTTTCCGCTGGTCGCGGACGCCCGGCAGCTCTGGGAGTGTGACAGTGATCTTGGTTGTGCGAATGGTGGAGGAGGCCGACGTCCCCATGCGGTACGCGAGCCGGTGCGGCCGGCGAGGGAGCGGCGGTGGACGAGTCGGCGGAGTCATCGGCCGAGTCCTCGACGGAGGGAGCGCGCCGGCCGTCGTGGCGCGGTGCGTCGGCGTCGGGGCCGGCGCCGGTACGGCGGAGGGGGGTGGTGCCTCGTGTGCGGCCTGAGCGGGGAGATCCGCTTCGACGGACGGGCGCCCGATCTGGCGGCCGTCGGACGCATGACGGACCGGCTCGCCGACCGCGGCCCCGACGGGCAGGGCGCCTGGAGCCGGGGCGCGGTGGCACTGGGACACCGGCGACTGAAGATCATCGACCTGTCGGACCGCGGAGCGCAGCCCATGACGGACGCCCGGGGCGAGGTCACCGGCGTCTTCAACGGCTGCGTCTACAACTATCCGCAGCTCCGGGAAGAGCTGCGCGGGCTCGGGCACCGCTTCGAGTCGACGTCCGACACCGAGGTGGTCCTCAACGCCTACCTGGAGTGGGGGACCGCCTGCGTCGAGCGCTTCCGCGGCATGTTCGCCTTCGCGATCGTCGACCACCGCACCGGCCGTGTCGTCCTCGCCCGGGACCGGCTCGGGATCAAGCCCCTCTACCTGGCGCCGGCACCGGGCCGGCTGCGGTTCGCCTCCTCGCTGCCCGCCCTCCTGGCCGCCGGGGACGTGGACACCTCGCTCGATCCGGTGGCCCTCCACCAGTACCTGAGCTGGCACGCCACGGTCGCGGCGCCCCGCACGGTCCTCAACGGGGTGCGCAAGCTGCCCCCGGCCACCGTGCGGGTGATCGAACCGGACGGCAACCACCGGGACCACCGCTACTGGCAGCCGTCGTACACCCGCCGCGCCGAGTACGCCGGCATGGGAGCCGACGAATGGCGGGACGCCGTGCTGGACGCGCTCCGTACGGCCGTACGCCGCCGGATGGTGTCCGACGTGCCGGTGGGCGTCCTGCTCTCCGGCGGCCTCGACTCCAGCCTGATCGTCGCGCTGCTGGCCGACGAGGGCCAGCGCGACCTGATGACGTTCAGCGTCGGGTTCGAGGCGGAGGGCGGCGAGGAGGGCGACGAGTTCCGCTACTCCGACCTGGTGGCCCGCGAGTTCGGTACCGACCACCGGCGGCTGATGGTTCCCTCCGAGCGCGTGTCGACGGCCCTGGAGGGGGCGGTCGCCGCGATGAGCGAGCCCATGATCAGCCATGACGTGGTCGCCTTCTACCTGCTGTCCGAGCAGGTCTCCCGGGAGGTGAAGGTCGTCCAGAGCGGGCAGGGCGCCGACGAGGTCTTCGCCGGTTACCACTGGTATCCCCGGCTGGCCGAGGTCTCCCGCGCGGACGAACCGGAGCGGTACGCCGAGACGTACTTCGACCGGTCGCACGCCGACCTGGCCCGGATCCTGCGGCCGGAGGTGCTGCCCGACGAGGACTTCTCGGGCCGCTTCGTGCGGGAGCACATGGCGGCGCCGGGCGCCGAGACCGCCCTGGACGCGGCTCTCCGCCTCGACACGCACGTCATGCTGGTCGACGACCCCGTCAAACGCGTCGACAACATGACCATGGCCTGGGGCCTGGAGGCCCGGGTCCCGTTCCTCGACCACGAACTGGTGGAACTGGCGGCGGCCTGCCCGCCCGAGCTGAAACTGGCCGACGGCGGCAAGGGCGTACTGAAGGAGGCGGGCCGCAAGCTGCTGCCGCACGAGGTCGTCGACCGGCCCAAGGGCTACTTCCCGGTGCCCGCCATCCGGCACATGGCCGGGCCCGTCCTGGAGCGCGTGCGCGAGGCGCTCCAGGCGCCGGAGGCGAAGCGACGCGGACTGTTCCGGGACGAGTACGTGGCCGAGCTGCTCGCGGCACCCGACGCGCACCGCACCAGGCGGGGCGCGAACGCCCTGTGGCAGACGGCCCTGCTGGAGATATGGCTACAGACCCACGGCATCAGGTGACCGGAGAGCACGGGGAGATCCGTGTGGCAGCCGACGGGGGGACCCGTGCGGCGGCCGACGGGGAGGCGCACGAGGTGCACCACGGGGAGATCCATGTGGGGCACCATGGCGAGCCCCGTGCGGCGGCCGGTGGGGATACCCGTGCGGCGTCCGGCGGGGATACCCGTGCGGCGACCGACGGAGGCGCGGGGGAGGTGCTGCCCCATCCGGCCCCCGCCCACATCCCTGCCGGGACCCGCGAAGCCGCCCCGGCGCCCCTGCCGCTGCCCGACGCGGGCGGCCCCCGGGACGCCGTCACCCGGCTGCGCGCCCACGGCTGCTGGTACCCCTCGGCGAACCCCCAGGGCACCGAGGTGGCCTTCATCTGCGACCGGGGCGGCGTCCCGCAGCTGTGGGCCGGACCCGTCGACGGCGACGAGGCTCGGCTGCTCGACTCCTCACCGGATCCCGTCACCGAGGTGTCCTGGTCACCGGACGGCCGCTGGATCGCGTACACCACCGCGCCGGGCGGCGGCGAGCACACCCGGGTGCTCTGTGTACGGCCGGACGGCACCGGCCGCCGCCTCCTGGCCGGCGCCGACCCGGCCGCCTCCGCCCATCTGGGCTGCTGGGCGCACGACGGCTCGGCCGTCGCCGTGACCTTCGCGGCGCCGGCCTCCGGCGGGACCGGCGGCGGACTGCCCGACGGCAGACCTCCCGAGGCCGGCCCGGCGGCGGACTGGACGGAACGGGACGGCCACGCCACACTCCTCGGCCCGGCCCCGTACGACGCCGCGTCGGGGGACGTCGCCTCCGTGACCGCCCCGAACGGGACGCCGATCACTGGCACCACCGGCACCGCGGGTACCACCGGCACCATGGGCATCACCGGCATCCCCGGCACCGGCACCACCGCCACCACGACTCCTGCGGCCCGCCCCCAAGGAGGCCTCTCCGTCTACCTGATCGACCCCGACGGCCTGGCTTCCCCCGTTCTCCTCACCACCGAGACGCACGCCGCCTCCCTCCGCGCCTGCGACCTCAGCCCCGACGGCACGCTCGCGCTGCTGCGCCGCGGCCCGCGCGGACGGCGCGAGGCGGTCGTCCTGCGCACCGCCGACTCGGTGACCACGTTCGCCCTGCCGGTCGCCGACGGCGACCCGTGGATCGGCCGGTTCTCCCCGGAGGGCCGCACCCTGTGGCTGCGCAGCAACGCCGACCGCGAGTACGCGGCGCTCCTCGCGGTCGGCCTGGCCGACGACGGCCGGCCGCGCGGTGTGTCCGTCCGGGCGGAACGCGAGGGCAGCGACCTGGAACTCCTGGCCCTGGCGCACGACGGCCGCACGGCTGCCCTCGCGTGGAACGTACGGGGCGCGAGCGAGCTGGAACTCGTCGAGACCGCCCCGACCGGGCAGGCTCCCGGCGCTCCCGCCACCCCCGACTCCGCGGGCCCGGCACGCCCCGTGCCCCTGCCCCACGAGGTCGTCACCCGCGTGACCGCCGCCGGCACCGGACGCCTGCTGCTCGCGCTCTCCGGTTCACAGCGCCGGCCGGGCGTCTGGTGGGCCCACGAGGGCGTATCCCTGCTGCGCACCCCGTGGTCCTCCCGGGACGAGGACGCCGTCCCACCGGGCCGCCCGCCCGTACGCCCGGTCCCCGTGCGCCTGACAGCGCGGGACGGCCTGCCCCTGAGCGGCTGGTACTACCGCGCGCCGGGACGCTCCCCGGACGAACCCGCCCCCTGCGTGATCCACCTGCACGGCGGACCGGAGGAACAGGAACGCCCGGTGTTCCACCCGCTCTACCACGAGCTGACCGGACGTGGCCTGGACGTCTTCGCCCCCGACGTCCGAGGCTCCCTGGGACATGGCCGGTCGTTCGTCGACGCGGACCTGGGCGCGGGCCGCTTCGCCGCGCTCGACGACGTCGCCGACTGCGCCGCCCACGCGGTCACCGCGGGCCCCGCCGACCCGACGCGGCTGGCCGTCATGGGCCGCTCGTACGGCGGCTATCTGACGTTCGCCTCCCTCGTCTGGCACCCGGACCTGTTCCGCACGGGAGTCGCCGTCTGCGGCATGTCGGACTTCCTGACCTTCTTCGCCGGTACGGAACCCTGGATCGCGGAGTCGGCGGCGCACAAGTACGGCCACCCCGAGCGCGACCGCGAGCTGCTGCGCGCCCTGTCGCCGATGAGCCGCATCGACGCGCTGCGCGCCCCGCTGCTGGCGGTCCACGGCGAACACGACACCAACGTGCCACCGGGTGAGTCCCGGCAGTTCGTCCGGGCCGCGCGGGAACGCGGCATCCACGCCGAACTCCTCACCCTGCGCGACGAGGGCCACGACTTCCTGCGCGCGGACAACCGGCGCCTGTTCCGCCGGGCCGCCGCCGACTGGCTGGAACGGCACCTGCACGTGTGAACCGCGTGCCCGGGCCCCGCCTCGGGACTCAGCGACCGCCCCCGCCCCGGGACTCGGGGACCGTCCCCGCCCCGGGACTCGGGGACCGTCCCCGCTCCGGGCCTCGGGGACCGCCCCCGCCCCGGGACTCAGCGACCGCCCCCACTCCGGGCCTCAGGGACCGCTCTCGCCGACGATCAGGCCGATGGCCGCTCGCGGACCGCCCGCGGCGAGGGCGGCGCGCTGCCGGTCCGCGCCGGTGCCCTGCCGGAGCAGTCGGTGGACCAGGGCGGAGACCTCCCGGGTGTCGCCGGACGCGTCCAAGGCGGCGCCGATGTGCCGCAGCAGCCCGCACAGCATGTCCCCGGCGCGGTGGCGGGTGGCGCCGACCGGATCGATCAGGGCGTCGCTGAGGCCGTGACGCGCCGCGTGCCACATGGCGGCCTGGAGGAGCTCCGGCGCGCAGTCCGGCACGGGTTCCCCCGCGGTCGCCTCGGCGAGGGCCGTCTCCACGAGCGCCCGGACGACACCGGCGCACATGACCGCCTCGTCGGCGCGCAGTTGTACGTCGAGACAGCGCACCTCGACCGTGGGGTAGCGCTCGGAGAGCCGGGCCTGCCAGTACAGCTGGCCGGTGTCGGAGATCAGACCGCAGTCGATCAGGCGCTGCACGCGCCGCTCGTAGTCCTCCAGGTCCCGGAAGACGGGAGGCAGCCCGGCGACGGGCCAGCGGCCGAAGATGACGGTGCGCCAGCTCGCGAAGCCGGTGTCGTGGCCGTCCCACAGCGGGGAGTTCGCCGACATCGCCGTCAGCGTGGGCAGCCACGGCCGCAGCCTGTTCAGCACCTGCACACCCGCCTCACGGCTGGGCACGGCCACATGGACGTGCATGCCGTTCACCAGCTGCTCGGCGACCAGCTGGGGCGCCTGGACGAGCATGGCGCGGTACCGGGCGTGGTCGGTGACGGCCACGGGATGCAGTGCGTCGCGCAGCGGCGGTGTCGCGACGGGCGCGATACGGCAGCCGTGCGCCTCCGCCGCGGACGCCAGGGCGTGCCGCAGCCGCAGCAGGTGCCCTCCGACCTCCTGGAGGCTGTCGCACACGGGCGTGGCCACCTCGACCTGTGCCTGGAGCAGCTCGCACTGCACCTCCCGCCCGCCCGTCAGACGAGCCAGGTCGGCCGCCATGCGGACCTTCTCCGCGAGCGGCACCGGGATGCCCGTGACCGGGTCGAGCAGCAGGTACTCCTCTTCCACACCGATCGTCGCCATCGCGCGCCCTTCGCTCGGCGCCCGAGTGCCACCCCCGCCGCGCCGCAAACGGACGGCCTCATTCCGCTCTTGTGTTTCCGCCGACCGGGCCGCGGGGACTCGCCGGATGTGGTGGCGTACGGCGCGGAGCAGCGGGTGCGGCTGCCGGTGCTGCGGGCGGGCTGGCGGACGCAGACGTTCGTGCACTGGCCCGTGCCGGTGGAGGCGGTGCGGCCGCTGGTGCCGGAGCCGCTGGAGGTGGACGAGTACGAGGGCACCGCCTGGGTGGGACTCACGCCGTTCGTGATGGCGGACCTGCGCCCGCCCGGCGTACCGGCCGCGCTGCCGGGCCTCCCGACGTTCCCGGAGACCAACCTCAGGACCTACGTCCGGCACCCCGGCGGCCGGGACGGGCTGTGGTTCCTCTCCCTGGAGGTCACCTGCCCGCTGATGCTCGCGGCGCGGGCGATCGGCGTGCCGTACCACCTCGGCGCCCTGGAGGTCACCAGGCGGGAGGAGACGATCGTCTACTCCGGCCGCAGACGGCCGGGCGAAGCCTCCTACCGCCTCGTGGTCCGCCCCGGAGCCCCGATCGAGCGGCCGACGGAACGGGACGTGTGGCTGACCTCGCGCTGGCGGGCGTACACGCACCGGCTCGGCACCCTCTGGGAGACGCCCGCGGAGCACGAGCCGTGGCCGCTGGCCGCCGCCACCGTCGAGGAGCTGGACGAGACGCTCACCACCGCGGCGGGCCTTCCGGCCCCCACCACCGAGCCCGTCGTGCACTTCTCCGAAGGAGTCGGCCATGTACGGCTGGGAGCCACCCTGCCCTGCCCACCGGCGCACACGGCGCCCTGAGCCCGGACCGCGCCCATGAACAGGCGCACGATGCGCTTCGACGGCTGGATCGCGGGCCTCGGCACCACCTCCGGAACACGGGTCGTGCTCGGCCACTGGCAGCGGTCACCGTTCGGCGCGTTCAGCGACGTGATGCTGGAGCGGGCCGACGGCGAGCGGCTGCTGCTGGCCCCCACGCGGGAGACGGCGGACTTCGTCCGCGCCACCTACGTCTTCGACACCGTGCGGGTCGTCCCCGTGCGGGTCGGCGTGACGGACGACGTCTGGACCGTGACCGCGGACTCCCTCGACCTGCGCTTCACCACCGGGCGGCGAGGACCTCTGGGCCTGCTCCTGAGCGCCGTACCCGACGCCCTCGCCCGCCGTCCCGCGTGGAGCGCGCTCCTGGACGGCCCGGCCCGGTTGCTCCTGCCCGGGGTGCGCACCCGGGGGAGCGCCCGCCCGGGCCGCCGGGAATGGTACGGCGCGCACGATCTCCGGCCCATCCGGGAAGCCTCCGCGCTCTTCGAAGGCACCGATCTCGGAGCCGAAGCACCCGTCGAACCACCCGTCCGCTTCGGCTTCGGCTCGGTCCCGAGAAAGCCCTCGCTCGCCCGGGTCACCACCACGGTGGCCCTCGACCCGGACCGAGCGTGAGGGAGCGCCGCCCCCGGGGTACTCGGCGGGCCGTCCGTGCCGAGGCACGAAGGGAGACGCCGTGAGCGGGAGGACAACGCGGGATCCGGCGGCCGGCATCGCGCTCGCCCACGGCGCCTTCAACGTCGTGGGCGGCCTGTGGCCCCTGCTCCACCTGCGCAGCTTCGAGTGGGTCTTCGGCCCGAAGAGCGACGACTGGCTGCAGATGACGACGGGCGGACTGCTGACCTCCGCCGGCCTGGCCCAGCTCGCGGCGGCCACGGACCCCGAGGGCGGCCCGGCCCACGCCCGCCGCATCGGCCTGGGCACCGCCCTCACCCTGCTGGCCGTCGATCTGGTCTACGTCCCCAAGGGACGCATCCGGCCGACGTACCTCCTCGACGCCGCGATGCAGACGGCCTGGATCACCACCTGGCTGCGCACCGCCCGAAGGGCCTGAAGGCCTGCCGGCCCGGACACCGACACCCGAACCCGACACGGAGGACAGGTCATGAGTGAGCACACGCCGTCCCAGGCCGAGGGCGAGCCCGACCCGACGACGACCGGCGCGGACGCCGAGCCGGACCGGGCCGACCGCCGCGACGCGCCGCGCACCACCCCGTCACAGGCGGAGGGCGACGACGAGGACGGGGACCGGGACGACGCCGCCGAGTGGGAGGCCGGCTGGTCCGGCCCCTGACCCGGACGGCCCTGTCCGCCCTGTCAGCCCTGGCGGCTGCTCGTCTCGCGGTCCGGGACGGGCAGCCGTACCTCCACATGACCGTCGACGATGCGGGTCTCGAAGGCGGGCTGCGGTGAGGTGGCCGGGCCCCGTACGTTCCAGCCGTCCGACAGCCGGAACACGCTCCCGTGCCACGGGCACCGCACACATCCGTCCGCGACGGTGCCTTCGGACAGCGGCCCCGCCAGATGGCTGCACCGCTCCGCCAGCGCGTGCACGGCACCACCGGACTCACGGACGACCAGGACGGGCACGTCGTCCACACTGCGCCGCACCGCCTGACCGGCCGGGAACTCGGCCACCGCCCCGATCCGGTGCCAGCCCGGCGAGACGACGTGCGGCACCTCTTCGGCGTGGTTGGCGCCGGAGGCCTGCCGGTAGGCGAGGTGGCCGCCCAGCACGCCACCCGTCGCGGCAACCGTCAGCCCCAGAAAGCCGAGGCCCCGACCGGCCCCCGCACGGCCCTTGACGCGGCAGGCGAGCGAGGCGGCGTACAGTCCGACGGCCGTCGTGTTGGCCAGCGCGTGCACCAGGCCGACCCGCTGCTGCGGGCGGTGCAGCTCCGCCCAGTCCACGGCCCCCGCCAGCGCGGCGGGCGCGGCCGCGGCCAGCCCGACGCCGATCAGCAGGCCCGCCTCGCGCGAGCGGCCGGGGCCCAGGTCCAGCACCGCCGCGGACAGCCAGCTGCCGATCGGCACCTGCACCAGCAGCGGATGCACCGGATGCCCCAGCCACCTGCCGTGCAGCACATCCCGCCCACCACCCAGCGGCAGCGCCCGCACCCCCCGGCTGATCGCGTCGATCACCGCATCGGCACGAGGCTGTCGTTCGAGTCCGTCCAGCAGCCGCAGCATCCGGTTCTGGCCCATCCGGCGACGTCGTGTGATTCCCATGAGACGCAGGGTCCCCGACCGCGCATACCGCGAAACGAGCTGATCAGGCGGTTGGCGGTGCTGCGCGCCTCCTTTCGGAGGGCGCACGAGGACATGCGGCCGGCCGCCGACGAGGAGCGCGCGAGTGCGCGGGCGAGAGCGGCCGGGGTCCGGCAGGTGTACCGGGAGCCGGGGTGTGACGAGACGCGGGAGCGGCTGCTCCTGTGCGATCTCGGCGCCTTGGGATCCGAACCCGGTCGCTCAGAGCCAGTCCCGCCGCTTGAAGACGACGTACAGGCTGGTGCACACGACCGCCATCAGGAGCACGGCGAAGGGGTAGCCGAACGCCCAGTGCAGTTCCGGCATGTGGTCGAAGTTCATGCCGTAGATCGTGCCCACGAGCGTCGGCGCGAACAGGATCGCCGCCCACGACGAGATCTTCTTGATCTCCTCGTTCTGCTCGAACCCCGCCTCCGCCAGCGCCCGCATCTCCGCGTTCTGCTGCTGGGTGACGAGGGTGGCGTTGACGGTGAGGATCTCGGTGAGGGCCTGGCGGAAGCCGTCGACGCGTTCGCTGATGTGGGTGACGTGGTCGGCGACGTCGCGCAGGTAGCGCTGGAGTTCCTCGTCGGTGCCGTACTTGGAGAAGCCCGCCATGAGGCCGTGCAGCATGCCCACCAGGGGGCGGGTGGCGCGCTGGAACTCGACCATCTCGCGGGAGAGTTCGTAGATGCGGCGGGAGACCTCGGGGTGGCCGCGGAAGACTTCCGTCTCGATCTCGTCGATGTCGTTCTGGACGCCGGCGACGACCGGGGCGTAGCCGTCGACCACCGCGTCGAGGATGGCGTAGAGGACCGCCTCGGGGCCGAGTTTCAGCAGCTCGGGGGTCTCCTCCATACGGCGGCGCACCGCGGACAGGTCGGGGGCGGCGCCGTGGCGGACGGTGATGACGAAGTCCGGGCCGACGAAGACGTGGAGTTCGGCGAAGTCGACCTCCTCGGGCGCGTCCAGGTAGCGGGCGGCCCGCAGGACGACGAACAGCGTGTCGCCGTAGCGCTCCAGCTTCGGGCGCTGGTGGGCCTCCATCGCGTCCTCGACGGCCAGCGGGTGGAGGTCGAACTCCTCGGCCAGCGAGTGCAGTTCGCGTTCGGTGGGGCGGGCCAGGCCGATCCAGGCCATGCCGGAGGGCTGGGAGCGCAGGACGCGGTAGGTCTCGGCGAGGGTGTCGGGGGAGGAGACACGGACGCCGTCCTGGTAGAGGGCCGACTGCACGATCCCGGCGGGGTCGGCGGACGGGCGGGCCGCTGCGGTGCCCCGCGCGGGTGCGGGGGTCTCGTGCGGTGGGGACGGGGGTGCGGCGCGGCGCCACACCGGTCGTCGTGGGCTGCGTCCGTTCCCGGAGTCCTTCGCGGCGATGGGGGCACCTCCCTGGTCCGGCCGGCGATCGCTCAGCAGGATATAGAGGGCAAACGATGTATATCGGGGCGGGGTGGGTGCGGCCCGCCCCGTATCGCGGACCGTACCTGTCCGCATGCCCCGTTAGCGTGCCGTCATGACCAGGACGAAGGCCCAGCCCGCCGCGAGCGGCGGCCCCGTGCTCACCACCCGCGCCCTCAACCGGGCAACCCTCGCCCGGCAACTGTTGCTGCGGCGCTCGCCGATGTCCGCGAAGGCGGCCGTCGAGCACCTCGTCGGACTCCAGGCGCAGGAGGTGAGGCCGCCGTACGTCGCGCTGGCCGCCCGGCTCGACGGCTTCACCACCGGGGAGCTGTCCGGACTGCTCGCCGACCGGGAGGTGGTGAGGATCGTCACGATGCGCTCCACCATCCACCTCCACACCGCCGACGACTGCCTCGCCCTGCTGCCCCTGGTCCAGCCCGCCCGGGACCGGGAGCTGAACATGAAGACCTTCCGGGAAGGTCTCACCGGCGTCGACCTCGACCGGCTCGCCGCCCTCGCCCGCGCGCTCGTCGAGACCGAGCCGCGCACCATGCGGCAGCTCCGCGAGGCCCTGCTCGCCGAGTGGCCGGACGCCGACCCGCAGGCCCTGGCGGTCGCCGCCCGCTGCACCCTGCCCCTGGTCCAGGTCACACCGCGCGGCATGTGGGGCAGGAGCGGCCAGGTCACCCTCACCACCGCCGAGCACTGGCTGGGCCGCCCGGCGGGGCCGCCCGCCTCCCCGGACACCGTCGTCCTGCGCTACCTCACCGCCTTCGGACCGGCCTCCGTACGGGACTTCCAGACCTGGGCGGGCCTGACCCGGACCCGGCCCGTCTTCGAACGCCTGCGGCCCTCCCTCCTCACCTTCCGCGACCCGAACGGCACCGAACTCTTCGACCTGCCCGACGCCCCGCGCCCCGACCCGGACACCCCCGCCCCGCCGCGCCTGCTGCCCGAGTTCGACAACCTGCTGCTCTCCCACGCCGACCGCACCCGCGTCGTCCCGCCCCCGCACCGCGGACGCACCTGGCAGGCGAACACCCTGTACTGCCCGCTCCTCGTCGACGGTTTCCTCGCCGGCGTGTGGCGGCTGTACGACGACGCCCTCGTCATCGAGCCGTTCACGGACCTGACGAAGGCGCGCCGCGCGGAGGTGGGGGAGGAGGCGGAGCGGATGCTGAACGTGCTGCATCCGGACGCCTCGTACGACGTCCGGTTCGGGACCGTCCTTCCCTGACCGCATGGAAAGGGGGCGCTGCGGGCCGCTCGTGGAGGCCCGCAACGCCCCCTGGTTTTCAACCGAGGAGTGGTTGCCCTCGGAAGCTTCTCCCGGTTACGAGTTGACCTGCGCGGTCACCAGGCTGGAGAAGGTGGTCAGCCGGGTGTAGACACCCGGGTAACCGGCCTGGGCGCAGCCCTCGCCCCAGGAAGTGATCCCTGCCAGGACGCCCCCGACGAGCAGGGGACCGCCGCTGTCGCCCTGGCAGGTGTCCACGCCGCCGGAGGAGTATCCGGCGCACACCATCTCGCTCGCGACGAAGTCGGTGCCGTAACTGCTCCGGCAGCTGGTGTCGGAGACGATCGGCACGGTCGCGGTGCGCAGCTGGTTGGAGGAGCTGCCGTTCTGCGACGTGGTGCCCCAGCCGAGCACCCGGGCGGTGGTGCCGGCCGCGTAGACGGAGGTGTCGGTGGAGGAGACGTACTTCGCCGTCGCGTACGGCATCGCCGTCGACAGCGTCAGCACCGCCACGTCCTCACCGCGCGTGGCGGTGGTGTAGTTCGGGTGGATCCAGATCTTGCTGACCCGCGCGACGGTGCCGTTGGTGCCGTTCAGATAGGTGCGGCCGCCGACCACGCGGACGCTGCTCGTCGTCTCGCCCACCATGCAGTGCGCGGCGGTGACGACCTTCGTCGGGGAGACCAGCGTGCCGCCGCAGAACTGGTTCTGCGAGGCGTCGGTGATCTGCATCATGAACGGGTACGCGCTGGTCGTGGTCGTGGTGCCGCCGACGATGGGCTGGGGCGCGGCGACGGCCGCGGGGGCGGCGGTGAGCGCGGTCGCCGCCGCGGCGGCGGTGGCGGCTATCGCGACGGCGGTCTTTCTCGCACGGGTGAGCCCGAACATGAGTCTCCTCAAGGGGTTGCCGGTGGGGGGTCGCGCGGGTGTGGGGGTGGTGCACGAAAGGCCTGGGACGGACCTCCGTGTGCCCGGCGAGCGGCACGGCCCTACGCTAGGGCCGCGCCCGACGACGCCCCAATGAGGGAACCCCCTAAGGGGGTTGGTGAGGGAAAACCCTCGGTCCCGGCCGGACGGAACCGGCCACGGTGTCTCAGCCCGTACGCCGCCCCGCCGCCAGCCGCACGATGTCCACCCGGGAGCGGATGCCCAGCTTGCGGTAGACCCGGGTCAGGGTCGCCTCCACCGTCTTCACGCTGATGAACAGCCGCGCGGCGATCTCCCGGTTGGTGGCGCCCTCCATGACCAGCGAGGCGACCTGACGCTCCATCGACGCCAGCCCCTCCAGCGCCGCCGTCGCGGGCACGGGCGCAGGGGCCGGGACGGGCGGCGGCGGCTCCGGCAGCGCGGCGACCGCCTCCACCTGCCGCAGCCAGGGCAGCGCCCGGCACCGCCGGAACAGCCGCGCCGCCTCGTCGTACGACGTCCGGCCCGGCCGCCCGGTGCCGCGCAGCCCCGCCAGGACGAACGCGGTACGCGCCTCCTCCAGCCCGTACCCCAGCTTCGCCAGCCGGTCCTGAACGGACGTCAGCCGCCCGACGGCGCCCTCGCGGTCCCCGCGCGCCGCCCGCACCAGCGCCTCCGCCCGGTCCAGCACCGCCAGCACGCTCTCCCGGCCCAGCCGCAGCGCCTGCTCCCGGGTGACGTCGACGACGTCCTGCGCCTCGGCGATCTCCCCGATCCGCACCAGCGCCTCCGCGAGGTCCCCGTGCCAGCGCCCGCGCGCCGGGTCCGTCACCCCCAGCCCGTGCTCCAGCTCCCGCACCCGGCGCAGCGACCGCACGGTGCCGGGGGCGTCCCCGGCGACCAGCTGGACGTAGCCGAGCGCGGCCAGGGCACGCGACATGTAGATCTGGTCGCCGTCGTCCTCCGCGTGCTCGGCGGCCTCGCGGGCGAGGGCCAGCGCCCGGTCGACGTCCCCGCCGGACGCCTCCGCGAGGGAGGTGAGCACGGCGGACGCCACCTCGCCGATCCCGGAGTCCCGGGCCAGCCGCATGCTCTCCCGGGCCAGGTCGAGGGCGCGCCCGCAGTGCCCCGAGCGCAGCTCGGTCTCGGCGAGCATCCGCAGGAAGTGCACCTCGCTCTCCACCATGCCGCGCCGCCGCACCTCGCTCAGCAGCCGGGTGACCGTGGAGCGGGCCTCGGGCAGCTGGTCGCTCATCAGCAGCCAGCGCAGCCGCGTCGAGCCCGCCCCGTTGTGGTGGCAGGCGACTTGCGGGTCCTGCGGCTCCTCCAGGGCCCGCCGGATGGTGGCGGGGGCGTCCGGGTGGCCCATCAGCGTCTCGGCCTGCGCCTGGAAGGCGAGCGCCAGCAGCTCGGTACGCCGGTCCCCGGCCCGCGCGGCCAGCGCCGCGGCGTGCGCGGCCTCCTCCCGGCCCTCCGCGAAGTCGCCCTCGACGACCAGGCCCCGCCACGCGAGCTGGTAGTGGACGAGGGCGAGCAGCCGCGGGTCGTCGCCCGCGTCGGCCAGCGCCTGCGGGAAGACCGCGTCGACCTCCCCGAGGGCCTGCCCGGCCGCCTCGATCACCACCATCCAGGCCCGCACCCGGTCGGCGGGCACGGTCGCCCGGGACAGCACCTCCCGCGCGATGTCCCGGGCGAGGTCCACCTCACCGGCGGTGATCGCGTCCTCCGCGGCCTGCAACCGCCGCTCGTCGGCGGCCGGTTCGGCGTCGGCGGGGGTGTGCCGGGCGGCGAGCAGCCCCAGCGAGGCCGCCATCGACGGCGCGCCGCGGTCCCGGGCCAGCGCGGCGGCCTCGGCGAGCCGCGCCGCCACCTCCGGGTCGGTGCCGGGGGTCGCCAGCGCCAGGTGCCGGGCCCGTTCGATCGGGTCGGACGCCGCCTCGGACAGCGCGGCGTGCGCGGCCCGCCGCTGGTGCGCGGGCGCCTCCGCGTACAGCGCGGCCGAGATCAGCGGATGCGCGAACCGTACGGCCGGGCCCTCCGACTCGGTGGTCAGCAGCCCGAGTTCGGCCGCCCGCGCGGTCTCCGCCTCGGCGTGGTCGCGGCCGGCCGCGTGCAGCAGGGCCAGCGTGGGACGGGCGCCCGCGCTGGCCACGAGGAGGGTGTGCCGGGCCTCGTCGGACAGCATCTCCAGCCGGCTCAGCACCAGTGCCCGCAGCGACGTCGGCACCGGCAGCGGCTCGCCCGGCCGGGGCGGGGTCGGGTTCTCGGCGAGGGCGCGGCCGAGCTCCAGCGCGAACAGCGGGTTGCCGCCGCTGGTGCGGTGGATGTCGCGCACGGTGGAGCGGGGCAGGCCGGTGTAGCCGCGGTGGTCGAGGAGCGCGGAGACCTGGGCGCGGGAGAGCGGGCCGAGGCGCAGGGCGAGGGTGTCGGGCGGGGCGGAGCGCAGCTGACGGTCGTACTCCTGGCCCTCGGAGCGCATCGCGCACAGCAGTTGGACCGGGGTGTCGCCGAGGCGGCGGGCGGCGAAACCGAGCAGTTCGGCGCTGGCCGGGTCGAGCCACTGGAGGTCGTCGGCGACGACGAGGACGGGGCCCGCCGCGGCGAGCGCGCGCAGCGCCGACAGCACGGCGAGACGCAGCGCGAGCCCGTCGCTCTGGAGGGTGGACTCGCCGCGGCCGGTGAGCGCGGACTCCAGCGCGGTGCGCTGGGTCGCGGGCAGCGCGCCGGACACCTCGTCGACGACCAGGCCGAGCAGGTCGGCGAGGGCCAGGAAGGGGAGATGGGATTCGGACTCGGTCGCCGAGCAGCGCAACACGGTCCGGGCCGTCGCGCCGTATTCCGCGGCCAATGCCCGCAGCACGGTCGACTTTCCTATTCCGGCGGGGCCGTGGAGCAGCACACTGCCGCCGCGGTCGAGCTGCTCACGCGCCGCGCTGAACGGCTCCTCCCTGCCGATGACCAGGTCGGGGCGGCATCTGGCAGGCTCCTGGAAGTCCCGTCGCACGGTCACCGCTCCCCTCCGTGTGTCGTGTTCGGGCCAAATTCTAGGCGGGGAGTCGTTGAAATCCGGAGGGGCGAGACGGTGAGGGAAATAACAGCAACGTGCCTGGGGAATTTCAGCTCCGTGTCAATTGCATGACGAACGGCGTGCCGGGAGCGCTCCGAGGGGCGCGGAAGCGCGCCCGGAAGGGGCGCGGGGAACTGCGCGAGCAACCACGACGAACCCGTGGCCGCCGCCCCCCGCCGCAGCCCCTACGGCGCCCACGCCCGTAACCCCTACGCGACGCTCACGCCCGTAAGCCCTACGACGCTCACGCCCAAGGAGGCCCTTACGGCAGCACCCCCGCCCGCCGCGCGGCCACCACCGCCTCTCCCCGCGTCCGCGCGCCCAGCTTCCGCATCGCCGAGCGCAGATAGCTCTTCACCGTCTCCGGGCGCAGCCCCAGCCGCTCGGCCGCCGCCGCGTTCGTCGAGCCCGCCGCCACACAGGCCAGGACGTCCACCTCCCGCGGCGCCAGCCGCACCCCGCCCGGCTCCCGGCCCGCCGCCAGCAGCCCGCACGCGTCCAGCAGCTCCGCCCGCAGCGCCGGATCGGGGATCCGCGGCGCCAGCGCCCGCAGGGCCGCGTGCGCCTCCCGCATCCGCTCCCGTACGGCGCCCGCCTCCTCCTCCGCCTGGGGCTCCGCTCGCACGGCGTCCAGCAGCCCCCGTGCCTCCTCCCGCGCCACCAGCGCCTGCTCCACGTCCCGCGCCGCCTCGACGGCCGCGTGCAGCATGCGGTCGCCCAGCGGCTGCGCGGTGCGCAGGGCGCCGTACAGCACGCCCCGCACCCGCCGCCGTACGACGACGGGCACCGCGAGCACGGACCGCAGCCCCTCGACGGCGACCGGCGCGTCGTACTCGTGACTGATCTGCCGCGACGCCGAGTAGTCGGTCACGGCGCACGGCCGGCCCAGCGCCACCGCCTTGCCGCCCAGCCCGTTGCCGGAGGTGACGGCGAGTGCGCTCAGCGCCGGGGTGCGGGTCCCGGACAGCTCGGTGATGCGCATCCACGGCCGCCCCGCCTCCACCAGCCCGCCGAAGGCCACCGGGAGACCGGTCGTGCGGCGCAGCCGCAGCAGCGCGCCCCGTATCTCCGCCGTGTCCGCCACATCTGCCGCGTCTGCTCCCACGTGCTCGCCCTTCCTGGCCGCGGCCGCGTCCTGCGGCGCACACCCCCGTTAGGGGGTAGTGAGACCTGCATCACGGATTACACGATGTCCGGGAGCCGCCCGGCAACGGTCCGGACAGAGGGAGAACAGATGACGACGGCGAAGGCGACCGCGAGCGCGACCGAGGAGTTCCGCAGGGCGCGGGACTTCCTGCTGGCCCACCGGGAGGACTACGCCACGGCCTACGAGGGCTTCGCCTGGCCACGGCCCGAGCACTTCAACTGGGCACTGGACTGGTTCGACGTCATCGCGGACGGCAACGACCGCACCGCGCTGCACATCGTCGAGGAGGACCACACCGAGACCCTGCTGAGCTTCGCCGAACTCTCCGACCGCTCCGACCGGGTCGCGAACTGGCTGCGCGGCCGCGGCGTCGCCGCGGGCGACCGCGTCCTCGTCATGCTCGGCAACCAGGCCGAACTGTGGGAGACCGCGCTGGCCGCGATGAAGCTGCGCGCCGTCGTCATCCCCGCCACCCCGCTGCTCGGCCCCGCCGACCTGCGCGACCGCGTCGACCGGGGCCGGGTCCGGCACGTGATCGTGCGCGCGGCCGACACCGGCAAGTTCGACGAGGTGCCCGGCGACTACACCCGGATCGCGGTGGGCGGCGGGCTCGGCGGGACCTGGCTGCCGTACGAGGAGGCGTACGCGGCCCCGGCCGGGTTCACTCCCGACGGCCCCACCCGCGCCGACGACCCGCTGATGCTCTACTTCACCTCCGGGACGACCGCCCGCCCCAAGCTGGTCGAGCACACCCACACGAGTTACCCCGTCGGGCACCTCGCCACCATGTACTGGATCGGCCTCAAGCCCGGCGACGTGCACCTCAACATCTCCTCGCCCGGCTGGGCCAAGCACGCCTGGTCCAACCTCTTCGCCCCGTGGAACGCCGAGGCGACGGTGTTCCTCCACAACTACACCCGCTTCGACGCGGCCCGGCTGATGGCCGAGATGGACCGCGCGGGCGTCACCACCTTCTGCGCCCCGCCCACCGTGTGGCGGATGCTCATCCAGGCGGACCTGAGCGCGCTGCGCACCCCGCCGCGCGAGGCCGTCGCCGCGGGCGAGCCGCTGAACCCCGAGGTCATCGAGCAGGTCCGGCGCGCCTGGGGCGTCACCATCCGGGACGGCTTCGGCCAGACCGAGACCGCCGTGCAGGTCGCCAACACCCCCGGCCAGCCGCTGAAGACCGGCTCGATGGGCCGCCCCAGCCCCGGCTACCGCGTCGAACTCCTCGACCCGGTCACCGGCGCGCCCGGCGCCGCCGAGGGCGAGATCGCCCTGGACCTCGCGCACATGCCGGTCGGCCTGATGACCGGCTACCACGGCGACCCCGAGCGCACGGCGGAGGCGATGGCCGGCGGCTACTACCGCACCGGCGACATCGGCGCCCGCGACGAGGACGGCTACATCACCTACGTCGGCCGCGCCGACGACGTCTTCAAGGCGTCCGACTACAAGATCAGCCCCTTCGAGCTGGAGAGCGCGCTGCTGGAGCACGAGGCGGTCGCCGAGGCCGCCGTCGTCCCCGCGCCCGACGAGCTGCGCCTGGCCGTCCCGAAGGCGTACATCGTGCTCGCGGACGGCTGGACGCCGGGCCCCGACACCGCGAAGGTCCTGTTCGAGCACTCACGCGAGACCCTGGCGCCCTACAAGCGCATCCGCCGCCTGGAGTTCGCCGACCTGCCCAAGACCGTCTCCGGCAAGATCCGCCGCGTGGAGCTGCGCGAGGCCACGGCGGCCGGCTCGGACGCCGAGTACCGTGAGGAGGACTTCCGGTGAACTCGTACGCGCACGGGGTGAGCGAGACCCCGCTCCTCGGCGACACCATCGGCGCCAACCTCGACCGTGCGGTCGCCGCCTGGCCCGACCGGGAGGTCCTGGTCGACGTCCCGTCCGGCCGCCGCTGGACCTACGCCGCGTTCGCCGCCGACGTCGACGCGCTGGCCCGCGCCCTGCTGGCGAGCGGGGTGGCCAAGGGCGACCGGGTGGGCATCTGGGCGGTCAACTGCCCCGAGTGGGTCCTCGTCCAGTACGCCACCGCCCGCATCGGCGCGATCATGGTGAACATCAATCCGGCGTACCGCACCCACGAGGTCGAGTACGTCCTCAAGCAGTCCGGTGTCTCGCTGCTGTTCGCCTCGCTCGCCCACAAGAGCAGCGACTACCGGGCGATGGCGGAGGAAGTGCGCGGCCGGTGCCCGGAGCTGCGGGAGGTCTTCCACTTCGGCGACCCGAGCTGGGAGGAGCTGCTGGGCCGGAGAGCCGGAGCCGGGACCGCCGCCTCCGCCGCGTTCCCCGAGGACCTGTCCTGCGACGACCCCATCAACATCCAGTACACCTCTGGCACGACCGGCTTCCCGAAGGGCGCGACGCTCTCCCACCACAACATCCTCAACAACGGCTATTTCGTCGGGGAGTTGATCGGGTACGGCGAGGACGACCGCGTCTGCGTCCCCGTCCCCTTCTACCACTGCTTCGGCATGGTGATGGGCAACCTGGCGGCCACCTCCCACGGCGCCTGCATCGTCATCCCCGCCCCCTCCTTCGACCCGAAGGCCACCCTGGAGGCGGTCCAGCGGGAGCGGTGCACCTCGCTGTACGGCGTACCGACGATGTTCATCGCCGAACTCAACCTGCCGGACTTCGCGACCTACGACCTGTCGTCCCTGCGGACCGGCATCATGGCGGGCTCGCCGTGCCCCGTCGAGGTGATGAAGCGGGTGGTCGCCGAGATGCACATGGAGCAGGTCTCCATCTGCTACGGCATGACCGAGACGTCCCCGGTGTCGCTCCAGACCCGGATGGACGACGACCTGGAGCACCGCACCGCCACCGTCGGCCGGGTCCTGCCGCACATCGAAGTGAAGATCGTCGACCCGGCGACCGGGGTGACGCAACCGCGCGGTGAGGCGGGCGAGTTGTGCACACGCGGCTACAGCGTGATGCTCGGCTACTGGAACGAGCCCGAGAAGACCGCCGAAGCCGTCGACGCGGGCCGCTGGATGCACACCGGGGACCTCGCGGTGATGCGCGAGGACGGCTACGTGGAGATCGTCGGCCGCATCAAGGACATGATCATCCGGGGCGGCGAGAACATCTACCCGCGCGAGATCGAGGAGTTCCTGTACGGCCACCCGAAGATCGCCGACGTCCAGGTGGTCGGCGTCCCGCACGAGCGGTACGGCGAGGAGGTGCTCGCCTGCGTCATCCCGCGCGACCCGGCGGAGCCCCCGACCCTGGAGGAGCTGCGCGCGTACTGCGACGGCCGGCTGGCGCACTACAAGATCCCCAGCAGGCTGCGGATCCTCGACTCCTTCCCGATGACCGTGTCCGGAAAGGTGCGCAAGGTGGAACTGCGGGAGCGGTACGCCGACGGGACGACGGCGGAGTGAGGCCGGACGAGCCCGGACGACGGCTGAAACGACCTCCGCGTGACCGCGAGGGCGTTCGATCGTGAGGGGCCGGGGCCCGTAAGATCGGACCCCCTTGGGGGTGAGACATGGTCAAACGGCGGCCCGGTACGACACCCACGCTGGAGCAGGTGGCCGCGCTCGCCGGTGTCGGGCGGGGCACGGTCTCCCGTGTCGTCAACAACGAGGCGGGCGTCAAGGAGTCCACGCGGCGCGCCGTGCAGCAGGCCATCGCCGAACTCGGCTACGTGCCCAACCTGGCGGCGCGTTCGCTGGCCGGGCGGCGCGCCGACGCGGTGGCGCTGGTGATGACGGAACGCGACTGGCGGCTGTTCGGCGAGCCGTTCTTCTCGGAGACCGTGCGCTCCGTCGGCGACGCGCTCACCGACACCTCCGTGCAGCTGCTGCTCACCCTGGTCCGCACGGAGGCCGAACGGCAGCGGTTCGTCGAGTACGCGCGCGGCGGCCGGGTCGACGGCGTGCTGCTGATGTCCGTACGCGCCGAGGACCGGCTGCCGGACATGCTCGCCGACGCCGGTCTGCCCACCGTGCTGCTGGGCCGCCGCTCCGGCGACGAGCAGATCACCTACGTCGACGCGGACAACGTCGGCGGGGCGCGCGAGGCCGTGGCCCACCTCCTGAGCGGCGGCCGGCGCGCCATCGCCGCCATCACCGGCCCGCTCGACATGTACGTCGCCCAGTGCCGGCTGCGCGGCTACCGGCAGGCCCTCGCCGACGCGGGACTGACCACGGACGCCTCCTGGATCGCCGAGGGCGACTTCACGGAGGCGAGCGGGCGGCGGGCGATGACCGAACTCCTCAAGCGGCACCCGGACGTCGACGCGGTCCTCGCCGCCTCCGACACCATGGCCGCCGGTGCGCTGACGGCGCTGCGGGCGGCGGGCCGCCGGGTGCCGGACGACGTCGCGGTCGTCGGCTTCGACGACTTCCAGCTCGCCCAGCACACCGACCCGCCGCTGACCACGGTCCGCCAGCCCCTGGAGGAGATCGGCCGGACCATGGTGCGGCTGCTGCTGGAGGAGATGGAGCAGCCCGAGGTGGCGTGGCGGCACGTCATCCTGCGCACGCAGCTGGTGGTGCGGGATTCGGCGTGAGCCGCCCCGCAGCCGGGCGTGCCGCCCCTCAGCCGGGCGTGCCGCCCCGCCGGGACCCGACTTCATCGGGCACAGGATGTCGGGTCCGGGCAGGTGTCCGCTGCCTAGCGTGGTGAGCGCAAGGAAGGAAGAGCCGAGGAGCGAGGAGACCGGCGTGCTGGAGCGGCTCAACCAGGCCATGGACCACATCGAGGGCCACCTCGACGAGCCGGTCGACGTGGCGGGGCTGGCGCGGATCGCGGCCACCTCGGAGTACCACCTGCGCCGGATGTTCTCCGCGCTCGCGGGCATGCCGCTGTCCGAGTACATCCGGCGCCGCCGGCTGACCGTCGCGGGCGCGGAGGTGCTCGCGGGACGCGAGCCGCTGCTGGACATCGCGGTGCGGTACGGCTACGGCTCGGGCGAGGCGTTCGCGCGGGCGTTCCGGGCCGTCCACGGTGTCGGTCCGGGCGAGGCCCGCCGCACCGGCGCCGCGCTGGTCTCCCAGCCCCGGCTGACCTTCCGTCTCACCGTCGAAGGGAGCAGCAGCATGCGCTATCGCGTAGTGGACCGTACGGCCTTCACCGTCGTCGGCCTCAAGGCCCGGGTGCCCTTGGTCCACCTGGGACCGAACCAGGCCGTCATCGACTTCGTCCGGGGCATCGACCGGCCGGTCCTGGACCACCTGGAGAAGCTGTCGGACCAGGAGCCGCGGGGCCTCGTCGCGGTCTGCGACGACCTGGACCCGAGCCGCGCGGAGGGCACGGAACTCGACTACTACCACGGCGTGATCACGTCTGGGACGGCGGCCCCCGTGGCCACCCCCGAGGGCACGACGACCCTCACCGTCCCGCCCGGCACCTGGGCCGTCTTCACCACCTCCGGCCCGGCCCCGCAGGCCATCCAGGAACTGTGGCGCGCCGTGTTCACCGAGTGGTTCCCGTCCAACCCGTACCGCAGCCGCCCCGGCCCCGAGATCCTCCGCACCCACCTGTCCGCGGACGGGTCGGAGGCGGAGGCGGAGCTGTGGCTGCCGGTGGAGCGGGAGGTGAGCTGACGGGGACCTCGGCTGGTTCTCCTAGTTCTTCTGGAGGGTGCGGGTGACCCCCGCGACGACCGCGGTCGTCAGCATCCACCCGAAGGCGATCAGCAGGTAGGCCAGCCACTGGAGGCCGTCGTCCGTCCAGTACCAGGCGGTTCGCTGGCCCAAGCCGCCGATGGGGACCAGGAGGTCGAGGGTGTAGACGAGGGGCTGGAACGGCGCTCCCTCGCCTCGCTTGACGGCGGTGGGGGAGCCGGTGCCGAAGGCCAGCGTGCCCAGCAGGGTCAGGGTGAGCAGCCAGATTCCGGCGAGCCAGGGACGGTAGCCGTACCCGACGGTCACGTCGAGGAGATGCCCCCACACCCGCGCGGCCGGACGCAGCGTGCGGCGCCGGTGGCGCTGCTTGGCGAGGAGGACACGGCGGGCGTCGTCGTCGTGGCCGGCCTTGCGGTACCAGCTCGCCAACTGCTCGTACGGCTGCGGGCTGTAGCCGGGGCTCCGCCGTACCCACGCCACCCGGTGGGCCACGGAGTCCCGTCGGCCCACGGCCTCCCGCCGCTCGCCGGAGTCCTCCTCCTTGATGGAGCCGTAGACGAAACCGTCCAGCTCCACCACGTCCGGCCAGCTGTGCTCGTTGTCGTGCAGGTAGGACACCTGGGCGCCCCGCAGGTCCACGACGCCGGCCGGCGGCCGGGCGAGGGTGAGGTCGAAGTCGACGGCCTGCGTCAGGGAGGCGACCAGAGACGGGCCGTCACTGCCGGGCGGCCCGTTCAGGACGGCACCTTCGAAGGTCAGGTTGTCCGAGATCCTGGCACCCCGCAGCCGCACGGTCCCGTTCGCGGTGAACCCGCCGGAGCAGTCGAGGGTCGCGACCACGGCGTTGTCCAGGGCGAGCGCCACCCCGCGTGGGCCGGGTCCCGCCAGTTGCGCGCCCCGCATGTGCAGCCCGCCGGGCAACTGCGCTCCCATCAGCCGGACTTCACCATGGGCCACGAATCCGTCGACGCAGTAGACGCCCCCCTCCGCGACCAGTCCACCGGCGGACACGGCCCACTCCCCGGGCGCGACGATCTCGCTGCCGCTGAGATTCACGGCCCCGCTCACCTGGGCGTTGATGAGCGACAGGGCGGTGACCCTGCGGTGCAGAGGCGAGGCGCAGCCGCCCTCCAACAGCGAGCGCCGCAGGTCCAGACGTCCCTCGACCCGCGTCAGCCCGGCTTCCACCCCCGGCACACGGCTGCCCACGATCGCCACGGACTGCGTCGACGCCCCGGAGAGGTCCACGCCCTCCTCGAACCAGCAGTCCTCGAGCCAGACGGGATGTCCCACCTGCGCACCGGCGAGATCGAGCCGTCCGGATATCCGCGCCCCCACGAGCCTCAGGCCCGCCACCGCCCCCGGCCGCGGGCCGTTCGCGCCCAGCAGCAGCGCCCCGATCACCACGGCCCGAACCGTCCGCTCAGGCCCCCACCCCCCGCCACCGCCGACCCGGTCGTCCTCCGGCACCCCCGTCCGCAGATCCACACCGCGCCCCTCGGGGAACGCGTCCCACAGCTCACGCTCGGGCGAAGTCAACTCGTCGTAGGACAGCACGCATGCAGGGTAATGATCTCCGCCCACGACCGCCCACGGAGCTGTGGCCGGCTTCCTCAGTACGGCGCCATCACCAACTCGCCGATCACCCGCAACCCGACTTGGGCTGCCAGCCACGGTGCGCGTTCGGCCTCGGCCTGCTTGACGTGGACGAAGACGGTGTGGTCGGCCGCGGGCTCTCGGTCGAGGTCGAGGTCGCGGGTATGGACACACAGCGTGACGAATGCTCCGCGAGTACCTCCCGCCCCCAGCCTGCCTCCGGAGCCTCAGGCCAGGCGTTGAAGTCCCACCGCACCGTCGCCGGGCTGTCGCCAACCGCCTGGAGGAATGGCTTCACCGTCTCCGGTGGTCCAGCCCAGCGTCGCAGCCGGATGGGCAAGGAGGACGAAGGATCATCCCCACGCTCCGACGAACCGCCTCTTCCCCCTTCCGCCCACCACTCGGCATCCGGCAACACGGCCAGGACCGCCGGAAGCGAGCGAGCCGAGGAGATCCGCACATCGAAATCGACTTCGAGATCCCCCAGGTCGGCGATCCCAAGCAGCCTCTCGACAGTGCGCAACCCCTCGGACAGGTCCGCTGTTCTCAGGATGGGCTGCGCGTAGGAGTTGGACACGGCGGCCAGTGTGCCACTGAAGGGCATTGCTCAACTTGTGTGGCGAGCACGCGCTCCCGGCCCGGCCCCGTCGCCGTACTCTCGAAGCATGAGCGCCGACCTTGGTGACCGGCTTCGGTACATCCGTAAGCGCCGGGGCCTCAGCCAGCGGGAGTTGGCAGAGCGGTCCGGTGTCTCCGTCTCGCTGATTCGCAAGCTGGAGCAGGGAGAACGGAACGACACGCGCCTGGAGACCGCGCGGCAACTCGCCGAGGCACTGAGGGTGCCCACCACCAAGCTCCTGACCGAGCATCCGGAGGCGCCGGCCGGAGGGGACGCCGTGGCGCGCTGGGCCCCGGTGCGTGCCGCGCTCGCGGCCTCGCCGCAGTCCGATGACCTTGCCGAAGTGCCCACGTACGAAGGCGTGCGGGCGTCCCTCGAAGCGGCTGTGCCCTTGTTCTCCCACGACCGTTTCGCAGAGCTGGGCGTGACACTTCCGCCCCTGCTCCGGGACGTGGAAGTGCTCACCGCGGTGGACCCGCGAGGTCGCGTTCTCCGAGCCCGCCTTCTGGAGCTCACCGGATGGCTCATGACCCAGACCCGGCAGTTCGATGCCGCCGAGATGGCCCTTGAGTGCTCTGCGTCGAGGCCGACGGCAGAGTGACCGCAGCGGTCGGCAGGTGTCTGGTGCCGCCGATGCCCGCGACGGTAGGTCGTGTGCGCCCGAGGCACCGGAACCGGCAAGCGGTGACCTGGCGAACGCCACGGGCGTCGAGGCCGAGGCGGTTACGTTGTACAGGATCGGCACCGTGCGTGCCGAGGCGACCTGGTTCCTCGATCAGCACCAGCTGTTGGGCCTGAACAGTGTGCGGCTCTTCATCGAGGACTTCCGAGGCTTCCTGGAGCAGATGATGCCGCTAGTCGAGCAGGGAGCCGGGCGTCGGCCGGAGGAGGACGTTCCAGGGCGGGTGGCGTTGGCCGCCGTAGGAGCAGCACGACGACGCCTGGACGAGCCGGAGGCCGCCGAGCTGGACGGGGAGGTGGCGCGCGCGATGCGGCTCGCCCATTCCGCTGTCGCCCTCTGCGATCACTACGACGCGCTCAGCGGCAGGCTGATGTGCCTGGTGTGCGACCACATGATCGAGGCAGGAGAAGCATCCGTGCCATACGCCCGGTTCCGCTCCGATCCGGATGCCGCGGACGCCACGCATGGCCCGGGAAGCGTCCACGCCCGCTGCACCGGCACCCTCCGCCGCCGCTGACATCACGGGCCGACGTACTCGAAGACAACCAGGCCTCGTTCAGGACTCCCGTAAGGCAGCGGGTGGATGTCCTCGCCCGTGACTGAGCGCGGTAGCCGGCCGCTGAGCGTTCCGGTTGGCATGGGTGAATTGTGTAGGTGGCCCACGGGTTTGAGCGGCGCGTCGGCTGGTGGGTCCCGCGCGGACCGTCCTGCGGGATCCGACTACCCTGGCCGAATGATCGATTGGGGGGATGTCCAGGTCGGGGACGTGCTGTCGGTTGCCTGCCCCTTCACGCCGGCCCGGGTCGAGCAGGGGATCACGTGGGACTGCGTGTCGGTGCGGTGGCCCTGGTGGGAGATCGACACCGGTAGCGATTTTCTGCACTGGAACGGGGTCGTCGCCCTGGGCGTGGACAGTGGCGGGCGCGCCGCGCCTGAGGTGGAGGCGGAGCTGTTCCGGACCGACCCGCCGCCCGAGCAGTTGAAGGCGGGCGACATCTGCCGGGTGGGAGTGCCGCCGACCGTGGTGCATGTGACGGCCGTCGACCACCACGACCCCCCGCTCGAAACGGGCTGGCTGCCGCGCCCGCATCTGACCGTGAGCGTGCTGCGGCGCGGCCTGTCCTATCGCGAGTTCCCGGACGGCAGCCATCTCGACGGCACGGGGTACCCCATCCATCCCGGCGACGGGATCCCCTTCACCTTCGAACTGCTGATGCGCCCGTACGCGTTCCTCTGCCTGGGCGACGAGGTCGCCGACACCGCCGGCCGGGCATGGCGGTTCGACGGCCCCTGGAACTGGACCGCCTTCGACGGAGAACCGGCCGGCGCGGGCCCCGAGTGGCCGCTCGTCCTGCTCACCCGCGCGGGAACGCCGTGCTCCGTCGAGGACGCGGAGGCAGTGGCCACGAGCACGGCGAGCGGTTCGCACCAGAAGACGGTCCGGGACTGGATGTCACTCACCGAGGCCTCGCCTACACCCTGACCCGTCGGGACCTCCGCCTTCGACGTGTCTCCCGTGACGGAGCAGCGGGAACCCAGCGGGTCTGTCGGCCGGGTCAGACGGGGGTGTTCTCGTCGGGTACGAAGGGCTCCCCGTGGCCGGGGACGATCAGGGCGGGCTGGAGGGCGAGGATCTTGCGGCGTGAGGTGCGCAGGCCCTCGGGGTCGTCGGAGGTGGGGTCTTCGGCGGGGCCGTGGGTGCTCCACCAGGCGTGGGTGAGGACGACGGTTCCCTCGGCGGTTTCCGCGATGGTGGAGATGTCCTGGGGGGTGTGGCCGGGGGTCTCCATCAGGCGGATGGAGGGGGAGAGCCGGTAGCCGTCGGCGGGCCTGTCGTGCCAGAGGTCGTGGTGGTAGGTGGCCCAGACGTCGTGGGCGCGGGCGTGGGGGAAGAGGGCCGCGTTGAGGGTGTGGTCGGGGTGGTGGTGGCTGAAGACCACGTCGGTCACCTGCTCGGGGCTGATTCCGGCGGCGGCGAGCGGGTCGAGGATGAGCTTGCGGTTCTCGACCATGCCGGGGTCGACGACGACGATCGTGTCGCCGTTGCGCAGGAGGGAGACGGTGGAGGCGACGTGCCAGGGCCGCTCGCGGCCGTCGCGGTCGGCGTTGCGTGCGTCGAGGCTGTCGTAGCCGGAGGTCAGCAGTGTGAAGGTGGCCGTCATCTGGGAGGGATCTTCCTTGGGCGGGCAGGCGGGCAGGCGGGCAGGCGGGGATGCCCCGGGCGGAAGGCGAGGTGTGCCGTCCGTACGGGGGCGGGGTTGAGGGTGTGTCAGGTCCGCGCCCCGTCGGCACGGGTCCCGCGGGCCGGCGGCGGGGCGGGGTGGTGGGAAATCAGTCGGTGGTGGCCTGGGTGCGGCGGGCGTAGGCGCGGGCGGCGCGGGCGCGGTCGCCGCAGCGGACCGAGCACCAGTGGCGGCGTCCGGCGCGGAGCAGGTAGCGGTTGCAGGGGGTGGACGGGCACGCCGTCAGCCGTTCGGCGTCGGGGCCGGTGAGGAGGTCGGCGGCGTCGGCGGCGAGGATGCCGAGGGCCTGGTCGACGATCTGGTCGATGGGGTGCGGGGCGGTGCGGTGCAGGCCGCGGACGGGGTCCCAGCCGAGCGGGGAGGCGGTGGGGACCCGGGTGAGGGCGTCGTTGACGGCGGTCAGTGCGGTGGCGGGGGCGGGGTGGCCGCCGACCCGGGCCGCGAGCAGGGCGCGTACGTGCTCGCGCAGGGAGCGCATGCGGGCCGCGCAGATCTCCTGCAGTCCCGCCTCCGCGGGGGCCAGGTTGTGGCCGACCAGCCACTGGTTGGCGCCGGACGGTGTGCCCAGCGCGTCGAGGAACTGACCGCCCGGCAGCGCTACGGCGCTGTTGGCGAGGTCGAGCGCGGGGTAGAGCTCGGCGCCCGGCGCCGGAGGCAGCCCGGGGTCGACGGTGCCGACGGTCACGGCGGTGTCAGTCTCACTCACGCATCTCACGTTACAGCTTGCCTTCATCCGTGACAAACGCCTATGGTCACGGATGTCATCCAATCTATCCGTGAGGTTTTTCGTCATGGCGGCATCCGCAGCAACCGCAGCAACCCCCGCTTCCAGCGATCAGGTCCCCATCCGCGTCCTCGGCGGCCCCACCGCACTCATCGAGTACGGCGGGCTGCGGTTCCTGACCGACCCGACCTTCGACGCCCCGGGCAGCTACCCCTCGGGCCTGACCAAGACCGCGCCCGCCTCCGCCACGCCCGCCGACCTGGGCCGTATCGATGTGGTCCTGCTGTCGCACGACGAACACGACGACAACCTCGACGCCTCGGGCCGCGCCCTGCTCGCCGACGTACCCCTGATCCTGACCACGCCCGGCGGCGCCGGCCGACTGGGCGGCACCGCACGCCCTCTCGAGGACTGGGAGTCCATCGAGCTGGACCGCCCCGGCGGCGGCACGATCACCGTCACCGGAGTCCCGGCTCTGCACGGCCCCGGGGTACGCGAGGACCTGGAACCGGTCGTCGGCGAGGTCGTCGGCTTCGTCCTGACCGGTGACGGCCTGCCCACCCTCTACGTCAGCGGCGACAACGCCCAGCTCTCCGTGGTCCGCGAGATCGCCGACCGCTTCGGCCCGGTGGACACCGCCGTGCTGTTCGCCGGCGCCGTCCGCACGCCCGTCCTGGACCGCGCGCTGCTCACCCTCGACAGCGCGCAGGCCGCCGAGGCCGCCCGCATCCTGGGCGCCCGCCGGATCGTGCCCGTCCACTTCGACAGCTGGGCCCACTTCACCGAGGGCCGCGAGCAGCTCGTGCGCGCCTTCACGGCCGCCGGCCTGATCGACCGCGTGGAACTGGCCTGAGCCCGTACGTCTTTCGCCGCCGCGGTGCGGCGTCACGAGCGCCCACCGCAGCGGCCCTTCGACCGGCCCGGCCAGGCCACCCCGCACCGGTCCGGCACACCCCCAGAAGGAAACCCCCGTGAACGACCCCATCAAGGGCACGGCCCGCGGATCCGCTCCCGCGCCGCTGTCCGTCCTCGACACCGCCCTGGCCGGCCGCGGTATCAGCGCCGCCGAGGCCCTGTCCGGCAGCATCGCCCTGGCCCGGCTCGCCGAGAGCCGCGGCTTCACCCGCTACTGGGTGACCGAGCACCACTCCATGCCCGGCGTGTCCTCCTCCAGCCCCGCCGTCCTGCTGGCCCGGCTCACCGCCCACACCACGCGCCTGCGGCTCGGCGCGGGCGGAGTGATGCTGCCCAACCACCCCCCGCTCATCGTCGCCGAGCAGTACGGCCTGCTCCAGGCCCTCGCCCCGGACCGCGTCGACCTCGGTCTGGGCCGCGCCCCGGGCACCGATCAAGCCACCGCCGCGGCCCTGCGCCGCGGACGTTCGGACGACGACGACTTCCCGCGGCAGGTCATCGAGCTGCTGCGGTTCCTCGACGACGACTTCCCCGAGGAACACCCCTACCGCGGGCGCGTCTACGCCGTCCCCGGACCCGGCCAGGACAAGGAGAACGGGCTCTCACAGACCACCGGCCGGCCCTCGGTCTGGCTGCTGGGCTCCTCCGGATACTCCGCCCGGCTCGCCGCCCGCCTCGGCCTGCCCTTCGCCTTCGCCGCCCACTTCTCGCCCGATCACGTTGCGGACGCGCTCCGCCTCTACCGCGACCGGTTCACCCCCTCCGCCGTCCTCGCCGAGCCGTACGCGCTGGCCAGCTTCGCCGTCATGGCCGCCGACGACGAGCACGAGGCCCTGCGCCAGACGCGCAGCTACGCCCACAGCATGATGCGCATGCTCCACGGCAGGTCCTACCTCGTGCCCACGCCCGACGAGGCCGCCGCCCACCCCTACACCGCCTCCGAGCGGCTGGTCCTCGACCGCTGGATCGACAGCGTCCTGCACGGCACCCCCGACCAGGTCACCGAGCACCTCGACCGCCTGCACGAGGCAGCGAGCCCCGACGAGATCATGATCGCCAGTGTGGGCCACAGTCCCCAGGCGCTCCTGCACTCCACGCAGCTCATCGCCGACGCCTACCACCTGCCGGCCAGTCCGGTGGCCGAGTCCGCTCGCTGACACGGCCCCGCCACGCCCGCCGGGCGGTTCACGGGGGCCGCCCGGCGGGCGCGGCCGGCCAGGCAGCATGTCCGGCACCGCACACCCCACCCACCACAGCACCTTCGGGCCCGCGACCTCGCAAGCTCGCGACCTCGTAACGGAGACACCATGCGCAACGGCGCGACCACGCCACCCGGTGGCAGACCGGCCCAGGCCCCACCGGCCACCCCTGCCCCTTCCCTGCCCGAGACGCAGAAGCGGATCCTGGTCATCCTGCTGGCGTCCCAGATCCTCAGCGGTGTCGGACTCGCGGCAGGCGTCACCGTGGCCGCCCTGCTGGCTCAGGACATGCTCCACTCCACCACCCTGGCCGGGCTGCCCAGCGCCCTGCTCACCGCGGGCTCCGCCCTCGCCGCCGTCACCATCGGCCGTATCTCCCAGTCCCGCGGCCGCCGCCCCGGCCTGGCCGCCGGCTACCTCGCGGGCGCCCTCGGCGGTGCCGGAGTCGTCCTCGCCGCCGCCCTCGCCAACCCCGCCCTGCTGTTCGTCTCCCTCTTCCTCTACGGCGCCGGCACCGCCGCCAACCTCCAGGCCCGCTACGCCGGAGCCGACCTCGCCGCCCCACGGCACCGCGCCCGCGCCCTGTCCACCGTCCTGGTCGCCACCACCCTGGGCGGCGTCATCGGCCCCAACCTCACCGCCCCCGCCGGGCACCTCGCCGCCGCCCTCGCACTGCCCCCGCTGAGCGGCCTGTTCCTCGTCTCCGGCGCCGCGTTCGCCCTGGCCGCACTGACCCTGCTGATCTGGCTGCGCCCCGACCCCCTCCTGCTCGCCCGCACCCTCCCCGCCGGACCGGAGGCCCGTGCCGCCGGATCGGAGGCCCGCCCCGCCGGATCGGAGGCCCTCCCCGCCGGACCGGAGGCCCGCCCCGCCGGACCGGAGGCCCGCCCCGCCGGACCCGAGCCGGCGGAGCACACCGCCACCGGGCCGGCCCCCGCCCTCCCGCAGCCCACCGCACACCGCCGCCCCGGCCTGCCGCTCGGCGTACTGGTCATGGTCCTCAGCCAGCTCATCATGGTCGCGATCATGACGATGACCCCCGTGCACATGCAGGACCATGGCCACGGCACCGCCGCCTCCGGCCTCGTCATAGCCCTGCACATCGGCGCGATGTATCTGCCCTCGCCGTTGACGGGAGCGCTCACCGACCGCTACGGCCCCACCGTGACGGCCACCGCCTCCGGCGTGACCCTGCTGGCCGCCGGCCTCCTCGCCGCCGCCGCGCCCGCCGACTCCGTCGTCCTGCTCGCCGTCGCTCTCACCCTGCTCGGCCTCGGATGGAACCTCGGCCTCGTCAGCGGCACGACCGTCATCACCGACGCCGTTCCGCTCGCCACGCGAGCCAAGACCCAGGGCGTGGTCGACGTCGCCATCGCCATCGCCGGGGCCACCGGCGGCATGACCTCCGGCATCGTCGTCGCCGTAGCGAGTTACCCCCTGCTCGCCCTCACCGGCGCCGCCCTCGCCCTCGCTCTCCTCCCCGCGGTCATCGTCACCGCCCGGACCTGAACCGCCTGCCCGGACGGCCGGCGCGGCGCTCACCCCCCACCCGAGCAGCCCCCACCCCGCACCGGCAGCCCCAGCACCGGCTCACCGGCAGCCCCCGCACCGGCACGCTCCGCCCATTCCCCACCCACCCGCCTCCCACCCGCCCGTTTCTCCTCCCCCCGCTTCTCTTGACACCGACGCCCCCCGCTGGCTTCATGGCCAGCACGTGGGAGCGCTCCCAAGGTCATGGGCTCCCGGCGTCTGCTCCCGCCTCGCCTCCCCGCGGACGCGAGCCGGCGCCGGGCTTCCACCACGCCTCACGCACGCCTCGTGCGACGCCCCGAGGGGCCGCTTCCCCGGTACGGCACGACCCAGATCCATCCTCCCGCGCACCCTCGTACGGAAAGGACGATCCGTTGCGCCCGCACCCCCTCACCCTTTTCGGCCGCCGCAGACGCCCCGGCACCGCCGGCGCCGCCGGCCCCCTCGCCCTCGCCGCCACCGTCACCGCCGGGCTGCTGCTGCCGCTCGCCGCCGCCGGCCCGTCGGCCGCCGCGCCCGCGTTCAACTACGGCGAGGCCCTACAGAAATCTTTGCTGTTCTACGAGGCCCAGCAGTCCGGTGAACTCCCGGACTGGAACCGGGTCGGCTGGCGCGGCGACTCCGCGCTCAACGACGGCAAGGACGTCGGCCTCGACCTCACCGGCGGGTGGTACGACGCCGGTGACCACGTCAAGTTCGGCCTGCCGATGGCGTATTCGGCGACCGTCCTGGCGTGGGGCGGGCTGGAGGAGCGCGCCGCCTACACCGACACCGGTCAGTGGGGCCATCTGAAGAACAACCTCCGGTTCGTCAACGACTACTTCGTCAAGGCCCATCCCTCGCCCAACGTGCTCTACGGGCAGGTCGGGCACGGCGGCAAGGACCACGCCTGGTGGGGGCCCGCCGAGGTCATGCCGATGGAGCGTCCCGCGTTCAAGATCGACGCCTCCTGCCCGGGCTCCGACCTCGCCGGGCAGACCGCCGCCGCGATGGCCGCCTCCTCGATGGTCTTCAAGGACAGCGACGCCGCCTACGCCGACAAGCTGCTCACCCACGCCAAGCAGCTCTACGCCTTCGCCGACACCTACCGCGGCGAGTACAGCGACTGCATCACCGACGCGCAGAGCTACTACAACTCCTGGAGCGGGTACCGCGACGAGCTGGTGTGGGGCGCGATCTGGCTGCACAAGGCCACCGGCGACCCCGCCTATCTCGCCAAGGCCGAGAGCTACTACGACAACCTCTCCACCGAACCCCAGACCTCCACCCGCTCCTACCGCTGGACCCTCTCCTGGGACGACAGCTCCTACGGCGCCTACGTCCTGCTCGCCCAGCTCACCGGCAAGCAGAAGTACATCGACGACGCCAACCGCTGGCTGGACTGGTGGACCGTCGGCGTGAACGGCAGCCGGGTGCGCTACTCGCCCGGCGGACAGGCCGTCCTCGACAGCTGGGGCTCCCTGCGCTACGCCGCCAACACCGCGTTCGCCGCGCTCGTCTACTCGGACTGGCTCACCGGCGACCCCACGCGCAAGGCCCGCTACCACGACTTCGCCGTCCGGCAGATCAACTACGCCCTCGGTGACAATCCGCGCAAGGCGAGTTACGTCGTCGGGTTCGGGGTCAATCCGCCGACCAAACCCCATCACCGTACGGCGCACGGGTCCTGGTCCGACCAGATCACCAACCCCGCCGACAGCCGGCACGTGCTGTACGGCGCCCTCGTCGGCGGTCCCAGCGCGGCCGACGACGCCTACACCGACGACCGGCAGAACTACGTCAACAACGAGGTCGCCACCGACTACAACGCGGCCTTCACCGGTGCCCTCGCCCGCCTCCACGCCGAGTACGGCGGCGCCCCGCTGAGCGACTTCCCCGAGCCCGAGACACCCGACGGTCCGGAGATGTCCGTGCAGGCCTCGGTGAACGCCTCCGGCGCCAACTTCACCGAGATCAAGGCCTATCTCGTCAACAAGTCCGCCTGGCCCGCCCGCGCCCTCACCGACAGCTCCCTGCGCTACTACTTCACCCTGGAGCCGGGGGTCCAGCCGAGCCAGATCAGCGTCACCACCAACTACAACCAGTGCGGGCCGGTCTCCGGGCCCACCCGGCACGCGGGCGACGTCTACTACGTCACCGTGGACTGCTCCGACACCGTCATCGCACCCGCCGGCCAGTCCGCGTACCGCAAGGAGGTGCAGTTCCGGATCAGTTCCGCCGGTGCCTGGAGTCCCGGCAACGACTGGTCGTACCAGCGGATCGCCACCACCCCGGGCAGCACCCCGGTGGACGCCCCCAACATCGTCCTGCTGGAGGGCGCACAGCGGCAGTGGGGCACACCGCCGGCCTCGGACGGAAGCACCCCCGATCCGGAACCGACCCCGACACCCACCCCCACGCCGACCCCGACTCCCACGCCCACGCCCACTCCCACTCCCACCCCGACCCCCACACCCGCCGAAGGCTGCGCCGTCACCTACACCGTCGGCTCCTCCTGGAACGGCGGATTCACCGCCGAGGTGCGGGTGCGGAACACCGGGACCACGGCCGTGAACGGATGGAAGCTCGGCTTCTCCTTCAAGGGCACCGAGAAGGTCACCAACGCCTGGAACGCCACGCTCACCCAGTCCGGAGCCGACGTCACCGCCTCCCATGCCGGGCACAACGCCGCCCTGCCCGCGGGCGGTACGGCGAGCTTCGGCTTCCAGGCGAGCGGGACTCCGGCGGGCGCGCCCACCGCGTTCACGCTCAACGGCCGTACCTGCACCACCTGATTGCCTTCTGTCCCCATCCGGTTCTCATCCGACCTCCATATGACCCCCGCCCAACCCGTTCCCGCAACTTTTCGGGAGCGCTCCCAATTCCCTTGTCCGGCTTGCTCGTTGATCGGGCGGGTCGGACTCATCCCGCTGACCTGCGACTTCGAAATCCATTCGACGGATTCGTGTCCACAGGGTTGTCAGGGGCATGGACGGACTCCTACAGTCGCGTCCGAAACCGGTGGGGTGGGAGCGCTCCCATCAGTGGGGAGATGGGAGCGCTCCCGACACCCGAAAAACCGCACAGCGTCCCCTGTCGAAATCCGGTTCCCTCGGAGAGAGGCCCCGCATGCGATCGTCACCGCACCGCCTCCGCACCGCCCGCGCCCTGTTCGGCGCGCTCCTCACCGCTCTGACCACCCTCGCGGCGCTGCTCGTCGGCAGCGCGCCCGCCCAGGCGGACACGCTGATCTGCGAGCAGTACGGATCGACCGTGATCCAGGGCCGCTACGTCGTCCAGAACAACCGCTGGGGCACCAGCGCCACCCAGTGCGTCACCGCCACCGACACCGGCTTCCGGCTCACCACGGCCGACGGTTCGGTGCCGACCAACGGCGCCCCCAAGTCGTACCCGTCCGTCTTCAACGGCTGCCACTACACGAACTGTTCGCCGGGGACCAACCTCCCCGCGCAGATCAGCTCCATCTCCAGCGCGCCGAGCAGCATCTCGTACGGCTACGTCTCCAACGCCGTGTACAACGCCTCGTACGACATCTGGCTGGACCCGACGCCCCGCACCGACGGCGTCAACCGGACCGAGATCATGATCTGGTTCAACCGGGTCGGCTCGATCCAGCCGATCGGCTCCCGCGTCGCCACCGCCACCGTCGGCGGGCGCAGCTGGGAGGTGTGGACCGGCAGCAACGGGTCCAACGACGTGATCTCCTTCGTCGCCCCGTCGGCGATCTCCAGCTGGAGCTTCGACGTCATGGACTTCGTCGACGAGACCGTCGCCCGCGGCATGGCGCAGAGCAACTGGTACCTGACGAGCGTTCAGGCCGGGTTCGAGCCGTGGCAGAACGGCGCCGGGCTCGCGGTGAACTCCTTCTCCTCCGCCGTGAACCTCGGTGGCGGCGGCGGCCCCGGTGACCCGGGCGACCCGGCGGCCGGCTGCCAGGTGGCGTACGACACCAACGTCTGGCAGGGCGGCTTCACCGCCAACGTGACCGTGAAGAACACCGGCACCACCGCCGTCGACAACTGGAAGCTGGGCTTCACGCTGCCGTCCGGACAGCGGATCACCAGCGCCTGGAACGCGACCCTGTCCGGGTCGTCGGGCGCCGTCACGGCGAGCCCCGTCGCGCACAACGCGCGGCTCGCGGCCGGTGCCAGCCAGACCTTCGGGTTCCAGGGCACCTACAGCGGCAACTTCGCCGAGCCCTCCGCGTTCACCCTGAACGGCACCACCTGTTCCGTCGCCTGACCGGCGGCGCACCGACCCGCTCCGGGCTCCGCCCTGCGCCGACAGGGCGGACCCCGGAGCGTTCCAACCCCCCGCCCCTCCGGCCCGCACCCGGAAAGGCCAGCCCGTCATGACCCCGCTCCTCCCCGCGGCCCGCGCATCCGCGGCGCCCGCGCGCCCCTTACGCTCCGCCCGCTCCGCACGCCGTACCGCCTTCGTCGCCGCGCTGTGCGCCGCCGCGCTCGCCGTGACCGGGCTGACCGCCGCCGCCCCGCCGGAGCGGGACACTCCGCGGGCCGCCGCCGTCCTGCCGTACCAGGACCCGTCGCTGCCCGTGCCCCAGCGGGTCGACGACCTGCTGGGCCGGATGACGCTGGACGACAAGCTCGGCCAGATGACCCAGATCGAGAAGGACGCCCTCGTCCCGCAGTCCGACCTCGCCACCTACCGCATCGGCTCGGTGCTCTCCGGCGGCGACTCCACGGTCAGCCCCAACAACGCCCAGACCTGGGCCGACACCTACGACTCCCTCCAGCGCACCGCCCTGACCACCCCGCTGGGCATCCCGATGATCTACGGCATCGACGCGGTGCACGGCCACAACGCGGTGCGCGGCGCGACGATCTTCCCGCACAACATCGGCCTCGGCGCCACCCGCGACCCCGCGCTCGTGCAGCGGATCGGGCGCGCGGTCGCCGAGGAGGTGGCCGGCACCGGCATCGACTGGTCCTTCGCGCCCTGTCTGTGCGTGGCCCGCAACGACCGCTGGGGCCGCACCTACGAGTCGTTCGGCGAGACGCCCGAACTGCCCACCGCCATGACGTCGTTCATCACCGGCCTCCAGGGCGGCACCCTGGGCGGCGACCCGGCCTCCGTGCTCGCCACCGCCAAGCACTACCTCGGCGACGGCGGCACCACCGGCGGAGTCGACCAGGGCAACACCCAGCTCACCGAGGCGGAGCTGCGCGCGATCCACCTGCCGCCCTTCAAGGAGGCGGTCAAGCGCGGCGTGGGCTCGGTGATGCTGTCCTACAGCAGCTGGAACGGGGTGCGCTCGCACGCCCACAAGTACCTGGTCACCGACGTACTCAAGGGCGAGCTGGGCTTCACCGGGTTCGTCGTCTCCGACTGGGCCGCCGTCGACCAGCTCGACGGGCAGACCGGGTTCACCGGCGCCGAGATCGCCACCGCCGTGAACGCGGGCGTCGACATGGTGATGGTCCCGCACGACTACAAGAAGTTCCTGAGCCTGCTGCGCGGCGAGGTCACCGCGGGCCGGGTGTCCATGGCGCGGATCGACGACGCCAACCGGCGCATCCTGACGAAGAAGTTCCAACTCGGCCTGTTCGAGCGGCCGTTGACCGACCGGTCGTACACCTCCACGGTCGGCTCGGCCGCCCACCGCACCCTCGCCCGGCAGGCGGTGCGCGCCTCGCAGGTGCTGCTCAAGAACGACGGCAACATCCTGCCGCTGCCGAAGACGGGCAAGCTGTTCGTCGCCGGGAAGTCCGCCGACGACATCGGCAACCAGAGCGGCGGCTGGACCCTCGGCTGGCAGGGCCGCAGCGGTCCCGTGACCGAGGGCACGACCGTCCTCCAGGGCATCCGGTCCGCCGTGGCCGACTCCTCCCGGGTCACCTACGACCGGTACGGCAACGGCATCGACGGCAGTTACACGGCCGCCGTGGCCGTCGTAGGGGAGACCCCGTACGCGGAGATGCGCGGCGACCGCCCCGACGGCATGGGCCTCGACCAGGAGGACCTGCAGACCCTGGCCCGGCTGAAGGCGAGCGGGGTGCCCGTCGTGGTGGTGCTGGTCTCCGGCCGGCCGCTGGACATCGCGGCCCAACTGCCTGACTGGAAAGCCTTGTTGGCGGCCTGGCTGCCCGGGACCGAGGGCGGCGGAGTGGCGGACGTGCTGTTCGGCGACCACGCGCCGACCGGCAAGCTGCCCATGAGCTGGATGCGCAGCGCCTCCCAGCAGCCCGTCAACGACGGCGACGGCAAGAGCCCGCTCTTCCCCTACGGGCACGGCCTGACCTACGGCACGAACCCCGGCCCGGACCCGGATCCCGATCCCGACCCGACCCCGGCCAAGGCCTGCACCGCCACCCACAAGCTGGTCAACTCCTGGCCGGGCGGCCACCAGGCGGAGGTCACCGTCAAGAACACCGGCACCGGCCCGATCACGGGCTGGACGGTCGACTGGGACCTGGGCGGCGCGACCGTCACCAGCCTCTGGAACGGCACCCACACGGTCGCGAACGGCCGGATCACGGTCCGCAACACCGGCACCAACGGCACCCTCGCCGCCGGCGCCACCACCTCGTTCGGCTACACGGCGAACGGCACCGCGGGCACCCCCGCCCCGCGCTGCACACCCGCCTGAACCGGACCCACGGTTCTCCCCACCGGTCGATCCCGCGGACGTCCCCACCCCGTCGCCCGCACCCCCGCACTCGAGGAGAGCACATGACAGACCGGACCAGGCGCAGGGGCGCCCGCCCGCGCCGACCGCACCGCAGGCGGGCGGCGGCGCTGGCCACCGCGCTGAGCACCCTGCTGCTGGGGGCCGCGGCCCAGCTGTCCGCGCCCCAGGCGTCCGCCGCCGAGGCACACGTCGACAACCCGTTCGCCGGAGCCTCGTTCTACCTGAACCCGGACTACGCCCGCCTCGTGGACGGGTCCATCGCCAAGACCTCCGACGCCACGCTCAAGGCGAAGATGGAGAAGGTCAAGAGCTATCCGACGGCGGTCTGGCTGGACCGGATCGCCGCCATCCACGGCGGCGACGCCAACGCGGGCCGCAAGAGCCTCGCCGACCACCTCGACCTGGCGCTCGCGCAGAAGAAGCCCGGGCAGCCGCTCGTCGCCACCTTCGTCGTGTACGACCTGCCGGGCCGCGACTGCGCCGCGCTCGCCTCGAACGGTGAACTTCCCCTCACCGCCGAGGGCCTGGCGCGCTACAAGAGCGAGTACATCGACGAGATCGCCAAGGTCTTCGCCAACCCCAAGTACCAGGACATCCGCATCACCACGGTCATCGAGCCGGACGGCCTGCCGAACCTGGTCACCAACCTCTCCGACCCGGAGTGCGCCCAGGCCAAGAGCAGCGGCATCCAGGTCGACGCGATCCGGTACGCGCTGAACAAGCTGCACGCCATCCCGAACGTGTACACGTACATGGACTTCGCCCACTCGGGCTGGCTCGGCTGGGACAACAACCTCTCCCAGACCACCCAGCTCTACACGGACGTCGTCAAGGGCACCACGGACGGCCTGCGCAGCGTGGACGGGCTGATCACCAACGTCTCCAACTACACGCCGCTCGCCGAGCCGTTCCTCCCCGACCCGAACAAGACGGTCGGCGGCAACCAGATCCGGTCCGGCAAGTACTACGAGTGGAACCCGAACTTCGACGAGTCGGACTTCACCAAGGCCGTGCACGCCGCGCTGGTGGCGCAGGGCTGGCCCGCCTCCACCGGCATGGTCGTCGACACCTCCCGCAACGGCTGGGGCGGCGCGGGGCGGCCGACCGCCGAGTCCACCAGCACGGTCCTCGACACCTACGTCAGCCAGTCCAAGGTGGACCGCCGCACCCACCGCGGCCTGTGGTGCAACGTGAACGGCGCGGGACTCGGGCAGCCCCCGCAGGCCTCGCCCTCCGGCTACCCGGACTCGCACCTCGACGCCTTCCTGTGGATCAAGCCGCCGGGGGAGTCGGACGGCGCGAGCAAGGACATCCCGAACGAGGAGGGCAAGCGCCCCGACCCGATGTGCAACCCGGACTACACGGCGCCCAACGCGGGCGGCAACCCGACCGGCGCGATGCCCGACGCGCCGCTCGCCGGGCACTGGTTCCACGACCAGTTCTCGATGCTGGTCCGGAACGCGTACCCGGCCGTGCCCACCGACGGCGGCGGCAACCCGGACCCGTCCGACACCACGGCCCCGACCGCGCCGACCGGTCTGCGGGCCACCGCGAAGACCGCGTCCAGCGTCTCCCTGGCCTGGACGGCGGCCACCGACAACGTGGGCGTCACCGGCTACGACGTCTACCGCGACGGCACCAAGGTCAGCGCCTCGCCCGTCACCGGGACCATGTTCACCGACACCGGGCTGAGCGCCGCCACGGCGTACAGCTACACCGTGCGCGCCCGGGACGCCGCGGGGAACGTCTCCGCGGCCTCGACCGCGCTGAGCGTCACCACCGAGGCGGGCGGCGGCAGTCCCGACCCGGTCGGCGGTCTCAAGGTCACCTACAAGAACAACGACGCCTCGGCCACCGACAACGGCATCCGCCCCGGCCTGCGGATCGCCAACACCGGCAGCGCCTCCGTGGACCTCACCAAGGTCACCGCCCGCTACTACTTCACGCGTGACGGCGGCTCGTCCACCGTGAACGCCTTCTGCGACTACGCGGGCGTGGGCTGCTCCAACCTCACGCTGCGGGTGGTGCCGCTGAGCACGCCGGTCGCGGGCGCGGACGCCTACCTGGAGGTCGGCTTCAAGAGCGGCACCCTGGCCGCCGGCAAGGACACCGGCGACCTCCAGCTGCGCATGGCCAAGTCCGACTGGTCCGCGTTCGACGAGGCCGGCGACTACAGCCGTACGACCGCCACCTCCTACGCCGACGCCCCGAAGATCCCCGCCTACCTGAGCGGCGCCCTGGCGTGGGGCACCCCGCCGGCCTCCTGACCGGCCCCGAACCCCCGAGGAGACCCACACAACCCCACCACCATCACAGGAGACACGATGGCGAGAACCAACAAACGATCACTGTCCTTACTGGCGGTGCTGGCCACCTTGCTCAGCGGCCTCGGCCTGGCCCTGATCGGCCAGGGCAGCGCGCAGGCGCACGGCGTGACGATGATGCCCGGATCGCGGACCTACCTCTGCTATCTGGACGCCAAGACCAGCACCGGCGCCCTCGACCCGACGAACCCCGCGTGCAAGGCCGCGCTCGCCGAGAGCGGTTCGACGGCCCTGTACAACTGGTTCGCCGTGCTCGACTCCAACGCGGGCGGACGCGGTCCGGGTTACGTCCCGGACGGCAAGATCTGCAGCGCCGGTGACCGCTCCCCGTACAACTTCACCGGCTACAACGCCGCCCGCGCGGACTGGCCCCGGACGCACCTGACCTCCGGGGCGACGATCCGCATCAAGCACAGCAACTGGGCGCACCACCCGGGCAGCTTCCGGGTGTACGTCTCCAAGCCCGGCTACTCGCCCACCAAGCCCCTGGGCTGGGGCGACCTCGAGCTGATCCAGACGGTCACCAACCCGCCGCAGTCGGGTTCGGTGGGTTCGGACTCCGGCCACTACTACTGGGACCTGAAGCTGCCCTCGGGCCGCTCGGGTGACGCGATGATGTTCATCCAGTGGGTGCGCTCGGACAGCCAGGAGAACTTCTTCTCCTGCTCCGACATCGTCTTCGACGGCGGCAACGGCGAGGTGACCGGCATCCGCGGCTCGGGGAGCACCCCGACCCCGAACCCGACGCCGACCCCCACTCCGACGCCGACCCCGACCCCGACGCCCACGCCGACCCCGACCGACCCGCACACCGGGTGCATGGCCCTCTACAAGGTGACGAACTACTGGAGCGGCGGCTTCCAGGGGTCCGTCGAGGTGATGAACCACAACACCACCGCGCGTGAGGGCTGGGCCGTGCGCTGGCAGCCGGGCGACGGAACCAAGATCAGCCAGGTCTGGAACGGCACGCTCAGCACCGGCTCGGACGGCACGGTGACGGTGAAGAACGCCGACCACAACCGCACCATCCCGCCGGACGGCACGGTGACGTTCGGCTTCACCGCAACCTCGACCGGGAACAACCTGCCGGTCGGCTCGGTGACCTGCGTCAACCCGTAACACCCGCACGACCCGGCGACACCCTGCACCATCCGGAAACGGCGGCGCCGGCTCCCGCACCCGCGGGGGCCGGCGCTGTCGTGTGTGCGCTTGTGATGTGGGCGGCGGGCTCAGGCGGTGAGCGCGTCGGCGTGGTCGTTGACCGGCTGCGGGGTGCCCGTCAGATCGAGCACGAACAGCGGCACGCCGAGGGTGTCGGCGCGGGCGCGGGCCTGGTCGGTGTACCCGGCGAGGGAGAAGTAGACGCAGATCGCGGACTCCGTCATCGCGGCCAGCCACAGGCACTCCACGTCACGTGGCTCCGCCGGGCGCAGGGTGGGGTCCACCTGGGCCAGCAGGCCGGTCGCGGCGAGCGCGACGCCGGACGGCGGGCGCAGAACCGCGCGGCGTACGTCCCGGTGGCCGAGCCAGCGCAGATAGAGGGCGGCGGCGGTGACCGCGTCGCGGGCGGTGCGGATGGTGACGGGCTGGAAGGCGGGGCGCACCGGCTCGGCGGGGTCCTCGCACGCGGCGGTGTGCGTGCCCGCCACCGGGATGCGCAGCACCGTGCCGCAGGGGCAGCCCAGCTCGGGGTGGGGCCACTGGGTGGGGCGGTCGCAGGCGGCGCAGCGCACGGTCACCCACTCCTCGTCCCAGGAGCGGTGGGTGACGGGCGCCGCCGGGGTGCGCGGATCGAGGGGCGGTGCGACGGGGGCTCCGCACGCGCATGGATAGCTCTGCGCGGCGAACAGATGGGCGCGCCGGCAGACCGGACAGCGCACCGACACGCTCTGGGACATGCCCCCATCGTCCACCGGCGGGGCCCCGCCTGTCCGCCGGTCAGGACGTCTCTTGACGGCTTTCGCTCACCCCCATACATTGCTTCCAGATAGTAGAAGTTGGTTTCCGCGATACGGAAAAGCAAGCGGAAAGCAAGAAACACAGCGACCGGACATCCGGAAGGTGCTCACCGCGGGGCGCGACGGGAGTGCGTATCCGACAGCCGAAGCAGGAGTTCCCATGGCTCGTATGACCGCTGCCCGCGCGGCAGTTGAGATCCTCAAGCGCGAGGGCGTCAGTGACGCGTTCGGTGTGCCGGGCGCAGCGATCAACCCGTTCTACGCGGCGCTCAAGGCCTCCGGCGGTATCAACCACACCCTCGCCCGCCATGTCGAGGGCGCCTCCCACATGGCGGAGGGCTACACCCGCACCCACCCCGGCAACATCGGCGTCTGCATCGGCACCTCGGGCCCGGCCGGCACCGACATGATCACCGGCCTCTACTCGGCGATCGGCGACTCCATCCCGATCCTGTGCATCACCGGACAGGCCCCGACCGCGGTGATCCACAAGGAGGACTTCCAGGCCGTCGACATCGCCTCGATCGCCAAGCCGGTCACCAAGATGGCGGTGACCGTCCTGGAAGCCGCGCAGGTCCCCGGCGTCTTCCAGCAGGCCTTCCACCTGATGCGCTCCGGCCGCCCCGGCCCGGTCCTGATCGACCTGCCGATCGACGTCCAGCTCACCGAGATCGAGTTCGACCCGGAGACCTACGAGCCGCTGCCGGTTTACAAGCCCGCCGCGTCCCGCGCCCAGATCGAGAAGGCGATCGGCATGCTGAACGCCGCCGAGCGCCCGCTGATCGTCGCGGGCGGCGGTGTCATCAACGCCGACGCGGCCGACCTGCTCGTCGAGTTCGCCGAACTGACCGGCACCCCGGTCGTGCCCACCCTGATGGGCTGGGGCGTCCTGCCCGACGACCACGAGCTGAACGCCGGCATGGTGGGCCTGCAGACCTCGCACCGCTACGGCAACGCGACGTTCCTGGAGTCCGACTTCGTCCTCGGCATCGGCAACCGCTGGGCCAACCGCCACACCGGCAAGCTCGACGTCTACACCGCCGGCCGGAAGTTCGTCCACGTCGACGTGGAGCCGACCCAGATCGGCAAGATCTTCGCCCCGGACTACGGCATCGCCTCCGACGCGAAGGCCGCCCTGGAGCTGTTCGTCGAGGTGGCCAAGGAGCTGAAGGCCGAGGGCAAGCTGCCCGACCGCTCCGCCTGGGCCGCGTCCGCGCAGGAGAAGAAGGCGACCCTGCTGCGCCGTACGCACTTCGACGACATCCCGATCAAGCCGCAGCGCGTCTACGAGGAGATGAACAAGGCCTTCGGCCCGGAGACCCGGTACGTCTCCACCATCGGCCTCTCCCAGATCGCCGGCGCGCAGATGCTGCACGTCTACCGGCCCCGCCACTGGATCAACTGCGGCCAGGCCGGCCCGCTCGGCTGGACCATCCCGGCCGCGCTCGGCGTCGCCAAGGCCGACCCGGAGGCGCAGGTCGTCGCCCTCTCCGGCGACTACGACTTCCAGTTCATGATCGAGGAGCTGGCGGTCGGCGCGCAGCACAAGATCCCGTACGTCCACGTCCTGGTCAACAACTCCTACCTCGGCCTGATCCGCCAGGCGCAGCGGGCGTTCGACATCGACTTCCAGGTCAAGCTGGAGTTCGAGAACATCAACTCGCCCGAGCTGGGCGTCTACGGCGTCGACCACGTCAAGGTCGCCGAGGGCCTGGGCTGCAAGGCGATCCGGGTGACCGACCCGAGCGAACTGGGCGCCGCCTTCGAGCAGGCGAAGAAGCTGGCCGCCGAGTACCGGGTGCCGGTCGTCGTCGAGGCGATCCTGGAGCGGGTCACCAACATCTCGATGTCCACGACCAACGACATCAGCAACGTCGTCGAGTTCGAGGAGATCGCGACCGAGCCGGGCCACGCCCCGACGTCGCTGCGGACCCTGAAGGCGTAAGGCGCGAAAGAAGGCGTGAGGCTCACGACGTAAGGCTCAAGCGGCAAGGGCGGCTCATCCGGGGGGTGGGCCGCCCTTCCGCATGCCCGCACGCCGCATCCCCGCCCCCGCAGATGGGTGCCGCGCCGCCGTGGCCCCAGGAGGGGCTGGTGCCCGTACGTCCGCCACCTCGACGCGGGACAGCAGACCCGCCCGGTGGGCGAACCGCGGCACGAGCGCCTTCATGACGGTCTCGCCGTGCAGGGCGACGGCCGGCAGCTTGTCGTGGTCGGGCAGGCCGTACCGACGGACCGGTAGCGGGTGCCGGCCCGCAGGGCCGCCAGCTCGCGCCGGGCGGCCCGCGTCGGGCCGAGGAACGGCCGGCTCTGCAGTCCGGCCTCGGCGAGCGGGACGCGGGTCAGGGCCACGGCCGGCCGGACGTCCGGGTGGCGCATGAGCCGGCGTGGCCGCAGCGGCCGGTCCAGGGCGGAGTGCACGACGTCCTCGAAGGGCGGGGGAGTTCGGCGGTCGCGGCGTGCCAGGGCACCGCGCGGACCGTGCCCGGCGGTCCGGGTTCCACCATGCCCCGCAGATGGAGTGCCACCAGAGCGACGGTGACGGCGGCGCGCGGGCCGCCCCGCAGCAGCGCGATCTCGTGCGGCGCCAGGGCCGCCGTACCGTCGCTCATGGCTTCACCCCCGTGCCGGGGCCCGCCGCCCCCGTGCCGGCGGGCCCCGTGACAGCACTGTGCCCGCCCCCGGGGGCCGGTCACGCCTCCCGGGGGCGGGTTCAGAGGTTGATTTGAGGGTGTCGTAGCGGCCGTACGACCGCTGACGTACGGCTGTTCAGCTCTCGTGGTGCTCCGACAGCCCCGGCCAGTCGTCGGGGCCGCCGCCCTGCCATTCGATGAGGTCGCTCTCCGCCACGTCGGTGACGTACAGATCGGCCAGCCGCAGGATCTCGCCCACGTCGTCGGCGTGCGTGGCGATGCCCAGCGTCTCGTCGCCCTCGGTGACCCGGCGGGAACCGTCCAGGGCCGGCGGATGGACCACGACGTGCGGATGGTGCGATGCGTGTGCCATGCCTTCAGGCTGCTGCGGGCGGGCGCGATCCGCACCCCGGAGCGGGCATGGGAAAGCGCCGGGTGCGGGACCGTCCGCACCCGGCGCTCGTCCGGGATGTTGCTGGGACCGCGGCGGATGCGACGGAACCGGGAGCACTCTTCCCTCAGGTCGAGAAGGGAGTCTCGGTCCTTCACCACCGCACTGGCTCGCACACCGCCGCGGTCCGCACCCTGTCCGCGTCCGCCCGCTTCGGGCGACCACCCCTCATCCGGGCCGTCCGGCGGCCGGGCGCGGTCAGGGAGTCGTGGCGTCTCAGTCCTCGCGCAGGGCGCGGACCGCCTCCTCCACGCGCTTGCCGTACTCCGGGTCGGCGGCGTGGAAGTGGGCCAGGTTCTTCTCGACCACGTCGTCGCGGGAGACCTGGGACAGGCCGCCGGCGATGTTGGCGACGAGCCGGGACTTCTCCTCCTCGCTCATCAGGCGGTACAGCTCGCCCGCCTGGAAGAAGTCGTCGTCCTTGGTGTGCTGCGGGGCCTCGTGGGTGCCGGTGTGGCCGGACACGGCGAGCGGGGCCGCCAGCGGGCGGCCGGTCTCCACCGGGCCGTCGTAGGAGTTCGGCTCGTAGTTCTTGGCGTGGCGGCCCTGGCCGTTGAGGGCCATGAAGCCGTCGCGGCCGTAGTTGTTCGCCTCGGTCGCCCTCGGGGCGTTCACCGGGAGCAGGGTGTGGTTGACGCCCAGGCGGTAGCGCTGCGCGTCGGCGTAGGCGAACAGGCGGCCCTGGAGCATCTTGTCCGGGGAGGGGCCGATGCCGGGCACGAAGTTGTTCGGGGAGAACGCGGCCTGCTCGACCTCGGCGAACACGTTGTCCGGGTTGCGGTCCAGCACCAGGCGGCCGACGCGCTGCAGCGGGTAGTCCTTGTGCGGCCACACCTTGGTCAGGTCGAACGGGTTGAAGCGGTAGTCCGCGGCCTCGGCCGCCGGCATGATCTGGACGTAGAGGGTCCAGGACGGGTTCACACCGCGCTCGATCGCCTGGAGCAGGTCCGTCTGGTGGGAGTTGGGGTCCTTGCCCGCGACCTCCTGGGCCTGCTCGGTGGACAGGCAGCGGATGCCCTGGTTCGTCTTGAAGTGGTACTTGACGAAGAAGGCCTCGCCCTGCTCGTTCGTCCACTGGTAGGTGTGCGAGCCGTAGCCGTTCATGTGGCGGTACGACGCCGGGATGCCGCGGTCGCCCATCAGCCAGGTCACCTGGTGGGTGGCCTCGGGGGAGTGGGCCCAGAAGTCCCAGACGTTGTCCGGCTCCTGCTTGCCGGTGAACGGGTCGCGCTTCTGCGAGTGGATGAAGTCGGGGAACTTGATCGGGTCCTTGATGAAGAAGACCGGGGTGTTGTTCCCGACGAGGTCGTAGTTGCCTTCCTCGGTGTAGAACTTCACCGCGAAGCCGCGGGGGTCGCGCACCGCGTCCGCGCCGCCCAGCGAGTCGGCCACGGTCGAGAAGCGCACGAACACCTCGGTGCGCTTGCCGACGGAGTTCAGGAAGTCGGCGTGGGTGAAGCCGGTGACGTCGTCGGTCACCTCGAAGTAGCCGTAGGCGCCGGAGCCGCGGGCGTGCACGACACGCTCCGGAATGCGCTCCCGGTTGAAGCGCGCCAGCTTCTCCAGCAGGTGCTGGTCCTGGATCAGGAGAGGGCCGCCGACGCCGGCGGAGGCGGAGTTCTGGTTGTCGGCGACCGGGGCGCCGGACTCGGTGGTGAGCACGCGCTTCGACATCGTGGACCTTCCGTACGAGGGGCAGCGGAAACCCGTTTCCGCTTTGTGGAGCCTAGAAGTGGGCCGATCTGGGCGTCAACAGTTTGTTGAAGTGGATTCCGGGCGGCGCCGCCGCCTGGGCGCGACAGGACAGGTGTCAGCAGCGGCGCCGCCCGGGGTCTGGGGGCGGACGGGGTCCGGTGGATCAGACCTGGGCGCCCGACAGGCGCTCGACGGCCCGCAGCAGGGCCGAGTGGTCGAGGCCGCCGTCGCCCTGGGCGCGCAGCGAGGCGACCAGCTGGGCGACCACGGCGCCGACCGGCAGCGCGGCGCCGACGTTGCGGGCGGCGTCGGTGACGATGCCCATGTCCTTGTGGTGCAGGTCGATCCGGAAGCCCGGCTTGAAGTCGCGGTTCAGGAAGTTGTCCTTCTTCCGCGTCAGCACGGTCGAGCCGGCGAGGCCGCCGTTGAGGACGTCCAGGGCCGCGGCGAGGTCCACGCCGGACTTCTCCAGGAAGACCACGGCCTCGGCGCACGCCTGGATGTTCACGGCGACGATGAGCTGGTTGGCGGCCTTCACGGTCTGGCCGGAGCCGTGCGGACCGCACAGCACGATGGTCTTGCCCAGCGCCTCGAAGATCGGCTTGGCCTCCTCGAAGTCGGCCTTCTCGCCGCCGACCATGATGGAGAGCACGGCCTCGATGGCGCCGGCCTCGCCGCCGGAGACGGGGGCGTCCAGGACGCGGATGCCCTTCTCCTTGGCGTTCTTCGCCAGGTCGACCGAGGTCTGCGGGGTGATCGAGGACATGTCGATCAGCAGGGCGCCGGACTTGGCGTTCTCCAGGATGCCGTCCGGGCCGTAGGCGATGGCCTCGACCTGCGGGGAGGCGGGGACCATCGTGATGACCACGTCGGCGTCGCGCACGGCCTCGGCGATCGAACCGGCCGCGGTGCCGCCGGCGGCGGCCAGGCGGTCCAGCTTCTCCTGCTCCAGGGTGTAGCCGGTGACGCTGTAGCCCGCCTTGATCAGGTTCTCGGACATGGGGGAGCCCATGATGCCGAGGCCGATCCAGGCGATCGCCGGGCGGGCCGGGTGGGAGGAAGCGGGAAGGTTGCTCATGATGGGTGCCTCTCTTGGTGCAAGTGCAAGGTGGTCAGCGGGCGGCGCGGGCCTCGGCGGGCAGCCAGTCGAAGGCCTCGGCGCTCGGGCGGTCGCCGGGCTTGTACTCCAGACCGACCCAGCCGTCGTAGCCGGCCTTCCTCAGCTGGTCGAGCAGGTCCTCCAGCGGCAGGGTGCCGGTGCCGGGGGCGCCGCGGCCGGGGTTGTCGGCGATCTGCACGTGGCCGGTCTTCGCGGCGTACCGCTCGATCACCGACGGCAGGTCCTCGCCGTTCATGGACAGGTGGTAGAGGTCCATGAGGAACTTGGCGTTGCCGAGTCCCGTCGCGTCGTTGACCTTGTCGACGATCCCCACCGCGGCCGGGGCGCTCACCAGGGGGTAGAGCGGCGACTCGGGCTGGTTCAGCGCCTCGATCAGCAGGATCGCGCCGATCCGGTCGGCGGCCCGGGCCGCGAGCGTCAGGTTCTCCAGCGCGAGCGCGTCCTGCTCGGCGGGGTCCACGCCCTCCACGCGGTTGCCGTAGAGCGCGTTCAGCGCCTTGCAGCCGAGCGAGGCGGCGAAGCCGGCGGCCACGTCGATGTTGGCGCGGAACCTCTCCGACTCCTCACCGGGCACCGACAGGGCGCCGCGGTCGGGGCCGGGGAGCTGCCCGGCGTAGAAGTTGAGGCCGGTGAGCTGGACGCCCGCGTCCTCGATGGCCTTCTTGAGCGCGTCCAGCTCGGACTGCGCGGGGGTGGGCGAGTCGATCCAGGGCCACCACAGCTCGACCGCGGAGAAGCCGGCCGCGGCGGCGGCCGCAGGGCGCTTCAGGAGCGGGAGTTCCGTGAAGAGGATCGACAGGTTGACGTTGAAGCGCTGGTCTGCGAATCCCATCGGGGCCGCGCTCCCTTCCTGGCTTGCTGCTCCGCTAGCTATTTCGCATTGCGGAAGTTGATTTCTGCTTAATGGAAGACATGGGGAAGACTGCCTGTCGGCGGGGAGGGCTGTCAAGAGCCGGAGGCGAGCCGGGTACGCAAAAAGAGCCCCCGCGCCGTGGCGCGGGGGCTCCTCAGGTGTGCAGGTCAGAGGTGTTCGGAGGGGTTCGGAGAGGGCTGGAGGCGGTTCGGAGCGGGCTGGAGGGCGTTCCGGGCGGCTCAGAGGGCGTCGACGGCGCTCACCTTCCAGCCGTCGTCCGTGTCGGCCATCGTGATCCGCACCCGGTTCAGATCCACCCGGGACCCGGTGACCTGGGTGCTCTCGGTGACCTGGTTGACGAAGAGCAGCACGACCACCCGGTCCGGCGAGGCCGACACCACCGAGGCCGCGGGTCCGCCCTCGGGCGGTGTCACGACCGTCGCCTTCACCACACCCCGGTACTTCCGCGCCGTCGGCCCCACCACCGCCTTCGTCGTGCGGGCGTACTCCTCCCGGAACTCCCCGGTCAGCAGGGCCCGCGCCCGGGCGAAGTCGCGCTCCAGCCGCCGGTGGTCGTACGACAGCACTACCGGCGCGGCCTTCCGCGCCGCCGCCAGCGCCTCCTCGCGCGCCTGCTCGGTCACCCGCCCCTGCTGGTACTGCCGGCCCAGCACGCCTGCCGCGACCAGGGCCGCGAGGAGCAGGACCGTGAGGGAGAGGGTGCCGATCCGGCGCCGGCGCACGGGGAGGACGAGATCCGCGCCGTCTGTGCCGTCGGAGTCGTCCGACGTGCCGTCTGTGCCGTCCGCGCGGTCCGGCACGGGCTCCGGTGGGTCGTCCCAGCCGTCCGGCGGCTCGATGACGACCGTCCGGCCGGAGCGCGGTCGCGCCTCCTCGCGCCGCGGCTTACGGGGCTCTGAGGCCTCGCGGGGCTCCTGATCCGCCCGCTCCGCGCGCTTGGCCGCCGCGCGGGCCGCCGCGGTCAGGGTGCGCCGGGCGGGTGACGAGCCGGGGCCGCGGCTCCTGGTGCTCGGGTGGGACACGGTCGTTCTCCTCACGAGTGATACGTGCGGGCTCATCCGACGAACTCCACGTCGGAGGTCAGCCAGCGGCCCTTCTCCAGGACCAGGTCGAGCTGCAAGCGGTAGGTGCGCGCCTCGCCCTTCGGCACGGCGACGTTGGTGACCTCGCTGTCCGCGACCACCAGCACCCGGGCGGAGCGCTCGTCGGCGCGCACGATGCCCGCCTCCAGGACCTGTCCCTTCGACACCGACTTGTTCTGCCGCACCAGCCGGGTCAGCTCCTCGGTCTGCGCCGCGAACTGCTCCCTGAAGTCGCCGGTGGCGCCCCGCAGCACGGTGCGGCTGTCGCGGTCGTAGTGCCGGTAGTCGAGCGAGGTGAAGTTCAGCGCCGACCGGCGGGCCGCGGCCAGGACGTCCTGCCGTCGCTGCTCCGTCTGCCGCTGCTCGTACACCTGCGCGCTCAGCCAGACGGCCGCCGCGGTCGTGAGGACCGTCGCCGCCACCAGCGCCACCGAACTCCGCCGCAGCGCGCGCACCCACCGCCGCACGCGGTCGACGCGCGGCCTCACCCCGTCGGTGCGCGACTTCATCCCACCGGCGCGCTGCCTCACGCCATCGGTCCGACGAGCAGCCATTGCCAGGACTCCTTTCCGAACACGGCCTGCTGGCCGCCCGTCGAGCCGATCTCGACGGGCCTTCCGTCCGGCCCCTGGACGAGACCGGTCCGTTGGTCGTACGCCGCGACATACGGCGAACGCGACGCGCCGGGCGCGTTCTGCGCGCCCCGCACCGACGTGGCGCTGCCGCGCGGCTCCGCGCAGTGCGCCCCGGTGTTCGCGGGGCGGCTGCTGGTGTCCGCCGGGTCGCGGCGACGGGTGTCGTAGCCGCGGGTGCACGCGGGCGGGTCGTCGGCGTTGACGACCATCCCGAAGTGGGTGGTGCCGTCGCCGGGGATGACCGTGTAGCTGCCGGCCACCACCACCGGGAAGGTGACCAGGGCCTGCTCCACGCCGGGCAGCCGCGCCAGGGTGACCTGGCCGCCGCTGATCAGGTTCGCGAGCAGCACCGACAGCCGGGGCCCGGTCGCCTTCAGCAGCGAGTTCACCTGCTGCGCGGCCGGACTCGCCTGGTCGATCAGCCTGCGCAGGTCCCCGTCGCTCGCCTTCAACTGCGCGGCGAGCGTGGCGAGATCGCGCGAGAACGAGCGGATCGCCGAGCCCTGCTCGGTCTGCGTCCGCAGCACCGTCCGCGCGTCCTCGATCAGCGTGATCGTCTCCGGCAGCGCCTCGGACGCCGACTCGACGAGCGCGTTGCCCGAGTCCACCAGCCGGCTCAGATGCGGCCCGGTGCCGGAGAAGGCCTTCCCCAGCTCCTCGACGGTGACGCGCAGATCCTCCTTGCCGACCGAGTTCACCAGCCGGTCCAGGCTCACCACCAGGTCCGTGGTGGGCAGCGGCACCCGGGTCCGCTCGCGCGGGATGGCGGCGCCGTCGCGCAGATACGGCCCGCCCGCGCGGCGCGGCTGGAGATCGACGTACTGCTCGCCCACCGCCGACCGGTTCGCGACGACGGCCACCGTGTCCTCGGGGATCCGCGCCCCGTCCTCGATGTCCAGGGACACCGACACCCCGCCGTCCCCGCTCAGCCGCAGCGGGCCGACCCGGCCCACCGGGACCCCGCGATAGGTCACCTCGGCGCCGGTGAACACGCCCCCGGAGTCGGCGAAGTCGGCCCGCACCGTGTAGCCGCGGTCGAGCAGGGCGTCCACCAGGCCCGTGTACTGGGCGCCGACATACGACACACCCACCGCGGTGAGCGTGGCGAACGCCAGCAGCTGGACCTTGACCGCGCGTGTGATCACGGGAGTATCCCCTTCAGCAGAAGCTCGGCGAGGGCGGGGTCGTAGGCGGCGGGGGCGCCGCCGGTGCCGTGGGCGACCGGGGTGCCGGTGCACACGGGCGGGCACAGGGGGCCGCCGTCGCCGTCACCGCCGTCACCGCCGTCGCCGGGCGTGTCCGGCGGTGACGTGGGCGCGGGCACCCCCGGCACCCCCGGCACCCCCGGTACGCCGGGCAGGTCCGGGGTCTCCGGCAGGTCCGGAAGGTCCGGCAGCTCGGGGGCCTCCGGCAGCGAGGGCGCCTTCGGAGTGTCCCCGCCCTTGTCGTCCGGCTCGTCGGCGAGGTTGCCGTACAGGCTCGCCAGGTCGAGATCGGCGGTGATCTTCAGGTTGACGTAGTCGCCCTTGATGGCGTCCACCGCATTGCGCGGGAAGGGGTAAGTCGTCAGCAGTTCCAGGGAGTTGGGCAGGTCGTCGCCCGCCTTGTTCAGCTGGACGAGGATCGGGCGGAGCGCCTTGAGGTTGGCGACCGTGTCCTCGTGGGACGCCTTCACCACCTTCGTGCCGGCCTTGCCGAGCCGAGACAGCGCCGTGAGCATCGCCGTCAGGTCCCGGCGCTGGTCGGCGAGGACCTTCAGCGCGGGCGGCAGGGTGTCGAGGGCGCGGGCGATCGTCTTCTTCTCCCCGCCGAGCCGCTTGGCCAGCCGGTCGATGCCCTCCAGCGCGCGGACGATGTCCGCACGCTGCTCGTCCAGGCCGCCGAGGAAGGTGTTCAGCTCCTTCAGCAGCGACCTGACCCGGCTCTCCCGCCCGTCCAGCGTCTTGTTCAGCTCCACGGTGATCGTCTTCAGCTGGGCCACCCCGCCGCCGTTGAGCAGCGCGGACAGGGCGGACAGCACCTCCTCGACCTCCGGGTTGCGGCCGCTGCGGGCGAGCGGGATCCGGTCGCCGTCGCGCAGCCTGCCGGCCGGCGCGGTGTCCACGGGGGCGGACAGCGCCACGTACTTCTCGCCGAGCATGCTGGTCTGCCGCAGCTCGGCGACCGCGTTGCCGGGCAGCTTCACCGAGCCGTCGATCCGCAGCCGCACCCGCGCCCGCCAGCCGGCCAGTTCGACCTTCTCGACGGCGCCCACCGTCACGTTGTTCACCTTCACCGCGGACTGCGGCACGAGGTCCAGCACGTCCCGGAACTCCACGGTGATCCGGTAGGCGTCGCCGCCGGTGGCCGCGCCGCCCGGCAGCGGGATGTCGTACCAGCCGTTCATCTCGCACCCGGACAGCAGCAGCGAACCCGCCGCCACCCAGACGGCCGCCCGGTGGGCACGTCGCGCGCTCATGCGTCGGCCTCCAGGATGCCGCCCAGCGTGCGGTCGACCGAGCCGGTGCCGGCCGGTGCCGCGGGCAGCCGGGACGGGTCGGGCAGCTCGGGCAGGGAGTCGAAGAGCCGCTCGAGCTCCGCGCAGTCGGCGCTCTTCTCCCCGGTCGTGCGCAGGATCGAGCAGAGCAGGGCCGCCGGGTCCTGCGGGTGGTCGGGGTTGTTGCGGGTGTCGAGGGTGCCGGAGGACGGGTTGTAGGCGTTCTGGAGGTTCGACAGGCCCGTCGGGGCGACCTCCAGCAGCTCCTCCAGGGCGGCGCGCTGGGTGACCAGCACCTTGGTCACCTTGCTGAGGCCCTTCACGTTCGCGGTCAGGGACTTCTTGTTGTCCTTCACGAAGTCCGCGACGTCACCCAGCGCCGTGCCCAGGTGCTTCAGCGCCAGCGCCAGGTCCTCGCGCTCACCGGCCAGTTGCTCCGCGACCTCGGCGAGGGTGCCGGTGAAGGTCCGCACGCTCTGGTCGTCGGCCGCCAGCGCCGAGGTGAACACCTGAAGGTTGCGCACCGTGCCGAACAGGTCGCCGCGGCCGTCGGAGAGCGTGGTGACCGCCTTCGACAGGTCCTCGACCGTGCGGTGGATGTCGTCGCCCTGGCCCTCCAGGGTGTCCGCGCTCACCCCGAGCAGCCGGGCCAGCGAGCCGTCCTCGTTCGCACCGTCCGGGCCCAGCGCCTCCGCGGTGGTGTGCAGACTGTCGAAGATCCGGTCCAGCTCCACCGGGACCGCCGTCCGCGCCTCGGGGATGACGGCGCCGTCCCGCAGCACCGGGCCCTTCCGGTACACCGGCAGCAGCTGCACGTAACGGTCGCTGACGACCGACGAGTTGATGATCGCCGCCTGCGCGCCCGCGGGCACCTTGCGCTCCGCGTCGTACTCCAGGACCACCCGCACCCTGCGCCCCTCCGGCTCGATCTCCGCGACCTCCCCGATCCGCACGCCCAGCACCCGCACGTCCGAGCCGGGATAGATGCCGACCGTGCGCGGGAAGTACGCCGTGACCCGGACGGTGTCCGTACGCGGCCACAGCGCGACGGCGAGCGCGGCCACGACCGCCAGGGCGGTGACCAGCGCCAGTGCCTTCTTCCGGGTCATCGCGAGCCTCCCGTCCGCGGCACCACCGGAGCGGCGACCAGGTTCTGGATGTAGCTGTCGAACCAGCGCCCGTTGCCGAGGGTGTTGGTGAACATCCGGACGTACGGCGCCAGCAGCTTGACGCTGCGGTCCAGGCTCGCCTGGTTGCGCTCCAGCATTCCCACCACCCTCTTCAGGCCCTTGAGGGCCGGACCGATCTCCTTGCGGTTGTCCTCCACCAGCCCGGAGAGCTGGATGCCGAGCGCGGCCGAGGTGGTGAGCAGCTTGTGGATCGCCGCGCGGCGCTTGGAGATCTCCGTGAACAGCTTGCCGCCGTCCTCCACCAGCGCCCCGAAGTCCTCGCTGCGCGCGGCCAGCACACCGGTGACCCCGTCGGCGTGGTCGAGCAGTTCGCGCAGCTCCTCGTCGCGGCTCGCGACCGTGCGGGAGATCTTCGACAGGCCCTTGACGGCGGCGCGCACCTCGGCGGGGGAGTCCTCGAAGGTGGCCGAGATCGTGTCCAGCGCCTTCGCCAGCCGCTCGGTGTCGACCTCCTCCGTGGTGGTGGTCAGATCGCTGAACGCCTGCACCACGTCGTACGCCGGGACGGTCCGCCGCAGCGGGATCTCGCTCCCCGGCGGCATCCGGCCGGGACCCTTCGGGTGCAGCGCGAGGTACTTCGCGCCGAGGATCGTCTTCACCCGGATCGACGCGCCGGTCGCGGCGCCGAACGCGGGCTCGCCCTTCACTTCGAAGGTGACCTTCACATGGTCGCCGTCCAGGTCGACCTCCTCCACGGTGCCGACCTTCACCCCGGCGATCCGCACGTCGTCGCCCGGTTTCAGCCCGCCCGCCTCCGCGAACGCCGCGCTGTACGTCTCACCGCCGATCAACGGCAGGCTGCCGGCGTTGAACGCGGCGAGCGTCAGCAGCGCGAGGGTGGTCAGGCCGACGGCACCGATCACGACGGGGTTGCGCTCGCGGAACGGCTTGAGCCGGGGCAGCCGTGGCCTCCTCATTCCGCGCACCTCGCCCTCGCCACGTGCAGTTCCGGCGTCAGCACCTTCTCCGTCCTCGGCAGCACGATCCGGCCGTCGAAGTCACAGAGGTAGAAGTTGAACCACGAGCCGTAGGACGCCGTCCCCGTCAGCTCGTCGAGCTTGTTCGGCAGCCGCTTCAGCACGCCTTCCACGGTCTCCTCGTTGTCGTTCAGCGTTCCGGTGAGTTCGGTCAGCTCGGCGATGTCGTCCTTCAGCGGCGGCCGGGCGTCCTCCAGCAGCCCCGAGGTCGCCGCGGCGAGATCGCCGATGCCGGTCAGGGACTCGCCGATCGGCTTGCGGTCGGCGGACAGGCCGGAGATCACCCGCCGAAGCTCCTTCAGCAGGGCGGAGAACCGGCCGCCCCGCTTGTCCAGCGTCTCCAGCACGGTGTTGAGGTTGTCGATCACCGAGCCGATCAGCTTGTCCCGCCCGGCGAGCGTCGTGGTGAGGGAGGCGGTGTGCGCGAGCAGGCTGTGCACCGTGCCGCCCTCGCCCTGGAAGGTCCGGATGATCTCCGTGGCGAGCTTGTTGACGTCCTGCGGGCTGAGCGCGGCGAACAGCGGCTTGAAGCCGTTCAGCAGCGCGTTCAGATCCAGCGCGGGCCGGGTCCGGGACAGCGGGATGGTCCCGCCGGGCCGCAGCCGGGTGCCGTCGCCCGAACCCTCGGTCAGGGCGACGTACCGCTGCCCGACCAGGTTGCGGTAGCGGAGCTGCGCGCCGGTGCTGGTGAGCAGGGGCCGCTCGGCGTCCACGGTGAAGGTGATCTCGGCCAGCGTCCGGTCCTTGATCCTGATGTCCTCGACCTCGCCGACCCGCACTCCCGCGACCCGGATGTCGTCGCCCTCCTGCAACCCGGTGACGTCGCTGAACACCGCGCGGTAGCGGTGCTCCGGGCCCAGGTCGAGATGGACGATGGTCGCGGCGAGCAGCGCGGTCGCCAGGGTGGTCACCACCGCGAAGAGACCGAACTTGACCAGCGGGGCCGCCGTGCTCCGGGCCGCGCTCCGGCTTGTCCTCCGGCTCGTGGTGCGGCTCATACGTGGCTCACCTCCGTCCCCCGGGCCAGCGGGCCGAACAGCAGCGTCGCCACCGGCGGCACCTCGTCCGCCGGCACGCCCAGCACCGGCGCCACCAGCGAACCGACGACCCGCTGCTCACCCCGCGTCGCGGACACACCGGGCGGCAGCGCGCCGGAGGAAGCCCCGGCCTTCGTCCCGTCGTTCAGGCGGGTGGGCGGGGCGGGCACCGGGGGACGCGGCAGGCCGCGGCAGTCCGGCCCGGACCGTTCGCCGTAGACCGGCTCCTCGCCGGGCACGTACGCCGGCCGCTGCCGGACGACCTCCAGGGTGATCCGCATCTTCCCGCCCCGGAACGTCTCCTCCGCCGCGCGGTTCTGCCGGACCAGGCCCTCCAGCAGGCACGGGTACTCGGGCGAGTAGCGGGCGAACAGCTCCAGCGTGGGCCGGGAGACGCGGCCGAGCGTGATCAGCCGGTCCCCGTTGTCGTCGAGGAAGTCCTCGGCGGTGCCCGCGACGGTGGCCGTGTTCTTCAGCGCCGCGGCCAGCCGGTCCCGCTTCTCGACGATCGTGCGGCTGGTGGTGACCGTGTCGCGCAGCACCGCCAGCAGGTCCGGCGCCGCGTCCGCGTAGACCTCGGCGACATCGGCGAACCGCGCGATGTCCTCCGTCAGCGACGGCAGATGAGGATTGAGCCGGCGCAAATAAGCCTCGACGCGCACCAGGTTGTCGCCGATCCGGTCGCCCCGCCCCTCCAGCGCGGTCGCGAACGCCGAGAGCGTGGCGTTGAGTTCACCCGGCCGCACCGCCCGCAGCAGCGGCAGCAGGTCGTTGAGCAGCTGCTGGAGCTCCATGCCGACCTTGGTGCGGTCCTGGGTGATGACGTCGCCCGCGCGGATCGGCCGGGCCGTGGAACCGCGCGGCACCACCAGGTCGACGTACTTCTCCCCGAACAGCGTCTTCGGCAGCAGCCGCGCGTGCACGTCGGCCGGGATGAACGGCACGTGCTCCGGCTTCAACGCGATGTCCAGCGTCGCCTTCGCGCCGTCCGCCCGCACCTCGCGCACCTCGCCGACCAGCAGCCCGCGCAGCTTCACGTCGGCGCGCGGGTCGAGCTGGTTGCCGAGGCTGTCCGCCTCCAGCGTGATCCGCACGACCGGTGTGAACGCCTGCCGGTAGACGGCCACCGCCAGTGACAGCAGCAGCGCCAGCACGGCGATGAACACGATCCCGTACACCTTGAGTCTCATCCCTCTCACCCCGGTCACCCCGCGATCCGTACGGTCGTGTCGGCGCCCCAGATCGCCAGGCTCAGGAAGAAGTCCAGGACGTTCACGGCGACGATCGAGGTGCGCACCGCCCGCCCCACCGCGACACCGACGCCCGCCGGGCCGCCGCTCGCGTGATAGCCGTACCAGCAGTGCACGAGGATGATCAGCACCGCGAAGACGATCACCTTGCCGAACGACCAGAGCACGTCGACGGGCGGCAGGTACTGCTGGAAGTAGTGGTCGTAGGTGCCCGCCGACTGCCCGTGGTAGCCGGTCGTGATGGTCCGGGCGGCGAAGTACGACGACAGCAGCCCCACCACGTACAGCGGGATCACCGCGACGAACCCGGCGATCATCCGGGTGGTCACCAGGAACGGCAGCGACGGCACGCCCATGACCTCCAGCGCGTCCGTCTCCTCGCTGATCCGCATCGCGCCGAGCTGCGCGGTGAACCCGGCGCCGACCGTCGCCGACAGCGCCAGCCCGGCCACCAGCGGGGCGATCTCCCGGGTGTTGAAGTACGCCGACAGGAACGCCACGAAGTTGGACGTGCCGAGCTGGTTGAGGGCCGCGTAGCCCTGGAGCCCCACCTCGGTGCCGGTGAAGAACGACAGGAACGCGATCACCCCGACGGTGCCGCCGACCACGGCGAGCGCGCCCCGGCCGAAGCTCACCTCCGCGAGCAGCCGCAGGATCTCCTTCCTGTAGCGGCGCAGGGTGCGCCCGGTCCACGCCAGCGAACGGCCGTAGAAGACCAGCTGGGCGCCCAGATCGTCGAGAAAGCGCAACGGAGCCATCGTCCTTCACCCCCGCTGCGGGACGACCTGGAAATACACGGCCGTCAGCACGAAGTTGGTCACGAACAGGAGCATGAAAGTGATCACCACGGACTGGTTGACCGCGTCGCCGACCCCCTTGGGGCCGCCCTTCGCCGTCAGCCCCTTGTACGAGGCGACGATCCCGGAGATCGCCCCGAACACCAGCGCCTTGATCTCGGCCGCCCACAGGTCGGGCAGCTGGGCGAGAGTGGTGAAGGACGCCAGGTAGGCACCGGGTGTGCCGTTCTGGAGAACGACGTTGAAGAAGTAGCCGCCGGCCACGCCCACCACCGACACCAGGCCGTTGAGCAGCACCGCGACCAGCATCGACGCCAGCACCCGGGGCACGACCAGCCGGTGGATCGGGTCGATGCCGAGCACCTGCATCGCGTCGATCTCCTCACGGATCTTCCGCGCCCCGAGGTCCGCGCAGATCGCCGTGCCGCCGGCGCCCGCGATGAGCAGCGCGGTCACGATCGGCGACGCCTCCCGCAGCACCGCCAGCACCGAGGCCGCCCCCGCGAAGGACTGGGCGCCCAGCTGCCGGGTGAGGCTGCCGATCTGCAGCGCGATCACCGCGCCGAAGGGGATCGACACCAGTGCCGTCGGCACGATGGTCACGCTGGCGACGAACCACGACTGCTGGATGAACTCCCGCAGCTGGAACGGGCGTTTGGGGATGGTGCGGAGCACGTCCAGGGCCAGGGCGAACAGCAGGCCGGAGTGGCGCAGGGCGGCGGTGGGGGAGAGGCTCATGCGTCGGCTCCCCGCGTCGGGGCGTCCGCCGGTTCCTGCGTCGGGGCGTCAGCCGGGTCCTGCGTCGGGGCGTCCGCCGGGTCCTGCGTCGGGGCGTCAGCCGGGCCCTGCGTCCGGTCGTCTGCCGGGTCCTGCGTCCGGTCGTCTGCCGGGCCCTGCGCCCGGCGCTCCGCCTCACGCCGGGCGATCGCCTCCCAGCGGGGCGGGCGGGGTATGCCGCGGCCCGGCAGCAGCCGGGGTGTGAGGGGCGGCGGCCCGCCCTCGTCGTCGTCGAGCTGGGCCAGCTCCCGCTCGACCAGCGCGGCGTCCTTCTCCTCCGCCATGCCGATCGGGCCCTGCATCCGGCCGTTCAGGAACTGCCGTACGACCGGCTCGTCGCTGCTCAGCAGCTTCTCCCGGGGGCCGAACACGACCAGCTCACGGCGGAACAGCAGCCCGATGTTGTCCGGCACCTGACGGGCGGAGGCGATGTCGTGCGTGACGATCAGGAACGTCGCGTCGATCTGCGCGTTGAGATCGACGATCAGCTGGTTGAGATACGCGACGCGCACCGGATCCAGGCCCGAGTCCGGCTCGTCGAACAGGATGATCTCCGGGTCCAGCACCAGCGCCCGGGCCAGCCCGGCGCGTTTGCGCATGCCACCGGAGATCTCGCCGGGCAGCTTCTCCTCCGCGCCGATCAGCCCGACCATGTCCATCTTCTCGAGCACGATCCGCCGGACCTCGCTCTCCGGTTTGCGGGTGTGCTCGCGCAGCGGGAAGGCGATGTTGTCGTACAGGTTCATCGACCCGAACAGAGCGCCGTCCTGGAACAGCACGCCGAAGAGCTTGCGCACCTCGTACAGGTCGTGTTCACGCAGCCGGGTGATGTCCCGGCCCTGGATGGTGATGGAGCCCCGGTCCGGCTTCAGCAGTCCGACGAGCGTCTTCAGGAAGACCGACTTGCCCGTGCCGGACGGCCCGAGCAGCACGGAGATCTCCCCGGCGGGCAGCGTCAGCGAGACGTCCTGCCAGACGACCTGGTGACCGAAGGACTTCGTGAGCCCTTCCACACAGATCTCGACACCCATCCGGTCCACCCTTCCGCAGGCCGTGGAGCAGCTTCGACATCTGCTCTACGGGGAGGGGCGGAGCGTCCGTCGCGACGGACGCGGATTTTTTTTACGGGAGGGTCGGTGCAGGGGTGACGGCGGGCGGTTCGGGGAGTTCGTCGGTGACCTGCGTGAGGTCGGGTGCCTCCGGTGTCCTGGGCAGGGCGGGCGGTTCCGGGAGGGCGGGGAGGGCGGAGGTGTCCGGGAGGGCGGGCACCTCCGCGGTGGGCAGGGCGGGGGCCTGAAGTGTGGGGGTGGGGGCCAGGTCGGGCAGGTCCGGCACCGGCGTCGGAACCGGAAGGCGGAGGGTCCGGCCGGGCGCGGGGCGGGGATCGCGCGGGGCGGGGCCGGCCGCCGGCCGGGCATCACGCTCGGGCCCGCGGCCCTCGCCGTGCGGATGCTGCCGGGTGAGCGGCCCGGCAGCATCCGCCGGCACCGGGGCCACGGAGGTGCGGGGCGCCGCCGGCCGGTGCTCGCCGCCGTCGTGGTCGTACGGCAGGACCAGCCCGGCCACGGCGAGGGTCACCGCGGTCGAGGCCACCGCCACCGCGGGGGCGTGACCGCCGGTGCGCGGCCGGCCCCGGCCCCACAGGAACAGGGCCAGCCCGAGGGTCCCGGCGAGCGAGTTGCGCAGGGTGCGCCGGGCGCGGGCCAGCAGGGACTCCACGGTGCGGTAGCTCAGGCCCATCCGGTGGGCGACCTGGCCGACGTCCAGGTCCTGGGACTTCAGCCGCAGGGCCTCCGCCTGGCGGGCGGGCAGCTCCCCGCTGCGTACGGCGAGCCAGCGGGCCTCGGCCCGGTCGCAGACGACCTCCTCGACGGGCACCGGGCCGGGCGCCACCAGCGTGGGGCTGCGATGGACCTCGGCCTCCCGGCTGACCTGGCGGTACCGGTCGACGCACAGCCGCATCGTGACCGTGGTCAGCCAGGCGGCCAGCCGGTCGTCGTCGAGGTCGGGGCGCTCGGCCGCGCGCAGCATCGCCTCGTGCACGGCGTCCTCGGCGTCCTCCTGGCTCATCGAGCGGCGGCGGGCCACCCTCAGCAGCTCCTCACGGTGGCTCCACATGCGCTGCCACCGGTCGTGGACCGCCTGGATCTCCGCTTCGGCGGTGCTGTCCGTCATCACCATGAGGGCCCCTTCGCGCTCACCCCGCCGGTGCCGTGCCGTCCGGCGGGAGCGCGACATTACCGCCGAGTATCCGGGGTTGTGGAGGGGGCGGCGGTTATCGAGTCGGCAACGTTCCCGACCAGCGGCGGCAGGGTGCCGGGGGCCGGCTCGAGGGGCTCGTCGGGGACGGGCTGCCGGGGCGCGGCGGAGGAGGGCGGAGGGGAGGTGGGGGAGGTGGGCGAGGGGGAGGCCGGGGGAGTGGTGCGCGGCGCGGAGCCGGGCCGTGGCTGCGACGGCGCCTGCTCGGGCGGGGCCGCATCCTCCCGCTCGGGCTTCTCCCTCACCTCGTCCTCCTTCACGGAGCCGGAGGCCACGGCGGCGTCGGGCACGACCCGGTGGCCTTCCAGGAAGTACGCGTACCAGGCCAGGACCGTGCGCAGATAGGCGCGGGAGTGGTTGTAGCCGAGAATGGCGCGCTCGAGGTCGCCGGGCTCGGACAGGTCCCGGCCGCCCGCGCACAGGTAGCGTCCGGCGGCGAGGGCGGCGTCGTGGATGTTGTGCGGGTCGGCGCGGCCGTCGCCGTTGCCGTCCGCGCCCCAGCGCGCCCAGGTCGACGGGATGAACTGCATCGGGCCGACCGCGCGGTCGTACGCCGTGTCGCCGTCGAGCGCGCCGCCGTCGGTGTCCCGGATCAGCGCGAAGCGCCGGCCGTCCAGGCGCGGGCCGAGGATCGGTGCCCGCGTGGTGCCGTCCGCCGTGACCCGCCCGCCGCGGGCCTGCCCCGACTCCACCTGCCCGATCGCCGCGAGCAACTGCCAGCGCAGCCCGCACCCGGGGTCGCTGCGCCGCAGCTCGGTCTCCGCCCGCCGGTACGCGTCGAACACGCTCGCCGCGAGCACGGCTCCCGGCCCCGCCGCCGCGGCCTTCCGCCCCGTCCGCTCCGGAGCCCGCAGTGGCGGCAGCTCGGTCCGGTACGGTCCGTCCCCGGACACACTCGCCTCCCGCCCGGCGGCCGGCTTCTGCCGCCCGGGTTCGCCCTCCCGCGCCGTGACCACTGCCGGCGCCTGCGACGCGGTCAACGCCACCATCGCCACCACCGCGGCCGCTGTGCCACGCACCGCCCTGACTCTCTGCCCTGCCACGTCCCGGTCCCCTCCCGCCAGCCGTACGCCGACTCCTCTGTCACCTGCTCTACGGCGCGGACCGTCCGGTCCGTCGCTCTGATCCGGGGCTGATCCGGGGCGGAATCAGGGCGGGTGGGAGCCGGTGTTCGGCGGCGGCCGGGGGGAGAGGGCGAATCCGCCGGCGACCGGGGCCGCCGATGGGTGAGCGACGGCGGGCCCGCACTCGGCGCCGGTCCCGGGCGGGACCGGACCCCGCGGGAGCCCGTCGGGGTACCGACCCGTGCCGGACTTGCGGGCAGGGGGCGATCCGGAAGACGCCGATCCCGCGGGGCAGGAGGTGATCCGGAGGGCGCCGGGCCCGCGGGTAGGGGGCGATCGGGAGGGCGCCGGGCCCATGGGTCAGGAGGTGCGCCGGATGAAGGGCGTGCCGCCGGGCAGTGGTGTGAAGCGGGCCCCGGCCGAGGAGGGGGCGGGCCCCGGTCCGGTGGGCGGGCCCCGGTCCGGTGGGGGAGCGGGGGCCCTCGGCCCCCAGGGCTGCACGAACCCCGGCCGCGCGTGCCGCCGGGCAGTGGTGTGAGGCGGGCCCCGGCCGAGGAGGGGGCGGGCCCTGTCCGGTGGGGGAGCCGGGGCCCTCGGCCCTCAGGGCTGCACGAACCCACGCCGCGCGGGTTAGGTTGAGCGCGTGCGACTGCGAGTGGAATTCACAACCGAGCCCTTCGACCTGGACGAGGCGCCCACGCACGCGGTGGTGGCGCGTGAGGTGATCGAGGGTGCCGAGCTGGACGAGGTGGACGTCGGGCCGTTCGGGAATACCGCGGAGGGGGCCGCGGACCGGGTCCTGACCGCCGTGGACGCCCTGTTGCGCAAGACCCTGGAGGCCGGTGCCACCCGGGTGTCGCTCCAGGTCAACGTGGTGGGGGAGGACGAGCGGTGACCGGGTCCGGCGACGAGCCGTTCATCACGGCCGTGAAACCCCTGGTCGACGCCATGGGCGGCGAGATGATCCCGCCCGACGAGGCCGGGCCGGACGACGTCGTACTCTCCTGGGAGGGCGCCGACGTGGTCGCGGTGCGGCTGCCGCAGCTGGCGGACTCCCTCGATCACATCCTGGCCGCGATGGAGCGCAAGCGGGGAAGACCGCTCGCCGACCTGGACCGCAAGGCCAAGCAGGAGATCGTCCGGGCCCTGGAGGCGCGCGGCGCGTTCGCCGTCCGGCACGGCGTGGAGACCGTCGCGAGCGCACTCGGCGTCAGCCGCTTCACCGTCTACAACTACCTCAACCGGGAGAAGGAGAGCTAGGGCTGCCCCACGCCAGCGGGTGCCCCCAGGCCCTTCAGGGCCCTGGCCCCCGCCCGAGCTGATGCGGAACGCCGTCGTCCCGGCAGGGGCGGCGGCGTTTCCCATCTCCGGCCCGTGCCGCGCCAGTCCGCTTTGTTACCCCGAATTTTCAACAAAGTGTTGACGTGCTGTTTCGGAGGGCGTTAGCTATCCGCAGCCCGTTCAGCACGCACGAACAGCACGAAGGCCGAAACGGCCACGGAGGCTCCCGTGACTTCCACTTCCACGCCGCCGGGCCTGGCCCGGTTCAACGCTCTGGAGGAGGCCGCGGCCTTCGCCGCGCTCCACGAGGCGTGTGCCTCCACGGCATGGGCCAACCGGCTGCTCGCGGCCCGACCCTACGCCTCGGCCGAGGACCTGTACACGGCCGGCGACGCCGCGATGGCCGAGCTGACCGCCGAGGATCTCGCGGAGGCGATGGCCGGGCACCCGCCGATCGGCCGCCCCAAGCCCGGCGACCCGACCTCCGCCCGCGAGCAGAGCGGCATGGCCGGCGCCTCCGACGAGCTCAAGGCGGAGATGCTGGAACTGAACCTGGCCTACCAGGAGAAGTTCGGCCATGTCTTCCTGATCTGCGCCACCGGCCGGACCGGCGAGCAGATGCGGGACGCGGTCAAGGAGCGGATCGGCAACACGCCGGAGCAGGAGCGGGAGATCGTCCGCACGGAACTGGGGAAGATCAACCGCATCCGCCTGGCCCGACTCGTCGAAGAGGACGCCTGACACCATGAGCACCAGCACCACCGCCTCCGTGTCCACGCACATCCTGGACACCAGCGTCGGCCGCCCCGCCGAGGGCGTCGCCGTCCACCTCTCCGCCCGCGGCGGCAGATCCGCCCATTACGGGCAAGGCGGGGACTGGCAGGCGCTCGGCGGCTCCGCGACCGACGCGGACGGCCGGTGCAAGGACCTTCCGGCCCTGCCGGAGGGGACGACACACGTACGGCTCGACTTCGCCGTCGAACCGTATTTCGAGAAGAAGCAAGCCGATGCGCAGCAGGACGCCCCCGCGAATCGGGACAGCGGTTCCGCGGTGTTCTTCCCGGAGGTGGCGATCACGTTCGCCGTCGTCCCGGGCGAGCACTACCACGTGCCGCTGCTGCTCAACCCGTTCGGCTACTCCGTTTACCGAGGGAGCTAGCAGACAATGCCCACGATCCTGGGACAGAACCAGTACGGCAAGGCCGAGAACCGAGTCGTAAAGATCACGCGGGACGGCGCAACCCACCACATCAAGGACCTGAACGTCTCCGTGGCCCTCAGCGGCGACATGGACGACGTCCACTATTCCGGCTCGAACGCCAACTGCCTGCCGACCGACACCACCAAGAACACGGTGTACGCGTTCGCCAAGGAGTACGGCATCGAGTCCGCCGAGCAGTTCGGCATCCACCTCGCCCGGCACTTCGTCACCAGCCAGGAGCCGATCCACCGGGCGCGGATCCGCATCGAGGAATACGCCTGGGACCGCATCGAGACCTCCGACGCCAACAGCAAGTTCATCGGCGCCGACGAGGTCAAGCACTCCTTCGTGCGCAAGGGCCAGGAGACCCGCCTCACCCAGATCACCTTCGACGGTGAGAAGTGGGAGGTCATCTCGGGTCTGAAGGACCTGATCGTGATGAACTCGACCAACTCCGAGTTCTGGGGCTACGTCAAGGACAAGTACACCACCCTCCAGGAGGCGTACGACCGCATCCTGGCCACCCAGGTCTCCGGCCGCTGGCGGTTCAACTGGACCGACGACGAGCAGAAGATGCCCAACTGGGAGAAGTCCTACGAGCAGGTCAAGAAGCACATGCTCCACGCCTTCGCCGAGACCTACTCCCTGTCGCTGCAGCAGACGCTGTACCAGATGGGCGCGCGGATCATCAACAACCGCAGCGAGATCGACGAGGTCCGCTTCTCCCTCCCGAACAAGCACCACTTCCTCGTGGACCTGGAGCCGTTCGGGCTGAAGAACGACAACGAGGTCTACTTCGCCGCGGACCGCCCCTACGGCCTGATCGAGGCCACCATCCTGCGGGACGGCTGCGAGGCCCGTATCCCGGTCGACATGACCAACCTCTGACGCGGGACGCGCGCCCCCGGTCCCGCCACCCGGGCCGGGGGCCCGCCACACCGGAGGGAACACCATGGCACAGCCTGCAGCGGAGCCGGCGAAAGGCTCCGGTTCCACCCCGCCGGTGCACACCGAGGACGCCGTCACGTCCGTGCACCCGGTGGACGAGAAGCTCCACCCCTCGCGGCTCGTCCCCGCCGCGCTCCAGCACATCGCCGCGATGTACGCGGGCGTTGTCACTCCTCCGCTCATCATCGGCCAGGCCTGCGGACTCGACCTCGCGGCCCGCACCCGTCTGATCGCCGCGTCCCTGCTCATCGCGGGCGTCGCGACCCTCCTGCAGACCATCGGCGTCAAGGGCTTCGTCGGCAACCGGCTGCCCTTCGTCAACGCCGCCTCCTCGGCCGGCATCGCCCCGATCCTCGCCATCGCCGAGACCAACGACCCCGGGCACCAACTCCCCGCGATCTACGGCGCGGTGATGGTCGCCGGCGTGTTCTGTCTGGCCGTCGGCCCGTTCTTCGGACGGCTGCTGCGCTTCTTCCCGCCCCTGGTCACCGGCGTGGTGATCACCCTGATCGGCGTCACTCTGATGCCCGTCCCGGTGGGCTGGGCGCAGGGCGGTGACAAGACGGCCGCCGACTTCGGTGCCATGAAGTACCTCGCGCTCGCCGGGTTCACCCTCGCCGTCATCCTGCTCGTCCAGCGGTTCGGCCGCGGCTTCGTCAAGCAGGTGGCCCTGCTGTTCGGGCTGCTCGTCGGCACCCTGGTCGCCATCCCCTTCGGCATGGCGGACTTCAGCGCCCTCAAGTCGGCGCCGGTCGCCGCCCTGCCCGCCCCGTTCGCCTTCGGCGCGCCCGAGTTCCAGCCCGCGGCGATCCTGTCGCTGTGCATCGTGATGCTCGTGCTGATGACCGAGTCGAGCGCCGGCATGCTCGCCCTCGGCGAGATCTGCGACCGCCGCGCCGACGCGAGGACCATCACCCGCGGCCTGCGCACCGACGGCATCGCCACCCTCGTCGGCCCCGTCTTCGGCGGCTTCCCCACATCCGCCTTCGCGCAGAACGTCGGCGTCGTCTCGCTGACCCGGGTGCGCAGCCGCTACGTCGTCGCGGTCGCCGGCGCCACCCTGCTGGTCCTCGGCGCCTTCCCGGTCCTCGGCGCGGTCGTCTCCCTGGTCCCCATGCCGGTCCTCGGCGGCGCGGGCATCGTCCTGTTCGGCTCGATCGCCGTCAGCGGCATCCGTACGCTGTCGGAGGCGGGGCTGGACGACAGCTCCAACATCATCCTCGTGGCCGTGGCGCTCGGCGCCGGCATCATTCCGCTGGCCGCGCCCACCTTCTACGCCGGCTTCCCGGCCTGGGCGCAGACGGTGCTCGGCTCCGGCATCAGCGCCGGCGCGCTCGTCGCGGTCACCCTGAACCTCTTCTTCCACCATCTCGGCACCCGGAGCCGCCATCCGGTTCCGGCACTCAAATCCTCCTAGGGTCCTGCCGTGCCCACCCCGTGGACACCCCACCGTCCACGGGCCGCCACCGAAAGACAAGGAAGCACCATGGCACCATCGGCAGCCCAGCGCATCGTCATCGAGAACTGCGCGATCGCCACCGTGGACGCGAACGACACGGAGTACGCCTCCGGACACCTCGTCCTCGCCGGCAACCAGATCGAGTCGGTCGGCGCGGGCAGGGCTCCCGAGGGGCTGGAGAACGTGGTGCGCCGGATCGACGCGAGCGGCCATCTGGCCACGCCCGGTCTGGTCAACACCCACCACCACTTCTACCAGTGGATCACCCGGGGCCTGGCCACCGACCACAACCTGTTCGACTGGCTGGTCGCGCTGTACCCGACCTGGGCACGCATCGACGAGCGGATGACGTACGCGGCGGCGCAGGGGTCGCTCGCCATGATGGCCCGCGGCGGTGTCACCACCGCCATGGACCACCACTACGTGTTCCCGCGGGGCGCGGGCGACCTCTCCGGCTCGATCATCCGGGCCGCCGCCGAGATGGGCGTCCGTTTCACCCTGGCCCGTGGGTCGATGGACCGCGGTGAGAAGGACGGCGGCCTGCCGCCGGACTTCGCCGTGGAGACGCTGGAGGGTGCGCTCGCCGCCACCGAGGAGACCGTCAGGGAGCACCACGACGCCTCCTTCGACGCCATGACCCAGGTGGCCGTCGCCCCCTGCTCGCCGTTCTCCGTCTCCACCGAACTCATGCGCCAGAGCGCCGAGTCGGCCCGCCGCCTCGGGGTGCGGCTGCACACCCACGGCTCGGAGACGGTGGAGGAGGAGAAGTTCTGCCACGAGCTGTTCGGCATGGGCCCGACGGACTACTTCGAGTCGACCGGCTGGCTGGGCGAGGACGTGTGGATGGCGCACTGCGTCCACATGACCGACGCCGACATCGCCGCCTTCGCCCGCACGAGGACCGGCGTCGCCCACTGCCCCTCCTCCAACGCGCGTCTCGCGGCCGGCATCGCCCGCGTTCCCGACATGCTGAAGGCGGGCGTCCCGGTCGGCCTCGGCGTCGACGGCACCGCGTCCAACGAGTCCGGTGAACTCCACACCGAGCTGCGCAACGCGCTGCTGATCAACCGTCTCGGAGCGCACCGGGAAGCGGCGCTGAACGCCCGCCAGGCGCTGCGCCTGGGCACCTACGGCGGCGCGCAGGTCCTCGGCCGCGCCGAGCAGATCGGCTCGCTGGAGCCGGGCAAGCTCGCCGACGTGGTGCTGTGGAGGATGGACACCCTCGCCCACGCCTCCATCGCCGACCCGGTGACCGCGCTCGTCTTCGGCGCGGCCGCCCCGGTCACCGCTTCCTTCGTCAATGGCCGGCAGATCGTCGACAACGGCCGGCTGGTCGCCGTCGACGAGGACGAGATCGCCCGGTCGACCCGTGAGGAGGCCCAGCGCCTGGCACGGATCGCCGCGCAGGGCTGACCGGTTCGACCGGTTCTCAGACTCCGGCAGGGAGGGACGGCTCCCGGCCGGACCCGTGGATCCGAGCGGGATCCACGGCAGCCGTCTCCGGGGCGCGCGTGAACGCGCGCCCCGGAACGGTCAGACACCACCGAAGACCCCCGCTCACGAGTACCGCTCAGGCACCGCTCACCGTCCCCAGCGCCACCCCCCAACGGTCCCTCCCCCAAGCTCTCGACTTCGCTCGAGCAGGGAGGTACCCCCATGCCCACACTCCGCACCACCTCCCTGAAACCCACGTCAGACGACGTGCAACGCGACCGGAGGAGCCGCCGTGGCCGCTCAGCCCGATGCCGTACCGCCCGTATCCGACCAGGGGCGCGCCGAGGACTCCGGCGCCCGTCCCGCCGTCCACCCCGTGGACGAGAAACTCCCGCCCCTGAAGATGGCGACGACCGGCCTCCAGCACGTGGCCGCCATGTACGCGGGCGTCGTCGCCCCGCCCCTGATCGTCGGCGCGGCCATCGGCCTGTCCGGCACCGAACTGACCTTCCTCACCGGCGCGTGTCTCTTCACCGCCGGCCTCGCCACCTTCCTCCAGACCCTGGGCATCTGGAAGATCGGTGCCCGCCTGCCCTTCGTCAACGGGGTCACCTTCGCCGGTGTCGCCCCCATGACCGCGATCGTCGCGTCGACGGAGGACAAGAACGACGCGCTGCCGATCATCTTCGGCGCGGTCATCGTCGCCGGCCTGCTCGGCTTCATCGCCTCACCCTTCTTCAGCAAGGCGGTCCGCTTCTTCCCGCCGGTCGTCACCGGCACCGTCATCACCCTGATCGGTATCTCCCTGCTCCCGGTCGCCTTCGGCTGGGCCCAGGGGTCCAGCCCCACCGCCGATGACTTCGGCTCCGGCACCAACCTGGGGCTGGCCGCCGCGACGCTGCTGATCGTGCTGCTGCTGCGCCGCTTCACCCGCGGCTTCGTCAAGCAGATCGCCGTGCTGCTCGGCCTGGTCATCGGCACGCTGATCGCCATTCCGCTCGGCGTGACGGACTTCAGCCCGGTCGCGGAGGCGGACATCGTCGGCTTCCCGACGCCGTTCCACTTCGGCGCCCCGCAGTTCCAGCTCGCCGCGATCGTCTCGCTGTGCGTGGTGATGGTGGTGTCGATGACCGAGTCGACCGCCGACATGCTCGCGCTCGGTGAGATCGTCGACCGCCCGGCCGACGAGAAGACCATCGCCGCCGGTCTGCGCGCCGACACCCTCGGCTCCGCGATCAGCCCGCTGTTCAACGGCTTCATGTGCAGCGCCTTCGCGCAGAACATCGGCCTGGTCGCGATGACGAAGATCCGCAGCCGGTTCGTGGTCGCGGCCGGCGGCGGCTTCCTGGTGCTGATGGGCCTGTGCCCGATCGCCGCCTCGCTGATCGCCGTCGTGCCCCGCCCGGTCCTCGGCGGCGCGGGTGTCGTCCTGTTCGGCTCGGTCGCCGCGAGCGGCATCCAGACCCTGGTCCGGGCGAGCCTGGAGAAGGACAACAACGTCCTGATCGTCGCCGTCTCCCTGGCCGTCGGCATCATCCCGATCACCGCGCCGGAGTTCTACCACGCCTTCCCGGAGACCGCGAAGATCGTCCTGGACTCCGGCATCTCCACCGGCTGTGTCGCCGCGGTCCTGCTGAACTTCGTCTTCAACCACCTCGGCAAGGGCCGCGACGCCCAGGAGGTCACCCACCCCATGGAAGCGGGAGAGGAGATCACCGGGGCGACGACCCGGGCCCCGGCCACTCCATGAGGTTGATCAACAGCTCCGCCTGCTCCACGGCGTCGTCCAGCGCATGATGCGTGTGGCGGCGCCGTGGCAGTAGTGCTTCCGGCATTGCCCGCTTGGCGACGGCCCGCAGCGGGACCCCGGCCTTCGTGGCGTACAGCGTCTTCATGTCCAGGCAGCCGGAGTGCCCGAAGGGGCTCTCCCCGGTGAAGCGGATCAGGTACCAGTACAGGAAAGTCCAGTCGTACGACGCCGGATAACCGCACATCACCGGCTGGGCCCCCGTCTCGGCGCTCACCTCGCGCACCCAGCGGGTGAACTGGCCGAGCGCGAGCGCCGGATCGAGACCCTCCCGGCGCAGCCGCTCGCGGTCCAGCCCGCTCACCGCCAGCGCCTCCGGCACGAACTCCTCGCTGATCGGCCGCAGTTCCCGGTAGAACGTCCGCCGCTCGGGATCGGCCGGGACGAACCCGTCGTCCCCCTGAACCCCGGCGACGGACGCCCCCAGGCTCAGCAGGGAGTACGGCCCCGGGATGGGCCCGTCGGCCTCGATGTCGACCGAGATGTACACACTGGGTTTGCCGCGTCGTGCCGCCATGACGGAGCAGCATCGCAGGCCTGGGGCCCTGGGCGCACGCGATTTCAGCGGGCTCTCACGGGCTGTTCCGCATGGAGGGAGCCCGTGCAACTGCCTCCGGGTTTCCTGCCACTTGCTCGATGCCTGAACAACATGGCATCACCTCATCCGGCGACAACCCCTGTCCATTCTCGTGCGGGGTGCCGCCGCCCGCCATCACACAGTCGGCCGGGGAGCGGAGCGACCGTCAGAGCCCGAACAGGGCCGGATCGGCGGCCAGTTCCTTGAAGCGCTCCCGAGGGTCGGCCACCATGCGGCGGGTCGTGAGGTCCAGCAGGCCGCCGACCGCCTCGATCTCGGCCGCGAGGGTGCCGTCCGTCTTGACGATGTGCTGGCGTATCCGGAACGTCTTGCCCTCGCCCCACTCGAACTCGCAGGTCACGCGCACCTCGTCGCCCGCGCGCAGCTCCCGCCGGTAGCGGATGGTCGTCTCCAGGGCCACGGGGCCGACGCCGCGGGCGAGGAGGTCGGCCTGGCGGATTCCGGCCGCCTGGAGCAGCGACCAGCGGGCGTGTTCCGCGTAGTTGAGATAGACGGCCTGGTTCAGGTGGCCCTGGGTGTCGGTCTCGTATCCGCGGACGGTCACCGGGACGGAAAACGGCTCGGTCACGACTTCCTCATCTCCTGGCACGGTTGTTGGTGTCCCGATCCTGACATGTGTGCTCTACACGCGCCGTGGTGAGGCCAGCAGGTAGCGGGCGCGCGTGCGGGGGTCGGTGTGGGCGCCGACCTGCCAGCCGGCCCGTTCCAGCGTGGCCGCGCAGGCGTCCAGGGTCCCCGCGTCCGGGCCGTGCACGGCGACGGCGTCCGGCTGCGGGGTGGCCCGCACCCGGTAACCGGCCGTGTCCGGGCCCTCGGGCCGGTGCCCGGCGGCCTCCAGGGCGAGCGCGGCGGCCTGCACGAGATGGCCGCGTTCCCACCCGCAGGGCCGGTCCACGGCGCCGTCGGCGTTGGTCATCCGGCGCAGCTCCAGCAGTCCCTGCCAGGCGCTGTGCACCTCGCGCAGCCGGGCCGGACCGTCCGGCGGCGCGTCCTCCTCGCCGCCGATGCGGGCGGCGAACACCCCGGCGCGCCCCGTGCCCCCGGCGGGTTCGGCGGGTTCGGCGGCCTCGGCGGTCGGCCCGGTCGGCGGGGCAGCCGCGGGCTCGCCCTCCCGCAGTCTGTGCCCCGCCGGGGTCAGGAAGTGGTCGTGCGGCGGGCGGGGGTGCCGGAAGGCGAGCCCCCGCTTCACCAGCGCCGCGAGCTGCGCCTCCGTACCGCCCCGCAGGCGGCCGGTGACGGGATCGGCGGCGTCGATCACACGCCGCTGCGCGGCGGTCGGCGGTCGGGTCACGGCGTGCTCCTTCCCGGCGCTGGGGGACGTCCCCACCGCTTCGAAGGCTACGACCCGGGTCTGACATTCCAGCCCGCGATCACCGGCCGCCCGTGCTCGGTGCCCAGCCGGCACAGCGTGCCCGTCGCCAGCTGGAACAGCGCCCCGTCCGCCGCCGGCAGCCCGAGCCACCGCGCGGTCAGCACCCGCAGGAAGTGCCCGTGCGCGACCAGCACCACGCACCCCTCGGTGTCCGCGAGCGCCGCCTCCGCCTTGGCGAGCATCCGGTCGGCGCGCTCCCCGACCTGCCCGGGCGTCTCCCCGGGGCGTTCCGGCGGGCCCGGCGCGACCCCGTCCCGGAACAGGAACCAGCCGGGCCGCTCCCGCTGGATGTCGGCGGTGGTGACGCCTTCGTAGCCGCCGTAGTCCCACTCCCGCAGGTCCGCGTCGACCCGCGCGTCGGGCAGGCCGATGAGCCGGGCGGTCTCCCGCGCCCGCAGGAGCGGGCTGACGAACGCCGCCCCGATCCGGTGCGAGCGGAGCAGCGGCACCAGATGCCGCGCCTCCTGACGCCCGCGCTCGGTCAGCGGGACGTCCGTCAGCCCGGTGTGCCGTCCGGACCGCGACCACTCGGTCTCACCGTGCCGTACGAGGAGCAGATCACTCACGCCAGCGCCTTTCCCGCTCGCCTCTCGGTACGGTGTCACAGGCGCACCGCGGCCCGCAGGACGGACTCGGCCAGACGGCGGTTCTCCGGCGCCTCGCCGTACCCGGACGGGAAGGCGAAGCGGCGCCGCGTGTAGGCGTACGCCACCCCGCTCGCCGGGTCGGCGAAGCCCAGCGAGCCGGTCGCCCCGCTGTGTCCGAAGGAGTCCTCGCCGAGGAACGGATAGCGTCCGGCCAGGTACTCGAAGCCGAGTCCGAAGTGGTCCTCGGTGCCCGTGACCAGGTCGGGTCCCCCGGGCGTGCGCAGCCCGCCGAACAGCGCCGCGGTCTCCCGGGTGAGCAGCGGGGCCCGGCCGTCCACCGTGCTGATCGCCGCCGCGTACATCCCGGCGACGCCGCGCGCGTTGCCCACGCCGCCGGAGGACGCCGGCCCGAGGACCCGCACCCGGGGATGGTTGGCGAACGCCACCAGGTCGACGGGCTCGGGCCCGTGCTGCTGGAAGGCGACGCCCCGGATGCTGTCCGGTGCCGTCGCCCGCTCGGCGAGCAGCGCCTCCTCGGCGGGGGTGGGCAGCAGCGGCTGTACGTCGACCCGGCGCGGCTCCAGCGCGGCGGGCAGCCCGAGGTGGAAGTCCAGACCGTAGGGCGCCCGTATCCGCTCCTCGTACAGCTCGTGCAGGGACCTGCCGGTGGCCCGGCGCACCACCTCGCCGGTGAGCGCGCCGATGACGAAGGCGTGGTAGCCATAGGCGGTGCCCGGCTCCCACAGCGGCTTCAGGCCGGCCAGCCGGGCGGCGATCACCCGGTCGTCGGCCAGCTCCTCGACGGTGAAGGCGCGCTCGGGGTCCCCGACGACCCCGGCCCGGTGCTCCAGCAGCTCGCGCAGGGTCAGCCGGTCCTTGCCCTCGGCGGCGAACTCCGGCCAGTAGGCGGCCACTTCGCGGTCGAGGTCGAGGGTGCCCTCCTGCACCAGCAGCGCGACGACCAGGTGTGCGGCGCCCTTGGCGATGGAGAACAGGGTGGTCAGCGAGTCGCCGTCGATGCCCTCGCCGCCCCACAGGTCCACCACCCGCCGCCCGTGCAGCTGGACGACGAGCTGCGCTCCGGGATCGTGCCGCTCCCCGGCGAGGTGTGCGGCGAACTCCTCCCGCACCTCCTCGAACCCTTCGGCCACCGTGCCGTGGACGTCGTACGTCATGCCGAGCCCCCTCTGTCCGGTCCGTGATCACGGACGTTACGACGTCCCCCAACAACCGGACCGGGCCCGGGCATTCCGCCCCGCGGGGCTACTGCCGGTACCCGCTGAGGAACCGTCCGATCCGCCCGATCGCCGTCTCCAGGACGTCCGCGTGGGGCAGGGTGAGGATGCGGAAGTGGTCGGGGGTGGGCCAGTTGAAGCCGGTGCCCTGAACGACCTGGATCTTCTCGCGCAGCAGCAGGTCGAGGACGAACTTCTCGTCGTCGCGGATGGGGTGCACCTTGGGGTCGAGGCGCGCGAACGCGTACAGCGCGCCCTTCGGCTTCACGCACGACACGCCGGGGATCTCGTTCAGCTTCTCCCAGGCGATGTCGCGCTGTTCGCGCAGCCGGCCGCCGGGGGCGGTGAGGTCGGCGATGGACTGCCGGCCACCGAGCGCGGCCTGGATGGCGTACTGCGCGGGGGCGTTGGCGCACAGCCGCATGGAGGCCAGCATGGTCAGGCCCTCCAGGTAGTCCTTGGCGTGCTGCTTCGGGCCCGTCACGACCAGCCAGCCGGAGCGGAAGCCCGCCACCCGGTAGGTCTTGGACAGGCCGCAGAACGTGAGGACGACCAGGTCGGGGGCGAGGGCGGCGGCCGAGTGGTGGACGGCGTCGTCGTAGAGGATCTGGTCGTAGATCTCGTCGGCGAACACCATCAGGCCGTGGCGGCGGGCCAGGTCGAGGATGCCCTCGACGATCTCCTTCGGATAGACCGCGCCGGTGGGGTTGTTCGGGTTGATGATCACGACCGCCTTCGTCCGGTCGGTGATCTTCGACTCCATGTCGGCCAGGTCGGGGTACCACTCGGCCTGCTCGTCGCACAGGTAGTGGACCGCCTTGCCGCCGGCGAGCGTCGTCACCGCCGTCCACAGCGGGAAGTCGGGGGCCGGGATGAGGATTTCGTCGCCGTCCTCGACCAGCGCCTGCACGGCCATGGACACCAGCTCGGAGACGCCGTTGCCGAGGAACACGTCGTCGACGCCGACCTCCAGACCGAGCGTCTGGTAGCGCTGGGCGACCGCGCGGCGGGCGGAGAGGATGCCGCGCGAGTCGGTGTAGCCGTGCGCCTTCGGCAGCATCCGGATCATGTCCTGGAGGATCTCCTCCGGCGCCTCGAACCCGAAGAGCGCCGGGTTGCCGGTGTTCAGGCGCAGCACGCTGTGCCCCGCCTCCTCCAGCGCGTCGGCGTGCTCGATCACCGGGCCGCGGATCTCGTAACAGACCTCGCTCAGCTTGCTCGACTGCCGGAACTCCATGCGCCCCTCCAGGTAACCAGTGTCACTTGGTTTTACCAAGTAGCCGCTTGGAAAGTCCAACAACTTGTCTAGACTGCGTCGCATGCCACCTCGCCGAAGCTACGACCAGTACTGCTCCGCCGCCCGCGCGCTCGACGTCGTCGGCGACCGCTGGACCCTGCTGATCGTCCGTGAGCTGCTGGCCGGCCCCCGCCGCTACACCGACCTGCACGCGGACCTGCCGGGCGTCAGCACGGACGTACTCGCCTCGCGGCTGAAGGACATGGAGCGCGACGGGCTGACCACCAGGCGCCGGCTGCCCCCGCCCGGCGCGGCCTACGTCTACGAACTCACCCCGCGCGGACGGCGGTTGCTCCCGGTCCTCCAGGCGCTCGGCACCTGGGGCCAGGCCGAACTGGGCGAGCGGCGGCCCACCGACGCGGTGCGCGCCCACTGGTTCGCGCTGCCGCTGCTGCGGGCGCTGGACGGGGAGGCGGGCGTCGTCGAAGTGCGCCTCGAGGAAGGCGAGTTCCATCTGTACGTCGGCGCGGACGACGGCCCGGTCTACGGCGACGGGCCCGCCCCCGGCGAACCCGACGCCCGGCTGGCCATGGACGTCGCCACCTGCACGGCCCTTGGGCGCGGTGAACTGACCCTGGCCGACGCGGTGCGCGACGGACGGGTCACCGTCACGGGAGACGGGACGGTCGCCAAGGCGCTGCGCGCATGAGACGGGCCTGAGGCCGAGTGCGAGACCGGGCATGAGAAAGGCCCGCGCCACGGGGACGCGGGCCTCGCGAAACGGACGTCACCGGCCGTCACACGTTCGGCGGCACCCTCGGCGGGCGCCCGAGCCGCGGGTGAGCGCGTATCCGCCGATCCCCGCGAGCGCGGCCAGCAGACCGCCCACCGCCGTCCACACCCAGCGGTCGGACCACCACCCGGAGGCCCAGCCGTCCTCCGGCTCGATGCCCGACAGCACCGCCGACGAGGACTCCTCCCGCTCGGCGTCCCGCGTCGCGCTGCCCGGCACCAGCGGCTCGCCCAGCCGGCCGTCCACCGCGACCGCGCCGCCCATGTCCTTCGCGTCCACCCGCACCTCTGCGCCGACCGGCAGCCCCAGGTCGCCGGTGGGCAGGCCGACGGCGGTGAGCCGGACGTAGTACGTGCCCGGCAGCGGGTCGTTCGCCCACGGCTCCGACCAGGCCCGCACCGTGCGCAGCACACAGGTGAGTTCCACGCTGCCCGCGTCCGCCGCGACCGTGCGGGTCTGCGCGCCCCACTGGCAGGCCTGACGGCGGCGCAGGCCGTCGTACACGTCGAGCTGCCAGGTCTCGGCGGCGTGCGCCTTCGGCAGCTTCACGATGGCCCGGACGGTCGGCCGCTGAGCGGCGTCCGCCGGGAACGACCAGTACAGGTAGTCGCCCGCGGAGGCGTCCGCCGTCGCGGTCTGCCCCGGGTCGATCTCCGTCGCCGTACGGAAGGACGTGCCCGCCTCGGTCGGCGCGTCACCGGAATCGGCCGCCGCCGGGCCCGCGGCCAGACCCAGGGCGAGCAGGGCCGTGCCCAACACTCGGGAAACACGCATCAGTTGGTCCTCCAGACCGCGATCCGCCAGCGCGACAGCCAGCCCCACACCAGACCGGCGAGGAACCCGGCCACCACCAGCACGCCGAGCAGCCACCAGCCGCGCCCCAGACCGAAGGCGGCCACGTCGTCCGCCTCGCCCGGCCCGTCCACCACGTCGAGAGTCAGCTCCACCGGCAGACCGGGCGTGGTCTTGACCCCGGGGGCGGGGGAGAAGGAACTGGTCAGCTGGAGACAGACGGTCTCCGTGGAGCTGCCCTCCGCCTCGTCTTCCGCCGCCTGCTTCGGATAGCGCAGGCCTGTCGACATCACGTCCGTACGGCCGTTGCCCGCCGCCTCGCCCCGCACGATCTCGCGACCCTGGACGGTGACCGCCCGCAGCAGCACCCCGTGGTCCGGGTCGACCGCGCGGTCCGCGGCCACGCTCACCGAGGCGCGCAGCTCCTGGCCGGGGCGTACGTCCACCCGGTACCAGCGCTGCTCGCCGAACTCCGCGCGGTCCGAGTACAGGCCCGACTCCAGCGTCGGCGCCTTGGCGCACTCCGAGCCACCCTGGGTGACCACCGGCGTCACCACGGGGTCCGCCGCTCGGTCCACCAACTGGTTGACGCGGTCGGTGAGTTCGTCGGTGTGCTCGACGGAGGTGTAGGTGCCGCCGGTCGCCTCCGCGATACAGCTGAGCTGCCGGCGCATCTTCGTGTTCGGCACCAGGCCGAGGGTGTCGATGGTCAGACCGATCCCCTTGGCCGCTATCTCGCGGGCCACCTCGCACGGGTCGAGGGGGGCGCAAGTGTCCTCGCCGTCGCTGATCAGCACGATCCGCTTCGAACCGGTGCCGCCCTCCAGGTCGTCGGCCGCCTTCAGCAGCGCCGGACCGATCGGCGTCCAGCCCGTCGGCGCCAGGGTCGCGACGGCCGCCTTCGCCTCGGTGCGGTCCAGCGGGCCGACCGGGTAGAGCTGCGCGGTGTCCCGGCAGCCCTGCTTGCGGTCGTCGCCCGGGTAGTTCGCGCCGAGGGTGCGGATGCCGAGCTGGACGTCCTCCGGCGTCGCGTCCAGCACCTCGTTGAACGCCTGCTTGGCCGCGGCCATCCGGGACTTCCCGTCGATGTCGCGGGCGCGCATCGAACCGCTCACGTCCAGCACGAGGTTGACCTTGGGCTGTCCGGCCGTGGTCTCGTCGGCGAGCGCCGTGGACGGCAGCGCCAGCCCGGCCGTCAGCGCGGCGAGCAGGGCGCCGGCCCCGGCCGCCAGCCGTTTTCTTGTGATCATCAGCGGATCCTATGGACCGGAACCGCTCCGCTTCAAAACGGCCGCTCCCCACGCAACGGCCGCTGCCCACGCAACGGGCGCTCCTCACGCAACGGGCGCTCCTCACGCAACGGGCGCTCCGCCCCCGAACGGCCGGTGCGCCTCAGACGTGCCCGTCCGGCCCCCACAGCCCCGCCAGCCGCGCCCGGTACAGCGCGGCGATGGTGAAGCCGTCCGTGATCGCGCCGTCGGCCACCATCGCCTCCGCCTCCCGCACCGGCACCACGACCGCCCGCCCGATCGCCTCGCCGGTCTCCAGCTCGCCGACGCCGTCGACGAACGCCGCGTACAGCTCGACCCGCTGGGCGAGCAGCCCGGTGTCGGGATGGACGGTGCCGAGCGCCGTCACCCGCGTGGGCGTGGCGCCGATCTCCTCCCGCAGCTCCCGGGCGACGTTCTCCTCGCCCGTGGCGCCCGGGTCCCCGAAGCCGCGCACCACCTCCCAGTGGCGGCTGCGCGTCGCGTGCCGGTAGTGCTCGATCAGGACGACCTTGCCCTGCGGCCCGAGCAGCGGCAGCACCACCACGCCGGGGGAGGAGTCCGGGGGCGGCAGGAGCCGGTCGTACAGGCCCAGCCGCCCGTCGGGGAAACGCACCGGATCGCGGAGGTACCACACGTACCTGGTGGCGGACACCACACCCGCCGGGACCGGCCGCACCCGTGCCCGCAGACGCGCCCACAGTGCCGCGATCCACCCCTCGGACGCGCCTCGCTGCGCCTCGGTCACCTCACGGCGCGCCCGGCGCACCAGCGCGGGGTCCCGGAGGATCTCGATGCCTCCGGGGTCGTTGCGGAACCACTCGGGTTCGGACCGGCGCAGGGCCTCGTAGCGGTTCATCGGGCGCTTCGCAGACGGTGGGGCACGGGTTCTCCGGACGGGACGTCAGTACTCGGGCAGGTCCTCATTGTCCTGGGTGGTCGTTCCGGCCCGGCCGGTCGGGGCGGGGCCCGCCGCCTCCCGGTAGCCGGGCAGCCGCCGCACCAGGTCGTGGAACTGCTCCCACTCTCGGGCACTGGCCAGACGTACGTTCGCGATCTCCCGGGCGAACTTCTGTTCCTGCCGCCCGTGGATCCGGTTGCGCAGCACCAGCTGCACCGAGCCGCTCAGCGACCCGGTCACCGCCAGCGGCACGGCCGCGCCGGCCACCTCCCACACGTCCTCCCCGCTGACGGCGGTGAACACCGCCGCGCCGACCGTGACGACTACCTCGACGACCGGCCGCCACGGGTTCGGCCGGGCCTGCCGGCGCTCCCGGGCCAGCTTGAGGATCTCCGAGTTGAGCCGTACATACCGGTCGAAGACCCGCCCGACGGAGTCGTGGAAGGCCTCCGGAGCGGCGGTCAGCTCGCCGAACGCCCGTACGTAGTCGTGCCAGACGGGGGTCTGCCGCAGCCGCCAGATGTCGTGCAGCTCCAGCTCGTTGACGGCCGCCGGCGTCAGATGGTCCTGCACCGCGGCGAAGGTCTGGCGGCGCAGGAACGTCAGCAGCTGCTCCGGGTCCTCCACGACCCCCGGTGTCGCCCGTGCCTCGCGGGCCTCCTGGAGGACCACCCGCCGCAGACTCCCGACCGGCGTGAGCGGGTAACGTCCCAGCGCATCCGCCAGGTTGACGCTGTAGATGAGGTCCAGGAGCTGCTTGATCTCCGTGGCGAACGGCTTGTCCCGGTCGTAGCGGCCCTCCGCGACATTGGTCCCGGGGACGGTCACGAACTCCTCGTAGAGGCTGTTGCGCACCACCGGCTGCCGGCGGACGCTGAGGCTGTTGCTGAACGCGACCACCTCGCCGAGCCGCTGCCCGAACCGGTCCGCGTCCCGCCGGTCGACGCCGACCTGGGCGGCGAGGATGTCGATGTCCTTGGCGGTCAGCCCCTGGACCTTCTCGGCGAACGGCTGGAACAGCCGGGTACGGGTGCGGTCCCGGTTCTCCTGATCCCGCTCGGGGTCCTCCCAGGACATGCGCACACAGTGCACCCGGTCCTCGGCCCGCAGCCCCGCCAGCGTCTCCTGCCACGCGGTGAACCCGGCCGGACGTACGTGCAGATGGGAGAGCGGCTCCTCGGCCGGATGCCGCTCGTTGAGCAGGAACGGCACGATCGCCCCCGAGGCGAGGAGCCTGCGGTGCGCCTCGCGGGCCTCCCCGTCCTCCCGCAGATCGCGGTTGATCGCGTCGTTGTTGTAGAAGTAGGCGCGGTTGATCACGACCTGGCTCGCGTTGATCAGGCTGCGGAAGTACTCCGCGCGCACCTCCGTGACCCGCCGCTCCGCGACCTCGTCCAGCGACCTCCCCTGTTCGATCATCTCCCTGGCGAGCCCGGCCGGGACCCACTGGTTGTCCAGCGACTGCGCGATCACCGCTCCGGGGTCCAGTTGTTCGGGGCGGATCGGCGTCATCAGACCGTCACTGCTGTCGACGTCGGTCATGTCCTGTTCCCCCATCTCTCGCATCCTGCGAACCCCACAGCGCTCCACCGTAGAGCGCGGAGCACGCGCGTGTTCCCCCTTCGGCCACGGCATTTGAGGGCGTATCAGATGTCCGTTGCGGGCCGGACCGTGCCCGGCTGCGGCAGTCCCGTCCAGATGTCGCCGCTGTGCCCCGGCGACAGCCGCATCAGGGTCAGCGCCTTGGCGGGCACCGGCTCCTCGCGCAGCGCGGTCAGGTCGGGGGTGCGCGGCAGGTCCGCGGCGGCCGTCTCCAGCGCCGCCGCCAGCGCCGGGCCCGAACCGGCCGTCGCGGCCAGCGATCCGGCCACCAGCGACCCGAACAGCTTGCGCCGCAGCGCGGTCACGTCGTCGGTGAGGATCCGCCCCGACAGCTCCGGCAGCGCGATGCCGTGCCGGGCGAGGCGGGCCGGGCCGACGCGGATGTCGGCCAGGTCGCGGTAGACCAGCCGCAGCGCCTCGCCCGCCGGTGACAGTACGACCAACAGGTTCTGGCCGTGCGCCTCCAGGGCCACGCCCAGCTCCAGCAGCCGCAGCCCGACCGTCAGCGCGAGCCGGGCGAAACCGGCCAGCCAGGCGGGGGAGCGGTCGAGCCCGGTCGGGCCGAGCGCCGCGACCGGGACGACCCGTTCGCCCGGCCCCGCGTACACCTGCGGCGACTCCCGCAGCACGGCCGCCAGGTCGGGGGAGCCGGTGGTCGCCGCGCCCAGGGTGCGGGTGATGTGCAGCAGACCGCCGGTGCGGGACGCGAGCTGCTCGGCGAAGTCCGACAGCGTCGCCGCCATCCGCACCGACCCCACGGAGATGTCCCGCACCGACGACGTCAGCCGGGCGCTGAGCGCGGTCTTCACATGCGGCCCGTCCGGCACCGCGAGGGTGCGCAGGGACATCAGCGGATGAGCCGGAAACGTCTCCTCGCAGCTCCGTTTCAGCACATGGGCCGCCTGCCACGGGTGCACCGGCAGCACCACCCGCCCCCCGTCGCGCAGCGACTCCGGCCACTCGCCCGTCACCAGGCACTCCCCGGCCGGCACCGGCAGCAGGCCCAGCTCCACCACCGGCCGGTGCTCCGGTGCGTACGCCAGCTGCTCGGCCACCGAGAAGCCGGGCCGGGAACGGCAGTTGGGGTGGTACGGATGCCCGTCGACCACCCGCTGCTCCCACTCCCAGTCCCGCACCGGCGTGGCCTGCGGACCGGTCGGCTGCCCGGCCCGGGACAGCGCCAACGAGGCCACGCTGTGGGCGAGTTCACGGGCCAGTTCCGCACCGTGGGGGACCCGCAGGTCCGTCATCAGCCGGGCCGGATCCTGGTACGCCGTACCGTCGAGCCGTACGGCCGTGACGTACCCGGCGGTCGCGTACGGGTCCGGCGCCGGGCCGTACAGACGGCGGCCGTCGCGCAGGCGCAGCAGCCGGCCCTCCCCGGCGGGTTCCCGGCGCTCGACCCAGGGCATCGGCTCATGGGTGAGGGCCCGCCACAGCCGGGTCAGCACCGCCGCCCGGGCGCCCGGCAGTTCGGCCGCGTACCGGTCGGCGAGGTCCGGCCGCAGCGCGGCCAGCTCGTCGGCGACCTCGGCCTCGGCGGTGGGGGAACGGTGCACGGTCGGGTCCTCCGTGGGAATCGGCGAGCGGGGCGGTCACGGCGGGGCGTGACGGCGGGGATACTGATCGTCTCCGGAGAACCGTAGGGAACTTCTCGGCACCGTAGGCAATTCCGCAGGACCGTACGAAACGAGTGGATCGCGTGGACCACATCCCCCCGCCCCCCGAGGACGACGCCCCCGAGGACGACGCCCCCGAGGGTGACGCGCTCGAGGGTGACGCCCCCGAGGACGACACCGTCGAGGGCGGCATCGCCGCGCGGGCCGACGCGTACGCCGCCGCGCCGCTGCTGGGCTGTCTGCTGCGGGAGGTCGCCCGGCCGGTGGCGGACGAGCCCGGGGTCCACCTGCTGCCCGGCTGCGGGAAGCTGCTGCGGGTGCGCGGCGGCCGGCGGCCCGCCGCTCCCGAGGTGCGCACGACCGGTGGCTGGCACCGCCTCGACCATCCCGAGCTGGTCAAACTGGTCGCCGAGGAACTGCGCCGGCACACCGGGCTGTCCAACCACGAACTGCCCGCCGAGATGGCCGACAGCCGCGACACGGTCGCCGCGCTGCTCACCGCGCGCGCTCGCGCGACCCCGCCCGGCGACCCCTATCTGCGCTCCGAGCAGTGCCTGCTCACCGGCCACCCGCACCACCCGGCACCCAAGGCGCGCGGCGGCGGACCGGCGGCGGCCTGGCTGCCGTACGCCCCGGAGGCGCACGCCCGCTTCCCGCTGACCCTGCTCGGGGTGCGCGAGGACACCGTCGTTGAGGAGGGCGACTGCTCAGCGCTCGACGCCCTCGGCACCGCCCCGCCCGGCTACCGGCTGCTGCCCGCCCACCCCTGGCAGCTCGACCTGGCCGCCGGCCGGCTCGCCGGGGCCTTCGCCGACGGCCGGCTGATCCGGCTCGGCACCACCGCGTCCGACACCTGGCCGACGGCCGCGATCCGCACGGTGTACGCCCCCGAGCGCGACCTGTTCCTCAAGTTCAGCCTCGACGTGCGCATCACCAACGACATCCGCCGCCTCTGGCGCCACGACCTGCTGAAGCTCACCCGCACCGACCGCGCCGTCCGCACCGCCTTCGCCGCCCTCGACGGCCCCGCCGCCTGGCTCTCCGACCGCGGCTACCGCACCGCCGACCTCGCGTTCGAGGAGCTGGCCGTGCTGGTCCGCGACGGTCTGCGCCGCCGGCTGGTGCCCGGCGCCACGCCCTACCTCTCCGCCGGACTCGTGGAGGGCTTCGCGGGCAGTCCGCTCGACGGACCGGCCGACCCGGAGGCCTGGTGGGAGGCGTACCTCGCCCAGGTCGTGCCGCCGGTCCTGGCCGCCTTCGCCGACCACGGTGTCGTCCTGGAGGCCCACCTCCAGAACTGCCTGATCGCCTGCGACGCCGACGGCCTCCCCGTCCAGGCCCTCTTCCGCGACGCCGAGGGCGTCAAGCTGCTGCCCGACGTCGACCGCGCGGCCGGCTGGGAGCGCCTGGTGTACTGCCTGGTCGTCAACCACCTCCTGGAACTGGCCGCAGCGCTCGCCGAACGCCACCCCGGCCTCGACCCCTGGCCCGCCGCCCGCCGCGAGCTGGCCCGCCACGACCTCCCGGAGATCCCCGCCCTCCTCACCGCCCCCACCCTCCCCGCCAAGACCAATCTCCTCCTGCGCTGGACCGGCGCGGACGGCGCCGCGGCCCGCTACCGGCCACTGCCCAACCCGCTGGCCGCCGCGTGAGAGGGCCGACGGGGAGCCGGCCGCGGGCGCGGGGGCGCCGTGGCCGCCGCTGCTGATATGACTGGTGCATGCAGGAAGAGACCGCTCAGTCCGCGATCGACACGTTCATCTCGGCCTTCAACGCGTCCGACGACACCTATGTCACGTCTCTGCTGTCCCAGGCCCTGACCTCGGACGTGGTCCTCTGGGGGCCGCTGGGCCGCAGCGAGGGGATCGAGGCCGTCGAGCGATTCGTCCTGGACATCCGGCGCCACCCGGCGGGCACGGGCACGATGGTCCGCTGCTCCGCGGTGGACATGCCGCACGACTGGGCGCGCTACCAGTGGGTCTTCACCACACCGGACGGCGGTCCGCGGCTGGCGGGGACGGACGTGGTGCACCTGCGGCGCGGCCTCATCGACCAGATCATCGTCTTCGCCGGAGAGATCAAGCCGTCGAGCGGTATGTCCGAAGGTGGCCCGGGACCGTGCTGAGAGAGGTCACCGCCACCCGTTACGTCACCCCGCTGCGGTCCGGCGGTTCGGTGCCCGGAGTCGTCGAGGCCGACGACGAGGGGACGTACGTCGTGAAGTTCACCGGCTCCGCGCAGGGGCGCAAGGCGCTGGTCGCCGAGGTGATCGTGGGGGAGCTGGCCCGTGCCCTGGGGCTGCGCTTCCCCGAGCTGGTCCTGGTCGACTTCGATCCGGCGATCGCCGCGGACGAGCCCCACCAGGAGGTCCGCGAGCTGCACTCGGCCAGCGCGGGCGTCAATCTCGGCATGGACTTTCTGCCGGGCGCGCGGGACTTCACCCCGGAGGTCGCCGAGGTCTTCGACGTGGACCCGGTGGAGGCCGGGCGGATCGTGTGGCTGGACGCGCTCACCGTGAACGTCGACCGCACCGTGCACAGCTCCAACCTGATGGTCTGGCCGACACTCGGCGTCGCACCGCCGCGGCTGTGGCTGATCGACCACGGCGCCGCGCTGGTCTTCCACCACCGCTGGGGCACCACCGACCCGGCCAAGGCCTACGACTTCCGCCACCACGCCCTCGGTCACTACGGGCCCGACGTGCGCGCGGCCGACGCGGAGCTGCGGCCGAAGGTGACCGAGGAGCTGCTGCGGGCGATCACGGACGAGGTACCGGACGCCTGGCTGGCCGACGAGCCCGGCTTCGGCACGCCGGAGGAGGTGCGCCGCGCCTACGTCGACTTCCTGCACGCGCGCGTGCGGGCGTCCGAGGCGTGGCTGCCCACCGATTTCCCCAGCCGCGAGGAGCTGGCCGCGGAGAACGCGCGCCGCGCGGCGAAGACGCAGCAGGGCCGGCCGGACTGGCTGAAGCGGGTCCCCGACCTGCACGGCAAGCCGGCGGCGGAACAGGATTGGTCGGTGCACCTGGGATGAGCGCACGGGTTGAGATCGAGTACTGCACCCAGTGCCGGTGGCTGCCGCGCGCGGCCTGGCTGGCGCAGGAGCTGCTGACCACCTTCGAGGCCGAGCTGGACGAGCTGGCCCTCAAGCCCGGCACGGGCGGGGTGTTCGTCGTCCGGGTCGGCGACGAGGTGGTCTGGGACCGCCGCGAGCACGGCTTCCCCGAGCCGACGGCGGTCAAGCGGGCCGTACGCGACCGAGTGGCCCCGGGCAAGACCCTGGGCCACTCGGAGCGTACGTCCTAAGGGGTGTCTCGTGGTGCTGCTCAGCCCCTGAGCCGCTCGTACGCGGGCAGGGTGAGGAAGTCCGCGTAGTCCTCGTCGAGGGAGACCTCCAGCAGCAGGTCGTGGGCCTCCTGCCAGTGGCCGGCCGCGAAGGCCTCCTCGCCGATCTCCGCGCGGATGTTCGCCAGCTCCTCGGCGGCGACCTTGCGGGCCAGCTCGGCGGTGACCCGCTCGCCGTTGTCGAGGACGACCCCGGCGTTGATCCACTGCCAGATCTGCGAGCGGGAGATCTCCGCGGTGGCCGCGTCCTCCATCAGGTTGAAGATGGCGACCGCGCCGAGGCCGCGCAGCCACGCCTCGATGTAGCGGATGCCGACCTGCACGGCGTTGACCAGGCCGTTGTAGGTGGGCTTGGCGTCGAGGGAGTCGATCGCGATGAGGTCCTCGGCCTTGACGTCGACGTCCTCGCGCAGGCGGTCCTTCTGGTTCGGCTTGTCGCCGAGGACCTTGTCGAAGGACTCCATGGCGATCGGCACCAGGTCGGGGTGGGCGACCCAGGAGCCGTCGAAGCCGTCGTTCGCCTCGCGGTCCTTGTCGGCGCGGACCTTCTCGAAGGCGACCTTGTTGACCTCGGGGTCCTTGCGGGACGGGATGAACGCGGCCATGCCGCCGATCGCGTGCGCGCCGCGCTTGTGGCAGGTGCGGACGAGGAGTTCGGTGTACGCCCGCATGAACGGGGCGGTCATCGTGACCGCGTTGCGGTCGGGCAGGACGAACCTCTCGCCGCCGTCGCGGAAGTTCTTGACGATGGAGAACAGGTAGTCCCAGCGGCCGGCGTTCAGCCCGGAGGCGTGGTCGCGCAGCTCGTAGAGGATCTCCTCCATCTCGTACGCCGCCGTGATCGTCTCGATGAGGACGGTGGCGCGGACGGTGCCCTGCGGGATGCCGACGTAGTCCTGCGCGAAGACGAACACGTCGTTCCAGAGGCGGGCCTCCAGGTGCGACTCGGTCTTCGGGAGGTAGAAGTACGGGCCCTTGCCGAGGTCGAGCAGGCGCTGGGCGTTGTGGAAGAAGTACAGGCCGAAGTCGACGAAGGCGCCGGGGACCTGCTTGCCGTCGGCGTCGACGAGGTGACGCTCGTTCAGATGCCAGCCCCGCGGGCGCATCACGACGGTCGCCAGTTCCTCGTTCGGGCGCAGGGCGTACGACTTGCCGGTGCGCTCGTCGGTGAAGTCGATGTTCCGGGTGTAGGCGTCGATCAGGTTGAGCTGGCCGAGGACGACGTTCTCCCAGGTGGGGGCGGAGGCGTCCTCGAAGTCCGCGAGCCAGACCCTGGCGCCCGAGTTGAGGGCGTTGATGGTCATCTTGCGGTCGGTGGGGCCGGTGATCTCGACGCGGCGGTCGTTCAGCGCGGCCGGAGCGGGGGCCACCTTCCAGGAGTCGTCCGCGCGGATGGCGGCCGTCTCCGGCAGGAAGTCGAGCGTGGCGGTGCGGGCGATCTCGGCGCGGCGCTCGGCCCGGCGGGCGAGGAGTTCGTCACGGCGCGGCGTGAACCGCCGGTGCAGCTCGGCCACGAAGGCGAGCGCCGCTTCGGTGAGGACCTCCTCCTGCCGGGGCAGGGGCTCGGCGTCGACGATGGCCAGCGGGGACGGCGCTGGTGTGGACATGAGCTGTCACTTCCTTCAGCGGTGGCACCGGGTGCCAAGAGGCACGTATAGGGGCATTTCACACCCGCTGTGCGGTCGGGTGCTTCTGGTCAGTGGATATTAGTTTCCTCATTGTGGAACTTCAATGGTTTGTTGATGTCGAGATTCTCTGAGTCGAGGCAAGATGGCGCTCGGTGCCACCCCGCTCACTCAAGGTGGACCAGGTCGGCCTCGGTGTCGATGTCGTAGGGGCGCGCGATGTCCCCGCACTCCACGAGGCGGACCTCGGCGAAGTGTTCCCGCAGGTAGGCGCGGGCTCCCTGGTCGCCGGTCGCGGTCGCCGCGATGCCCGCCCAGTGGGCCGCGCCGAAGAGCACCGGATGCCCGCGGACGCCGTCGTAGGCCGCCGCCACCAGCGAGGTCTCGTCCGTGTACCCGGCCAGCACGCGGGCCACCGCCTCCGGTCCGACGCCGGGCTGGTCCACCAGCGTCACCAGCGCCGCGCGCGCCGGCGTCCCGGCGAGCGAGGCCAGTCCGGCGCGCAGCGAGCCGCCCATGCCCCGCTCCCACTCCGGGTTGTCCACCAGGACACAGCCGGGCAGCTCGGCCCGCTCCCGTACGGCGTCGGCGCGCGCCCCGAGGACCACGTGGACGCGGGCGCAGCCGGCCGCGCGCAGGACCCCCGCCGCGTACTCCACGAGCGGCCGTCCCCGGTGCTCCAGCAGCGCCTTGGGGCGCCCGCCGAGCCGCCGCCCGCCGCCCGCGGCGAGGAGGACTCCCGCCACCGGGTGCGCGGCCGTGCCGTCCGCCGCCCCTCCTTGCGCGGCCGTGCCGTGCGCCGCCCGTCCTTGCGCCTCCATGCCGCCTGCCGCCGGTCCCTGCTCGTCGTTCATGGACCCTGCATACCGGACACGAGGTCGAGCGGCCGTCCCGGCGGGCTGAATTTCCTTCCACGTGCTGGCGCTGTCGCTCAGCGTGGCGTTTACTTTCCCGCACATCCCCGGCGCTCGGTTCACAGTGGGGGCGCACAGGGGGAGTGAACGGGACCGGGCACAAGGGAGTGCCAGGGGGGAGAGCTGTGTTGCGGAGCTTGGGGCAGAGGCCAGTGACCGGCAGCGGTGAGGACCCGAGGGTGGTGGAACTGCGCACCGCCGTGTCCCGGTTGCGCCGCGAACTCGCCGCGCATCCCGCGGAGTTCCCCGACCGGGCGGTCGCCGAGGACGAGCTCGCCGCGCTCGCCGCGATGGCCGTCGGGGGTACGCCCGAGATCCCGCGGTTACGCCGCTCGCTGCTGCTGATCGCGGGCGCGATCGGCTCGGTCAGCGCGCTGTCGCGGGGACTGGCCGACGTACGGCGGGCGGTGGAGCTGTTCGGACCGCCGCCGCGGAACGACTGAGATCACGACAGCCCCTGGCCGCTCGGGCCAGGGGCTGCTCGGCTGTACGGGGCGGGTGGCCCCGGGGGTCAGGCGCCGTTCGCCACGGCGTCAGGCGCCGTTCGCCACGGAGGTGGCCAGCGCCGCCGACAGCTCGCGCGCGACCTGCTGGAGCGCCGGCACGATCCGCTCCGTCGCCGCCTCGGTGACCCGGCCCGCCGGGCCGGAGATGGAGATCGCGGCGGTGGTGGGGGAGTCCGGCACCGGCACCGCGAGGCAGCGGACCCCTATCTCCTGCTCGTTGTCGTCCACGGCGTAGCCGAGCCGGCGGACGTCCTCCAGCGCCGCCAGGAAGCCCTCGGGCGTGGTGATGGTCTTGTCGGTGGCCGCCGGCATACCGGTGCGGGCGAGCAGGGCGCGCACCTCGTCGTCCGGGAAGCCCGCGAGCAGCGCCTTGCCGACACCGGTCGAGTGCGGCAGGACGCGCCGGCCGACCTCGGTGAACATGCGCATGGAGTGCTTGGAGGGCACCTGGGCGACGTAGACGATCTCGTCGCCGTCGAGCAGGGCCATGTTGGCCGTCTCGCCGGTCTCCTCGACCAGGCGGGCCAGATAGGGGCGGGCCCAGGTGCCGAGCAGCCGGGAGGCGGACTCGCCGAGGCGGATCAGCCGGGGGCCGAGGGCGTACCGGCGGTTGGGCTGCTGACGGACATAACCGCAGGCCACGAGCGTACGCATCAGGCGGTGGATGGTGGGCAGCGGCAGTCCGCTGCTCGCCGAGAGCTCACTGAGCCCGACCTCGCCGCCCGCGTCCGCCATCCGCTCCAGGAGGTCGAAGGCGCGCTCGAGGGACTGGACGCCACCGCCGCCGTTGGCGGTCTTGGCGGAGTCGGTGGTGCTGGCGCTGGACGTCGGCACGGCGCGTTCCTTTCGGGACTGGCAGGAAGGTCAGAAGCCTACCCGGCGGCCGGTTGACTCCTCGCTTGTGCGTAGCTACGTTCTGCCTGCTGGAATTGTAATTCCGCTTTGTGGAAACCTCCAGAGCGGGGCGCCGCGGGTACACGGTGGAAGTGTGCCCCTTGACGGCGGGGGAGCGGGAGTGAAGACTCCGAGAGAGGTTCAACAGACTGTTGAATTCCGTAACGCGGAAGTGCATCCCCGTTTCCCGGGAGTAACACGCGGCAGAGAGAGGGGTCCGGGTGTCCGACGCTGAACTGGTGCTGCGCTCGACGCGCGTCATCACGCCCGAGGGAACGCGCGCCGCGGCCATCGCGGTCGTGCGGGGCACGATCACGGCCGTACTGCCGTACGACGCCCCCGTACCCGAGGGGGCCCGCCTGGAGGACGTCGGCGACCACGTGCTCCTCCCCGGCCTGGTCGACACCCACGTCCACGTCAACGACCCCGGGCGCGCCGAGTGGGAGGGGTTCTGGACCGCCACCCGCGCGGCGGCGGCGGGCGGCATCACCACCCTCGTCGACATGCCCCTCAACTCGCTGCCGCCGACCACCACGGTCGACCACCTGCGGGTCAAGCAGGACGTCGCCCGGCCCAAGGCGCACATCGACGTCGGCTTCTGGGGCGGCGCCCTGCCCGACAACGTCAAGGACCTGCGCCCGCTGCACGAGGCCGGCGTGTTCGGCTTCAAGGCGTTCCTGTCGCCGTCCGGTGTCGACGAGTTCCCGCACCTCGACCAGGAGCAGCTGGCCCGCTCCCTCGCGGAGATCGCCGGGTTCGGCGGCCTGCTGATCGTGCACGCCGAGGACCCGCACCACCTCGCCGCCGCCCCGCAGCACGGCGGCCCCCGGTACGCCGACTTCCTCGCCAGCCGCCCGCGCGACGCCGAGGACACCGCGATCGCCGCGCTCATCGCCCAGGCCAGGCGGCTCGACGCGCGCGTGCACGTGCTCCACCTGTCCTCCAGCGACGCGCTGCCGCTGATCCGCGCCGCCCGCGCGGAGGGCGTCCGCGTCACCGTCGAGACCTGCCCGCACTACCTCACCCTCACCGCCGAGGAAGTGCCCGACGGCGCCAGCGAGTTCAAGTGCTGCCCGCCCATCCGCGAGGCCGACAACCAGGACCTGCTGTGGGAGGCGCTGGCCGACGGCACCATCGACTGCGTCGTCACCGACCACTCCCCGTCCACCGCCGACCTGAAGACCGACGACTTCGCCACCGCGTGGGGCGGCATCTCCGGACTCCAGCTCAGCCTCTCCGCCGTCTGGAGCGCGGCCCGCGAGCGCGGGTACGGCCTGGAGGACGTCGTCCGCTGGATGTCCGCGCGGACCTCGGAACTGGTCGGCCTGGACGACCGCAAGGGCGCCATCGCGCCCGGCCGCGACGCCGACATCGTGGTCCTCGCGCCCGACGAGACCTTCACCGTCGACCCGGCGGAGCTCCAGCACCGCAACCGCGTCACGGCCTACGCCGGCCGCACCCTCAGCGGCGTCGTCAAGTCGACCTGGCTGCGCGGCGAACGGATCTACGCCGACGGCGAGTTCACCGACCCCCAGGGGAAGCTGCTCACCCGCACCCCCTGAACCGCCCCGCCCGCACCCGCAGCGGCCGACTCCCGAAAGGAAGAACTGATCACCGTGACGGCGATACCCAGCTTCACCGGCGACGCGAACCCCTACGGAGGCGGTGACCCGTACGCGGACTACCGCACCGCCGACTTCCCCTTCACCCAGTACGCCAACCTCGCCGACCGGCAGCTCGGCGCCGGTGTCATCGCCGCCAACGACGAGTTCTTCGCCCAGCGGGAGAACCTGCTGGTGCCCGAGCGGGCCGAGTTCGACCCCGAGCACTTCGGGCACAAGGGCAAGGTCATGGACGGCTGGGAGACGCGCCGGCGCCGCGGCGTCTCCGCCGAGCACCCCTGGCCGGCGGCCGAGGACCACGACTGGGCGCTGATCCGCCTCGGCGCCCCCGGCGTGATCCGCGGCATCGTCGTCGACACCGCCCATTTCCGCGGCAACTACCCCCAGTCGGTGTCCATCGAGGCCACCGCGGTGGCGGGCTCCCCCTCCCCGGAGGAGCTGCTGGCCGACGACGTGAAGTGGACGACCCTGGTACCGCGCACGCCGGTCGGCGGCCACGCGGCCAACGGCTTCGCCGTCTCCCTGGAGCAGCGCTTCACCCACCTGCGGGTCAACCAGCACCCCGACGGCGGCATCGCCCGCCTGCGCGTTCACGGCGAGGTCGTCCCCGACCCCGCGTGGCTGTCGGTGCTGGGCACCTTCGACGTCGTCGCCCTGGAGAACGGCGGCCGGGTCGAGGACGCCTCCAACCTCTTCTACTCGCCCGCCACCAACACCATCCAGCCGGGCCGCTCCCGCAAGATGGACGACGGCTGGGAGACCCGCCGCCGCCGCGACCAGGGCAACGACTGGATCCGCTACCGGCTGGTGGCCCAGTCGCAGATCCGCGCGATCGAGATCGACACGGCGTACCTCAAGGGCAACAGCGCCGGCTGGGCCTCGGTGTCCGTGAAGGACGGCGAGGACGGCGAGTGGCGCGAGATCCTCCCGCGGACCCGCCTCCAGCCCGACACCAACCACCGCTTCGTCCTCGACGAGCCGGCCGTCGGCACCCACGCCCGCATCGACATCTACCCGGACGGCGGCATCTCCCGCCTCCGCCTCTTCGGCTCCCTGACGGAGGAGGGCGCACAGCGTCTGGAGGCGCGTCACCAGGAACTGGGTGGGTGACGGGGGCCCGTTGCTCATCGGTGTCGGCGACCTCGCCGCCGCCGCAGACTCGCGGGGTGCACTGGCCTGACAGCACCGGTGCGCCCCGCGCTCCAACCGGGCCTGGGGTGCGTGTGCACGGGGGCGACATCGCCCCCGCGCTGCGCACCGGACGAACAGGCCCCCGCGCGGCGCACCCCGGCTGGGACAGCACCGGGGCGCCCCGCGCACAGCCGGACTCACCCGGCCCCGCCGGACCCGGTGTCACGCCGCGTGGCCCCCGTCCACCGCGTACTCCGCGCCCGTGACGTAGGCCGCGCCCGCCAGGTGGGTGACCGTGGCGGCCACCTCGTCGGGTGTGCCGAAGCGGCCCAGGGCGGTCAGGGCGGCCTGGGAGGGCGCGTAGGGACCGTCCGCCGGGTTCATGGCGGTGTCGATCGGACCGGGGTGGACGATGTTCGCGGTGATGCCGCGCGGGCCCAGTTCGCGGGCCAGGGCCTTGGTCAGCCCGGTCAGGGCCGCCTTGCTCATGGCGTAGAGCGTGCCGCCGGGGCCCGGCACCCGCTGGGTCATGCAGGTGCCGATGGTGATGATCCGGCCGCCGTCGGACATCCGCGCGGCCGCCGCCTGGGAGGCGAGGAACACCCCGCGCACATTGACCGACAGGACATGGTCGACGTCGGCGAGGGTGATGCCGTCCAGCGGCCCGAGCAGCCCGACGCCCGCGTTGTTCACGAGCACGTCGAGGCGCCCGAGCGCCTCCGCCGCGCGCCCCACCGCCCCGGCCGCCTCGCGCGGGTCCGCGGAGTCCGCCCGCAGCGCCACCGCGCGGCGCCCCAGCGCCTCCACGCGCCGCACGACCTCCTCGGCCGCCTCCTTGTCCCGTACGTACGTCACGGCCACGTCCGCGCCCTCCCGGGCGAGCCGCAGCGCGGTCGCCGCGCCGATGCCCCGGCTGCCACCGGTCACGAGCGCCACCTTGCCGCCGAGGGTTCCTTGAACGTTCATCGAGTTCATGCGTCCATTGCAGCCGCCCGCGCACCGGCACACCGGCGGCGAACGGACGTCGACCTCGGCTCGGACATCCACGTCGGCTCGGACATCCGCCTCGGCTCGGACATCCGCCCCGGCCCGCCAGGAACTCGCCCGTCCCCCTCTCACGTTCACCCCGTGTGACTCTTCAGCAAGAGATCGTCGGCAACGCCATGCAGATGGCGGTCGTGAGCCTGCAGCCCGGCCAGACGGTGTACTGCGAGGCGGGAAAGTTCCTGTTCAAGACGGCGAACGTGACGATGGAGACCCGGCTGACCGGCCCCTCCGACAGCGGCGGCGGACAGCAGGCGCAGGGTGGCGGCGCGGGCGGCATGGGCGGCCTGCTGCGGCAGGCGATGGGCACCGCCATGCAGGTCGGCCAGCGGGTGCTGGCGGGCGAGTCGATCGCGTTCCAGTACTTCACCGCGCAGGGCGGCGAGGGCACCGTCGGCTTCGCGGGCGTCCTCCCGGGCGAGATGCGCGCCCTGGAGCTGGACGGCACGCGCGCGTGGTTCGCCGAGAAGGACGCCTTCGTCGCCGCCGAGTCCACCGTCGACTTCGGCATCGCCTTCCAGGGCGGGCGCACCGGCATGAAGGGCGGCGAGGGCTTCATCCTGGAGAAGTTCACCGGCCGCGGCACGGTGATCATCGCGGGCGCGGGCAACTTCATCGACCTCAACCCCGCCGACTTCGGCGGCCGTATCGAGGTCGACACCGGCTGCGTGGTCGCCTTCGAGGAGGGCATCCAGTACGGCGTGCAGCGCGTCGGCGGCCTCAACCGCCAGGGCCTGATGAACGCCGTGTTCGGCGGCGAGGGCCTGTCCCTGGCCACCCTGGAGGGCAACGGCCGGGTGATCCTCCAGTCGCTGACCATCGAGAGCCTGGCCAACGCCCTGAAGAAGGCCCAGGGCGGCGACAAGCAGGGCCCGACCGGCGGCCTGTTCTCCACAAACGCCGGATGACGCGGAAGTGCGGCAGCGGGTGACGCAGAGGAGCACCGGGTGAACCGATGAGTTGCGGGGCCCCGCGGGGTCTGCCCTGATGACAGCAGACCCCGCGCACTCCACGAAAGGCACCCGCCATGGGCAAGCTCGTCTCCACCATCTTCGTCACCCTCGACGGCGTCTACCAGGCCCCGGGCGGCCCCCGGGAGGACACCCGTGACGGCTTCGAGCAGGGCGGCTGGGTCGTCCCGTACATCGACGACGCCTTCGGCCGGTTCGTCGACGACGTCTTCGGACGCGTCGGCGCCTTCCTGCTCGGCCGCCGCACCTACGACATCTTCGCCTCGTACTGGCCGAAGGTCACCGACCCGGACGACCCGATCGCCGGCCCCCTGAACCGGCTGCCGAAGTACGTCCCCTCGAGCACCCTCACCGAGGCCGACTGGTCCGGCACCACGGTGCTCCGCGGCGACCTCGCCAAGGAGATCACCGCCCTCAAGGAGCGCACCGACGGCGAACTCCAGGTGCACGGCAGCGGCGCACTGGTCCAGTCCCTGCTCGACCTGGGCCTCGTCGACACCGTCCACCTCCTCACCTTCCCGGTCGTCCTCGGCACCGGCCGCCGCTTCTTCGCCGACGGCGCCGTCCCGACCGCCTTCCGCCACACCGCCGGCAGCGTCACCGCCACCGGCGTCTCCATCCAGTCGTACGACGTGGCGGGGCGGCCGGAGTACGGCTCGTTCGAGCTGCCGGAGGACGCCTAGACGGCGGGCGGCGCGCCGGGCCGGCCGCTCAGCCCCACCGCTCAGCCCTAGCGCGTGCCTGGGCCGCCTCCGAGGAAGCGTTGGCGCGGAGGTAGGCCTCGGCGGCTCGCAGCAGCGCGCTGCGGGCTTCGGCGGGGCGGTGGGCGCTTTGATGAGTGAGGGCCAGAGTCTCGAGCGTCCGTCCCGCTCCGTACCAGTCCTCGAAGTCCTGGTAGATCGCCAGAGCCCGGCCGTATGCCTCGACCGCTTCCTTCACGCGGCCCGCTTGTCCCAGGGCGAGGCCGAGGTTGTGCCATGCGGTGGCTTCGCTGTGGCGGTCGCCGACGGCCTGGTGGAGGTCGCGGGCGCGTGTGGTGGCCGCGATGGCTTCCTCCACGCGGCCCACCTGGCCCAGGGCGAGACTGACGTTGTTCCATGCGGTGGCTTCGCTGTGGCGGTCGCCGACGGCCTGGTGGAGGTCGCGGGCGCGTGTGTGGGCGTCGATCGCCTCGTCCAAGCGGCCGGTCTCCTGCAGGGCGAGGCCGAGGTTGGTCCATGCGGTGGCCTCGCCGCGGCGGTCGCCGATGATCTGGTGCAGATCGACGGCTCGGGTGCCGGCCTCGACCGCCTCTCTCACCCGGCCCGCTCCTCGCAAGGCCAGACCGAGATCGCTCAACGCAGCCGCCTCGCTGCGGCCGTCCCCCATGCGGAGGGCCGCTTCCCGGGCGACGCGGGTCACGGTGATCCAGTCGTCGAAGTACCGCCGCCATGCCAGGTACGCCGACAGGCACCCGGCCAGCCGCATCGCGGGGCCCGCGAACTGCTCCTCCCGCGCCCAGGACACCGCCGCGACCAGACCCGCCCGCTCCTGGTCCAGCCACGCCAGCGCCTGCGCCCGGTCCGCGAACCGCTCGGGCTCCGGCCTGCCCGGCAGCCACCGCAACCGGTCGTCGGCCGCCTGCGCCCACCGGAGGCAGAACGCCAGCAGCCGTTCCCTGGCCGCGTTCCCTTCCTGCCGCAGCTCGGCGTCACCCGCCACCACGGCCGTTCCGAATGCCCCGACCAGGTCATGCAGTTGCCACCGCGGCGCGGACGGAGATCCCTCGCCGCCGTGCACCCGTGTGACCAGATGCGTGGCCGCCAGTCTGTCCAGCAGATACCGGGCGGTCCCCGAAGTCACGTCGGCCAGCGCGGCCACCGCCTCCGTGCCGGTGTCCGGACCCGGCGCGAGACAGAGCAGGCGCAGCAGCCGGGCTTCGCCGGCCGGAAGCCGGCGGTACGACGCCTCCAGCACGGGACGCACGGCGAGCACACGGCCGTCCGGGTCCGAGCTGCTGCCGGCTTCGAGTGCGGCGATCGGATCGCCCACCTCTCTGATCTCGGCCACGAGCGAGGCGATGCTCCGATGAGGGTTCTCCCGCAGCAACGCGGCGGCGATCCGGAGGGCGAGGGGCAGGTAGCCGCAGAGAGCGGCCAGCTCGCGCAGCGCCTCCCGTTCGCGTTCGGGGCGGTCGTCGCGTTCGTCGGCGGCGCGCAGGGTGACGACGACGAGGTCGACGGAGTCGTCCGGACCGAGTGTCCCCAGGTCGATGATCCGCACCGGAAGGCTCACCGGGAGGTCCCGGGAGGTGATCAGGACTTGGTGATGGTCCGTGCCGGGCAGGAGCGGCAGGAACTGGGAGGGGCCCGAGGCGTTGTCCAGGATCAGCAGCATCCGGTCGCGCCGCTCGGCGAGCAGATCCCGATAGGCGTCGAACCGGGCTGCCGAGGTCGGGGGCACGTCCTCGCCCCGCACCCCCAGCACCGAGAGCAGGGCCAGCACCGCCTGGTCCGCCGTCAGCGGGTTGTCGTCATAGCCCCGCAGGTCCAGGAACAGCGAACCGCCGGGGAACCAGCCTTCCTCGTCGGCGCGGTGCGCCGCTTCCAGTGCGAGCGCCGTCTTGCCGATGCCGCCCATGCCGCTGCGGGCGGAGACGACCACGGGCGTGCCTTCGTCCGAGTCGATCGCGAGGAGGCGCAGCAGGCGGTCCAGTTCCGCCGACCGGCCGGTGAAGAGCCGAGGACGACGCGGGAGGTTGGTCACCAGGGCCGTGGTTGAGGGGGCTGTGTGGGCGGTCTCGGGCGTGGCGCTCGTCGTGGCCGGAGAGGTCCCGGTAGGCGCGGTGGCGACGGCATCCTGTGTGCTGCTCGCGAGGGCGCCCTGCTTCGCCTGTGAAGAGGCCGCGCGCGGGCGGTGCTTCCGCAGGACCGCCACTGCCACGGAGGCGGCCTGCGCGGCCGCCCACAGCTGCGAGCCGGACGTGTCCGCCGCGCGCTGAGACCCGTCGGCGTGCTCGCTGATCCCCCGGATCACCAGTACGTCCAGCCGTGCGCTGAGACGTGCCGCGTGTGCCGCGCCCGACCCCTCCATCTCGATCGCGGCGGCGTCGGCGTAGTGCTCGCGCAGATGCCGGGCGATCTCCGACTCGGCCTCTGCGAGGACCACGTCCCCGGAGGCGATGGGGGCGAAGTGGGCCCTTACGCCGGGCATGTCCCGCAGCGCCGAACGCGCTGCCCCCGCCAGCGTGTGGGAGCCGGACCAGGACTGAGGACGGATCAGGAGGCCCTCTGGCGTCCGCTCGACGCCGTGGATGCCGTACACCTTCGTGCCGACCACGACGTCCCTGATCCGGACGTCATCCTTCAGGCTCCCCGCCACTCCGACCATCAGCACCGCCTCCGGGCTGAGCCATTCGACGATCTGGCTGCTGAGCGCGATCGTCGTCCCGGAGCCTTCGCCCAGTTCCGCCAAGGCGACGTGCCAGCGGGTGCCGGGCAACCGGCCGCGCTCGACCCGGGTCCCGTCGCGATGCACGAGTTCCTCCAGGTCGCGGAGGTGAGCGCGAACGGCGGCGTACTCGAAGGACAGGGCGGTGAGCACGACTGCGGTCGCGAGTGGTGCTTCGATCTCACGGTCCTGGCCTTCATCGTCATCGAAGAGATCCTCGTCCCCGATGCCGAGCCGGTCGCGCAGCGCCGTCCCGATGCGGGCGAACGGCTCCGGGCCGTCCCCCTGCCCTTCCGCGCGAGGAGAGGCCAGGAGCCATGCGGGGAAGTCGGGCGAGCGGCCCACCAGTTGTTCGATCTGCTCGCCGACGCGGCGGCCGGCGGTGACGAGTTCGGCCAGCGGGACGGTGTCGAGCAGCAGATCCTTCGCCTCCGGACTGAGGTCGAAGAACCGGTGCTTCACGGGCCGTCGGGCCTCGTCCGCGCCGCGCTGCTCCACGGGCCGGAGGAGTCCGCTCAGGAAGATCTCGGCGAGGGCGGCCGTGTCGGTGTGCTCGGGGAGCCGGGACTGGACGAGACGCATGACCGGTACGGTCACCGGGGCCATGGCCGCGATGTGCGCGGCCAGGCGGACGGCCGGGGGAGACGCCGAGCGGGTGAAGCCACGGGCCAGGATGCCGGGGTCGGACGTCGGCCGTCCGGCGGGCGCGGACCGCGGTTCCCACAAGCGCAGCGGGGCGGGCCGGCCGACCGCCGTGATGGCCGTCGACCAGGCCCGCAGTCCGGCCGGCGTGAGTTCGACGACGGGCACGGGCACCCCGGTGAAGGGGGCGACGTCCGGCGGCAGCACCGGATCGGCGACTCGCCACGCGGAATTGGGCGCCCCCGGGCGCGGCGCCGTGATGTGCCAGGTGTCGCCGTCGACCCCGGTGCCGGCCCACAGGTGGCGGGGCAGGACATGGAGTACGGCCGTGGGGCCGGCCATGGCCCACCGTTCCAGCACGGCGCGCATCCGGCCGTCGCGCCAGGCGGGCGCCGCCCCGTCGGTGACCACCATGACCAGTGTGCGCCCGGACGGGTCGCTCAGGGTGCTGACCGGCAGGGCGCCCCTTCTGCTGCCGCTCCACGGACGTACGAGGAACACCTCGCCCCGGTTCGGGCCGAGATCCCCCGGCGGCGCGCCGTACGAGAGCTGATGGACCTCGATCTGGCGGAAGGCACCGCTGCGTTCCAGCGCGGTCTGCAGCTCACGGCAGTGACGTTCCCACAGCACCATGGACACATCGCTGTCGATGACCAGCGCGAGCCGCAGCCAGCGTTCGGGCAGGGCCCGCAGGACCACGTTCGGGATCCCGGTGTCGGCCTGTGCCGCGGCCGTGGCGTCCTCGTCGAGTTCGGTGCGGACGGTGCTGGGGACGCGGCGCTTGAGCGGGCGCAGGGCGCGCCCGAGCACCAGTTCGTCGCCCAGCATCCTGGCGCCGGGCAGCCGCATGACCCGGCCAGGGGCGTCGGTGGGCGGTGGAGCCGCGGTGACGGGTGTGAGGGGACGCCGGTCGCCGGCCGGCTCGGGCAACCGTGGCGCGGGGTGGGGGGCGTCGGGCGGTTGCCCGGCGGTCGGGGCGGCGGTCACCGCGGACGCCGCTTTCGCCTCCGTCGGCGTGCCGGTGCCCGCTGCGCCGCTGTCCGGCTCTGCGCCTTGCAGCCGTCGGGCCAGCGGTGCGTCCGCGCCCCCTGGCAGGCGCGTGCTCAACCACAGGACGTCGAGGAGTTCCTCGTCCCCCAGATCGAGTCCGGGGTTGTCAAGGACGCGCCGCAGCTCCTCGAACACCGCTCAGCCGCCCGGGTTCAGCTGATGCAGTACGGTCCGCAGCAGGCCCTCGGGGTCGAGTCGGGCTCCCTCCCGGCGCAGGAACACGGCGTTGAGCAGTTGGTCCGTGGCCAGTTCCTTGATGTCGCGTTCCCGGACGAAGGTGTCCACGAGGTCTTCGATACCGGCCAGCGCGCCCTCGCCGAAGTGGCTGACGATGATCTGCTGGAGACGTTCCCTGCGGGGATCGTCGAGGTGCAGCGGCAGACAGCGCCGCCGGAACGCCGGCGGGAAGTCGCGCTCGCCGTTGCTGGTGATCACGACGACCGGGAACTGGGTGCAGCGCACGAAGCCCCGTCGCACGGTGGCCTGTCGGCCCCGGTCCGCCGTGAACACCGTGACGTCCGGCTGCTGCTCCGGAAGCCGGGACAGCTCGGGGATCTCGAAGCAGCCTTCCTCGAACACGGTGAGCAGGTCGTTGGGCAGATCGACGTCTCCCTTGTCGAGTTCGTCGACCAGGAGGACACGCGGGCGGTCCGCGGGCACGAGTGCGGTGCCCAGCGGACCCAGGCGCACGTACCGCCCGATGCCCGGGACCACCTGTCCCTCCGCGGCCGGCGGTCCGCTCTCCTGGAGGCGGCCGATCGCGTCGTACCGGTAGAGCGCCTCCTGGAGGGTGGAGCGGCTGTTGACCGGCCAGCGCAGTACCTCGCCCAGGTCCAGCTCGTGCGCGATCGCGTCGGCCAGCGAGGTCTTCCCCACGCCGGGATGGCCCGTGACCAGGAGGGGCCGGCGCAGGTGCAGGGCCGCGTTGATGACGTCGACCTCGGCGTCGCCGATGACGTAGGCCGGTTTGCGGGCGGTTGACGGACCGCCTTCGTCGTGGTCCTGGAAACGCCGCCACGGGGGCGGCTCGGGGATCTCCGGCCTGCGCCGCCGGCCGTCGCCGCGGAAGATCCGCCACTCGGAACTCTCGGCTCCGCTGCTCGCGCCGGTCATCGGTGACTCGCTTCCTCTTCGGGGGCGGACGATCGGGTCAGGGGCAGCACCGGAGGGAGGTGCCGATCCGGGTCCTCCAGCAGGAGCACGGGCCGCAGGGGATGCCCCGCGCCGTCCGCCTGGGCCCGGGCCCAGTAGGCCTGTACGCGGCCGGGCAGGTCGTGCAGATCGCCCTCCGGGTCGAGCGGCGTGAAATCCCCGGGGGAGAGGCCGTGGGAGTCCTCGCTGTCCCACAGGACGACGGGGTATCCGGAGGCGAGCGCCACCCGGACCAGCGCGGCGCCGGACCTCCGGCCGGAGCACACCACCACGCGGGCCGCGTCGCGGTCGGCCCGCAGCGCTCCGTAGGCCCTGGTCGCCCGAGGATCGTCGGCGGCGTGCGACTCGTCGAGATACACCACGCGGCCCAGCGAGCGGCCGGCCCATCGCCGCCGGAGCAGATCCCGTCGGCGCTCCTCCTTGTCCGTGGAGGCCATCGGCGCGCAGCGCAGCGCGATCTGCTGTTCCACCCCGAGCACGACGGCCGGGATGTCGCCGGGAGCACCGTCCCAGGCCGGCACCGGGACCGCCGGGAGGTCCTCCTGGCGCAGCACGACCTCCACCACGGGTACGGCGCCGTCGTCCGTGGTGAGCGAGCGCGCGGCGCGGTCGATGAGCCGTGCGGCCCGCGCGGAGCTGACGGGTACTCCGTTGTCCGCGTGACCGTACCGGGACAGCTCTCCCGTGCCAGGGTCGGTCCAGACCGCGCAGACGTAGGTGTCCTCCGTGCCGTCGGGGTAGACCTGCACGACGATCCGGCCGGACGGGCGTGACGCGCGCAGGGCGTCGTCCCACTGCTCGGCCCGCTCACGGACACGGTCCAGTTCACCGTCGGCCACCAGCAGGCGCTCGGCGACCCGGTCCGCCCATTGCGTCAGCTTCCACCGCAGGGCGGGCGAGACCCCGTCGAGGCCGGTGTGGAGGGCGAGGTACTGGATGAACGCCACCACCGCCGGCACCTTGAACCTCTTCGTCCCGGGCAGGCGGCCCCCGGGGAACTCCTCCAGCCTCTCGACGTGGTTCATGAGCTGGGCCGGTGTCAGTACTCCGCTCGCCGTCACCTGGACGCCGACGGCCGAAGTCGCCGCCCGAGTCAGTGTGTTCACCATGGCCGGCGACAGCGGGGGCACGCGCCCGAGCAGGCTCTCCACGTCGGCGTGTTCCTGAACCGAGAGCAGGCCCGGCGCTCCGTGGGCGAGTGCGAGCCTCAGGAACCTCAGTGCCCTCTTCTTCTCCTTGTCGGCGACGAGCGCCTCGATGAAGGTGGCCATCGTGCGCGGCGTGTGGAGCAGCGCTCGCGCGAACCACTGCACCGGGTCCTCGCCGGTGCCGGGTGCCAGGCCGCACACCTTGGCCACACGGCCTGTATAGGTGAGGAGAAGGCCCTCGTCCCGTCCGAGTTCCGTGCTCAGCGTCCCGGCGACCTCCTGAAGGGCCGCCTGGTCCACCCGGGCGAAAACGGTGCCGAAGTCCTGGGTGCCGTCGAGGGCGCGGTACCGGTAGGCCGTGGGCGTCTGCTGGACTTTGGTGGTCCGGTAGCGGTCCTCGAACCAGCTGCGGACGTGCAGTTCGAGGGCGGGCAGGTCCGGGCGCAGGTCGGGTGCCTGCTGCTCCAGCCACTCGAGGACCGTGTGGGAGAAGACTCCCGTCCGCCGCTCGTCGTCGTGCTCAGCCTCCTGCCCGTCACGGGCCGCGTAGAGCACGAACTGGTCCACTTCGCGGGGTGAGAACTCGGGGAACGGAATGGGCACCGTACCCTGCTGCAACCGGTACCCCTCCTCGAACGCCATGCAGGCGTCGACGAACATGACCTGCTGCGTGAAGCCGTTGAGGTCGTCGCGGGTCAGGTACGACCGCAGTTCCTCGAAGCGGAAACAGCTCAGGTCGACGGCGCACGCCTCGGGTGTGAACAGCGACGGGCCGGTACGGCCTCTGCCCAGAACGCCGTGCCCGCCCCAGTAGACGTAGAGGATCCCGCCGGAGCGAGTGGTCAGCTCGTGGATGAAGACATCCCGGATGTCCGCGATCGTCTCGGCGCCGCGCCAGGCGAGGTCGGCGGCCTCGGCTTCGACGGTGATGTCCGGCAGGCTCTCCTCCAGCGCGGAGAGCAGCAGGGTGATGTTCTCCTTCGGTACGCCGCCGTCCCGCAGCCAGCGCGCGAAACGCACCGCGTTCCCGGCCGCTCCCGGCAGGCTCATCTCGGAAGCCCTCGGATAGTTCTCCAGCCCGACGACCACGGCATGGACGTCACCGGGCCGGATCCGGTTCAGCCCAGCCATTCGCCGACGGCACTCCAGAACTCGGTATTGGCCCAGTACGCGCTGTGGGCCAAGGGGAACGGCTGTCCGCTGGACACCTCGACCTCGTACACACGGTCCTTGAAGACCTCGGCCGCGGTGTAGGAGAGCAGATCCCACGGGTCGTGCATGTTCAGCCACGCCGTCGGGAAGTGCGGTGGCAACTCCTCCGGGTGCTCCAGGCCGGCCAACGCCCCGCACGCGTACAGCAGGGCCGCCTGAGAGCCGACGGTGATCAGCTGGTCGACCCGGTCCAGCGGTTCCATGGCCAGCAGGTCCACGCAGGCGACACCGCCGAGGCTGTGTCCGAGGAGCGTGATCCGGTCACCGGGGGCGTGTTCGACCGTCCGCCGGATCAGCCGGCGCACCCCCTCACCGCGGGCCTGGTACCGCAGGATGTCGCCCACCTTCGGCAGCAGCGTGTCGCTCAGCGCGCCACGCCGGTCCACGGTCCATCGAGTCGCCCTGCGCATCGCGGAGTTCTTCATGGCCTGCCGCACCCTGCCGGGAAGGGCACGGCTACGGCCGGACAGCTCGGAACTCAGGGTGCGTACGAGAGCGTCGCGGGCCGGACCGGCGAGGGCGTCCGCACCACGGGCCTGGGCCTCGGCGAGCGTGGCGGCGACCACGGCCTTGGCGAACGCGTGCCGGTGCCCGTAGCCGTTCTGGTCGATCGTGTCGGCGGCGTCGCGGACCTCCGGTGAGGCGGCCACCGAGTCGAGCGCCGTGGTGAAGTCGGCGCGCAGTCCGTGCCGGTCGAGGCGGTCGAGCAGCTCGGGCGAGGGGCGGTATTCCCGGACCGTGGTGAGGAACCTCTTGCCCGGCGGAGCGCCCCGGACCACGCCCTGGCCCGGCGCGGGACGCAGGCCGAGAAGGCGCAGCTCGTATCCAGGGTCGCGGTACAGCACCTCCCACTCGGCGATCGCGGCGTCCCGGTCGTCCTCGCGCGCACCACCGCCGGTGGCGGCGTAGCCCGGGATCGGGGTGTCGCCGGGGATGAACTTCGCGCCGTGTTCGGGGCCCCACAGACAGCCCCGTACGTCCCAGTCGGGTCGGATGCCGTGAAGTTCGCTCCGGACGGTGGCCAAGGTGGAGTTGTACCCCTCCTCGCGTACGCCCGTGCCGTGTACGAAGACGACCGACCGCTTCATGAGCCCCCCGTGCTCGGACCGCGACTCCCGGGAATCCGCGCCCCAGCCGGCCCCGTTCCCCACAGTAGCAACGAGCACACGCGTGAACGCGGCGTATGGCGGAAGCGGTCGGGGGGCGAACGGACCCGAGGAGTCCACCCACCCGTTGGAAACGCCTGGCCCAGGCGCCTGCCCACCGGTACGGTGATCATCCCCGTGCGAGCCACCGCCGTCTCCGCACCCTTCCGCCGGAGACGAAAGCGGCAGCCGCATGTCCTCATCGATCGCCGTACCGGGCGCGCTCGCGCCCCGCCGCGTCTGGCTCACCGATCTTCCCGTGCTGCTGGTGGCGGTGGTCTGGGGCGGCAGTTACCTCGTCGCCAAGGACATCACGACCGCGCAGACCGTGCTCTCGGTCCTGGTGCTGCGGTTCGCACTGGTGCTGCCCGTGCTGGTGGTCGTCGGGCGGCGGGCGCTGCGCGACCTGACCCCGGCGCAGTGGCGCGGGGCCGCGCTGCTCGGGCTGATCCTCGGCGGGATCTTCCTGCTGGAGACGTACGGCGTCGTGCACACCTCGGCGACCAACGCGGGCCTCATCATCAGCCTCACCATGATCTTCACCCCGCTCGCCGAGTCCGCCGTGACCCGCACCCGGCCCTCGCGCGGCTTCCTCGCCGCCGCCGCGGTATCGGTGCTGGGTGTCGTCCTGCTGACCCAGGGCGGCGGCTTCACCCGGCCCTCGCTCGGCGACCTGCTGATGCTGCTCGCGGCGCTCGCCCGCACCGTGCACGTCCTCGCCATGTCCCGCGTGAAGGCGGTCCAGGGCGCGCCCGCGCTGCCGCTGACCACCGTCCAACTGGGCACGTCCGTAGCCGTGTTCGCGCTGTTGTCGGCCGGCGCCGACACCACGCCCTGGGGCACGGCCGCCGCGTTCGGGGCGCGCGAGTGGGCGGGGCTGGTGTTCCTGTCCGTGTTCTGCACTCTGTTCGCCTTCTTCGTGCAGATGTGGGCCGTCCGCCGTACCTCGCCCTCCCGGGTCAGCCTCCTGCTCGGCACCGAACCGCTGTGGGCCGCCGCGGCCGGGATCGCGCTCGGCGGGGAGCGGCTGGGCGCGGTCGGGCTGGCGGGCGGCGCGCTGGTGCTGGCGGGCACGGCGTGGGGGCGCCGAGCGGCGGGTTAACTGGGAAGGCGATCATCCTTCAGGCCGGGGGCAGGAGCTGCTCCAAGAGCTCTATGAACGTCGACGCGCCAAAAGTCATGATGTCGTCGTTTCACGCTCCCGACACCCGTTCGGTGCTGTGCGCCCGTGCATACGGAGACACGAGAGTGCGACACAAGCGACTGCGGCCGACCGACAGACCGACCTCCTGCTGCACGGATCCAGTCTGGGCCCTCACTCGCCGGTGGAATCAGCACAGGGTTGGCGAAAGGGCAGCGTGAGGCGAGGGCCGAAGTCTCGCAGGGCGGGGATCTCTTGATCGGCTTACGATGTGGGCAAGGACTTCCGGCAAGTCGGCTACCGATTCAGTCGGCGGAAAGCGGGACTCCATGGCACGCAACAAAGACACATCCGGACTGGTGGCGGAGCTTTTCGCGGAGTTCGCCGGCACGATGGTGCTCATTTTGTTCGGCTGCGGTGTGGTCGCTCAAGTGGTCGCAGGTGGAGCACTCACCACTCCACCGGGCGGTCTGGGTGATCACGACAGCATCGCCTGGGCGTGGGGGCTCGGCGTGACCCTCGGCGTGTATGTGGCGGCGCGGATCAGCGGCGCCCACATCAACCCCGCAGTGACACTCGCCCTCGCCGCCTTCAAGGGATTCCCGTGGAAGAAGGTGGCACCCTACGCCGTCGCCCAGACCGCGGGCGCCTTCGTGGCCGCTCTGCTGGTGCGATGGAACTACACCGAGGCGTTGGCGAAGGCCGATCCCGGTCACACCATCAAGACGCAGGGCGTCTTCTCGACCCTGCCCGCCAACGGCAACACGAACCTGCCGGTCTACGAGTGGGCTGCGTTCCGTGACCAGGTCATCGGCACGGCGATTCTGCTGCTGCTGGTCATGGCGGTCACGGACCTGCTCAACAATCCCCCGGGTGCCAATCTGGCCCCGTTCATCGTGGGACTCATCGTGGTCGCCATCGGCATGGCGTGGGGCACCCTCGCGGGATACGCGATCAACCCGGCACGTGACTTCGGGCCGCGCCTGGCGAGCTTCATCACCGGGTACGGCGGCGCGTGGCGAGATCAGTACGGCAATCTCTACTTCTGGGTGCCGATCCTCGGACCGCTGATCGGTGGCCTGCTCGGTGCGTTCCTCTACAAGTTCCTCATCGGCCGCTTCCTGCCGAGGGTGGAACCCGAGCCTCCGGGACGCGTCCCGGCCCCCGAGGGCTGACCGGCCCAGCGGCCCAGCGGCGCACAGCCCTGGTTTTCTCCGGAGAGGAAGCAACTCATGGCGGACTTCGTGGGCGCGGTGGACCAGGGAACCACCAGCACTCGGTTCATGATCTTCGACCACGACGGCAACGAGGTGGCCAAGCACCAACTGGAGCACGCCCAGATCTTTCCGCGCTCGGGCTGGGTCGAACACGACCCCGTGGAGATCTGGGAACGCACCAACACCGTGATGCAGACCGCAATGCGGGAGCGCAACCTGTCGGCATCCGACCTGGCGGCGGTCGGCATCACCAACCAGCGGGAGACGACCGTGGTCTGGGACCCCAGGACCGGCCGCCCGTACTACAACGCCATCGTCTGGCAGGACACCCGCACCGACTCCATCGCGGCGGCGCTCGAGCGGGACGGCCGCGGCGACGTCATTCGCCGGAAGGCGGGCCTCCCCCCGGCCACCTACTTCTCCGGCGGCAAGATCCAGTGGATGCTGGAGAACGTCGACGGCCTGCGCGAGGCCGCCGAGGCGGGCCACGCGCTTTTCGGCAACACCGACTGCTGGGTGCTGTGGAACCTGACCGGCGGGCCTGATGGCGGAACCCACGCCACCGATGTGACCAACGCCAGCCGCACCATGCTGATGAACCTGGAAACCCTCGACTGGGACGACGAACTGCTCGGTTTCTTCGGCATCCCGCGAGCGATGCTGCCACGCATCAATCCCTCCTCCCATGCCGACGCCTACGGCCAGGCGCGCACCTCCCGGCCACTGCGGGCCGCCATCCCCATCACCGGTGTCCTGGGGGACCAGCAGGCGGCCACCGTGGGCCAGGTGTGCTTCGCTCCCGGGGAGGCCAAGAACACCTACGGCACCGGCAACTTCCTCGTGCTCAACACGGGCACGGAGCTGGTGCGCTCCCGGCACGGGCTGCTCACCACGGTGGCGTACCAGCTCGGCGACAGCCCGGCGGTCTACGCCCTGGAAGGCTCCATGGCCGTGACGGGCTCGGCCGTGCAGTGGCTGCGCGACCAGTTGAAGATCATCCGAAGCGCGGCGGAGAGCGAACAGCTGGCAGCGACCGTGGAGGACAACGGCGGCATGTACTTCGTGCCGGCCTTCTCCGGCCTCTTCGCGCCCTACTGGCGTTCCGACGCCCGAGGAGCGATGGTCGGGCTGTCCCGCTTCCACCACGGCGGCCACATCGCACGGGCCACGCTGGAGGCCATCTGCTACCAGAGCCGCGACGTGGTGGAGGCCATGGAACAGGACTCGGGCGTCCATCTGGACGTGCTGAGGGTCGACGGCGGGGTGACCGCAAATGATCTGTGCATGCAGATGCAGGCCGACATCCTCGGCGTCCCGGTCAGCCGCCCGGTCGTCGCCGAGACCACCGCGCTGGGTGCCGCCTATGCCGCCGGGCTCGCCACCGGGTTCTGGGAGAGCGAGGACGAACTGCGCAGTCACTGGCAGGAGTCCAAGCGGTGGGAGCCGCAGTGGAGCGACGAGCAGCGCGCGGAGGGCTACGCCGGGTGGAAGAAGGCGGTGGAGCGAACCCTCGACTGGGCAACGGTCGAATAGCGGCCCCGGGCCCGCCCGTGCCCACCGGCTCCGCGCGGGCCGGTGCGCCGAACCGCTGGGAGGCGATCGCCGTGAGGGCTGTGGCGCTCTCGCTGTCAGCCCTCGACGGCGTCCTCGTTACGCCCCTCGGCGAACTCCCACCAGGCGAGCGGAAGCCAGTCGCCGCCCACGAAGGCGTCGACGGTCGACCCACGTCCGCTGATGGTCACAGGGGTACCGGGCGGGTACGTGGTGCCGGACACGCCGGGCACAGGGACGAGCAGGGTCCCGAAGCGCTGAGTCACTTTGCTCGTCCTCCGATTCGGCGCGAGGTTGAAATGGATAATTACTCGAAAATACCCGGCTTGTCCCGTGCTGCCTATAGGGGGAGCATGAGAGTTGGGTCACGTGAGGCGAACGGCCGCCGCTCTTTCCGCCGTTTCCACTGACCGTTCGCATCGGGTTACGTTCGGTTGACGGCCGTTTGTCTCCGGCGGCGAGGACATATTGCAGCGAGGGCATATCGCTCAACGGAGGTGTCGGTATGAAGGCCGTTGTCTACAAGGGACCATTCGAAGTAGCGGTGGAAGAAGTCGAGACGCCCCGTCTCCAGCACCCGAACGACGTGATCGTACGGGTCACGTCCACCGCGATCTGCGGCTCCGACCTGCACATGTATGAGGGTCGTACGGCCGCCGAGCCGGGCATCGTCTTCGGCCACGAGAACATGGGCATCGTCGAGGAGGTCGGCGAGGGCGTCACGACGATCAAGCAGGGCGACCGTGTGGTCATGCCCTTCAACGTCGCCTGCGGATTCTGCAAGAACTGCGTGGCGGACTACACCGGCTTCTGCCTCACCGTGAATCCCGGATTCGCCGGTGGCGCGTACGGCTATGTGGCGATGGGGCCGTGGATCGGTGGTCAGGCCGAATACGTGCGCGTACCGTACGCCGACTTCAACTGTCTGCCGCTGCCGGAAGGCACCGAGAACGAGAGCGATTTCGTTCTCCTCGCCGATATCTTCCCGACCGGTTACCACGGCAACGAACTCGCCCAGGTCTCTCCGGGCGAGAGTGTCGTGGTGTACGGCGGTGGCCCCGTCGGTCTGATGGCCGCCTACTCGGCCATGCTGCGCGGTGCGTCGAAGGTGTTCGTCGTCGACCGGGTGCTGGAGCGGCTGCAGAAGGCCGAGGAGATCGGCGCGATCCCGATCAACTTCGCCGAGGGCGACCCCGTGGAGCAGATCAAGGACCAGACGGACGGCGAAGGCACGGACAAGGGCATCGACGCCGTCGGGTACCAGGCCGTGGCCGGGGGCGCGGACCGCGAGGAACCCGCGGCCGTTCTGAACTCGATCATCGAGACCGTGCGGCCGACCGGAGCACTCGGCATACCCGGGCTCTACGTGCCGGCCGACCCGGGGGCGCCGGACGAGCAGGCCAAGCGGGGCCGGCTCGTGGTCGCGATCGGGAAGCTCTTCGAGAAGGGACTGCGTCTGGGTACCGGACAGTGCAACGTGAAGCGCTACAACCGGCAGCTGCGCGACCTGATCATCCAGGGCCGCGCACGGCCGAGCTTCGTCGTCTCCCATGAGGTGCCGTTGGAGGAGGCACCCACGGCGTACGACAAGTTCGACAAGCGTGTCGAGGGTTACACCAAGGTCATCCTGCACCCAGGGCAGTAGCGCAGGGCTCTGCCGTGGCGGCACCGCCCGCCGGCCGGGGCCAGGCCCGGGTCGGCGGGCGGGCTTCGTGTGGGCGTCTGTCACGCGCTCACCCCACGGGACCACGCCAACCGGCCCGCCCGCCGGCCCGCCCGCCGGCTCGGCGGCCGGGTCAGCGGATCACCAGCACGTGGTCGCCGCGCGGCAGCAGCTCGCCCACGACGGGCGCGCCGGGGATCTCGCCGGCCACCAGCAGCCCGCCGGAGGTCTGCGCGTCGGCCAGCAGTAGTGCCTCGTCCTCGCTCGCCGCCGACAGGTCGCTGTGCGGGCGTACCCATTCCAGGTTCCGGCGGGTGCCCCCGCTGACGTATCCGTCGCGCAGCGCCTGCCGGGCGCCGTCGAGGTAGGGCACGGCGGTCGCGTCGATCAGTGCCGTGACGCCGCTCGCTCGCGCGAGTTTGTAGGCGTGTCCGAGCAGCCCGAACCCGGTGACGTCCGTCGCGCAGGTGACACCGGAGGCGATCGCCGCTTCGGCCGCCTCCCGGTTGAGCCGTGTCATGACCTCGACCGCCTGCGGGAACACCTCGCCGGTGGCCTTGTGCCTGCTGTTCAGGACGCCGACGCCAAGCGGCTTGGTCAGCGACAGCGGCACGCCCGGCTCGCCCGCGTCGCTGCGCAGCAGACGGCCGGGGTCGACCAGGCCGGTGACGGCCATGCCGTACTTGGGCTCGGGGTCGTCCACGCTGTGGCCGCCCGCGACGTGGCAGCCGGCGGCCGCGGCCGTCACCAGGCCGCCGCGCAGCACCTCGCGGGCCAGTTCGAGGGGGAGCACCCCGCGCGGCCAGGCCAGCAGGTTCACGGCGAGCAGGGGACGGCCGCCCGTGGCGTACACGTCGGACAGTGCGTTCGCCGCGGCGATCCGGCCCCAGTCGTAGGCGTCGTCGACCACGGGCGTGAAGAAGTCGGTGGTGGCCAGCACGGCCGTGCCGTCCTTCAGCCGGACGACCGAGGCGTCGTCACCGTCGTCGAGCCCGACCAGCAGTTCCCCCACGGGGTCGCGGACCGGGACGGCGGCGCCGAGGTCCCGCAGCACCTCCTCCAGCTCACCGGGCGGGATCTTGCAGGCGCACCCACCGCCGTGCGCGTACTGGGTGAGGCGGACGGCTTCACGGGGCGACGTCGATGAGGTCACATGGGCCATGATCCTGCAAGTGTCCCATTAGCGCTTACATGAGGCTTTTGCGAAGATGGCTGCCAGTGCGAGGAGGCGTATCCGGCCTGGTGACCGGCCCGGTCTTCAAAACCGTTGAACGGCAGGAGCTGCCGTTGGCGGGTTCGATTCCCGTCCGCCTCCGCCACCCGCCGCGCAGTAGGGCCACGGCGAGCAGGAGAGGTGCCATGAGCGATCCGCGCCGGCGCATCCCCGGCACCGACTCCGTGCTGGCCGAGCCGCGCATCGCCACGGCGGTACGGATGCTGGGGCGTCCCCTGGTGAAAGCCGCGATCGCCGAGGCCCAGCGGCGCGCGAGGAACGGTGAGATCGCCCCCGAGGATGTCGTGGACGCGGTGGTCGGCCACCTGCCCGAGCGGGCCTGCGGCCTGCGGCCGGTGATCAACGCCACCGGCGTGCTGGTGCACACGAACCTCGGCCGTGCGCCGCTGTCGGATGCCGCCCGGGACGCCGTGACGGCCGCGGCCGGATGCACGGACGTCGAGTTCGACCTCGCGGAAGGCCGCCGGGCCCGCCGCGGACGCGGGGCCCTCGCCGCGCTGGCCGAGGCCGTACCCGATGCCGGCGCGGTGCACGTGGTGAACAACAACGCGGCAGCGCTGCTCCTGTGCGCCCTGGTGATGTCCCGCGGACGGGAGATCGTGATCAGCCGGGGCGAGCTGGTCGAGATCGGCGACGGGTTCCGCATTCCGGAGCTGCTGGCGTCCACCGGGGCCCGGCTGCGCGAGGTCGGCACCACGAATCGCACCCATGCGCGGGACTATGCGGAGGCCCTCGGCCCCGACACCGCGTTCCTGCTCAAGGTTCACGCGTCAAACTTCCACATCAGCGGTTTCACCGCGGCGGCGGATGTGGCCGAGCTTGCGGCGCTCGGCCCCCCGGTGGTCGTGGACATCGGCTCCGGCCTGCTCGCCCCGCACCCGTTGCTCCCCCACGAGCCGGACGCCGCCACCGCTCTGCGCGCCGGAGCGGCGCTGGTGACGGCCAGCGGAGACAAGCTGCTCGGCGGTCCCCAGGCCGGGCTGCTGCTCGGGGAGGCAGGACTGGTCGAGCGACTGCGACGGCACCCCGCGGCGCGGGCCCTCCGGGTGGACAAGCTGACCCTGGCCGCGCTGGAGGCGACGCTGCGCGGTCCGGAGCCACCCGTACGCACCGCCCTGGCCGCCGACGAGACCACCGTGCGGGAGCGCGCCACCCGGCTTGCCGAACGGCTGCGGGCCGAGGGAGTACCCGCGGAGGTGCTGCGCACGGAGTCGGCCGTGGGCGGTGGCGGCGCGCCCGGGGTGACCCTGCCCAGCACGGCCGTCGGCCTGCCCGCGCGGTACGGCCCGCTGCTGCGCACCGGTGTGGTCCCGGTCGTCGGCCGGCTGGAGCGCGGACGGTGCCTGCTGGACCTGCGCACGATCCGGGCGGAGGAGGAGCAGTCGGTGCTGGAGTCCGTACTCGCCGCGCGGCGATCACACACAGGCGGTGCGAGCGGCGGAAACGTGGACGGCAGGGACGGCAGGGACGGCAGGGACGGCACGGACGGCGGGGACGACCACGGGAGTGAGCGGCCGTGCAGGTGATCGCCACCGCCGGTCATGTCGATCACGGCAAGTCGACGCTGGTGAGGCAGCTCACCGGGATGGAGCCGGATCGCTGGGAGCAGGAGCGCCGGCGCGGCCTGACCATCGACCTCGGTTTCGCCTGGACGACCCTCCCGGGCGGACCAGAGGTGGCGTTCGTCGACGTCCCCGGCCACGAGCGGTTCGTGCCCAACATGCTCGCGGGAATCGGCCCCGTCCCCGCCGTGCTGTTCGTGGTGGCCGCCGACGAGGGGTGGATGCCGCAGTCGACCGAGCATCTGGAGGCGCTCGACGCCCTGGGCGTGCGACACGTGCTTCTCGCCGTGACCCGCTGCGACCTGGCCGACCCGGAGCCGGCCCGGCGACAGGCACTGGCCCGGATGACGGCGGCCGGCCTGCGACCGGTCGACTCGGTGACCGTGAGCGGGCGCACCGGCGAGGGCCTGGACCGGCTGCGTGTCGGACTGACCCGGCTGGTCGAAGCCCTCCCGCCTGCCGATCCGGACGCCGACGTCCGGCTGTGGGTGGACCGCTCGTTCAGCGTCGTCGGCGCGGGCACGGTGGTCACCGGGACACTGCCGGCCGGCAGCCTGCGAGCGGGAGCGGAACTTCAGCTGGGGTCCACCGGGGCGGTGATGCGGGTACGCGGCCTGCAGGCGCTGGGCCGGAACACACCCGAGGTCCGTGCCGTGGCCCGGGTGGCGGTCAATCTGCGCGGCGTCGAGCACCATGCGATCGGCCGCGGCGACGCGCTGCTCACTCCGGGAAGGTGGCTGACGACGGCCGAGGTCGACGTCGCACTGCGCTTCGGCGACGGCGACCGTGACGGGCGCGGGTGGCGCGGCGAGGGCGACCGTGACCGCCGCGGGCGGCGCGGCGACGGCGGTGAGGCCGGTGACCACAGCAGCGACGGTGACGTCGGTGAACGCCGCGACCTTCCCCGCGAGCTCGTGCTGCACGTGGGATCCGCATCCGTCGCCGCCCGTATCAGGCCGCTGGGAGCGGACAGCGCCCGGCTGCGGCTGGCCCGGCCCCTGCCGCTGCGCGTCGGCGACCGCGCGTTGCTGCGCGACCCCGGTCGCCACCGCATCGCCGCCCGTGTCGACGTACTCGACGTGACGCCCCCCGAACTGCGCCGACGCGGTGCCGCGCGGTCGCGTGCCGTGGAGCTGGCCGCGCTGACCGGTGCCCCACCCCGGGCGGTGGCCGAGGCGATACTGCTCCGGCGCCGCTTCACGACCGCGGGCGAACTGCACTCCATGGGGTTGCCCGAGGTCGGCGAGCCGGTGGGTGACGGCCGACGGGTTCACGCGAGCGTGTGGCGCGACCTGCTCGCCGCCGTGCGTGCCGTGGTCGACCAGTGGGGCGGCGATCACCCTCTGGAGTCCGGGGTGCCCGTGGAGGTGGTACGGCAGCGGTTGCGGCTGCCCACCACCGGCGTGGTGGAACGGCTTGCCGATGCCGCGTCGCTGCCGGTGGTGGGCGGGCGGGTGTGCGCGCCGGGCCGCCTTGCGGCGCTTCCCGGCCCCGTCGCGGCGGCGGTGGCCGCGCTGGCCGCCGAGTTGCGCGATGCGCCGTTCGCGGCGCCGGACGCCGCCAGGATGGCGGAGCTGCGGCTGGGTCCCCGGGAGCTGGCCGCCGCGGTGCGCGCCGGCCGCCTGCTGAAAGTGGCCGACGGCGTCTTCCTGCTTCCGGACGGCGAGGCACGGGCCGCCGAGGTGCTCGCGGAACTGCCCCAGCCATTCACCCTGAGCCAGGCACGGCAGGCGCTGCGGACCACTCGGCGGGTCGCAGTACCGCTGCTGGAGCTGCTGGACCGCCGCGGTGCCACCGAGCGGCTGCCCGACGACACCCGTCGCGTGCGTACCCTGCCGCCGAACGGTCACCCGGCCCGGGGCGAGGCCTGATCGGTGCTGGGTGCCGAGGCCGACGCGCCCGGCGCGGGCCGGCTTTCCCGGGACAGCCGACGGGACTCGACATGCCCCCCACCCGACCCGGCGTTACGTTGGCTGGGACGGCGGAAGGGCGCGAGGCGGGAGATCGCCATGGGCCTGCGGCAGTGGATCGACGGCTGGCCGGTGTACCGGCAGCTCACCGGCGACGATGCGCTGGGCAGAGGGACCGCGGCACGTTCGCGCGGTACCGAGCGGCTGTCCGCCCGTACCGAGCGGGCCGACAGGGTCGTACGGTCCGTGTGCCCGTACTGCGCCGTGGGCTGCGGGCAGAAGGTCTACGTCCAGGACGAGAAGGTCACCCAGATCGAGGGCGACCCGGACTCGCCGATCTCACGCGGCCGGCTGTGCCCCAAGGGTGCGGCGAGCAAGCAGCTGGTGACCGGCCCCGGCCGGATCAGCGCCGTCCTCCACCGGCCGCCGTACGGCACGGGGTGGGAGCGGATCCCGCTCGACCGGGCCATGGACATGATCGCCGACCGGGTCATCGAGACCCGTCGGCGGACCTGGCAGGACACGCATCGCGGCGTCCCCGTCCGGCGCACGCTCGGCATCGCCTCTCTCGGCGGAGCGACGCTGGACAACGAAGAGAACTACCTGATGAAGAAGCTCTACACGGCGCTGGGCGCCATCCAGATCGAGAACCAGGCGCGGATTTGACACTCCGCCACGGTTCCCGGTCTGGGGACCTCGTTCGGCCGTGGCGGAGCCACGACGTTCCAGCAGGACCTGGCCGAGGCCGACTGCATCCTCATCCAGGGCTCCAACATGGCCGAGTGCCATCCGGTCGGCTTCCAGTGGGTGATGGAGGCCAGGGAACGGGGTGCCACGATCATCCACGTCGACCCCCGCTTCACCCGCACCAGCGCGCTCGCGGACGTCCACGTGCCGCTGCGCGCCGGGACGGACATCGCCTTCCTCGGAGCCCTGATCAACCATGTGCTGAGCAACGGCAAGGACTTCCGCGAGTACGTTGTCGCCTACACCAACGCGCCGGCGATCCTCCGGGAGGACTTCGCCGACACCGAGGACCTGGACGGGCTGTTCTCCGGTTTCGACCCGGAGAGCCACCACTACGAGGCGACCAGCTGGATGTACGAGGGCGCGCAGGCCTCGGCCGCGGCCGGTGACCGGGACCGGTGGACGGCGGCGGGCGACGAGGGCGAGCAGGGCGCGGCCGCCCGGCAGCACGGAGGCCGTGAGCTGCGCGAGACCGCCCGCGCGGAGTCGTACGGCGCCGGCGGCCCCGCCCTGGACGGGAAGCCGGCCATGGACCCGACGCTGCGGCACCCTCGCTGCGTCTACCAGGTCCTCAAGCGGCACTTCGCCCGCTACACGCCGGAGTTGGTCGAGGACGTCTGCGGCGTCTCCCGTGAGCTGTTCGCCCGGGTGGCCGATGCGATCACCGCCAACTCGGGCCGCGAGCGCACCACGGCGCTGTGCTACTCCGTCGGCTGGACCCAGCACACCGTCGGGGTGCAGTACATCCGCACCGCGTCCATCCTGCAGGCGCTGCTGGGCAACATCGGGCGTCCGGGAGGCGGCATCCTGGCGCTGCGCGGACACGCCAGCATCCAGGGTTCCACAGACGTGCCCACTCTGTTCGACCTGCTGCCCGGCTACATCCCCATGCCGCACGCCCACCAGCACCAGGACCTGGACGCGTTCGTCGCCGCGGACGCCGGCACGACGGGCTTCTGGGGCAACATGCGCGCGTACGTGGTGAGTCTGCTCAAGGCGTGGTGGGGAGAAGCGGCCACCGAGGAGAACGACTACCGCTTCGACTGGCTGCCCCGCCTGACAGGCGACCACGGCACCTACCGCACGGTGCTGAACCAGCTCTCGGGAGAGTGCAAGGGGTACTTCCTCGTCGGGGAGAACCCGGCCGTCGGTTCAGCCAACGGCAAACTGCAGCGGCTGGGCTTGGCGAACCTGGACTGGCTGGTGGTGCGTGACCTGCGGCTGATCGAGAGCGCGACCTTCTGGGAGGACGGGCCGGAGATCGAGACCGGTGAGCTGCGCACCGAGGAGATCCCGACGGAGGTGTTCTTCCTGCCGGCCGCGGCGCACACGGAGAAGGACGGCAGCTTCACCAACACCCAACGGCTGCTGCAGTGGCACCACGCGGCGGTCGCCCCGCCGGGGGACGCCCGCAGCGACCTGTGGTTCTACCACCATCTCGGACGCATCATCAGGGAGAGGCTCGCGGGGTCCACCGACCCACGTGACCGCCCCCTGCTCGACCTCACCTGGGACTACCCGACGTCCGGCCCGTTGGCCGAACCGAGCGCCGAGGCCGTGCTGGCCGAGATCAACGGATACGGGCCGGACGCGCAGCCGCTGTCGACGTCGGCCCAGCTCCGGGACGACGGCTCCACCGCCTGCGGAGTGTGGATCTACTGCGGGGTCCGCGCCGACGGGCACAACCACGCGGCGAACCGCCGGCCGCGTGACGAGCAGAGCCGAGTCGCCCCCGACTGGGGCTGGGCATGGCCGGCCAACCGCCGCATGCTCTACAACCGGGCGTCCGCCGATCCCGAGGGGCGGCCGTGGAGCGAGCGCAAGCGGTACGTGTGGTGGGACGCCCAGCAGGGCCGGTGGACCGGGGAGGACGTCCCGGACTTCGAGGCGGACAAGCCGCCCGACTACCGGCCGCCCCCGGGCGCGAGAGCCCAGGACGCCCTGGCCGGGACGGACCCGTTCATCATGCAGAGCGACGGCCGGGCCTGGCTGTTCGCGCCGGCCGGACTGGCCGACGGCCCGCTGCCCGCGCACTACGAGCCGTACGAGTCGCCGGTGGACAACCCGCTGTACGGGCAGCAGACGAACCCGGCGCTCCAGGCCTACGACCGTGCGGTGAACCGGTACCACCCGGCCGGCAGCGAGGTGTATCCGTACACGTTCACCACCTACCGGCTCACCGAGCACCACACGGCCGGCGGCATGAGCCGTGCCCTGCCCTATCTGTCCGAGCTGCAGCCCGAGTTCTTCTGCGAGGTCTCCCCCGAACTCGCCGCGGAGCGCGGCCTGGAGCACCTCGGCTGGGCGACCATCACCACGGCCCGCGCGGCGGTCGAGGCGAGAGTGCTGGTGACCGATCGCATCAAACCGCTGCGGGTCCGAGGCCGCACCATCCACCAGGTGGGGATGCCGTACCACTGGGGCCCGGAGGGACTGTCCACGGGTGACGCGGCGAACGAGCTGCTGTCCGTGGTGCTCGACCCGAACGTGCGCATCCAGGAGTCCAAGGCGGCGACCTGCGACATCCGGCCGGGCAGGCGACCACGGGGCCCGGCGCTGCCGGCCCACGTGGCGGCGTACCGGCGACGCGCCGGCCTCCCGGACGACACCCCGCCGGGCACAGGAGAGGGGCAGCGATGACTTCCGACCGCAACCGGCTGTCCGGCCCGTTGGCCGACCCCAGCGCGGACGCCGGTTACCCGGACACCCACCCGCCCCGGATGGGGTTCTTCACGGACACCTCCGTCTGCATCGGCTGCAAGGCGTGCCAGGTGGCGTGCAAGGAGTGGAACCGGCTTCCGGCGGAGACCGAGGAACTCGACCTGCTCGGGCAGTCGTTCGACAACACGGGCGCGCTGAGCGCCGACAACTGGCGGCACGTGGCGTTCATCGAGCAGAAGATCGAGCAGAAGGTGGCGCCGGACCGGCCACCCGTCGATCTGGGCATGCCGGCGATGGGTCCGCCCGGGCACGACGCGGATGCCGGGGAGGACCGGGTGCGCTGGCTGATGTCCAGCGACGTGTGCAAGCACTGCACCCACGCCGCGTGCCTGGACGTCTGCCCGACCGGGTCGTTGTTCCGCACCGAGTTCGGGACCGTGGTGGTGCAGGAGGACATCTGCAACGGCTGCGGATACTGCGTGCCGGCGTGCCCGTACGGCGTGATCGACGTACGCCCGGGCGACGGCCGGGCCTTCAAGTGCACGCTGTGCTACGACCGGTTGGGGGCGGGCCGCGAACCGGCCTGTGCCCAGGCGTGCCCGACCGACTCCATCCAGTTCGGCCGCCTGGAGGAACTGCGCGAGCGAGCCGACCGGCGGGTGACCGAGCTGCACGAGCGCGGGGTGGACCAGGCACGGCTGTACGGCCGGGATCCGCAGGACGGTGTCGGCGGTGACGGCGCGTTCTTCCTCCTGCTGGACGAGCCCGAGGTGTACGGGCTGCCGCCCGACCCGGTGGTCACCACCCGTGACCTGCCGTCGATGTGGCGGCACGCGGCCGCGGCCGCCGCCGGTGTGGCCGTGAGCGTGGCGCTGTCCTTCGTGGGGCGGGGGACCTTCCACGGGCGACGGCGCTGAGGTGCCGACCCGGTGCACGACGGCTCAGAAGCGAGCGGCGAGCAGCCGCGAAGGGCGACGGAGAGGAGAAGCCGTGACGGGGAGCGGTGAGCGGGAGCGGCGCATGGTTCCGCGCGCGGAGTTCCGGTCGTACTACGGCCGGCCGGTCCTCAAGCGTCCCACCTGGAAGGTGCCGGACGTGCCGGCGTATCTGTTCCTCGGGGGAACGGCCGGTGCGTCCGCGGCCATGGCGGCGGTGGCCGAGCTGACCGGGCGTCGGGAGCTGGCGGGAGCGGGCCGGTGGGTCGCCGCCGCCTCGACGGCGGCCGGCGTCGCCGCCCTCGTCCACGACCTGGGCCGTCCCGAGCGCTTCACGCACATGCTGCGCGTCCTCAAGCCCACCTCGCCGCTGTCGGTGGGCTCCTGGATCCTGGCGCCGTTCTCCGCGCTCGCCACCGCCTCGGCCGCCTCGCAGGCCACCGGGCGGCTGCCGAGGCTCGGCCGGCTCGCCGCCCTCGGCTCCGGCGTGCTGGGACCGGCGATGTGCACCTACACCGCGGTGCTGCTCTCCGACACGGCGGTGCCGGCGTGGCACGAGGCGTATCCGGAGTTGCCGTATCTGTTCGCCGGCAGCTCGCTGGCCGGCGCCGCGGGTGCCGCGCTGCTCTGCGCACCCGCCGCGGACCACGGGCCGCCGACCCGGATGGGCCTCCTCGGCACGGTCATGGAAATCGCCGCGATGCACCGCATCGAGCGACGGCTCGGACTGGTCGGTGAGCCATACGTCACGGGTCGGCCCGGCCGGCTGCTGACCCTGGCCAAAGCGCTGGCCGGGGCCGGAGCCGTGCTGTCGGTTCTCCCGGATCGCCGGTCGGTCCCGGTCCCGGTCCCCGTCCTGGCCGGAGGGGCGTACCTGGCAGCGGGACTGTGCACCCGCTTCGGCATCTTCGCAGCGGGCATCGCGTCCGCCGAGGACCCGGCGTACGTGGTGACTCCGCAGCGACAGCGCCTCGAGTCGGGCGGCGGCGGCGCCTCTTAGTACCCCAGTGCGACTTCGTGATCTATCCGGTCGTGGGGGCGGCGAGTCGTTGCTGGGAGTGGCTGCGCCGGGCTGTGGCCTGGTGGTTTCGGCGCCAGTTTGACCACTGCATCGACTACAACTGCTGAGCCACGCGCCGTCGGCTCAGCGGGACCTGCGGCTCTCCGCCGCGGCGAACAGCGCGCACGCCAGCACCAGCAGCGTCACGCTCGCGAAGATGCCGTAGTCGTCCAGGAACGCGACGCGCGCCACCAACCCGCCGTCCCAGTCGGTGAACTCCTGCACCAAACCCATCACGCCCTGCACCAGGGCCACGAATCCGAGAAACTCCAGCACGGTCTTCATGCACGAGACTCTCGCCCCGCGGACCCTCCACACGTAATCGGCCGCGGGGCGGGATCCGTGCGACGCAAGTCGCCGCCCGTGCCGTACCACCCCGCACCGGTCGGCGCGGGGTGGTACGACTTTCGTCGGACAGCCGCGTGACGTACGTCGGAGATCGCGCGACCCACGTAGAGATCGCGCGACCCACGTCGGACAACGCACGACCTACGTCGGACAACGCATGACTTACGTCGTCGGTCAGGCCCGCGGACCCCTGACCCGGCCCGCGGCTGCGTAGATTTGTCGACCGTGACGAACGACAGCACGGCACCGCAGGCGCCGGCGTTCACGGGACGCCGGTGGCTGTTCCCGTCCGCCGTGATCCATGAACTGGACGCGGACGGCGCGTCACCGGGACGATCCGGCCGGCCCCGCCGCACCGCGCGCGACTGGGCTGTCGACATCACCTGCTTCGTGCTCTCCGCCCTCATCGGCCTCGCCGGCGCGGAGACCGTCTCCGGCGACCCCGCCACACCCCACGGCCTCGCCGTCGTCGACCAGACGCTCGGCGCCCTCGCCTGCGCCGCGATCTGGCTGCGCCGCCGGTGGCCGGTCGCGCTCGCCGCCGCCCTGACCGCCCTCGGCCCGATCGCCGTCACCGCCGGAGGAGCCGGTCTGGTCGCCCTGTTCACGCTCGCCGTGCACCGGCCCTTCCGGTACGTCGCCTGGATCGGCGGCGCCTCCCTCGCGCTCATCCCGCTCGTCCTCTGGCTGCGCCCGGAGCCCGACCTGCCCTACCCGGCCGCCGTCGTGCTCACCGCGCTGCTCACCCTCTCCGCCATCGGCTGGGGCATGTTCGTCCGCTCCAAGCGGCAGCTCATGCTCAGCCTGCGCGACCGCGCCCGGCGGGCGGAGACGGAGGCCCGGCTGCGCGCCGAACAGGCCCAGCGGCTGGCCCGCGAAGCCATCGCCCGCGAGATGCACGACGTCCTCGCCCACCGGCTCACCCTGCTCAGCGTGCACGCCGGCGCGCTGGAGTTCCGGCCCGACGCCTCCCGCGAGGAGATCGCCCGCGCGGCCGGCGTGATCCGCGCGAGCGCCCACGAAGCCCTCCAGGACCTGCGCGAGATCATCGGCGTACTGCGGGCGGGCGAACCGGACGACGCGGGCCGCCCGCAGCCCACGCTCGGCGCCCTCGACACCCTGGTCGCCGAGTCCCGGCAGGCCGGCATGAAGGTCACCCTCGTCCACCAGGTCGCCGACCCGTCCGCCGTCCCCGCCTCCGTCGGCCGCACCGCGTACCGCATCGCCCAGGAAGGCCTCACCAACGCCCGCAAGCACGCCCCCGGCACCGAGGTCACCGTCCGCGTCTCCGGCGCCCCCGGCGACGGCCTCACCATCATCGTCACCAACCCCGCCCCCGACGGCGACGTCCCGCACGTCCCCGGCTCCGGCCAGGGCCTGATCGGCCTCACCGAGCGCGCCACACTGGCCGGCGGACGCCTGGAACACGGGCCCCGCGCGGACGGCGGGTTCGAGGTGCGGGCCTGGCTGCCATGGGGCTGAGCCGACCGCCCGGCCCACGACCGCACCTCGTCCGCCCCACGATCCCCACACCATCCGCCCCCGTCCGCAGCCCCACCGTCCCTCGCCCACCGTCCCTCGCCCACCGTCCCTCGACGTCATCCCGCGCGGGACGGCCGTGATTACGTAACCCCATGACTGCGATCCGACTGCTTCTCGTCGACGACGACCCCCTGGTGCGGGCCGGCCTGTCCTTCATGCTGGGCGGGGCCGACGACATCGAGATCGTCGGCGAGGCCGCCGACGGCGACGAGGCCGAGGCGCTGGTCGAGCGGACCCGCCCGGACGTGGTCCTCATGGACATCCGGATGCCGACCGTGGACGGGCTCACCGCCACCGAGCGGCTGCGCTCGCGCACGGACGCCCCGCAGGTCGTGGTGCTCACCACCTTCCACGCCGACGACCAGGTACTGCGCGCCCTGCGCGCGGGCGCCGCCGGATTCGTCCTCAAGGACACCCCGCCCGCCGACATCCTCGACGCCGTGCGCAAGGTCGCGGCGGGCGACCCCGTGCTGTCGCCCGCCGTCACCCGGCAGTTGATGGCCCACGCGGCGGGCACCGCCGCCGACGTCCGGCGCACACGCGCGCGGGAGCGCGTCGCCGTCCTCGGCGAGCGGGAACGGGAGGTCGCCGTCGCGGTGGGCCACGGTCTGTCCAACGCCGAGATCGCCGGGCGGCTGTTCATGAGCGTGCCCACCGTCAAGACCCACGTCTCGCGCATCCTCGCCAAGCTGAACCTGAACAACCGCGTCCAGATCGCGCTGCTGGCCTACGACGCGGGACTCCTGGACGTACCCGACGGCGATGCGGCGGTCGGTGATGTCGCGGTCGGTGACGCGCCGGGCGGCGCCGCGCCGAATGGCCCGGCCGGGCACTGATCGGGCCGCCCGTTCGTTGACGGGGTGACAGAAGGGGAGAGACATGGGGGACTTGATCGATCTCGCCGCCTACGGCGACGCGTTCCGCACCGACCCGCACCCGGTCTACGCCGAGCTGCGCGAGCGGGGCCCGGTGCACCGGGTGCGGCTGCCGTTGCCCGAGGGGTACGAGACCTGGCTGGTCGTCGGGTACGAGGAGGCGCGCGCCGCGCTCGCCGACCCGCGGCTGTCCAAGGACGCGAGCCGCATCGGCTTCACACCGCTGGACCAGGAGCTGATAGGGCCGTATCTGCTGGTCGTCGACCCGCCCCGGCACACCCGGCTGCGCGCGCTCGTCACCCGCGCGTTCACCGCCCGCCGGGTGGAGGAGCTGCGACCCCGCGTGCAGAAGATCACCGACGACCTGCTGGACGCGATGCTGCCGCTCGGCCGCGCCGACCTGGTCGAGTCGTTCGCCTTCCCGCTGCCCATCACCGTGATCTGCGAACTGCTCGGCGTGCCCGAGCTGGACCGCGCGGAGTTCCGCAAGCTGTCCACGGAGTCCGTCGCCCCGACGAGCGCGGAGAGCGGCAACGACGCGGTCACCCGGCTCGGCACCTATCTGACCGAGCTGATCGAGGACAAGCGCCGCGCCGGCCCCGGCGACGACCTGCTCAGCGCGCTTATCGGCACCACGACCGAGGACGGCGACCGGCTCTCCCCGGAGGAACTGCGCGGCATGGCCTACGTGCTGCTGATCGCGGGCCACGAGACGACGGTCAACCTCATCACCAACGGGGTCCACGCCCTGCTCACCCACCCCCGCCAACTGGCCGCCCTGCGCGCCGACATGTCCCTCATCGACAGCGCCGTCGAGGAGATGCTGCGCTGGGAGGGCCCGGTGGAGAACGCCACCTTCCGGTACGCCGCCGAGCCACTGGAGATAGGCGGAACCCGCGTCGAGGCGGGCGAGCCCGTCATGATCGGCCTCACCGCGGGCGACCGCGACGACGCCCGCTATCCCGACGCCGACCGCTTCGACATACGCCGCGACCCCCGCGGCCACCTCGCCTTCGGCCACGGCATCCACTACTGCCTGGGCGCCCCCCTGGCCCGCCTGGAGGCCCGCACCGCCATCCGCACCCTCCTCGACCGCGCCCCGGACCTCACCCTCGACGGCCCACCCGGCGACTGGCTCCCGGGCATGCTGATGCGCGGCATGCGCAGCCTGCCGGTGCGCTGGTAGGGGGCGCCGACCGGGACCACCGTCGCCGCCCGGCCCGGCGGCCCACCACCCAGCCGCCGCACCCACCGAAGCCGCCGGGCGGCTACCCGCCGGGTCACCGCCCAGCCTGGTCCTGCCCGGCCGTCGTCACCAAACCCAGCCCCGTCGGGCCCAGGCGCAGCGCCGTTCACCGGGGAGCCCATAGCCCCCGGGCGCAGCCCGAACCCCCGCGCGGCCCCGCCGACGCGGGGCGGCCAACCCACCCGCCTACCGGAACACCGCCTCGGCCCCACCCGGGATCTCCGCCAGCCGTACCGGTCTGCGCTCGCGCCGTGAGCGTTCGCAGGCCTCGGCGATGCGGAGTGCCTGCAACGCCTCGCGGCCGTCGCACGGGTTGGGTCGTTCGCCCCGTACGACCTCCACGAACGCGGTGAGTTCGGCCTCGTACGCGGGCCCGAAGCGCTCCAGGAACCCGGTCCACGGCCGGGACGCGGCGGGTGGACCGGTGGGCTCGGTGGAGGCGATGGGTGTCCGGTCGTCCAGGCCGACGACGATCTGGTCCAGTTCCCCGGCCAGCTCCATGCGGACGTCGTAGCCCGCCCCGTTGAGCCGGGTGGCCGTCGCCGTGACGAGCGTGCCGTCGTCCAGGGTGAGCAGCGCCGCACCCGTGTCGACATCGCCCGCCGCGCGGAACATCGGCGGACCCGCGTCGGACCCGGTGGCGTACACCTCCACCACCTCACGGCCGGTCACCCAGCGCGCGATGTCGAAGTCGTGGATGAGGGTGTCCCGGAACAGTCCGCCGGACAGCGGGAGATAGCCGGCCGGCGGCGGCGCGGCGTCGGAGGTCATGGCCCGCACCGTGTGCAGCCGCCCGAGCCGTCCCGAGCGGACCGCCTCGCGCGCACCCGTGTACCCCACGTCGAAGCGGCGCTGGAACCCCATCTGCAGAACGGTCCCGGCCGCCTCCACCTCGGCGAGCGCGTGCAGCGTGCCGGGCAGGTCCAGCGCGATCGGCTTCTCGCAGAACACCGGCAGTCCCGAGCGCGCCGCCCGCCCGATCAGCTCCGCGTGGGCCGAGGTCGCCGTGGTGATCACCACCGCGTCCACGCCCCACCGGAAGATCTCCTCCACCCCGGGCGCCGCCGTCTCGCCCAGCCGGAGGGCCAGTTCCTGCGCCCGCGCGGGGTCCGTGTCCGTCAGAATCAGCGAGCCGACGTCACGGTGCCGGCTGAGCGTGTTCGCATGGATGGTGCCGATGCGGCCCGTACCGATGACCCCGATGCGCATGTCATCACGGTGGGGCAGAGCCACCCCCCTGTCAATCCGAATGTCCGGACAATCGGACTACACAACTTCCCGTCAACCAGTCGTGAAAGCTACGCTCGCCCCGTGCCGAAACCAGATGCCGACCCGACCGTCCAGCTCGACCTCAGTGTGGACCGGAGTTCTCCGGTGCCCCTGTACTTCCAGTTGTCCCAGCAACTGGAGGCCGCGATCGGGCAGGGAACGCTGACCCCGGGCAGCCTGCTGGGCAACGAGATCGAGCTGGCCGCACGGCTGGGCCTGTCCCGGCCCACCGTCCGCCAGGCCATCCAGTCCCTGGTCGACAAGGGGCTGCTGGTGCGCCGCCGCGGCGTCGGCACCCAGGTCGTGCACAGTCAGGTGAAGCGCCCCCTGGAGCTGAGCAGCCTCTACGACGACCTGGAGGCGGCCGGCCAGCGCCCCGCCACGAAGGTGCTGGTGAACACCGTCGTCCCGGCGTCCGCCGAGGTCGCCGCGGCGCTCGGCGTCGCCGAGGACAGCGACGTCCACCGCGTCGAACGGCTCCGGCTCGCGCACGGTGAGCCGATGGCGTACCTGTGCAACTTCCTGCCGCCCGGACTGCTCGACCTGGACACCGCGCAACTGGAGGCCACCGGCCTGTACCGGCTGATGCGGGCCGCGGGGATCACCCTGCACAGCGCCCGGCAGTCCATCGGCGCCCGCGCCGCCACCGCCGCCGAGGCGGACCGGCTCGGCGAGACCGAGGGCGCCCCGCTGCTCACCATGCAGCGCACCACCTTCGACGACACCGGCCGCGCCGTCGAGTACGGCACCCACACCTACCGCCCGAGCCGCTACTCCTTCGAGTTCCAGCTCCTCGTACGGCCCTAGGGTGGTCCTCGCCGATCATGCCGGGCTCCCGGCGTCTGGCACCGCGCCTCGCCGCGTTGTCGTCGGTCGCCGATTCCCCCACGCTCGGCTGCGCTCGCGCGGGGGGACCCCCATCGCATCGACTCCCTCCTCCGCCTTGCGACGCACGGCACCGGACACCGCTCGCTGATCCGGCCTGATCGATGAGACACCTCCTGGACGCACGGTCCCGCCGACGCCGTCGTTCGTCGCAATGTCCGGACAATGTGACCGGCTCGCGCTCCCCGGTCACGGGGCCCAGGGTCCCTGTGTTCGATACTGGGGCGTTTGGGGCCGGTGAGGCACCGCCCCGGACGTACCGAAGAACGACGTACCGAAGAACACGGCACGACAAGAACACAGCAAGAAGGGCACGGCCTCGTGGCACGGTTTCGGACCTGGGTAGGCATCGCGGTGGCAGGGGCACTGACACTGTCCCTCGCGGGGTGCAGCAGCACCGGCGGCAAACGCGCCGAGGACGCCCGCAAGGCCGCGGCCGCCCGGGGCGAGGCGGCGGTGACCACCCCCCGCTGGACCTTCGCCATGATCACCCACTCGGGTGACGGCGACACCTTCTGGGACATCGTCCAGAGCGGCGCGAAGGAAGCCGCCGCCAAGGACAACATCAACTTCCTCTACTCCCACGACGACGAGGCCCAGCAGCAGGCCCAGCTCGTCGACGCGGCCATCGACAAGAAGGTCGACGGCATCATCGTCACCCTCGCCAAGCCGGACGCGATGAAGGCCGCCGTGGCCCGCGCGGTCAAGGCGGGCATCCCCGTGGTGACCGTGAACTCCGGCTCCGAGCAGTCCGAGGAGTTCGGCGCGCTCACCCACATCGGCCAGGACGAGACCATCGCCGGCCAGGCCGTCGGCGAGGAGCTGAACAAGCGCGGCAGGAAGAAGGCGCTCTGCGTCCTGCACGAACAGGGCAACGTCGGCCACGAGCAGCGCTGCGCCGGGGTGAAGGACACCTTCGACGGCGAGGTGCAGAACCTCTACGTCACCGGCACGAGCATGCCCGACGTGCAGTCCGCCATCGAGGCCAAGCTCCAGACCGACAAGAAGGTCGACGCCGTCGTCACCCTCGGCGCCCCCTACGCGGACACCGCCGTCAAGGCCAAGCAGGGCGCGGGCAGCGACGCCGAGATCGACACCTTCGACCTGAACGCCAAGGTCGCCGCCGGCCTCAAGGACGGCACCCTCGGCTTCGCCGTCGACCAGCAGCCGTACCTCCAGGGCTACGAGGCGATCGACCTGCTGTGGCTGTACAAGTACAACGCCGACGTCCTCGGCGGCGGCAAGCCGGTGCTCACCGGGCCGCAGATCATCACCAAGGACCAGGCCGCGGCCCTGGAGGAGTACACGAAGCGGGGCACCCGATGAGCGCGACCACCACCGGCGACGAACGCCTGCTGCACACCTCGCCCCTGCGCAAGCTCCTCGGCCGCCCCGAACTGGGCTCGGTCGTCGGCGCGCTCGCCGTCTTCGTCTTCTTCGCGTTCGCCGCCGACAGCTTCCTGCGCGCCTCCAGCCTCAGCACCGTCCTGTACGCGGCGTCCACGATCGGCATCATGGCCGTCCCGGTCGCGCTGCTGATGATCGGCGGCGAGTTCGACCTGTCCGCCGGTGTCCTCGTGACGTCGTCCGCGCTGATCTCGTCGATGTTCAGCTACCAGATGACCGCCAACGTCTGGGTCGGCGTCGGCGTGTCCCTGCTGGTCACCCTCGCGATCGGCGCCTTCAACGGCTTCATGCTGACCCGCACCCAACTGCCGAGCTTCATCATCACGCTCGGCACCTTCCTCATGCTCACCGGCATGAACCTCGGCTTCACCAAGCTGATCTCCGGCACCGTCTCCACCAAGACGATCGCCGACATGGAGGGCTTCCCGAGCGCCCGCGACGTCTTCGCCTCGACCCTCACGATCGGCGGCGTCGACTTCAAGATCACCATCCTGTGGTGGTTCGCACTCGTCGCCGTCGCCTCCTGGATCCTGCTGCGCACCCGCGCCGGCAACTGGATCTTCGCGGTCGGCGGCAACCAGGACGCGGCCCGCGCGGTGGGCGTCCCCGTCCGGGCCACCAAGATCGGCCTCTACATGGGTGTCGCCTTCGGCGCCTGGATCGCCGGCCAGCACCTGCTCTTCTCCTACGACGTCGTCCAGTCCGGCGAGGGCGTCGGCAACGAGCTGATCTACATCATCGCGGCCGTCATCGGCGGCTGCCTGATCACCGGCGGCTACGGCAGCGCCGTCGGCTCGGCGGTCGGCGCGTTCATCTTCGGCATGACCAGCAAGGGCATCGTCTTCGCCGAGTGGGACCCCGACTGGTTCAAGTTCTTCCTCGGAGCGATGCTGCTCCTCGCGACCCTGCTCAACGCCTGGGTCCGCAAGCGCGCGGAGGCCACCAAGTGACGACCGACACCGCGACCCGTACGGCGCTCGTCGAACTCACCGACGTAAGCAAGCACTACGGCAACGTCCGCGCTCTCGAGGGTGTCTCCCTGGAGGTGCGGGCGGGCGAGATCACCTGCGTGCTGGGCGACAACGGCGCGGGCAAATCGACGCTCATCAAGATCATCGCGGGCCTGCACGAGCACGACGGCGGAACCCTGCGCATCGGGGGCGAGGAGACCCGCCTGTCCTCCCCGCGCGAGGCCCTGGACCGTGGCATCGCCACCGTCTACCAGGACCTGGCCGTCGTCCCCCTCATGCCGGTGTGGCGCAACTTCTTCCTCGGCTCGGAACCGAGGAAGGGGGTGGGCCCCTTCAAGCGCATGGACGTCGACTTCATGCGGAAGACCACCCACGCCGAACTCCTCCGCATGGGCATCGACCTCCGCGACGTCGACCAGCCCATCGGCACCCTCTCCGGCGGCGAACGCCAGTGTGTGGCCATCGCGCGGGCGGTGTACTTCGGCGCGAAGGTCCTCATCCTCGACGAGCCGACGGCGGCACTGGGCGTGAAGCAGTCGGGCGTCGTCCTGAAGTACGTGGCGGCGGCCCGGGACGAAGGCTTGGGCGTTGTGTTCATCACGCACAACCCGCACCACGCGTACCTGGTCGGCGACCGTTTCGTCCTGCTGCGCCGGGGGACCATGGTGGGCAACCACACACGGGACGAGATCTCCCTGGACGAGCTGACGGACCAGATGGCGGGCGGAACCGACCTCGCGGAGCTCCGCCGCGAACTGAAGGGTGCTCAGGGGCGCGGGGCGTGACGATGTACGGCTCCGCCGCGTGGGCGCGACCAGCCACAACGGCGCCGCACCCGGCACTGAACCGGAACCACGCCGTTCGGCACCCCGCCACCCCGTGAGGCAGAATCGGCGACGATGAGCACCTACGGCACCTTCAGCGCCCCCATCGGCTCCCGGCGTGCCCCCGCCCTCAGAACGATCGGCACCCGGGAACGCCGCTCCCACCTGACCGCACCCCGCGTGCCCACGGTCGGCATCGACATCGGCGGCACCAAGGTGATGGCGGGCGTCGTCGACGCCGACGGCAACATCCTGGAGAAGCTGCGCACGGAGACCCCGGACAAGTCCAAGAGCCCCAAGGTCGTCGAGGACACCATCGTCGAGCTGGTGCTGGACCTGTCCGACCGGCACGACGTGCACGCCGTCGGCATCGGCGCGGCCGGCTGGGTCGACGCCGACCGCAACCGGGTGCTGTTCGCGCCCCACCTGTCCTGGCGCAACGAACCCCTGCGCGACCGCATCGCCGACCGGCTCGCCGTCCCCGTGCTCGTCGACAACGACGCCAACACCGCCGCCTGGGCGGAGTGGCGGTTCGGGGCCGGCCGGGGCGAGGACCACCTCGTCATGATCACCCTCGGTACCGGCATCGGCGGCGCCATCCTGGAAGACGGCCAGGTCAAGCGGGGCAAGTTCGGGGTGGCCGGCGAGTTCGGCCATATGCAGGTGGTGCCCGGCGGCCACCGCTGCCCGTGCGGCAACCGCGGCTGCTGGGAGCAGTACAGCTCCGGCAACGCGCTGGTCCGCGAGGCCCGGGAGCTGGCCGCCGCCGACTCCCCGGTGGCGTACGGGATCATCGAGCACGTCAAGGGACAGATCGCCGACATCACCGGCCCGATGATCACCGAGCTGGCCCGCGAGGGCGACGCGATGTGCGTGGAGCTGCTCCAGGACATCGGCCAGTGGCTCGGCGTCGGCATCGCCAACCTGGCCGCCGCCCTCGACCCCTCCTGCTTCGTCATCGGCGGCGGCGTCTCGGCCGCCGACGACCTCCTGATCGGCCCCGCGCGGGACGCCTTCAGGCGGCATCTGACCGGCCGCGGCTACCGCCCCGAGGCCCGGATCGTCCGCGCCCAGCTCGGCCCCGAGGCCGGCATGGTCGGCGCCGCCGACCTCGCCCGGCTCGTCGCCCGCCGCTTCCGCCGCGCCAAGCGCCGCCGCGTGGAGCGCTACGAACGCTACGAGCGGTACGCGCAGACCCGCCGCGCCCAGGGGGCACCGTGACCTCGGGTTCCCTGCCGCACCAGGCCGGTCCGCCGGACGAGCCGGAGCGCCCCGCCGAGCACCGCAGCCACATGATCCGCCGCCGCGCGCTGACCCTGCTCATCATCGTGCTGCTCATCGGCGTCCCGGCCGGCTATCTCGTCATCTCCGCCAACCAGAGCCGCGACAGCGGCAAGGACAAGGAGAAGAAGTACTCCGCGACCGGCCTCACCGAGGGCTGGCCGTCGAAGGTGCAGCGCCGCCTCTACCAGGTGCCGATACCGCATCCGTCGAACAAGGTCGCCTGGTACGAGACGAACAACTGGAAGACCAGCCGCCTCTACGTCCAGTTCCAGACCACGCACGACGGCCTGGACGCCTTCCTCAACGAGCTGGGCGCCGACCGCGGCGACCTGGTCAAGGACGACATCGTCATCGGCGCCCGCGACCGTGACGTCACCGGCTGGAAGTTCACGGGGGCCGGCGGCCGGACCGGCCCGAACTACGGCCTGGTGCGCGAGCAGAAGAACCCGAAGCCGACGCAGCACGTCGTCGTGAACTTCGGCAACCCGACGTACCCGATGGTCTACGTCGTCTCCCGCACCACTCCCTGACGCACCGGCCCCGGCCCGGCCTCGGCCCGGCCCCGGACGGCCGCCGGGGCCGATTGTCAGACCCGGCCCGTAGAGTCGAAGACGACTGATCGACGCGCACGGGCGGGAGGTGACCAGACGTATGCGCGACACGGCGACGACGGCCGAGCGGAAGGCCGGATGGACGGCGGAGCGGACGACCGAGTGGAAGGCCCAACGGTCGGCCGAGCACACGGACGCACGGGTGCCCGCCGGACTCGCGGCCGTCTTCCTCCCCGCCCCCTTGCCGCGCGACGGCAGGATCGCCTTCTGGCACCCCGAGGGCGACGCCCCGGCCGGCCTGCGCGCCGCCGAACCCACCGAGGTGACGGTCGTACGCCGCCACGGCTCCTCCGTACGCCGCCGGCAGACACCCGCGCTGACCGTGCCGCTCGGCGAGGCCCTGCCCCTGCTGGTCCACGCCCGGCACGACCCCGCAGCCCACCCCGCCACCGCCTGCTGGGGAGCGGCCGCCCTGCACGCCCTGCGGCTCACCGCCCGCGGGCGCCTCCTGCCCGGACTGACCCCCACCGGCCACGACGCCTGGCGGGCCGGCCCACTCGACCCCGACGACCTGGCCCACCTGCGCGCCATCGCCGCCGCCCTGCCCCCCGAGGGCCACGCCGTACCCCTGCCCGGCACGGGCCCGCTCCGGCTGCCCGAGCCGGAGGCCCTGATGCGCTCCTTCCTGGACGCCGTCGCGGACACCCTGCCCCGCACCCCCGCCGCACCGCACGCCTGCGGTCGCCCCTTCGCCGACCGCCGCCCGCAGCACCTGCCCGGCGCCCACGACTGGGCGGCCGAGGTCGCCGCGGGCATGGACGCGGGCGTGCGGATCTCGCTCCGCCTCGACCTGTCGGCGTACGACCTGTTCGACACCGGGCAGGAGACCCCGGGGCAGGACGGCGCGGACGGGCAGCGGCTGCGCCGCGCGGGCGCCGCGGTCGTCCAGGTGCACAGCCTCGCCGACCCCACCCTCGTCACCGACGCCGCGGCCCTGTGGGCGGGCGAGGCGGACACCGCGTTCGGGCCCCGCGCACGGGTGGACGCCGCCCTCGCCGTGCGCCGCGCGGCTCGCGTCTGGCCCCCGCTGGACCGGCTCGCCGACCAGGACGTGCCCGACGTCCTCGCCCTCTCCGAGGAGGAGCTGGGCGATCTCCTCGGCGTCGCCGCCGCCCGCCTGGCCGCCGCCGGAGTCGCCGTGCACTGGCCGCGCGACCTCGCCCGCGACCTCACCGCCGCCGCCGTGGTGCGCCCCGCGCCGGGCTCCGCGACCGACGGCACCGGCTTCTTCGAGAGCGAGGAACTGCTCCAGTTCCGCTGGCAGCTCGCGCTCGGCGGGGAACCGCTCAGCGAGGCCGAGATGGACGCCCTCGCCGAGGCCCACCGCCCCGTCGTCCGGCTGCGCGACCAGTGGGTGCTCGTCGACCCGGCCCTCGTCCGCAAGGCCCGCAAACGCGAACTCGGCCTGCTCGACCCGGTCGACGCGCTGTCCGTCGCCCTCACCGGCAGCGCCGAGGTCGACGGCGAGACCGTCGAGGCGGTCCCGGTCGGCGCCCTCGCCGCCCTGCGCGACCGCCTGACCGCCGGAATCCGCCCGGCCGAACCCCCCGCCGGCCTCCGCGCCACCCTGCGCGACTACCAGCTGCGCGGCCTGGCCTGGCTGGACCTCATGACCTCCCTTGGCCTCGGCGGCTGCCTCGCCGACGACATGGGCCTCGGCAAGACCATCACCGTCATCGCCCTGCACCTGAAGCGCGCCCGGCCCGAACCGACCCTCGTGGTCTGCCCCGCCTCCCTGCTCGGCAACTGGCAGCGGGAGATCGAACGGTTCGCCCCCGGCGTCCCGGTCCGCCGCTACCACGGCACCGGCCGCACCCTCGACGATCTCGACGGCGGCTTCGTCCTCACCACCTACGGCACCATGCGCTCCGCCGCCCCGGTCCTCGCCGGACAGCGGTGGGGCATGGTCGTCGCCGACGAGGCGCAGCACGTGAAGAACCCGTACTCGGCCACCGCCAAGGCCCTGCGCACCATCCCCACCCCCGCGCGCGTCGCCCTCACCGGCACACCCGTCGAGAACAACCTCTCCGAACTGTGGGCCCTGCTCGACTGGACGACCCCCGGCCTCCTCGGCCCCCTGAAGTCCTTCCGCGCCCGCCATGCCCGCGCGGTGGAGAACGGCGAGGACGAGGAGGCGGTGACCCGGCTCGCCCGCCTCGTCCGCCCCTTCCTGCTGCGCCGCAAGAAGTCCGACCCGGGCATCGTCCCCGAGCTGCCGCCCAAGACGGAGACCGACCACCCCGTCCCCCTCACCCGCGAGCAGGCCGCACTGTACGAGGCGGTGGTGCGCGAGTCGCTGCTCGCCATCGAGACGGCCGAGGGCATGGCCCGCCGGGGCCTGGTCCTGAAACTGCTGACCTCCCTCAAGCAGATCTGCGACCACCCCGCGCTCTACCTCAAGGAGGAGCCCGCACAGCGCGGCGGCACCGACCGTCTCGCGGCCCGCTCCGGCAAACTCGCCCTGCTGGACGAGCTGCTGGACACCCTCCTCGCCGAGGACGGCTCGGCGCTGGTCTTCACCCAGTACGTGGGCATGGCCCGCCTCATCACCGCCCACCTCGAAGGCCGCGCGGTCCCCGTCGACCTGCTGCACGGCGGCACCCCGGTGCCCGAGCGCGAGCGGATGGTCGACCGCTTCCAGAGCGGGGCCACCCCCGTCCTCGTCCTCTCCCTCAAGGCCGCCGGCACGGGCCTCAACCTCACCCGCGCGGGCCACGTCGTCCACTTCGACCGCTGGTGGAACCCTGCCGTCGAGGAACAGGCCACCGACCGCGCCTACCGCATCGGCCAGACCCAGCCCGTCCAGGTCCACCGCCTCGTCACCGAGGGCACCGTCGAGGACCGCATCGCCGAGATGCTGGCCTCCAAGCGCGCCCTCGCCGACGCCATCCTCGGCTCCGGCGAGTCCGCCCTCACCGAACTGACCGACCGCGAGCTGTCCGACCTCGTCTCCCTGCGGAGGACGTCATGAGCGGCGCACCACAGGACCGGGGCGCCGACCCGACGGGCGGCGAGCAGGGGCAGCACCTCGAAGAGACCGCCGCCGAAGAGACCATCGCCGAAGAGACCGCCGCCGAAGAGGAGCCCTCCGCCCGCCCCGGAGACGCGGCACGCCGGGCCCTGCGGGCCGCCCGGGCGACGTACGAGACCGAAGAGACCCGCCGCACCTCCAACACCCCGGACACCCGAGACCCGCGCCCGGGGGACGCCGCGCGCGCGGCACTGCGCCGTGCGGTGGGGACTCGGCGGGGCGCGGGGGAGCCGCTGGACAGGGAAGCGGCGGAGACGAACGAGCCGACGGGCGCCGAGGACTTGGAGCACGCCGCAGACACCACTGACACAACTGACACCATTGACACCGCGGACTCCCCGTTCTCGCCGAGCCAGGGACCGGCACCGGACGCCGCTTCCCCCGACGCGAGCGGTGCGGAGACGCCCCCCCGCCCCGCCGACGTCGCCCGTGACGCCCTGCGCGCCGCGCGCCGGGAGCGGGAGAGGGAACGCGAGCGCGCGGCGGCCGCACGTGACGCCTCCCGGGCGTCGCGCTCAGGCGCGGGCAGCAGCCGCCCGAGCCGTACCGCGCCCTCCCAGGGGCCTGCGGCGAAGAGGGAGATGGCGGCGTTCCTGGCGAATGCCTTCCGGATGCCGGCCGGCACGGACGACGGCCCGGCGGAATCGGCCGACGCCGTCCCGGCCCCCGGCGCGTCCCCAAGCCCGCCCCGGGCGACAAGGGACCCGGGCACCAGAACATCCCAGTCGAACGCGGACACCCGGACCGGCACCCGCCCCACGACCCCACCCACCCCGCCCTCCTCCCTTTCCATGGCCTCCCCTTCCATGGCCTCCCCGCACCGCGACAGCGACCTGCGCCGCACCTTCCCCGCCTTCGCGCCACGCCCCTCCACCCACGACACCCGGTTCGCGGAGACCTGGTGGGGCAACGCCTGGATCACCGCGCTGGAGGAGGGCGCGCTGGACGCCAAGCGGCTGGCGCGGGGCCGGGGTTACGCCGAGCAGGGCCACGTGGACGCCATCACGGTGACGCCCGGACTGGTCCTCGCGTACGTGCACGGCAGCCGCCCCCGGCCGTACCGCGTGCAGATCCGGCTGCGCACCCTGGACGACGCCGACTGGGAACGCTTCCTGGACGCCGCCGCGGACCGGCCCGGGCACATCGCCGCGCTGCTGGACAAGGAGATGCCGCACGCCCTCGCGGAGGGCGACGTCCCGCTGCTGCCGGGCCCGGGGGACCTGGAACCCCGGTGCAGCTGCCCCGACCGCGGCCACCCCTGCAAGCACGCCGCCGCCCTCTGCTATCAGAGCGCCCGGCTTCTCGACGCCGACCCCTTCGTGCTGCTCCTGCTGCGCGGCCGGGGCGAGCGCGAACTCCTCGACGCGCTCTCCCGGTTGAACGCCACGCGGGCGGCCCGCGCCGCCCAGGAACGCGACCCGGCCCCGCTGCCCGGCGTCCGCGCGACCGACGCCCTGGCCGCACGCCAACTCCCCCCGCTCCCGCCACCGTTGCCGGCCCCCTCGCACCCTGAGCAACCCCCGGCCTACCCGGCGGCGCCCGGCGGCCCCGACCCGCTCGCACTGGACCAGCTCGCCACCGACGCCGCCACCCGCGCCCACACCCTGCTCACCACGGGCCACGACCCGGTCGCGGAGCTGACCCTGTGGCAGGACGCGGTACGGCTCGCCGCGGCACGGCCCGGCGCCGGTCTCACCGCCGCCACCCGCGGGCTGTACGCGTCCCTCGCCTCCGCCGCCGGCCGCACCCCCGCCGAGCTGGCGCGCGCGGTCGCCGCCTGGCGGCAGGGCGGCCCGGACGGACTCGCCGCGCTCGAGGAGCCCTGGGACCCGCCGGCCGGCCGTTTCGACCGCGCCCGCCCGCTGCTCCTCGCCGCCGACCTCCCCGCCTTCCGCCCCTGGCGCAACCGCCTCACCCACCCGCGCGGCCACATCCAGCTCCGCCTCGGCCGCGACGGCCTGTGGTACGCCTACGAGTCGGAGCCGGGCGCGGACGACTGGTGGCCCCGAGGCACCCCGGACCAGGACCCGGTGGGCGCCCTCACCGGCCTGGGCGGCCCCACCGACCCCTGACCGGACCGCCGGTTCGCCGGGCCCGGCGGCTAGGGTCGAAAGCGTCACACCGCCTGACCACAAGAGGGACCCGATGCCGTCCGAGACCACCCCTCCTCCGGACCCGTCCGCGCAGCACTTCGGCCCGGAGGGCATGCGCCGCTTCACCGTCCCGGACACGTACGCCTCCGGCATCCCGGCGCCGGCGCGGGATCTCCTGGCCCGGACTGGGGTGCCGCTGCACGTCGGCCCGTACTTCACCGCCGCCCGCGAGGATGACGCCCTGACCCTCGGCGTATTCGCGGGCCATCACGGGGTGACGGTCCCCGACGACATCGCCGGCCTGGTACGGCTGGGCACCGACCGCCTCGGCCAGATCTGCCTCGGCCCCGAAGGGGCGGTGCGGGCGCTGTTCCTCGGCCAGTTCGGCATGGACGACCTGTACGTCAGCTCCAGCGTGGACGCCTTCAACCGGTCGCTCGCCGCGCTGGACCGCCGTATGCCCGTCATCGCGGCGGCCGAGAGCCTGCCGGTCGCCGCCGCCGCGTTCCGGGAGCTGAACGCCGAGCTGCGGTCCGTGGACCCGGCCGCGTTCGAGGAGCGGGAGAGCTGGTGGCCGCGCGTCCTGGACGACGTCCGCCACACCCTCAACTTCCCGTTCTCCGCCGCCTTCGAATACGTCGACGCCGACGGCCAGAAGCAGATCGTCACCGACGCGACCGGCCCCGGCCGCCCCCACCCCGAGGAACTGATCTGGGACCGGCTCGCCGCCCAGGGCATCCGCCCCGAGCAGGTACGCCGCGTCTACTGCGAACTCCAGCCCTGCATGATGCCCGGCCACTACTGCGCCGTCTGGCTCCAGCGCTTCTTCCCCCACGCCGAGTTCACCCACAGCTTCGACTACGGCGACACCGCCGACTCCCGCGAGGAAGCCATGAAGGAGCTGATCACCCACGCCGCCCAGCAGGGACCGCGGTGACCGCACCTGTCCCCGGAAGTGAAGAGAACACACACCGGCTCCCGCGGAGCACGGCGGAGCGGTACGGCTTCGCCGGAGAGACGCTGACAACAAGGTCATCCCCATCGGGAACTTCCCGGTCAACGCCGTGGTGATCGCCCCGGAGACGGGAGTGGTGTACCAGTACACCGATGCGCTTCAGCAGACCATTCCGATTCACCGCGACCTGTCGTCCCTGGCCACAACCCTGACCGCATTCGTCGGCTACATCGAGTCCTACGAGCGGGCGCCCGGAGAAGACCCCGAGTCGGAGGACACGTGCCGCCGTCGGGAAGTCGAGACGCTGCTGGCCGACATCAGGCAGGCCGACCGATTGCCCTTCGCCCACGAGCTGAGCGAGTGGAACGAGCTTTTCGAGAACCTCGCGACGGGTGTCTACACCTGACGAGGCGTGTTGAGCGTCAGGCTCCCTGATCACCACCGCCCCGGTGCAGCAGGCCGCACACCGTCACGCTCGTGCCCAGGACGGCGCCCATCCCCGCCAGTAGCGCGACCACCACGTCCACGAGGATCCGCACGCCCGTCACGTGTGCAGATACACCTTGCACTGCGTGCCCGACGGGTGGACGACGAGACCGGTGACGCGACCGGACCCCTTCCGCACGTACCGGGCGTCCGTGTCGTTCTCCGACCAGCCGCGCCCCTCGGCGAAGACCTCGGCCGGGACCGCGTACTGGTCCACGGACGTGGTTTTCCGGAAGCCGTTGCCCGCCACGAACCCCGGCAGAGCCGAGCACGGCATGCGCAGCACGGCCGCCATCGGGTACGTCTCGTCCTCGGACCACGCGTAGTAGCCCACGACATGCGCCGACGCCGGCGGGTCGATCCCGTGGTCGCGGAACGCCTGGGCAGCGCTCACATCGGTGTGCGTGTCCGGGAAGGCACCGGGGAAGTGCTTCCCCGGCTCCTCACCGCACGAGGCGACCACCAGCAGCGGCAGCAGGCCCAGGATCAGCCCCGCTGCCCGGTGCCGGAGCGCACGGATGGGCATCTCACCCCCGGCTCCTTTCCACTTGCCGACGTTGCCCCGCGGGGCGGCGCCGGCCCGCCGGGTTGCCGTAGTTATAGCGCTTGAAGACCTCGACGGTGATCGTCTTGTTGACGTTGGTGGTCTTCACGCGGTACGGGAACCCGTTGACGGCGCACCACCAGCCCTGGACCGCGGGACCCACGAGGTCGTCGTCATCCCCGCCGCCCACGACGCCGACGCCATCGCCGAGGCCGTCGGCGACCGCCGGCTCACCGCCATCGTGTGCACCCACGCCCACAACGACCACATCGGCGCCGCGCCCGCCCACAACGACCACATCGGCGCCGCGCCCGCCCTCGCCGACCGCACCGGCGCCGTCATCTGGCTGCACCGCGACGACCCGCCGCTGTGGCAGCAAACCCACCCCGCCCGAGACCCCGACGGCTACCCCCTGTTCACGGGCGGCCCCGGAGCGACGGGACGGTAGTACTCGCATTTCCCCACCATCATCCGTTCGATCCGCGACCAGCTCCTCACTGTGCCCACCACCGCGGTCCGCACCGGTCACGGCGCGGACACCATCATCGGCCAAGAGGCCCTCACCTCGCGACATGGATCGCACGAGGTCACTGAGCCGGTCGACGCACAGGCCCGCGCCGGAGACGGGTGCCGGTACCGCTCCCCGCCGGTACGCGCACGACCGAGGTCGCCCAGCCCTGCCCCCCGTCACCAGGACACCCCTGAGACGTGAGAGGGTCTGACGCGTGAGTGAGACACCGTCGAACACCCTGCAATACCGCTTTGACGGGCCGGAAGAGGCTCCCGTCCTGATCCTCGGTCCCTCACTGGGCACCACCTGGCACATGTGGGACCGCCAGGTCCCGGAGCTGGCCAAGCAGTGGCGGGTCTTCCGGTTCGATCTGCCGGGGCACGGCGGCGCCCCCGCCTACCCCGCCGGCTCCGTCGCCGAGCTGACCGCCCGGCTGCTCGCCACCCTCGACGGGCTCGGGGTGCAGCGCTTCGGCTACGCGGGCTGCGCGCTCGGCGGTGCCGTCGGCGTGGAGCTGGCTCTGCGCCACCCCGAGCGGCTGGCCTCCCTCGTGCTGATCGCCGCCTCCCCGCGGTTCGGCACGGCGGACGAGTTCCGCCAGCGCGGTGTGATCGTGCGGACCAACGGTCTCGACCCGATCGCCCGTACCGCGCCCGACCGCTGGTTCACCTCCGGCTTCGCCGCCGCCCAGCCCGCGATCACCGACTGGGCGGTGCAGATGGTGCGCACCACCGACCCCGGCTGCTACATCGCCGCCTGCGAGGCGCTGGCCACCTTCGACGTCCGGCCGGAGCTGGGCCGGGTGGGCGTGCCCACCCTGGTGCTGGTCGGCTCCGAGGACCAGGTCACCGGTCCCGCCGAGGCACGCACGCTGGTCGCCGGTATCCCGGACGCCCGGCTCGCGGTCGTCCCCGGCGCCTCCCACCTGGTGCCCGTCGAGCAGCCGGCCGCCGTCACGGACCTGCTGGTCACCCACTTCTCCACCGCCTGGCAGCCGATCGTCGACCCCGGCACCGGCCAGATCGCCATTCCGGCCGCCCCGGTCAAGCCGGTGCTCGCCGCGGCGCCCCCGCAGGCCACGCCGACGGCGCCCATCGCCGAGATCGCCCCGGCCGCCGAGCAGCCGCACGCCGTGGGCCGGCCCGACCCGTACGACGCCGGGATCAAGGTCCGCCGGGAAGTGCTCGGGGACGCGCACGTGGACCGGGCGCTGGCCCAGGCCGACGAGTTCTCCGGGGACTTCCAGGAGTTCATCACCCGCTACGCCTGGGGCGAGATCTGGAACCGGCCCGGCCTGGACCGCCGCACCCGCAGCTGCATCACCCTCACCGCCCTGGTCGCGGGCGGCCACCTCGACGAGCTGGCCTTCCATACCCGCGCCGCGCTGCGCAACGGCCTGACCCCGGCCGAGATCAAGGAGGTGCTGCTGCACGCCGCCGTCTACTGCGGCGTACCGGCGGCGAACAGCGCGTTCAAGGTGGCCCAGGAGGTCATCCGGGAGGAGACCACGCCCCAGGAGTGACCACGCCCCGGGAGTGAGCACGCGTTCCGGGCGGGCGGGCAGGATGATCCCATGAAGCTGAAGCTCACGAAGAAGTCGCACGCCTGTGTCCGCCTGGAGAAGGACGGCCGCACCCTCGTCCTCGACCCCGGCGGATTCAGCGAGCCGGACGCCGCCGTCGGCGCGGACGCGATCCTCGTCACGCACGAGCACCCCGACCACTTCGACGAGGGACGGCTGCGCGCCGCGATGGAGGCGAATCCGGCCGCCGGGATCTGGACCCTGAAGTCGGTTGCGGAGCGGATCTCGGCGGCGTTCCCCGGACGCGTGCACACCGTCGGCCACGGCGACACCTTCACGGCCGCGGGCTTCGACGTGCAGGTCCACGGCGAGCTGCACGCGGTGATCCACCCCGACATCCCGCGCATCACCAACGTCGGGTACCTCATCGACGGCGGCCGGGTCTTCCACCCCGGCGACGCCCTCACCGTCCCGGACCAGCCGGTGGAGACGCTGATGCTCCCGGTGATGGCTCCCTGGAACAAGATCTCCGAGGTCATCGACTACGTCCGTGAGGTGCGCCCCCAGCGCGCCTACGACATCCACGACGCCCTCCTCACCGACCTCGCCCGCCCGATCTACGACCGGCAGATCGGCGGGCTCGGCGGCACGGAGCACCTGCGGCTGACGCCGGGCGGCTCCGCCGAGGTGTGAGCACCCCGACGCCCGGGCGGCACCGCGTTGTCAGTGCCGCCGGGTAGGTTGTGAGACATGCGCATCGCGACCTGGAACGTGAACTCGATCACCGCCCGCCTGCCGAGGCTCCTGGCCTGGCTGGAGAGCAGCGGCACCGACGTGCTCTGCCTCCAGGAGGCCAAGGTCGCCGAGGAGCAGTTCCCGTTCGCCGAGCTGCGCGAGCTGGGCTACGAGGCGGCGGTGCACGCGACGGGCCGCTGGAACGGGGTGGCGGTGCTCTCCCGCGTCGGTATCGAGGACGTGGTCAAGGGCCTGCCCGGCGACCCCGGCTTCGACGGCGTGACGGAGCCCCGCGCGATCTCCGCGACCTGCGGCCCGGTCCGCGTCTGGTCGGTGTACGTGCCGAACGGCCGCGAGGTGGAGCACCCGCACTACGCGTACAAGCTCCAGTGGTTCGAGGCCCTGAAGGCCGCCGTCGCGGGCGACGCGGGCGGCAGCCGCCCGTTCGCCGTGATGGGCGACTACAACGTGGCGCCGACCGACGACGACGTCTTCGACCCGGCCGCCTTCGAGGGCTCGACCCACGTCACCCCGGCCGAGCGCGCCGCCCTCGCCTCCCTGCGCGAGGCGGGCCTGGAGGACGTCGTCCCGCGCCCCCTGAAGTACGACCACCCGTTCACGTACTGGGACTACCGCCAGCTCTGCTTCCCCAAGAACCGCGGCATGCGCATCGACCTGGTCTACGGCAACCAGCCGTTCGCCAAGGCCGTCAAGGACGCCTACGTGGACCGCGAGGAGCGCAAGGGCAAGGGCGCCTCGGACCACGCGCCGGTCGTCGTCGACCTCGAGGTCTAGCCCCGTCCAGCCCCCGTACGGGATCCTCGTCGGCCTCGACGTCCAGCCCCGTACGGGTTCTTTCACAGCAGCCGCAGGTCCACCGACTCCGCCAGCGCCGCGAGCCCGGCGTCGCCCGGGTGCAGATGGTCGCCGCTGTCGTACGCGGGCAGCATCCGGGACGGCCGTGCCGGGTCCCGGATCACCGCGTCGAAGTCCAGCACGCCGTCGAACACGCCGGCGCGGCGGATCCAGTCGTTGACCGCGATCCGCTCGGTGTCGACGGCGGCGGTGCACCGGGCCTCGCCCTCGCACGGCAGGATCGTCGCCGCCAGCACCCGCAGCCCGCGGGCGTGCGCGCGGCCGGCGATCTCCCGCAGCCCGTCGGTCACCCGCGCCGCGCTCGTGCCCCAGCGCACGTCGTTGACGCCCTGGAAGACGACCACCGTGCGCGCCGAGGTCTGGGCGAGGGCGTCCCGGTCGAGCCGGTGCAGGGCGCTCACCCCGCCCGAGCTCGACGAGACGCCGTCGCCCGGGTAGACGTCGGTGACCACACGGTTGGCCGAGATGCCCTGGTTGAGCACGCCGTAGCGCGGCACCTCGCTCTGCGCCAGCAGCCGCCGGGCCAGCACGTCCGGCCAGCGCCGGTTGGCGTCCACCGTCGACTTGTCCCCGTCGGTGATGGAGTCGCCGAGCAGCACGACCGAGCCCGGCCCGCCGCCCACGTCGACCCCCGTCAGCAGCGGCCAGCTGGTGATGACCGTGGTGTACGCGCCCGCCGTGGCGTCGGCCGCGTGGTCGCCGGCCTCACTGAGATACGACCGCTGCTGCGCGAGCCGGTGCACGGGCGCCGCGGGCACCGTGCCGGGGAGGTGGAAGCTGACCAGCAGACTGGTGTCCGGCGCCACCGCGAAGTCCACGGGGTCGCTGCGGACCTGGGCGCCCGCGGGGATCTCCGTGCCTCTCGCGCCCCCGAACGTCAGCGGCACCGGTGTGCCGACCGCCGCCGCCCCCGTGTCCTGGACGGCGACGGTGGCGCTGCCGATCCGCACCGGCGCGGCGGCGAACGTGTTGTCGAAGCGCAGCCGCACCCGCGGCCCGCCCGCCGAGGTGTGCACCACCAGCCGCAGCGTCCGGTCGGTCCACGGCCCCACGGCCGGATAGCCGGAGGTCGCCGTCGCCCAGCTTCCGGTCCAGCCGGTCGCCGCCGCCCGCACCGACACCGCGAACACATGCAGTCCGGCCGCGCGCGGCAGCCGTACCGAGACGACCTCGCGGCCCGGCGCGACGGGCACCGTCACGACGTACAGCCGGGCCTTCTCGGCGAGTTGACCGCCGGGGGTGTTGATGTGGGGCAGGGCCACCGCCTTGGTGGCGAGGGGGCCTCGGCGCCAGTCGGGGGCGGTCAGCAGGTAGGAGGAGACGGAGCCGTCGGCGTATCCGACCGTGCCCGAGCCGGTGACGTCCTGCCCGGTGGTGCCCGCGACGAGGAAGGCGAGGGCGTCGCCGCGGCCGTGCACCCGCACCTGCTGGCCGGCGGCGACCACGTTGTCCGGCTCGCCCGGGGCCCGCTTCGGCCAGGTCAGCCGGGCGCCCTGCACGGTGAGCGCGCGGCCGGGCGTCCAGCCGGCCGCGGCGAGGTCCCGGGCGGACAGGGAGGCGCCGGCGCCGTCGAAGTCCGCCTCGGCGGGGCGGGCGTCGTCGCTGACGGCCCGGTTGTCGAACAGCTGGGTGATCGGCCGTGGTTCGGCGCGCCGCTCGCCGGTGGCCTGCGCGGTGGCCGCCGGGATCACGGACGCGCACAGCAGGAGGACGACCGCGAGCCCTCGGACCCCTCGACGCACCAACCGGACCTCCCGACTCAGGGGACACGGACACCGCTTCCGTGAAGCTAGGCAGGGGCCGGGGAGCCGTCAACGAACCGCGGACGAACACGGCGTGAAACCGCCCGCAGGCGTGGCCGGGATCGTCCGCGTGCCCTGTGGTGCGCACGCCGGTACGAATGTCAGTCTGGAGGTATGAACATCCCTTTCCTGGGCAGCCGGCGCACGGGGCACGGGGCGGTCGACCCCGCGGGCATCGCCGAACTCCTGGCCGAGTGCGAGCTGCTGCGGTCCCAGGCGGGGGAGGCGGGGGTCCGGCTCGACGACACGGCGGCCTCCCTGGAGGCGCTGGACCAGCTGCCGCCGCGCTGGCGGGACGACGCGGAGATGCTGCTGCGGCTGGGCAACGACGCGGGTCTGTATCTGGGCACTGTCATCGTGCGGACCGTGCCCGGCGCGGCCTGGGAGATCCGCCCCGACGGGCAGCCGGTCGTCCTGCTCGCCTCCGGGCGCGAGGTCGACGTGGTGGCCGTCGGACAGGAGTGGGCGGCCAATGGGGTGCCCGAGCTGTCCCAGCTGTACGCCGAGGTCGCGGAGAGCTGAGGGGTCCAGGAGGGCCTGGAGGGGCCTGGAGGGGCCTGGAGGGGCCTGGAGGGGCCTGGAGGGGCCTGAGGGGGGCCTGGAGGGCCTGAGGGAGCCGCCCCTCGGCCCCGTTGACGTAAATACGGCTTATGTCCGGAAGGTGCGTGTCGCGTCTTAACTCCCTTCTGGGGTGGATAGTTTGCGGCAACCACGACACAGCGGAAAGTGGGTAGCGCTGAGCATGGCCGTCGATCCGTTGATCGAGCTGCGGAACGTCAACAAGTACTTCGGGGAGCTGCATGTCCTGCGGGACATCGACCTCACCGTCGGCAAGGGGGAGGTGGTCGTGGTCATCGGCCCGTCCGGGTCGGGCAAGTCGACGCTGTGCCGGGCGATCAACCGGTTGGAGCCCGTCCAGTCCGGCACGATCCTGCTCGACGGCCGGCCGATGCCCGAGGAGGGCAAGGCGCTGGCCCGGCTGCGCGCCGAGGTCGGCATGGTCTTCCAGTCCTTCAACCTGTTCGCCCACAAGACGGTCCTGCAGAACCTCTCGCTCGGGCAGGTCAAGGTCCGCGGCCGGGGGAGGGAGGAGGCCGACCGGCGCTCCCGCGAACTCCTGGAACGGGTCGGAGTCGCCGACCAGGCGGACAAGTACCCCGCCCAGCTCTCCGGCGGCCAGCAGCAGCGGGTCGCCATCGCCCGCGCCCTCGCCATGGACCCCAAGGCGCTGCTGTTCGACGAGCCCACCTCCGCCCTCGACCCCGAGATGATCAACGAGGTCCTGGAGGTGATGCGGCAGCTCGCCCGCGAGGGCATGACCATGGTGGTCGTCACCCATGAGATGGGTTTCGCCCGCTCCGCCGCCAACCGTGTGGTCTTCATGGCCGACGGCCGGATCGTCGAGGACCGCGCGCCCGACGCGTTCTTCACCGCACCCGAGAGCGAGCGTGCCCGCGACTTCCTCGCCAAGATCCTCCACCACTGAGCGGGGGCACCGCCCATGGTCCCCGTCACCCGGGCGCTCCGTGCCCGGTGGACGCCCCTTCGGCAGGGCGTCCACCGACCGGCCGCCCCCAGCGCGCCGGAACTCGACTACGATGTGCCGTTCATCCCCGTGGCGAGGGAACTCTCGCCGATTCGCGTCGGGATGCGCGGACCGTAGGGGGCAGCAGTACCCAGAGCCGGGCCGTCCGGCCGCGGCCGCCGATCACTGCTCGCGCAGCGGAATCGACACGTATGACGGGTCGTTCGCCGGTGAGGAGAAGGTCAGCCGCGCGCCGGACGGGTTGTGCTCGATGTAGAGCGGGTCGACCGTGTCGACGACCAGGGCGAGCCGGTGCCCTGCCGGGACGTCGTAGGCCGTGGAGAACAGCTCCAGGTCGACGCCGAACGGCTGACCCGGCGTCTGCCCGTGGAAGGTGTACGGCGCGTTGCTGACCAGCTTGCCGAGGCCGAGCGGGCCCACGTCGTAGAGGTACGCGACGAGGGTTCCGCTCTCCTTGGTCGAGGTGACCGTGGTGTGCAGCGTGGCGGTGCCGCGCACCCGCTGGGCGGTGGCGTACGTCTGCGACTGCCAGACGGCGGCCCAGCGGCGGGGGAGCAGGGGGATCGAGGCGACCGGCGGGACCTGGGCGATCTGGTCGAGCAGGTTGGACAGGAAGATGACGCCGCCGTCCGCGCCCGTGTTGACGTTCGTGTCGATGGTGGTGGTGCCCTGGAGGGTGATCTTCCGGTGGGTCGCCGCGACCGACTTCCAGTCCGGGTACGTCTCGTAGCCGCCTCCCGTACGGGACTTCAGCCGCACCGGCTGCTCGCGGTCGATGCCGTTGGCCTCGCCCTTGAGGTGGTGGTCGAACCAGCGCTCGGTGTCCGTCCAGACGTCGTTGGGGAGCCCGAGCAGGCCCGTCGCCTCGGCGGTCGCGTGGTCGCCGGGGCGCAGCTGGAGTCTCTTGGGGCCGGTCAGCTTCTCGTAGAAGTCGGCGTACTGGTTGGGCGGGAAGACGGTGTCGCCCCAGGCGTTGGCGAGCATGACGGCGGTGCCGTGGGCGTTGATCCGGTCCAGGTGGGTGGCGGGGGAGCGCTTCGCCCCCCAGGCGAGCATCTCGTCCTCCTTGTCCAGGTTGGACGCGAAGAAGTCCTGGAAGATCTGCTGGAGTTCGGCGCTCGGGCGGCCGGTGAGGGATCCCGCGCCCTGGAGCAGGGCGGCGGCCTGGGCGTGCTGGGTGCGGCCGGAGTAGATGGAGTCGATGAGGTCGGCCCAGCCGCTGAGCGCGGCGACCGCCTTGACCCGCTCGTCGTGGGCGGCGGTGAGCAGGCTGATCCCGGCGCCGTAGGAGACGCCCGCCATACCGATGTTCGACGCGTCGGACGGGGTGTGGGCCAGTGCCCAGTCGATCACCTTCGACGCGTCGGCTATGTCCGGTGGGCCCGCGACCTCGATATGGCCGCCGGACTGCCAGAAGCCGCGCACGTTGTAGGTGACGACCACATAGCCGGAGTCGGCGAGCCGCTGGGCCTGGGCCAGGTACTCGATCTGGGGCGTGGCCCAGCTCGTGGGCAGCACGATCAGCGGGTAGCGGCGGGAGCCGTCGGCGCCGGCGGGGGTGACGACGTTCGCCTTGAGCGTCGTACCGCCGTCGCCGGTGATGTCGACGAACCGTACGCCGCCGGTCGTGGCGTGGGCGGTGGGGGCGACGGTGAGGGCGCCACCGGCGATCAGGGTCGCGGAGACGGCGCCCACGGCGGTCGTGCGCAGGGCCTTGCGATGGAGTCCCACGGGTCACTCCTCACTCGTGTCAACGAAAGTGACCCGACGGTAACCGCGGGGGCTTACCAGGGGTAACCCGTCGGTAAGTTACGTGAAAGTAACAATCATTGAAGGGCGGACCGTTCCGCCTCCGCCGGGAGGGGCGACTGCGCCGCCCGCGTCACGTCCGCCACCAGCTCCACCACGTCCGGCCCGTACGCCTGGGAGTTGACCACCTTCAGCAGCAGCACGAAGGAGCCCTTGCCGTACGTGCGGGACAGGCGCTCGTGATGGCGGGCGAGATACCGGGTGGCGGCCTGGTTGTCGATCGCCCGCTGCCCGCAGAACAGGAACACCGGCCGCGCCTGGGGCGCCTGACCGCCGGTGAGCCGGGCCAGCAGCACGTACTCGGTGCGGCCCGGCTCCATCAGGTAGCGCTCGCCCCCGATCCGGAACGCGCCCCGCTCCGGCCCCGGTTCGCCGTCCACGTTGACCCGCACCCCCGGCAGCAGGCTCTGCAGATGGGCGGCCATCCGCCGGTTGGAGACCGGCCCGCCCACGCAGAACTCGGTGCGTTCGCCGAACCCCTGCTGGGCCGAGTCGTGCGCCACCACCTGCGCGTGTGCGTTGCAGTCCTTGATCAGCGCCGACAGCTCCAGCAGCGCGAACACGTCGTGCCGGGTCACCATCAGATCCGTGCCGCCCGCGTCCCGGTTGACCACCAGCAGCGACTCGGAGTTGTCCGGCAGCCCGAAGAACGCCTGCTTGCGGCGGAGTCGGCGGCGCCAGAGGTAGGTACGGGTGAACCAGCCCAGCGCGGCGCTTATGCCGGTCGCCAGTACGCCGAGGACGATGTTGCGCACGTCGTCGTTCATGGCGGGGCATCGTATCGGGTGCACCTGACGTGCCCATGGTCATGGACTAGGCTGCCCGAACGGCCTTTCACTGGAGGTGCGGATGCGTCGTCCCGTCGTACGCAAGCTGTCCGTCCTGGCGGTCTCGGCCGCCGTGGTGTCGGTGGGAGCGGCAGCCCCGCCCGACGCCCCCCGGACCGCCCCCGAGAAGGTACCGGTCGCCGTCGGCCACGGCGGCGCCGTCGCCAGCGTCGACCCGGACGCCTCCGCCGCCGGCATCGAGGTGCTGAGGAACGGCGGCAACGCGGTCGACGCGGCCGTCGCCACCGCCGCCGCGCTCGGCGTCACCGAGCCCTACTCCGCGGGCATCGGCGGAGGCGGCTACTTCGTCTACTACGACGCCAAGTCCCGCAGCGTGCACACCCTCGACGGCCGCGAGACCGCCCCGCTGACCGCGGACTCCGGCCTCTTCCTGGAGCACGGCAAGCCGATCCCGTTCGCCGAGGCCGTCAGCAGCGGCCTCGCCGTCGGCACCCCCGGCACTCCCGCCACGTGGCGCGCCGCCCTCGACAAGTGGGGCACCCAGCGGCTCGGCACGCTCCTGAAGCCCGCCGTGCGGCTGGCCCGCGACGGCTTCACCGTCGACGCCACCTTCCGCGCGCAGACCGCCGCCAACGAGACCCGCTTCCGCCACTTCCCCGACACCGCCGAGCTGTTCCTGCCGGGCGGCCGACTGCCCGTCGTCGGCTCGACGTTCAAGAACCCCGACCTGGCCCGCACCTACGAGGAGCTGGCCCGCAAGGGCACCGGCGCGCTCTACCGCGGCGACCTCGCCGAGGACATCGTCGCCACCGTCAACAAACCCCCGGTGGACCCGGATTCGGGCTGGAACGCCCGCCCCGGCGACCTGTCCGAGAAGGACCTCGCCGCCTACCGCGTCAAGTCCCAGGCACCCACCCGGACGACCTACCGCGGCCTCGACGTCTACTCCATGGCCCCGTCCTCCTCCGGCGGCACCACCGTCGGCGAGGCGCTCAACATCCTGGAGCGCACCGACCTGTCCCAGGCGAGCCAGGCCCGCTACCTGCACCGCTTCATCGAGGCCAGCCGTATCGCCTTCGCCGACCGGGGCCGCTGGGTCGGCGACCCGGCCTTCGAGGACGTACCGACCAAGGAACTGCTGTCGCAGCGGTACGCCGACACGCGCGGCTGCCTCATCAAGGACGACGCGGTGCTCACCAGCCCGCTCGCGCCCGGCGACCCGCGCCACCCCGCCGACTGCGGCACCACGGGCCCCGCGGCGCCCACCACGTACGAGGGCGACAGCACCACGCACCTGACGGTCGCCGACAAGTGGGGCAACGTAGTCTCCTACACCCTCACCATCGAGCAGACCGGCGGCAGCGGCATCACCGTGCCCGGCCGCGGCTTCCTCCTCAACAACGAGCTGACGGACTTCTCCTTCGCCCCCGCCAACCCGGCCGTCCACGACCCGAACCTGCCCGGACCGGGCAAGCGGCCCCGCTCGTCGATGTCCCCGACGATCGTGCTGGACCGCCACGACCGGCCCGTCGTGGCCCTCGGCTCGCCCGGCGGCGCCACGATCATCACCACGGTGCTCCAGACCCTGACCGGTTTCCTCGACCGCGGCCTGCCCCTCGTCGACGCCATCGCCGCCCCGCGCGCCAGCCAGCGCAACGCGGCCACCAGCGAACTCGAACCCGGCCTGTACGACAGCGCGGTGCGCGCCGAACTGGAGCGGATCGGCCACGCCTTCCGCCTCAACCCCGAGATCGGCGCCGCCACCGGCGTCCAGCGCCTGCCCGGCGGCAAGTGGCTGGCGGCGGCGGAGACGGAACGCCGGGGCGGCGGCTCGGCGATGGTCGTACGGCCCACCCGCTAGCCGAGGCGCGCCCCGGAACCCCGCGCCCCGGGGCGTGTCGCGCTAGCCGACCGGGGCCCGCTCCGGATGGAAGGCGAGGCGGTCGCCCGTCACGTCGACCGTGACACGGTCGCCTCGCTGGACCCGGCCGTCCAGCAGCAGCCGGGACAGGCGGTTGTCGACCTCCCGCTGGATCGTGCGGCGCAGCGGGCGCGCCCCGTACTCCGGCTGGTAGCCCTGCCGGGACAGCCAGTCCACGGCCGGATCGGTGAACTCGACGGTCACGCCCTGGGCGTGCAGCAGCCGCCGGGTCTCCTCCAGCAGCAGGTTGGTGATCCGGTGCAGCTGGTCGGGGGTGAGCTGGCGGAAGACGACGATCTCGTCGATCCGGTTGAGGAACTCGGGCCGGAAGTGCTCGCGCAGCGGGCGCAGGATCTGCTCCCGGCGCGCCTCCTCGTCGGCGTCCCCGCCCGGCCCGAACCCGATCCCGGCGCCGCGCCGGATGATCGCCTCCGAACCGAGGTTGCTGGTCATCACGATGACCGTGTTGGTGAAGTCGACCGTGCGGCCCTGGGAGTCGGTGAGCCGTCCGTCGTCCAGCACCTGGAGCAGGATGTTGAAGACGTCCGGGTGCGCCTTCTCCACCTCGTCGAGCAGGAGCAGCGAGTACGGGTGGCGGCGGACCACCTCGGTGAGCTGCCCGGCCTCCTCGTGGCCGACATATCCGGGCGGGGCGCCCACCAGCCGGCTGACGGTGTGCCGCTCCTGGTACTCGCTCATGTCGAGGCGGACCATCCGGTCCTCGCTGCCGAACAGCGCCTCCGCGAGCGCCCGCGCCAGCTCGGTCTTGCCGACGCCGGTCGGCCCGAGGAACAGGAAACTGCCGATCGGGCGGTCCGGTGAGGACAGCCCGGCCCGGGAGCGCAGCACCGCGTCGGAGACGACCCGCACGGCCTCCTCCTGGCCGACCACCCGCTCACGAAGATGCTCCTCCAGGCCCAGCAGCCGGTCCTTCTCCTCCTCGGTGAGCCGGCTGACGGGAATCCCCGTCAGCCGGGACACCACCTCGGCGATCGCCTCCCCGGTCACCTCCAGGTTCTGGCCCTCGTCGGCCTCGTCGTCCCCGGCGGCCTCGGCGATCCGCCGCTTCAGCTCGGTGATCCGGTCGCGCAGCCGCATGGCCTCCTCGTACTGCTCGTCGGCGACCGCCTGGTCCTTGTCCAGGGTCAGCTGCTCGGCCTCCCGCTCCATGGCCCGTACGTCCGTGCCCTTGGTGCGGGCCCGCAGCCGTACCCGCGCGCCCGCCTGGTCGATCAGGTCGATCGCCTTGTCGGGCAGGCGCCGGTCGGTGAGATAGCGGTCCGACAGCTCCACCGCCGCCTCCAGCGCCTCGTCGCTGTAGCGGACCTGGTGGTGGGCCTCGTATCGGTCGCGCAGGCCGCGCAGGATCTCCAGCGCGTCCTCGGTGGTCGGCTCCGGCACCAGGATCGGCTGGAAGCGGCGGGCCAGCGCCGCGTCCTTCTCGATCCGGCGGAACTCCTCCAGCGTGGTCGCGCCCACGATGTGCAGCTCGCCGCGCGCGAGCGCCGGCTTGAGGATGTTCCCGGCGTCCATCGAGCCGCCCTCGCCGCCACCGCCCGCGCCGACCACGGTGTGCAGCTCGTCGATGAAGATGATCAGCTGGTCGGAGTGGGTGCGGATCTCGTCGACGATGTTGTTCATCCGCTCCTCGAAGTCGCCCCGGTAGCGGGTGCCCGCGACGACTCCGGTGAGGTCGAGGGCGACGACCCGGCGGCCGATCAGCACGTCCGGCACGTCGCCGTCGGCGATCCGCTGCGCCAGCCCCTCCACGATGGCGGTCTTGCCGACGCCCGCGTCCCCGATCAGCACCGGGTTGTTCTTGCCCCTTCGGGACAGCACCTCGATGGTCTGCTCGATCTCGTCGTCCCGGCCGATCACCGGGTCGATGCGGCCCCGGCGGGCCTGGTCGGTGAGGTCGCGGCCGTACTTGTCGAGGGTGGGCGTGGCGGTCTGCCGTGGCCGCTCCGCGCGGGGCGCCGCCGGCCCGGCCTCCGGGGCCTCCTTCGGCCCGCCGGGGGCGAAACGCGCCGCGTTCAGGATGTGCCCGGCGGCCGAGTCCGGGTTGTTGGCGAGCGCGCTCAGCACATGCTCCGGCCCGATGTGACCGGCGCCGCTCGCCCGGGCCAGGTCGTGCGCGTCCAGCAGGGCGCGCTTGACCGCCGGGGTGAGCGACAGCGAGGTCGGCGGTGGCACCTCGCCCTCCGGGTACTGCGCCGGCCCGGAGCGCTCGTCGATCTCCGAGGCGAGCGAGTCCGGGTCCGCGCCGGAGCGGCTGAGCAGACTTCGGGTCGGCTCCGCGGACAGGGCCGCGCGGAGCAGGTGCTGGGTGTCGAGGTCCCGGCTGCCGTGTTCGGCGGCGTACCGCGCGGCGCCCTGGACCAGATCCCGGGCCGGCTGGCTGAGCAGCCGGCCGATGTCGATCTGGCGGGGCCCGGGGCGGGGGCCGCCGAAGAAGCGGGCGAGGAATTCTCCGAAGGGGTCGCCCTCCGAGCCGATGAAGCCGCTGGTCATCGTTTGGGTTCCTTCGCTGTCGACGTGCCGGGGCCGGGTAACCCGGGGTGGGCTCGTTTAAGCCACCTTGGCACGAAGTGGGGCGACAGGCATGTGCAGCACCGGCGCCCCCGAAGGGGTCACCTCGCCGTGAGAATGCGCGGCCCCTCCTCCGTGATCGCGACCGTGTGTTCGACGTGGGCCGCCCTGGAGCCGTCGTTCGTGCGGAGGGTCCAGCCGTCCGGGGCCGCGTGGTAGCCGTCGGTGCCGCCCGCGACGAGCATCGGCTCGATAGCCAGGACCATGCCGGCGCGCAGCCGCATGCCGCGGCCGGGGCGGCCCTCGTTGGGGACCGGCGGGTCCTCGTGCATACGGCGGCCCACGCCGTGCCCGCCGAAGTCCTCCGGGATGCCGTAACCGGCGTCCCGGCACACCCGGCCGATGGCGTGGGCGATGTCGCCGATGCGGTTGCCGACGACGGCGGCGTCGATGGCGGCGGCGAGGGCGCGTTCGGCCGTCTCTATCAGGCGCACGTCGGCGGGGCGGGGGCGGCCGACGGTGAAGCTGATCGCCGAGTCGCCGACCCAGCCGTTCAGCTCGGCGCCGAAGTCCAGGGAGACCAGGTCGCCGTCGCGCAGCCGGTAGCGCGTCGGGATGCCGTGCACGATCGCGTCGTTCACCGAGGCGCACAGGACGGCGGGGAAGGGGGTCGGGGCGAAGGAGGGGTGGTAGCCGAGGAAGGGTGAGGTCGCGCCCGCCTCCCGCAGCACGTCGCGGGCCAGGGCGTCCAGGTCGAGGAGGGAGACGCCCACGTCGGCGGCGTTTTGTGCGGCCGTGAGGGCGCGGGCGACGACCTGGCCCGCCTCGTACATGGCATCGATCGAGGTGTCGGTCTTCAGTTCCACCATGCCAATTACTATACCGGTATTTGAATGGGGTGCGGTATTTGAATGGGGACGCCGCTAGACTGGCGCCATGGTGCGCACCCCCCTCACCCCCGAAGAGCGCGAACGCGGCGAGCGGCTCGGCCGGCTGCTCCGCGAGGCCCGCGGTGGCCGCAGCATGGCGGAGGTGGCGGCCGGCGCCGGCGTCTCCGCCGAGACGCTGCGCAAGATCGAGACCGGCCGGGCGCCCACACCGGCGTTCTTCACGGTCGCCGCGCTCGGACGCACCCTGGGGCTGTCCCTGGACGAGCTGGCCGCGGCGGTCGGCGACGCGTCGGCCGTGGACGTCACGTCCGGGGCGGCCGCCGCCTGAGGGTGTCGCGCCCCGGCTGAAAACTCCCTGTAGCGAGCCCGTAACACGGCTCGTGTTGGCTACGGACCCGAGTGCTCCGGTCGTGCGGGGAGTGGGCGATGACAGTGGATCAGCTCCCGGATCGAGTCCGGGAGTTCGCGGACTACCTGGGTGGCCTGCTGGCCCGGCTGGACCAGGACAGCGGGTGGTGCGCCGTGTTCTGGCAGCGCGACCCCGACGGGATGAGCGCCTGCCTCGACGGGCACGAGGTCCCGCCCTGGGACGTGGTCGAGTCGCTGCTCCAGGACCTCGCCGCCGAGCACGGGCCCGAGGCCGCCGCCGAGAAGGACCGGGCGCGCGCCCTGCACGCCGCCGCGCTCGCCGCGTACGACGCCCGGCCCGGCGGCCGGGACGCCCTCGGCGACCGGCTCGACGTGATGCTCCGCGAGCAGAAGTACGCCGCCGAACGCCTCGCCGAACTGGGCCGCTCGCTCGCCGCGGCCACCACTCAGGACGCCGCCGACGCCCTCCGCCTCGACCTGGCCTGGGCCCGCGACGACCACGACCGCGCCACCGCCCGCTGCACGGAACTCCGCGCCCGCATGGCCAGGTGGGAGGGAAGCTCGTGGCCGGGTGGCAGGCGGGACGGTGAGCCTTGGCCGGCCGCTGGTCCGGGCGGTGGCCCTTGGTCGGCCGTTGGTCCGGGCGGTGGCCCGTGGTCGGTCGGTGAGCCGGGTGGTGGCCTGCGGCGGGCCACTGGTCCGGATGGTGGCCTGTGGCCGGCCGGCGAGTCGGGTGGCCCGTGGTCGGTCGGTGAGCCGGGTGGTGGCCTGCGGTCGGCCGCTGGTGGCCTGCGGCCGGCCGACGCCGCAACCGCCGCGCCGGCCCCCGCGACACCCAGCCCCGTGACACCCAGCCCCGTGACACCCAGCCCCGTGACACCCAGCCCTGCGACACGCAACCCGGTGACGCCCGCCCCCGCCACCACCCCTACGCCCCTTGCCACCCCTGCGCCTCCTGCCACGACCCCCGCGACCCACACCACCTCCACCACGACCCCCACCACCCCCGCACCCCCCGCGCCCACCGCCACCCCCAAGCCCCGCAAACGGCGTCGCGGCAGTGCCCGTTTCGCCGGGATCGGCGAGGACAGCGACGGTCCGGTCGTCGTCCCGGACGTTGCCCAGGCGGTGCCCGCCGTGCCGGTCGCGCGGGGTGGGCGTACGCCTCGGGGCGCGCGGTTCGCGGGAGCAGGGGAGGAGACGCCGGTGGTGGAGGTGCCGCGGAGCGAGCCCGTGGACGCGGAGGCGCGGCGCGAGGCGGGGGCCGTGGTCGAGGCGTTGGCGCGGCTGCGGGCCGAGGGTCGCAGCGGGGAGGCGCACGCGCTGCTGGTCGAGGCCGCGCGGTGGCCCGCCGCCCGGTTCCCGCTGCTCGCCGCCGAGATGGAGCGCGCGGGCCTGGCCGCCGACTGGGCGACCCTGCTGTGGGAGACCGCCTCGCTGCCCGCGGACCGGCTGGTGGCCGCCGCCGACGCGCTGACCGCGGCCGGGCGTGACGCGGACGGGCAGCAGATCCTGCGGCAGGGCGTCGTCCGCCCCGCCGTGGAGATCGGGCAGGCCGTGCTCGGACTGACCACCGAGGGCCGCCGCCGGGAGGCGGACGCCCTCCTCGACGCCTACGTCCGGGTCCGCACCCCGGAGGAGGCGGTCCGCAGCGCCGCACCCGCCCCGCAGACCCTCGTCCCACTGCTGCTCCAGGCCGCCGCGCGGGTCTCCGGGGAACGCCACCGGGACCTCGTGCACGCCCTCCGCGTGGCCGGACTGGCCACCTGACCGGCCCCGCCGCTCACCCACAGGAGTGGCAGTCGCGACGGACCGCGCGGGTTGCCGACGATGGTCTTGGCAAGGCCTTCCCGGAGGCATACGTTCATCCCTCTACGACCTGCGTCTACGGGCGTAGAGGCTCTGACGTCCCGTCGAAGGAGCAGCTCATGGCCAACGTCGTACGCGCCGCTCTGGTCCAGGCGACCTGGACCGGCGACACCGAGTCCATGGTCGCGAAACACGAGGAGCACGCCCGCGAGGCGGCCCGCCGGGGAGCCAAGGTCATCGGGTTCCAGGAAGTCTTCAACACCCCGTACTTCTGCCAGGTCCAGGAGCCGGAGCACTACCGCTGGGCCGAGCCGGTCCCCGACGGCCCGACCGTGCGCCGGATGCGCGACCTCGCCCGCGAGACCGGCATGGTGATCGTCGTCCCTGTCTTCGAGGTCGAGCAGTCCGGCTTCTACTACAACACCGCCGCCGTGATCGACGCCGACGGCACCTACCTCGGCAAGTACCGCAAGCACCACATCCCCCAGCTCAAGGGCTTCTACGAGAAGTACTACTTCCGGCCCGGCAACCTCGGCTGGCCCGTCTTCGACACCGCCGTCGGCAAGGTCGGCGTCTACATCTGCTACGACCGCCACTTCCCCGAGGGCTGGCGCCAACTCGGCCTGAACGGCGCCCAGCTGGTCTACAACCCGTCGGCCACCCACCGCGGCCTCTCCGCCCACCTGTGGCGCCTGGAGCAGCCCGCCGCGGCCGTCGCCAACGAGTACTTCGTGGCCGCCATCAACCGCGTCGGCCAGGAGGAGGAGTACGGCGAGAACGACTTCTACGGCACGAGCTACTTCGTCGACCCGCGCGGACAGTTCGTCGGGGAGGTCGCCGGCGACTCCAAGGAGGAACTGCTCGTGCGCGACCTCGACTTCGACCTGATCGACGAGGTGCGGCGGACGTGGGCGTTCTACCGCGACCGCCGCCCCGACGCGTACGAAGGGCTGGTACGGCCGTGACCGAGAACCACATCACCAGGGACCTGCTGGGACGACACCGCGCGGTGCTGCCCGACTGGCTCGCCCTCTACTACGACGACCCGATCGAGATCACCCACGGCGAGGGCCGGCACGTATGGGACGCCGAGGGCAACCGGTACCTCGACTTCTTCGGCGGCATCCTCACCACCATGACCGCCCACGCCCTGCCCGAGGTCACCAAGGCGATCAGCGAGCAGGCCGGGCGGATCATCCACTCGTCCACGCTCTACCTCAACCGGCCCATGGTCGAACTCGCCGAGCGCATCGCCCAGGTGAGCGGCATCCCCGACGCCCGCGTCTTCTTCACGACCTCCGGCACCGAGGCCAACGACACCGCGCTGCTGCTGGCCACCACCTACCGGCGCAGCAACACCGTCCTCGCGATGCGCAACAGCTACCACGGCCGCTCCTTCTCCACCGTCGGCCTCACCGGCAACCGCGGCTGGTCCCCGACATCCCTGTCCCCGCTGCAGACGCTGTACGTGCACGGCGGCGTCCGCACCCGCGGCCCGTACGCCGCACTCGACGACCGCGCGTTCATCGCGGCCTGTGTCGAGGACCTGCGGGACCTGCTCGGCCACACCCGCCCGCCCGCCGCCCTGATCGCCGAACCCATCCAGGGCGTCGGCGGGTTCACCTCTCCGCCGGACGGCCTGTACGCCGCCTTCCGCGAGGTGCTGCACGAGCGCGGCGCGCTGTGGATCGCCGACGAGGTGCAGACCGGCTGGGGCCGCACCGGAGAGCACTTCTGGGGCTGGCAGGCGCACGCGCAGTCCGGCCCGCCGGACATCGTCACCTTCGCCAAGGGCATCGGCAACGGCATGTCCATCGGCGGCGTCATCGCCCGCTCCGAGATCATGAACTGCCTGGACGCCAACAGCATCTCCACCTTCGGCGGCACCCAGATCACCATGGCCGCCGGCCTCGCCAACCTCACCTACCTGCTGGAACACGACCTCCAGGGCAACGCCCGGCGGGTCGGCGGGCTGCTCATCGAACGGCTGCGGGCCGTCGCCGCGCAGATCCCGGCCGTACGGGAGGTCCGCGGGCGCGGTCTGATGATCGGCATCGAGCTGGCGAAACCCGGCACCGACGAGGCCGCCCCCGAGGCCGCGGCGGCCGTGCTGGAGGCGGCCCGCGAGGGCGGACTGCTCATCGGCAAGGGCGGCGGCCACAACACCAGCGCCCTGCGGATCGCCCCGCCGCTGTCCGTCACCGTCGCGGAGGCCGAGGAGGGCGCCGCGATCCTCGAACAGGCCCTGCGGAGCATCGCCTAGCCGCCCAAGAGACAGCCGAAGAGACAGGGGGACACCGCCATGACCGTCGGCCACGAACTGCCGCCCGCCCTGTCGGTCCGCCAGGTGCTCACCCTGGAACGCGTCCTCGCCGGCGAGCCCGAGGTGGTGGCGGGCGCCGACCGGCTCGACCGCCCGGTGCGCTGGGTGCACGTCGCCGAGGCCGCCGACGTCGGCGTGATGCTCAGCGGCGGCGAGATGGTCCTCACCACCGGCGTGCTGCTCGTCGGCGACGAGCACAAGCAGGCCGAGTACATCCGCTCCCTGCACCGCGCGGAGGCCGCGGCCGTCGTCCTCGGACTCGGCCGCGCCTTCCCCGCGCCGCCCCCCGCGATGTGCCGGACCGCCGAGCGGTGCGGACTGCCCCTGGTCGTCCTGCACCGCCCGTTCCCGTTCGCCCAGCTCACCGAGGAGGTGCAGTCCCGGCTCGTGCGGCGCAACTTCGCCGCGGTCAGCCTCTCGGAGACCGTACGCACCGCCCTCACCGCGCTGATCACCGCCGGGGCACCGCTCCAGGACCTCCTCGACGAGATCGCCCGGCACAGCGGCTGCCCCGTCGTCCTCACCAACCTCGCCCACCGGGTGCTCGCCACGGCCGGCGAACGCCCCGCCGTGGAGGACGTACTGCGCGACTGGGACCGTATCGCCCGGCAGGCCGGCGGCCGGGAGGGCGACGGCTGGATCCGCGCCGAACTGGGCGGACGCGGGCAGCGGTGGGGACGGATCGTGCTGTGCGGCCACCGCGGCGACACCGCCGCCGGCCGGCTGCTCGCCGACCGCGCCGCCGAGGCACTGATACTGCACCGCCTGCTGGGCGGCGCCGCGCACCCATGGGAGGAGCAGTCCGCGCGGAGCCTGCTGACCGACCTGGTCTCCGGAGCCGTACCGGCGCGCCGGCTGCTGCCCCGGGCGCGGGCCGCCGGACTGCCCGTGGGACGGCGCGCCTACGTCCCCCTCGTGGTCCGCGACGTCCGGCCCGCCGTGCTCGAGCGCACCCTGCGGCTGCTGGGCCTGCCCGGGCTGGTCGCCGGGCTCGCCGACGGCGCCACCGCCGTCCTGCTCAGCCTCGCCCGCGACCAGGACGCCCCGGCGCTCACCGAGCACTTCGCCGCCCGGCTGCGCCAGGAGGGCCACCCCGCCGTCGTGGCCGCCGCCGACGCCCGCACCGACTGGGACGAGGTGCCCGCCGGGCTGCGCGAGGCCCGGCACGTCGCGGACGCCGCGGCCGGATCCCCGGCAGCCCTGGACCTCCCGGCCGTGGTCCGCCTGAAGGACGTCCACCTCAGGGGCCTCGTCCGGCTGCTGCGGGACGACCCGCAGGTGCAGTCGTTCGCCGAGCGGGAGCTGGCCGGGCTGCTCGGCCGGGACCGGCAGGACCTGCTGCCGGTGCTGCGCACCTATCTCGCCACCGGCCGCAACAAGTCGCGCACCGCCCAGCTCCACCATGTCTCCCGGCCCGCCCTCTACCGCCGCCTGGAGGCGATACAGGCCCGCCTCGGTGTGGACCTCGACGACTTCGAGCAGGCCGCCTCGGTCCACATCGCGCTCCTCGCGCACGACGCGCAACACCGGTGAAACCTGTGACGACCTGGGAAAACGGCGGTGAAACATGGGCCCCGCACAGCGTGACACGGTGACACGCCGCCCGCCCGCGGACGTGACACGGTGCATCTCAAAGCCGGCCGTCCGGCTTTCTACGCTCACGGCACACCGAGCCACCGCAGCGACCGGAGGTCCCGATGAGCCGAGTGATCCGCGCCGCCGTCTTCCAGACCGCCTGGACCGGCGACAAGGAGTCGATGATCCGGGTGCACGAACAGGCGGCCCGCGACGCCGCCGCGCAGGGCGCCCACGTCCTCTGCTTCCAGGAGCTGTTCTACGGACCGTACTTCTGCCAGGTCCAGGACCCCGCCTTCTACGCGTACGCCGAGCGGATCCCCGAGGGGCCGATCGTCCGCCGCTTCCAGGCGCTCGCGAAGGAGCTGGGCCTCGTCCTCGTCCTGCCGATGTACGAGGAGCAGCAGCCCGGCGTCCTCTACAACACCGCCGCCGTGATCGACGCCGACGGCTCCTACCTCGGCAAGTACCGCAAGACCCACATCCCGCAGGTGCGCGGCTTCTGGGAGAAGTTCTACTTCCGCCCCGGCAACAGCGGCTGGCCCGTCTTCGACACGGCCGCGGGGAAGATCGGCGTCTACATCTGCTACGACCGCCACTTCCCGGAGGGCTGGCGGGCGCTGGGACTGGCGGGCGCCGAGATCGTCTTCAACCCCTCGGCCACCTCCCGCGGCCTGTCCGGCTACCTCTGGCAACTGGAACAGCCCGCGGCGGCCGTCGCCAACGAGTACTTCGTCGGCGCGATCAACCGGGTGGGCGTCGAGGAGTACGGCGACAACGACTTCTACGGCACCTCGTACTTCGTGGACCCGGAGGCCCAGTTCGTCGGCGAGGTGGCGAGCGACAAGGAGACCGAACTGGTCGTGCGGGACCTGGACATGGCGAAACTCCGCGAGGTCCGCGACCGCTGGCAGTTCTACCGGGACAGGGCGCCGGGGGCCTACTCGCCGCTGACGGCGCCGTAGAACTCCGGCAAGGACAACTCCCTGAAGGGGCGCGGGGCTGCATCGATATGCGGCTCCGCCGCGCGGGCGCGACCAAACCACAAACGACCGGCATGTACCCACAGCGAGGAGCGACCACGACATGAGCAGCCGGACAGTCATCCGCGGCGGCCTCGTCATCACGGCCTCCGACGAGATCCACGCAGACATCCTCATCGAGGACACCCGCATCGCCGCCCTCGCCGCCTCCGGCACCCCCGCCGCCGAGGCCTGGACGGCCGACCGGACCATCGACGCCACCGGCAAGTACGTCATCCCGGGCGGCGTCGACGTCCACACCCACATGGAGCTGCCCTTCGGCGGCACCTTCGCCTCCGACACCTTCGAGACCGGCACCCGCGCGGCGGCGTGGGGCGGCACGACGACGATCGTCGACTTCGCCGTCCAGAGCGTCGGCCACGGCCTGCGCGAGGGCCTCGACGCCTGGCACGCCAAGGCGGAGGGCAACTGCGCGATCGACTACGGCTTCCACATGATCGTCTCCGATGTGAACGAGGAGACGCTGAAGGAGATGGACCTCCTCATCGAGGAGGGCGTGACCTCGTTCAAGCAGTTCATGGCCTACCCCGGGGTCTTCTACTCCGACGACGGCCAGATCCTGCGCGCCATGCAGCGCTCCGCCGAGAACGGCGGCCTGATCATGATGCACGCCGAGAACGGCATCGCGATCGACGTACTCGTCGAGCAGGCGCTGGCCCGCGGCGAGACCGACCCGCGCTACCACGGCGAGGTCCGCAAGGCGCTGCTGGAGGCCGAGGCCACCCACCGCGCGATCCGGCTCGCCCAGGTCGCCGGCGCGCCCCTGTACGTCGTGCACGTCTCCGCGATGGAGGCGGTGGCCGAGCTGGCCAGGGCGCGCGACGAGGGCCTGAACGTCTTCGGCGAGACCTGCCCGCAGTATCTGTTCCTGTCGACCGACAACCTCGCCGAACCGGACTTCGAGGGCGCCAAGTACGTGTGCAGCACGCCGCTTCGGCCGCGCGAGCACCAGGCGAAGCTCTGGCGGGGCCTGCGCACCAACGACCTCCAGGTCGTCTCCACCGACCACTGCCCCTTCTGCTTCACCGGCCAGAAGGAGCTGGGCCGCGGCGACTTCTCCAAGATCCCCAACGGTCTCCCTGGCGTGGAGAACCGTATGGACCTGCTCCATCAGGCCGTCCTCGACGGGCACATCTCGCGCCGCCGCTGGATCGAGATCGCCTGCGCCACCCCGGCGCGGATGTTCGGCATGTACCCGAAGAAGGGCACCATCGCCCCCGGCGCGGACGCCGACGTCGTCATCTACGACCCGCACGCCGAGCAGGTCATGTCCGCCGAGACGCACCACATGAACGTCGACTACTCGGCGTACGAGGGCAAACGCGTCACCGGCCGGGTCGAGACCGTGCTCTCCCGCGGCGTGCCCGTCATCACCGAGCGGGAGTACACCGGACGCGCCGGGCACGGCGTCTACACCCCCCGCTCCACCTGCCAGTACCTCAACTAGGAGGAGTGCTCATGGACTTCGGACTCGTCCTCCAGACCGACCCGCCCGCCTCACGCGTCGTCAGCCTGATGAAACGCGCCGAACGCAATGGCTTCCGCTACGGCTGGACCTTCGACTCCGCCGTGCTCTGGCAGGAGCCGTTCGTCATCTACAGCCAGATCCTCGCCAACACGCAGAAGCTGACGATCGGGCCCATGGTGACCAACCCGGGCACCCGCACCTGGGAGGTCACCGCCTCCACCTTCGCCACCCTCAACGACATGTTCGGCAACCGCACGGTGTGCGGCATCGGCCGCGGCGACTCCGCGATGCGCGTCGCCGGCCGCAAACCCAACACGCTCGCCCGGCTCGGCGAGGCGATCGACGTCATCCGCGACCTGGCCGAGGGCCGCGAGGCGGTCGTCGACGGCAAGCCCGTCCGCATCCCCTGGATCCGCAACGGCAAGCTCCCGGTCTGGATGGCGGCGTACGGCCCGAAAGCCCTCGCCCTCGCCGGACAGAAGGCGGACGGCTTCATCCTCCAGCTCGCCGACCCCTTCCTGACCGAGTGGATGGTCAGGGCGGTGCGCGACGCCGCGGAGGCGGCCGGCCGCGACCCGGCCTCGATCACGATCTGCGTCGCCGCGCCCGCCTACGTCAGCGACGACCTCGCGCACGCCCGCGACCAGTGCCGTTGGTTCGGCGGCATGGTCGGCAACCATGTCGCGGACCTGGTGAGCCGGTACGGGGAACACTCCGGCCTGGTGCCGGAGGCGCTCACCGCGTACATCAAGGCACGGCAGGGCTACGACTACAGCCACCACGGCCGCGCCGGCAACCCGTCCACCGACTTCGTGCCCGACGAGATCGTGGACCGCTTCTGCGTCCTGGGACCGGCATCGGCGCACGTGGAGAAGCTGAGCACGCTGCGGGAGCTGGGCGTGGACCAGTTCGCGCTGTACGACATGCACGACGCGCAGGAGGCGACGATCGAGGCGTACGGGGCCGAGGTCATCCCGGAGCTGGCGGGGTGACCCCGGCGACGTGGAGCGGGTCGCCGGGGTGGGCGCGGGACGGTCCTTCAGGGCACTAGGCGCACTTGAACTTGAAGTCTCCGTTCGCGGAGGCCGTTGAGGGCGCGGTCACCTTCAGGTCGGCGAAGCTCGACTGCTCCGAGCCGGCGGCGGCATCAGGCCGCGCGGGGATGGTGAATTCCTTGGTGACCTGCTTCGACTCTTCAGGTCCCGTGAACTCGAGCTTCTGTTGCGCATGGGTCTTGCCCGGCGTGGCCCACTGGTAGCTGACGGTGCCCTTGCCCTTGGCCTTGATGACGCCGGTGGCGGTGAACTTCATCGTGTTCTTGCAGTCCAGCCCCGTCAGCGGCGCGGCGTTCACGAAGTCCAGGTCGACCAGGTCGACGGCTCCCGGCTTCGCGCCGTCCTTCGGCGGCGGCGGGGTCTCGCACGAGACCTTCTGGTTCTTGCCCTTCGACTTGAAGAACACGGTGTACTCGCCGTACTCCACGTCCTTGAACGTGTGGTCGCCGTTCTGGTTCACCTTGCCCGAGACGGTCTCCTCATCGGACTCGGCGCGCACGTTGGTGTTCTTCGGGAAGTTGTCGAGCACGAGGTTGTGCTTGGGGCTGTCTTTCTTCCCCACCCTCTCGAGCTCACAGGACGGGCCACCCTTCTGGGCCGGAGCGGACGCTGGTGAGGCCGCCTGTGCGGCGACCGCGGGCGCGAGGGCCAGCGACGTGATCACCAGTGGGCTCAGGAGGAGTACGAGGCGACGTTGCCGATTCATGCTGCTACTTCCCTTCCTGGGACAGGGGCGGCCGGAGTGGCCCATAGGAAGCAACATCACCGTGACCCGCCGGGCGTGACGCGAGCGTGACAGCGATGTGACCGCACTCGTTTTTCCCGTCCCTCATCCGATTGGTCTGCCATGACAGAAGCCGTTCACCAGGGAACCCCCGCCGACCGAATAGACCTGGCCCCCGAGGCCTTCCCCGCCGACAGCCCTTTCGCCAACGAGGACCTGCGGCCCGTCCCGGTCTCCGAGCGCCGCTGGACGACGTACAACTTCGCCGCGCTGTGGATCTCCATGGCGCACTGCATCCCGAGCTGGACGCTCGCCTCCGGTCTGGTCGCCCTGGGTATGGACTGGAAGCAGGCCGTGTTCACCATCGCCCTCGCGAACGTCATCGTGCTGCTGCCGATGCTCGCCACCGGGCACGCCGGACCCAAGTACGGCATCCCCTTCCCGGTCCTCGCCCGCGCCTCCTTCGGGCTGCGCGGCGCCAACGTCCCGGCGCTGATCCGCGCCGCCGTGGCCTGCGGCTGGTTCGGAATCCAGACCTGGATCGGCGGCAGCGGCGTCTTCCTGCTCGGCTCCAAGCTCACCGGCGGCGAGTGGGAGAACGCCGGGCGGATCGCGGGCAACCCGTGGCCGCTGTGGCTGTGCTTCCTGCTCTTCTGGGCGGTGCAGATCGCGATCATCCTCCGCGGCATGGACTTCCTGCGGCACTTCGAGAACTGGGCCGCACCGTTCGTCCTCGTCGGCGCGTTCGTGCTGCTGGTCTGGATCGCCGTCCAGGCCGACGGCTTCGGTGAACTGCTCTCGCAGCCCTCGAAGCTCGGCTGGGGGGCCGACTTCTGGCCGGTCTTCTTCCCGTCCCTGATGGGCATGATCGGCTTCTGGGCGACGCTGTCGCTGAACATCCCCGACTTCACGCGCTTCGGCGCCAGTCAGAAGGCCCAGACCTGGGGCCAGTCCCTCGGCCTGCCGACCACGATGACGCTGTTCGCGATCCTCGCCGTGCTCGTCACCTCCGGTTCGGAGGTGGTCTACGGCGAGCCGATCTGGGACCCGGTGACCCTCGCGGCCAAGGCCGACAGCGTCTTCGGGCTGCTCTTCGCGCTCGTCACCGTGCTGGTCGCCACCGTCTCCGTGAACATCGCGGCCAACGTGGTCTCCCCGGCGTACGACCTCGCCAACCTGGCGCCGAGGCTCATCACGTTCCGCACCGGCGCGCTGATCACCGGTGTCGTCGGCATCCTGATCTTTCCGTGGAAGCTGATCTCCACGCCCGAGTTCTACATCTTCACCTGGCTCGGCGTGGTCGGCGGGCTGCTCGGCACGGTCGCGGGCATCCTCATCGCCGACTACTGGATCGTCCGCCGTACGGTCCTGCACCTCGCCGACCTGTACACGCCCGGCGGGCGCTACTGGTACGCGGCCGGCTGGAACTGGCGGGCGCTGGTGGCCTTCGCGGCCGGGGGAGTGCTCGCCGTCGGGGGGTCGTACTCGACGGTGAACGCGGACGGTGTGGCGTCGGGTCCCTTCCCGGCGGACGGACTGATCCCGTTCCTGAAACCGCTCGCCGACTACGGCTGGGCGGTGGGCCTCGCGGCCTCGCTGGTGCTGTACGTCGCGCTGATGCGGGCGGGGCGGGAGCGGGTCGCCGTCTGAGGCCCGCGCCTACGAGGGGGCGAGGCCTCCTGGAGGTCCCCTTTTGCGGCCTCCTGGAGGCGGGGCCGGCGGGCGAGGGCCGGTGGCCAGGGGCGTCAGCCCGTGCCGCCGGCCTCCGTCAGCGCGGCCACCGCGGCCTTGGCCGCCTTGATGGCGCCCTTGTTGATCTCGTCCGTCGAGGGTGCCGTCCTCGTCTCGAAGTCGGAGCCGTTGTACGTCACCGTCACCAGCGCGTTGGCCACGCGGACCAGCACCATGCCCTCACGGGTCTGCTGCTTGTCCTCGGTGGTGAGGTTCACGACGGAGTACGCCGCGTCGCCGAGCCCCGGCACCGCCCCGCCGCCGCTCTTCTCCGCCTTGCGCGCCTCGTACTGCTTCTCCGCCTTCTCGTCCGAGTCGCCGATCTCGAAGGAGACGTCGAGCCAGCGGTAGTCGTAGCCCTTGAGGGCGTTCCACGAGCAGGTGCGGCGCACGGAGGAGTCCGTGGACGGGAGTTCCTTGCCGGCCGGTTCGGCGCCCGGCACGAGGGAGGCGATCGTCTTCTCGGGCAGGCTGTCGCACGGCGCCGGGGCCTCGGTGTACGTCTTGGGTACCGCCGTCGTCGACGGCGCGGACGTGGACGACCGGGTCCCGGTTCTCTCGGGCGTCTTGCTTTGGGCGGCGGTGGTCGTCTCGGGGCCGGACGACAGGGCCCAGCCCGCGCAGGCGAGCACCGCGACCGGGGTCAGACGTGCGGTGAGGGCGAGCGGCAGGGGAAGAGAACGCACGGCGCACTTCTCGTCGGGGTCGGTGCGGAGGGAGTCCGCACTGCGGACGGGACGACAGTGTCACATGAGTCCCCGTGGGGCGGAAGTGCCAACTCGCTCCGTGCCCGCGCGGTAACGGTGCCTCACCGGCGGCGCGTTGTATGCCCGGTATATCCCCCGTGTGTCCGCCCGCGGTGATCGATAGCCTGCGGACGATCAGGTGATCGGGACGCCTGACACCGACTCCGCGGAAGCGAGGTGCGACGCCGTATGTTCACCACCCGGCCCACGCTCCAGGGCACCTTCGGCATGGTGTCCTCCACCCACTGGCTGGCCTCCCAGTCGGCGATGGCGGTGCTGGAGGACGGCGGGAACGCGTACGACGCGGCGGTGGCGGGCGCGTTCGTGCTGCACGTCGTGGAGCCGCATCTCAACGGCCCGGCCGGGGAGGTGCCGATCCTGCTCGCCCCGGCGGGCGGCGAGGTGCGGGTGCTGTGCGGGCAGGGCGTCGCGCCCGCCGGGGCCACGGTCGCGCACTACCGCGGCCTCGGACTGGACCTCGTCCCCGGCACCGGGCCGCTCGCCGCCGCCGTGCCCGGCGCGTTCGACGCCTGGATGCTGTTGCTGCGCGACCACGGCACCAAGTCCCTCGCGGACGTCCTGAAGTACGCCATCGGCTACGCCGCACACGGCCACCCACCCGTCGAGAACGTGGGCGCGACCGTCGAGACCGTACGGGAGCTGTTCGAGACGGAGTGGACCTCGTCGGCGGAGGTGTACCTGCCCGGTGGGAAGCCGCCCCGCGCGGGCGAGCCGTTCCGCAATCCCGCCCTCGCCGCCACCTGGAAGCGGCTGCTGGCCGAGGTCTCCCGCGCGGGGGACCGGGAGGCGCAGATCGAGGCCGCGCGGGAGGTGTGGCGCACCGGCTTCATCGCCGAGGCCCTGATACGGCAGGCGCACCGCCCCACCCTGGACACCAGCGGCGAGCACCACACGGGCACCCTCACGGCCGACGACCTCACCGCCTGGTCGGCGTCCTACGAGACGCCCGTGACGTACGACTGGAACGGCTGGACCGTGTGCAAGGCCGGCCCCTGGAGCCAGGGCCCGGTCCTGCTCCAGCAGCTCGCCCTGCTCCCGCCCGAGCTGCCCGCGTACGGCTCCGCCGACTACGTCCACCTGCTGATCGAGAACTCCAAGCTCGCCATGGCCGACCGGGAGGCCTGGTACGGCGACGCCGCCGAGGTGCCGCTCGACGCGCTGCTGTCGGACGCGTACAACGCGGAGCGGCGCGCACTGGTGGGGGAGCGGGCCTCGTACGAGCTGCGGCCCGGCAGTCCGGGCGGGCGTGCGCCCCGGCTGTCCCGGTACGCGCGCGTGGAGGCCGCCGTGGCGCGGGCGGGCGGCGCGGCGGGCGCGGGGGAGCCGACGGTCGCCACGAGCACGGCCACGTCCGGCACGGCCGCGCCTGATGACACCTCGCCCGGTGCGGCTCCGCCCGGCGCGCCCTCGCCCGTGCCGGGGGAGCCGGTGGTCGACGCCGACGGCGCCACCCGCGGGGACACCTGCCACCTCGACGTCGTCGACCGCTGGGGCAACATGGTCGCGGCCACGCCCAGCGGCGGCTGGCTCCAGTCCAACCCCGTCGTCCCCGAGCTGGGCTTCCCGCTCGGCACCCGGTTGCAGATGACCTGGCTGGAGGAGGGCCTGCCGAACACCCTCACGCCCGGCCGCCGGCCCCGCACCACGCTCACCCCGTCGATCGCGTTGCGCGACGGCGTCCCGGTGCTGGCCTTCGGCACGCCCGGCGGTGACCAGCAGGACCAGTGGCAGCTGCACTTCTTCCTGGCCGTCGCCCTGCGCTCCCCGGTGCGCGGCGGCCTCGACCTCCAGGGCGCCGTCGACGCGCCGAACTGGCACAACGACAGCTTCCCCGGCTCCTTCTTCCCGCGCGGTATGCGGCCGGGCAGCGTGACGGTGGAGTCCCGCACGGACCCGGCGGTCGTCGCGGAGCTGCGGCGGCGTGGTCACGATGTCACCGTGGGTGACGCCTGGTCGGAGGGGCGGCTGTGCGCGGTCGCCCGGGACCCGGAGACCGGTGTGCTGTCGGCGGCGGCGAACCCGCGCGGGATGCAGGGGTACGCGGTGGGCCGGTGACCGGCCGGGCAACGTCCGGCGACCAGGGGCTTCATCCCGATTCCACCGGGAGTGCACCGGCCGGGTGGGGATTGTCAGTGCCGCGTGCTCTCATGGAGGCATGATCGAAGAGAGCGGAACCATCGACGATTTCCTCGCCCGGCACGCGGCCGACGTGGAGGAGGCGGTCCGCAAGGCCGCCGCCGCGGAGATCATGCCGCGCTTCCGGCAACTGGCCGCGCACGAGGTCGACCAGAAGAGCGGCCCGCACGACCTGGTCACGGACGCCGACCGCAAGGCGGAGCTGTATCTGACCGAGGCGCTGTGCGCCCTGCTGCCCGGGTCCGTCGTCGTCGGCGAGGAGGCCGTGCACGCCAACCCGGCGACGTACGAGGCGATACGGGGCGACGCGCCGGTCTGGATCGTCGATCCCGTCGACGGCACACGGCAGTTCGTGCACGGCGAGGACGGATTCTGCACCCTCGTCGCGCTCGCCCGGCACGGCGTGGTGCACGCCTCGTGGACGTACGCGCCCGCGCGCGACCAACTCGCCACCGCCGTAAGGGGCCAGGGCGCCTTCCTGGGCGGCGAGCGGCTGTTCGCGGGCCCGCCCACGCCCGGCCGGGACCTGCGCGTCGCCACCTCCCACCCGGACTACACCACGGACGAGCAGAAGCGCGCCCTGCTCGCCCTGCGCACCGAGGGCGTCGCCCCGCGCCCGTGCGGCTCGGCCGGCCTGGAGTATCTGGCCGTCGCCCGGGGCGAGTCCGACGCCGTCGCCTTCTCATGGGAGGCGGCATGGGATCACGCGGCGGGCCTGCTGCTCGTCGAGGAGGCCGGCGGCACCCATCTGACCCGCACCGGCGAGCCGTTCCACATCACCGGTGGCAACGACCTGCCGTTCACCGCCGCCCGCGACGCGGCGACGGCCCGCCAGGTCGCCGCCCTGCTGGCCTCGCCCCTGTGACCGGCCCGCCGCGTGCGCCCGACGAGGAGGAGTGCCGGTCCCCCGGCATATGCTGAAGTCCAGTGGCCGTCGGCTGACGAAGGAGTCCGAAGGTGCCGTCGATGTTCGATGCGGTCGTGGTGGGGGCGGGGCCGAACGGACTGACGGCTGCCGTCGAACTGGCCCGCCGCGGCTTCTCCGTGGCCCTCTTCGAGGCCCGCGACACCGTCGGCGGGGGCGCCCGCACCGAGGAGCTGACCCTCCCCGGCTTCCGGCACGACCCGTGCGCCGCCGCCCACCCGCTCGGCATCAACTCCCCGGCGTTCCGCGCCCTCCCGCTGGAGCGGTACGGCCTGCGCTGGCTCCAGCCGGAGCTGCCCATGGCCCACCCCTTCCCGGACGGCACCGCGGCCGTGCTGTCCCGCTCGGTCGCGGAGACCGCGGCGTCCTTCGGCCCGCGCGACGCGGGCGCCTACCGCAGACTGGTCGAGCCGTTCCTGCCCCGATGGGACACGCTGGTCCGGGACTTCATGTCCCTGCCGCTCACCGCGCTCCCGCGCGACCCGGTGACCCTCGCCCGCTTCGGCCTCGCCGGCCTGCCCCCGTCGACCTGGCTCACCCGCCGCTTCCGCGACGAGCCCGCCAAGACCCTCTTCGCCGGACTCGTCGCCCACGTCATGGCCCCCCTCAACGGTGTGGCCACCGGCGCCATCGGGCTGGTCTTCGCCCTCGCCGCGCACGCCCGCGGCTGGCCGGTCGCCCAGGGCGGCTCCCAGTCCATCTCGGACGCGCTCGCCGCGTATCTGAAGGACCTCGGCGGCGCGATCCACACCGACTACGAGGTCAAGCGCCTCGACGACCTGCCGCCCGCCCGCGCCTACGTCTTCGACACCTCGCCCACCGCCCTGGCCCGGATCGCGGGCTTCGGCCGCTTCTACGACCACTACCGGTACGGCCCCGGAGCCTTCAAGATCGACTACGCGCTGGACGGCCCGGTCCCGTGGACCGCGCCCGAGGCCCGCACCGCCGGCACCGTCCAGATCGGCGCCAGCAGCGCGGAGATCGGCGCCGCCCTGCGCGCCGCCTCCCGCGAGGGCCGCGCACCCGACCGCCCCTTCATGATCACCGTGCAGCCGAGCGTCGTCGACCCCACCCGCGCCCCCGCCGGCAAGCACGTCTTCTGGGCCTACGGCCACGTCCCGCACGGCTGGACCGGCGACCTCACCGACGCCCTCGAACGCCAACTGGAGCGCTACGCCCCGGGATTCCGCGACCGTGTCCTCGCCCGCGCCACGGCCGGCCCGCCCGAACTCGCCGCCCGCAACGCCAACTACGTCGGCGGGGACATCGCCTCCGGCGCGGTCTCCGGACTCCAGGTCCTGCTGCGCCCCCGGCTGTCCCTGTCGCCGTACCGCACCCCACACCCGGCGGTGTTCATCTGCTCGTCGGCCACCCCGCCCGGCCCCGGTGTGCACGGCATGTCGGGCCACAACGCGGCGAAGGCCGTCTGGAGAAGGCTGAGGCAGACGCCATGACCACCCTCACCCTCGTCCAGGGCGACATCACCCGCGAGACCGCCGACGCCCTCGTCAACGCGGCCAACTCCTCCCTCCTCGGCGGCGGAGGCGTCGACGGCGCCATCCACCGCCGCGGCGGCCCCGCGATCCTGGAGGAGTGCCGCAGGCTCCGCGCGTCTCGCTACGGCAAGGGCCTCCCCACCGGCCAGGCGGTCGCCACCACCGCGGGCGCCCTGAACGCCCGCTGGGTCATCCACACCGTCGGCCCCGTCTGGTCCCCCAAGGAGGACCGCTCGGCCCTCCTCGCCTCCTGCTACCGGGAATCACTCCGCGTGGCCGACGAACTGGGCGCCCGCACGGTCGCCTTCCCGGCGATCTCCACCGGCGTGTACCGGTGGCCGCTGGACGACGCGGCCCGCATCGCCGTCGAGACGGTGCGCGGCACTCCCACCGCGGTCGAGGAGGTCCGGTTCGTCCTCTTCGACGACCGGGCGTACGCGGCGTTCGCCGCGCAGGTCGGCCGAGGGGCGGCGGAGGGGTCGGCGTGGTCGCTCCTGCCGGCCGTTGTCGCTGGTGCGGGCGTTGTCAGTGGTGCGGGTTAGGCTCCCGACCGCACCACCGCACCACCGCACCACCGCACTCGCTTTGACCGAGCCGACAGACCTGCCGGAGGCCCCCGTTGACCTCGATCCACGACTTCGCGACCTGGGAACCGCTGCTGCGGCTGCTGCGGGCCCATGCCGGGGACGGCGCCCGGGCCGGTGTCCCGTCCGGGCGAGTGGGAGGGCGGATCGGGCGGTACGGATGGAGCCTGCCGCTTCACCGGCCGATGCCGCGGCTCGGGCGGGCGGTCCAAGTGGAGGACATGCAGGACGAGTTCGACGCGGTGGAGCGGGTGCGGGAGGCGCTCCCGGGGGACGAGGAGGTCTCGTTCGCGGCGGAGTTCGGCCCGGACGGGCGGGCGGTGGTCCATGTGCTGGGGTCCAGCCCGGCCGTGGAGTCGGGGATGGGCGCCCGCCCGGGCGCGCTCGTCCTCGTCGAGGGCGCCGTGCCGGCCCCCTGGCGCCGGCTGCCGGAGCCGGTGGCCGAGGGCGTGCGGCCCGCGCCCTCGGCGGACCCGGAGCTGGTGGAGGGCACGCTGCGGGAGCGGCTGCCCGAGGCGATCGGCGCCACGGAGGAGGAGATCGCCGAGACGGAGGCGCGCCTCGGGGTCGCCCTGCCCGAGGAGCTGAAGGCGCTCTACCGGGTGACGCGGGCCCGGTGGGAGGACCTGGGCGACGACTACGCGGCGGCGCAGCGCCACGCGGAGGCGGTCCGCTGCGAGCTGTTCTCCCTGGACGGGCTGTACGTCTCCGACGTCTCCGCCCGCCAGTGCCTGTGGCAGTTCGGCGCCAGGGAGGCGGCTGCCACCGCGCCGGACGCCGCGGTGCAGTACCTGGTGGGCTCACCGGGCTGGATCGTCTTCGCGGACAACGGCGGCGGCGACCGGATCGCGATCGACCTGACGCCCGGCCCGCGCGGCCACCTCGGACAGGTGATCATGCTCAGCCACGAGGAGGACCTCGGCGCCGCGCTGATCGCCGACTCCGTCACCGACTTCCTGCTCGACCGGCCGTCGGCCCTGTCGGACGGCCTCGGCGTGAACGACCTCCGGTCCGTCGCGCACGTCAACACCGGCAGCCTGCCCAGCGTCGAGGCCGCCGTCCACCCCGCGCTGGAGGTGCTGTCCATCGGCGTGTGGGAGGGCGAGCCGCTGAGTCTCGCCCCGGTCGTCGGGCTGCCCCGGCTGCGGACCCTCACCGCCTACCCGGGCACCCTCGCCGACCCCCTGGAGATCACCAAGCTGACCGGCCTCGAGTATCTGGAGCTGGGGCCGCGCGAGTGGCGGGTCCTGCTCGACGCGCGGGCCGTGCCGCGCGGGCTGTCCGCCGCCGGCATCGAGGTGCACGGCGACGCGGACCCGCTGTCGGTCGTGGAGCTCGCCAACGAGATCCTCGCCCTCTGGGACCGCCCCCTGATATCGCGGACTGTTGTCGAGGGGACTCTCGACCCGGCGCGGTGAGTGACGCCGCTCCCGGTCACCAGCTGCGCCCCGCCTCCAGAAGGAGGTCGCGTACCCGGACCACGTCCGGGTTGTCGGGGCGGCCGGGGCGCTGGACCAGGTAGCCCGTGTTGATGGGCGGATCCTCCGGTTCGAGCAGCGGCACCAGCGCACCGGAGGCCAGCTCGTCGAGGCAGAGATAGCGCGGCAGCACGGTGAACCCGGCCCCCGCGACGACCGCGGCGAGCACCCCGCGCAGATCCGGGACGGTGAGCGCGGCGGGCCGGGAGAGCCGGGTGCCGAAGACATGGCGCCAGTAGCGGCGGGCGATCGGCACGTCCTCCGCGTACGTGACGAGGGGGACGTCCCGCAGCGCGTCGGGGCCGTCGGCGGGGAGCCGGTCCGCCAGCCGGTCCGCCCACAGCGGCGCGGCGACCAGCACGAACTCCTCGTCCATCAGCGGCATCGCGGTCAGGGCCCGCCCCCGTGGCCGGTAGGTGGCGATGACCAGGTCGTGGTGCCCGGCGCGCAGCTCCTCCAGCAGCGGGTCGGTCAGACCGGGCGTCACCCGCAGCCGCAGCCCCTCGGCGGTCAGCGGAGCGAGGACCGGCAGCACCCGCAGGCACATCAGCTCGGCGGGCCCCGCCAGATGCACCGGCGCGGTCCGCTCGGCGGCGCCCGAGTCCGGTCCGGTGGCCGCGGCGAGCGCGTCGAGCGGGGCCGCGACCCGGGCGGCGAGGTCGTGCGCGACGGCGGTCGGGGTGACACCCCGCGGCAGCCGCTGGAACAGCTCCCGCCCGGACTGCCGCTCCAGCGCCCGGATCTGCGTGGTCACGGTGGGCTGCGACACGCCCAGCAGCCCCGCCGCGGCGGTGAACGACCCCGAGCGGTACACCGCCAGGAAGGTGCGCAGCAGATTCAGATCCGCCACCGGATGGCCGACCGGCGCCCCGGAGTAACCGTCCGCCGGGCCATCGGGATTCCTATACCTCACAGGGCAGAGCCTAGGGGGTGTCTCGCCGATCATGCCGGGCTCTCGACGCCTGGCACCGCGCCTCGCCGCGTTGTCGTCGGTCGCCGATGCTCCGCATCGACTCCCTCCTCCGCCTTGCGATGCACGGCACCAGACGCCGCTCGCTGATCCGGCCTGATCGACGAGACACCCCCTAGTCGTCCGCTATCGCACCGACGCGGGCCCGGGCGCGCGCCTCCAGCACCCGCAGCGCCCGCTCGCCCCAGCGGATGTTCTCCTCCTCGAAGGACACCCCGCGCAGCAGCGTCAGATACGGTCCCACGCGCTCGGCACGGGTCAGGTACTCCTCCTCGTCCCGCCCGCCCAGCAGCCGCTCCCGCAGCCGTTCGTAGCGGGCCAGCTTGGCCCGCGCCCACGCGACGCGCTCGGCGATGTCCGCGCGTACGGCGTCGAGGTCGCCGATGTCGGCGCACTGCACCTTCACCAGCAGGCCGTCCCGGATCGCGGTGGGCTTGCCGATCGGGTCGGCGAGGTAGGAGCGCAGGGCCGCGTATCCGGCCTCGGTGAGGGAGAACATCCGCTTGTCCGGACGCCGCTCCTGGCGCACCACACGCGTGCTGACCAGGCCTTCCCGCTCCATGCGGTCCAGTTCCCGGTACAGCTGCTGGGGTGTGGCCGTCCAGAAGTTGGCCACCGAGGCGTCGAAGCTCTTGGCCAGGTCGTATCCGGAGGCCTCCCCCTCCAGCAGGGTCGCCATCACGGCATTGCGCAGAGCCATGACCTCACCCTACTCTCCAGTGCACCTATTCAATTTGTTGGCTATGGAGAGGGGTGGGTCGCCCGTGCACGCGTTCCGCAAGGCCGTCGAGGACCGCGACACGCAGGCGCTGGAGGCGCTGCTGGCGGACGACGTGGTGTTCACCAGCCCCGTCGCCTTCAAGCCGTACGAGGGAAAGGCCATCACCGCGGCGATCCTGCGCGGCGTGATGCGCGTCTTCGAGGACTTCACCTACGTCCGTGAGATCGCCGACCCGGCCGGTCGCGACCACGCCTTCGTGTTCACCGCCACCGTGAACGGCAAGCGGCTCCACGGCTGCGACTTCCTGCACTTCGACGAGGACGGACGTATCGACGACTTCACCGTCATGGTCCGCCCCCTCTCCGCCGCCCAGGCCCTGTCCGAGGCCATGGGTGCCCAGTTCGATCGCATCGCGTCGGAGGCGGCGGCCACCGCGTGACCCCGCCCCGCGGGCCGGCCCGCCCCTACAGGCCGGCCCGCAGGGACCGTCAGGCCAGCTTCTTCAGCAGTTCCGCGGCGAGCGGGGCCGACGACGCCGGGTTCTGGCCGGTGACGAGGTTGCGGTCCACGATCACGTTCGGGGCCCACGGCTCACCGGCGCGGACGTCGACACCGGCCTCGGTGAGGCGGGTCTGGAGCAGCCACTTCGCCTTGTCGGCGAGGCCGCCCTGGATCTCCTCGGCGTCCGTGAAGGCGGCCACCCGGTATCCGGCGAACGCGTTGGAGCCGTCCTCGCGCGTCGCGGCGAGCAGGGCGGCCGGGCCGTGGCAGACGACGCCGAGCGGCTTGCCGGAGTCCAGGGCCTCGATCAGCAGCCGGCCGGAGACGGCGTCCACGGCCAGGTCCTCCATGGGGCCGTGACCGCCGGGGTAGAACACGGCGGCGTACTCGTCGGGGACGACGTCCTCCAGCCGGATCGGCCGCTCCAGCTCGGTCATCGCGGCCAGCGCCGCCGCGATCCGGTCCGCGGCCTCCTGGCCGCCGTTGACCTCGGCGGCCAGGCTGCCCTTGTCGACCGTCGGCACGACCCCGCCCGGGGTGGCGACGACGATCTCGTGCCCGGCCGCCTTGAAGGCCTCGTACGGCGCGACGGCCTCCTCGGCCCAGAAGCCGGTGGGGTGCCGGGTGCCGTCGGCGAGCGTCCAGTAGTCGACGCCGGTCATCACGAAAAGGATCTTCGACATGCTGCCTCTCCCATAAGGGGTGCTCAGGATGCCGTCGACGTTAGGCCTGCCCGGTGAGGCTTTTCCAATGACGAATCCAATGTCCGGCATAGGGATGCCGATGGATTCCCAGGAATAAGCCCGGCAGGGGCTCCTCAGCGTGAGGTCGGCGCCGGTGTCGGGGACGGTGACGGCGACGCCGTGTTGATGTTCAGGTCCGGCCGCGGCTCCAGCGCGAGCACCGGCGCGCCCGGCTGCGGCGGGGGCGGGGTGAGCTGCTCCTGCGGGAGCTTCGGCGGCGAGGTCTGCTGGAAGTTCACCTGCTCGTGATTGACCAGGCCGGTCTTCTCCAGCACGGTGATGTGGTCCAGGACCGTGTCGTTGGCCTGGTCGGCGAGCTGCCGCACCAGGCTGTTGCGGGTGTTCGCGCGGACCTTGGCGACGACCGGGAAGATCTGCCCGTGCGTCACCCGCATGATCGTGACCGCCGTCGAGTCGAACGCCCGCCCGTTCTCCGCCGCCGCCGTCGCCACGAACTGCTGCTGCTGGGGACTGGCCTGGTTGGGCAGGGTGATGCCCAGCTCCGGCGCGATCCGGCGGCAGGTCTCGTCCAGCCGGGCGTGCCCGACGATCAGGTGCGCGCCGGCCTCCTTCATCTCCGGCGTGGTGCCCCGCTCCATCGCCAGCTCGCCCAGCGGGTACTCCCACAGTCCCGCCGCCCGTACCTTGACCACGAAGTCACGGTCGGCCTCGGTGAGCGGGCCGTAGCGGGTGTTGGCGATGATGCGGTCCGCCGTCGTGGACGTGTTCTCCACCCCCAGCATGGCGGGATACGCGAGCGCCGCCAGGGTCAGCCCCAGCGCGCCGAACACGAAGACGCTTCCTGCCGTGTTGCGGGACATCCGCATGCTGCCTCCAGACGCGAGTGGGTTGTACGCCAGGAGGTACGCAAACGCCGGGCGGTTCGATCAGCGCGCCGCGAAATTCTTCCGCCACACCCGTGTGGGCTGCGCCACAGCGAGGCGGCGAGGGACGGGTATCGGCCGACTGGCCCAACAGAACCGCACAGACCGCGACGGCGTCATTGCTTCGAATCTGTTGGAGTTTTAGTGTGACTGCGGCTCAGAAGTCCCCTGGGGCCCGCGAGTTGAGTGGCTCACCCCCCGAGGAAGGTCACGGTCATGCCGCACCCGCACGCGCCGCACCCCCACCGCCCCGAACCCGCCGACCGCCCCGAACCGCCCGCGGTCCGCCCGGCCGTCAGCCGCCGCCGGCTGCTCGAGGGCGGCGCCGCCGTCCTCGGCGCGCTCGCCCTGTCCGCGCCGCCCGGCACGGCGTACGCCGCCGGACCCGCCGCCACGCCCTCCGCCGCGCCGGGCGGCGACGGCACCCCGGAGTGGAACGGCCGTATCTCCGTCTTCCGGCTCGGCACCGAGCCGCCGCACACCACGCTGATGCCGTACGCCGATCTCGGCCAGGCCCTGGCCGCCGACCGCACCCGCTCGCCGTACCGGCTCAGCCTCGACGGCACCTGGAAGTTCGCCTACGCCGACCGCCCCGGCGACCGCGACCCGGACTTCCACCGCACCGACCTCGACGACAGCGACTGGGACACCCTGCCCGTCCCCAGTGTCTGGCAGCTGCACGGCTACGACCGCCCGATCTACCTCAACATCACCTACCCCTACTGGGGCCCCAACGGCCTCGGCGAGGAACCGCGCCCGCCCGCCGCGCCGACCCGCTACAACCCGGTCGGCCAGTACCGCCGTACCTTCACCGTCCCCCGCTCGTGGACCGGCCGCCGCACCTTCCTGCACTTCGAGGGCGTCAAGTCCGCCCACTACGTGTGGATCAACGGCAAGCTCGCCGGCTACCACGAGGACTCGTACACCCCCGCCGAGTACGACATCACCCCGTACCTGAAGCCCGGCACCAACCAGATCGCGGTCGAGGTCTACCGCTACTCGGACGGCGACTGGCTCGAGGACCAGGACATGATCCGGCTGAGCGGGATCTTCCGCTCGGTCTACCTCTACTCCAACCCGTCCGTACACCTGCGCGACTTCAAGCTCGACACCCCGCTGAGCGACGACTACACGGCCGCCGAGCTGAAGGTCACCGCGCACGTCCGCGACTACGGCTCACGATCCGGCGAGCCGGAGCGGCGATCCGACGGAACCGGTGGGCGGTACACCGTCGACGTCATGCTGTACGACGCCGACGGCCGGCCCGTCTGGCGCCGCCCTCTCCAGCAGGCCGCCGACGTCCCGCCCGGCCAGGAGGTCACCGTCGAGGCCGCCCGGGCCGTCCCCGAACCCCGCCTGTGGTCCGCCGAAGACCCCTACCTCTACACCGCCGTCCTCCAGCTCCGCGACCCCGCCGGAAAGGTGACCGAGACCCTCTCGCACCGGGTCGGCCTGCGCGAGTTCGCGCTCAAGGACGGGCTGATGCGGATCAACGGCAGATCGGTCTCCTTCCGTGGCACCAACCGCCACGAGATGCACCCCGACCGCGGCATGGCGCTCACCCGCGCGGACATGGTGCGCGACATCCGCCTCATCAAGCGGCTCAACATGAACAGCGTCCGCACCTCGCACTACCCCAACAACCCGCTGTGGTACGAACTCGCCGACGAGTACGGCCTCTACCTCGTCGACGAGACCAACCTCGAGACCCACGGCATCCGCGCCGACTACCCCGGAAACCACCCCGAGTGGACCGAGGCCTGCCTCGCCCGCGCGCAGAACATGGTCCACCGCGACAAGAACCACGCCTCGGTGGTCATCTGGTCCCTCGGCAACGAGGCGGGCGGCGGCACCACCTTCAACGCCATGCACGACTGGATCCGCTCCTACGACCCCACCCGCGTCATCCAGTACGAGGGCGACGACCGCCCGGGCATCAGCGACATCCGCTCCGAGATGTACGACACCCCGCAACGCGTCGAGGCCCGCGCCAAGGACACCGCGGACACCCGGCCGTACGTGATGATCGAGTACTCCCACGCGATGGGGAACTCCAACGGCAACTTCAAGAAGTACTGGGACCTCGTCCGCCGCTACGACGTCCTCCAGGGCGGCTGGATCTGGGACTTCGCCGACCAGTCGCTGACCTGGCCCGTCCCCCCGCGCATCCTGCTCACCGAGACCGGCCCCGCCCGCCTCAAGGGCGAGATCATGGCCGCAGGCGGCACATTCGACCGGGCGAAGGGCATCTCGGGCGGCACCGTCTTCGCCCGCGACGAGCGCCTGGACCTCACCGGCTCCCTCACGCTGGAGGCGTGGATCACCCCGCACGTCCTCGGCTACCACCAGCCGATCCTCGCCAAGGGCGACACCCAGTACGCCCTGAAGCAGACCAGCAAGAGCCTGGAGTTCTTCATCCACGGCGGCGGCCAGTGGATCACCGCTAGCTGGGCGCTGCCCGACGACTGGACCGGCCGCGAGCACCATGTCGCGGGCGTCTACGACGCCGACGCCGGCACCCTCACCCTCCACGTCGACGGCCAGATCCGGGCCACCCGCACCACCACGCGGCGACCGAGCAGCACCACCGCGCCCCTCGCCCTCGCCACCGACGCCGACAGCCAGACCCGCGAGTTCAGCGGCACCATCCGCCGCGCCCGCGTCTACGCCCGCGCCCTCACCGCCGCCGAACTCGCCTCCGACAGCCGCGGCCCCGGCGACGACGGCGTACGGTTCTGGTTCGACGCGGCCACCGCCGGCCACACCGAGAAGAAGCCCCGTGAGAAGACCTTCTTCGCCTACGGCGGCGACTGGCGCGACAACCCCAACGACGGCAACTTCGTCGCCGACGGCATCGTCACCGCCGACCGCGGCCACACCGGCAAGGCCGCCGAGATCAAACGCGTCCACCAGGCCGTCAACGCCGCCCCCGCGGACGGCGGCCCCGGCGCGGTCACCCTCACCAACGAGTACCTGTTCACCAACCTCCGCGCGTACGAAGGCCATTGGGCCCTCGTCGCCGACGGCGAGACCGTCCAGCGCGGCAGACTCACCCGCGCCCAGATGGACGTACCGCCCCTGTCCACGAGACGGATCACCCTGCCCGTACGGCTCCCGCAGAACCCGCCGCCCGGCACCGAGTTCTTCCTGGAGCTGTCCTTCACCACCAAGGAGCCCACCCCGTGGGCCGAGCGCGGCTTCGAGGTCGCCCGGCAGCAGATCCCCCTCGACGCGGGCGTCCCCGAGGTGACACCGGTGCCGCTGGACAGCGTGCCCGCGCTGCGCCACACCGACGGCGACCGGGAGATCACCGTCACCGGCGCGGACTTCTCCGTCACGATCGACAAGCGCGCCGGTGTCCTCACCTCCTACGAGTCCGGCGGCAAGCCCCTGATCCTCTCCGGTCCCACGCCCAACTTCTGGCGGGCCCCCACCGACAACGACAGGGGCAACGGCCAGCACACCCGCAACCAGACCTGGCGCGACGCCGGAGCCCGCCGCACCGTGTCGGACGTCCGGGCGCGTCCCCTCGGCGGCAAGGCCGTCGAGGTCACCGTCACCGGAACCCTGCCGACCACCGTCGCCTCCACGTTCACCACCACCTACACCGTCTTCGGCAACGGCGAGGTCAAGGTCGACCACACCCTGCACCCGGGCGCGGCGAGCCTGCCGTACCTCCCCGAGGTCGGCGCCCTGCTCTTCCTGCCCGGCCGGCTGGAGCGGCTGCGCTACTACGGGCGCGGCCCCGAGGAGAACCACTGGGACCGCAACAACGGCACCGACGTCGGCGTGTACTCCGGGACCGTCTCCGGACAGTGGACGCCGTACATCCGCCCGCAGGAGAACGGCAACAAGACCGACGTCCGCTGGATCGCCCTCACCGACGACAGCGGCGCCGGACTGCTGGTCACCGGGGACGGACTGCTGGAGGTCAACGCCTCCCACTTCACCCCCGAGGACCTCTCCGACGGCGTGCGCCACGACTACCAGCTCACCCCGCGCGAGGAGGTCGTGCTGCGCGTCAACCACCGGCAGATGGGCGTCGGCGGCGACAACAGCTGGGGCGCCCACACCCACGACGAGTACAAGCTGTTCGCCGACCGCGACTACGCGTACAGCTACCGGCTGCGTCCCCTGCCCGACGTGAAGGAGGCGATGCGGCTCTCCCGGAGGCCCACGGCCACCCCGCAGGCGTGACCCGCCACCGGTGACCCGTCACCAGCGGGCTTCGAGGCTGCCGCCCGGCCCGTGGACGACATCGGCGCCGACGGCGATCCCGTCGAGCGTCGCGCGCAGCCAGGCGCGGTCGTCCGCGGCCGGGTGCTCCAGCCGCATCCGCCGCGCCTGGAACGGCACCATGCGCAGCCCGGCCAGCCGTCCCGTCTCCGCGTCGAGGGAGACCAGGAAGGCCAGCCGCAGGTCGTCGCGGTACTCCTCGTAGCCGGTGATGCCCTCGTAGTCGTCGATGAAGTCGCCGCAGCCGTAGAACACCGGCCGCCCCCGGTACACCTCGATCCGGCGGGGGTGGTGCGAGGAGTGGCCGTGGACCACGTCCACTCCGCCGTCGACGAGCGCGTGCGCGAAGCGGACCTGGTCCGGGGGGACGCGGTAGCCCCAGTTGGACCCCCAGTGCACGGAGACGACCACGAGGTCGCCGGGGCGCCGCGTCCGCCCCACCCGGCGTACGACGGCCTCGGCGGCTGGGGGAGTGGGCGCCGGCACATACGCCACCCCGGGCTGCTCCGGGGTCGCCGCCCAGCCCGACGGGATCCCGCTGGACGTCATGCCGAGCGCGAAGACCAGCACCCGGGCGCCCGGGCCGGCGCCGATCACGGCGGGCGCGTACGCCTCGTCCGCGTCCCGGCCCGCGCCCGCCACCCGCAGCCCCGCCCCGGCCAGCGCGTCCAGCGTCTCCGCCAGACCGCGCCGGCCGAAGTCCAGGACGTGGTTGTTGGCCAGCACGCACACATCGGGCCGGGCCACCGTGAGGGCGGGCAGGTTCGCCGGGTGCATCCGGTAGTGCACCGCCTTGCCGGGCGCGAACGTGCCGTCCGCCGTCACCGCCGTCTCCAGGTTCACGATCCGCGCGTCCGGCGCGGCCTCGTCCAGCACCGGCAGCGCCTCACCCCACGGCCACGCGGGGTCCACCGGCGCGGGCACCGGCCCGTTCACGGCCTCCGCCAGCGCCACATAGCCCCGGGCATCCCGGACGTACCCCTCACGCAGCCCCGGATCACCGGGGTGCGGGAGGATCTGGTCGACGCCGCGCCCGAGCATCACGTCCCCGCACAGGAACAGCGTCACGACATCGCCGCCCATCTCTCCACCGTAGGACGACACCGCGCGGGACGACGCGTGTGGTTCGTGCCGCCGGGGAAACCCGGGGCTCCTGAGGGACCTCACAGAAGGGAGGCGTGCCATGAACACGCCTGCGCGGCGTGGCGGCGGCCCCCTCGAGCCGCGGCGGGGGCCCGGCTGGGGCGGCGGACCGTGGGACTGGGACCCGCTCGCGGAGCTGCGGCGGCTGCGGCGTGACATGGACACGGACCGCGCCGACGACCGGGGCACCGCGCCCGCCTGGGGCGGCGTCGCCTGGGGGCCCGCCGTCGAGGAGGAGGAGACCGGCGACGCCTACGAGATCCGCGCCGAACTGCCCGGCGTCCCGCGCGAGCGGATCACCGTCGACGTCGACGAACACGAACTGCGGATCTCCGGCGACCTCGGCGAGGCGGAGGGCCGGACCCTCTCCCGGCGCGGCGGTCGCTTCTTCTACCGCACCAGTCTGCCCACCGGCGCCGACCCGGACCGGGCCGAGGCGGAGCTGACCGACGGCGTCCTGTGGGTCCGGCTGCCCAAGACCGCGGCACCGAAACGACGCCGCCTGCGGATCGGCGGGACGGACCGAGGGACGGAGCACACGGCGGACCGAGGGACGGAGCACACGGCGGACCGAGGGACGGAGCACACGGCGGACCGAGGGACGGAGCACACGGCGGACCGAGGGACGGAGCGTGCGGCGCACCAGGGAACGGAACGAGCGACGCGAGAAGTGACGGAGCAGGCGACGGCGCGGACGACCGCACGGGAAGCGGACCGGGCCACGGACCGGACGGGGGCGGACACATGACCACTCGGTTCCACGATCGCGCACACGCCGGCCGCGAGCTGGCCGAGCATCTGCGCATCCTCCAGGAGAAGGGGCTCCTCCCGCACCCCGTCGTGCTCGCCCTGCCCCGCGGCGGCGTCACCGTCGCCGAGCAGGTCGCCCGCGCCCTCGGCGCGCCGCTCGACGTGCTCGTGGTCCGCAAGATCGGAGCGCCGTTCCAGGAGGAGTTCGGGGTCGGCGCCCTCGCCGGCGACGAGCCGCCGCTGTTCGACCAGCGCTCCCTGGACCAGACCGGCCTCACCGAGGACGACCTCGCCCCCGTGGTGGAGCGGGAGCGGGCCGAGCTGCGCCGCCGCGAGCAGCGCTACCGCGAGGGCCGCCCCGCGCCGGAGCTGACGGGCCGTACCGTCATCCTCGTCGACGACGGGCTCGCCACCGGCGCCACCGCCCGCGCCGCCGTGCACGCGGTGCGCGGCCGGCAGCCCGAGCGGATCGTCGTGGCCGTGCCCGTGGCCTCCCACGAGGCGGTCGACCTGCTGCGCCACGAGGCCGACGACGTGGTCTGCCTGCTGCGGCCCAGTCCCTTCCACGCGGTCGGCCTCTGGTACGAGAACTTCGACCAGCTCACCGACGACGACGTTCTCAAGGCCCTGCGCACAGGGTTAGGAGGTACCCCGATGACCAGGCACGTGCGTGACGTGATGTCGCCCGGCGCGACCGCCGTCGAACCCATGACGACCCTCACCGAGGCCGCCCGGGTCATGCGCGAGCAGAACATCGGTGACGTGCTCGTGGCGTACGACTGTGATCTGTTCGGTGTCCTCACCGACCGGGACATCACCGTCCGGGCCGTCGCCGAGGGCCGCGACCCGAAGATCACCACGGTCGGCTCGCTGTGCACCCGGCCGCCGGTGATCACCCTCGGCCCCGACGACACCACCGACCACGCCGTGGAGCTGATGCGCCGGCACGCGCTGCGCCGGCTGCCCGTGGTGGAGCACGGCGGCTGCCCCGTCGGCATGGTCAGCCTCGGCGACCTCGCCACCACCGAGGACCCGCACTCCGCCCTCGCCGACATCAGCCGCGCGGCCCCCAACCGCTGAGGAGAGCCCGCCGTGCCCCACAACCACGCCCTGCGGAGATCCCGCACCGGCACCGAACCCGTCACCGCACGCAGCCCGCTGCGCCTGCGGCTGCTGCTGAGCGCCGCGTTCCTGCCGCTGTTCGTGGCGGCGGCCGTCCTGCTCGGCCTGTGGGCGGCGGACTCCGGCCCCGGCGACAGCCCCGGCAGCGGCCCGCTGACCGGCCTGGCCGTCGTCTGCGCCGTGCTCGCCGCGATCGCCGCCGTGGACGCGGTGGTCGTACGACGCCGGATGCGCCGCGAAGGGGGCGGCGGCGCGCACCGCCGGACGTAGCGGGTGCCGCCCAGCGGCCGGTGGCGGGGAGCCGGGCGGGACGGGACAATCCGGACTGGCACCCCGCCGCTCGCACCGCACCTCACCGAAGGGACCTCGCGCATGGTTGAGCAGGACGAGCGCTTCGACGTCGTCGTACTCGGCGCCGGCCCCGGCGGGTACGTCGCCGCCATCCGCGCCGCCCAGCTGGGCAAACGCGTCGCCGTCGTCGAGGAGAAGTACTGGGGCGGCGTCTGTCTGAACGTCGGCTGCATCCCCACCAAGGCCCTGCTGCGCAACGCCGAACTCGCGCACATCGTCACCCGCGAGGCCAAGACCTTCGGCATCAGGTCGGACTCCCCGATCACCCTCGACTACGGCGAGGCGTTCCGGCGCAGCCGCAGGGTCGCCGACGGCCGGGTCAAGGGCGTCCACTACCTGATGAAGAAGAACAAGATCACGGAGTTCGACGGGCGCGGCATCTTCCTCGACCCGCACACCCTCCAGGTCACCGACTACGAGGGCACCACCCGCACCATCGGCTTCGACCACTGCGTCATCGCGACCGGCGCCACCCCGAGGCTGCTGCCCGGCACCAAGCGCAGCGCGCGCGTGGTGACGTACGAGGAGCAGATCCTCGCCGAGGACCTGCCCCGCTCGATCGTCGTCGCGGGCGCCGGCGCGATCGGCATCGAGTTCGCGTACGTCCTGCACAACTACGGCGTGAAGGTCACGATCGTCGAGTTCCTGGACCGCGTCGCCCCCACCGAGGACGCCGACGTCTCCGCCGAACTCGCCAAGCAGTACCGCCGGCTCGGCATCGACGTGCTCACCTCCACCCGCGTCGAGGCCATCGACGAGTCCGGCCCGCAGGTCCGGGTCACCGTCACCGCCAAGGACGGCTCCCAGCAGGTCCTGGAGGCCGACAAGGTGCTCCAGGCGATCGGCTTCGCCCCGAACGTCGAGGGCTACGGGCTGGAGCAGACGGGGGTGAAGCTCACCGACCGCGGCGCGATCGACGTCGACGCCCGCTGCCGCACCTCCGTCCCGCACATCTATGCGATCGGCGATGTCACCGCGAAGCTGATGCTGGCGCACGCCGCCGAGGCGATGGGCGTGGTCGCCGCGGAGACCATCGCGGACGCGGAGACCATGGAACTCGACTACGCGATGATCCCGCGCGCCACCTTCTGCCAGCCGCAGATCGCCAGCTTCGGCTTCACCGAGGAACAGGCCCGCGACCTGGGATACGACGTGAAGGTCGCCAAGTTCCCGTTCACCGCCAACGGCAAGGCGCACGGCCTCGGCGACTCCACCGGTTTCGTCAAGCTCATCAGCGACGCCACCCACGGCGAGCTGATCGGCGGCCACCTCATCGGCCCCGACGTCACCGAGCTGCTGCCCGAGCTGACCCTGGCCCAGCAGTGGGACCTGACCGTCCACGAGGTGGCCCGTAACGTGCACGCCCATCCGACCCTGGGCGAGGCCGTGAAGGAGGCGGTGCACGGGCTGGCCGGACACATGATCAACTTCTGAGTCCGGCGGTCGCGGGCGCGGTCACCCGGACGGCCCGCACCGTTCGCCGGTCCGTCGCCCGCGCGGTCTGCTGTTCTTCCAGGGGTCCCCGGTTCCGCCACGGGGTCACCGGACACGGAGAGGACGGGCAGCCGGATGAGCGAGCAGCCGGACCGGCCGCGGCAGGCCGCCCCGCCCCAGGGCGAGATCGGCACCGCCTGGACGGCCGACCGCCGCCGGGGCGCCACCGACGCGGCCACCCGGCCCGGGAACGGCGACGGCCGGGGCTCCGGCGGCGTCACCCTCGCCGGGGTGCTGATGCTGTGCGGCGGCATCCTGGCCGTGCTCCAGGGCATCGCGGCCATCGCCAGGGACGACGTCCACGGCCGGATCGGCCACTACGTCTACGAACTCGACGTCACCGGCTGGGGCTGGATCCACCTGGTCGTGGGCGCCCTCGTCGCCGCGACCGGCTGGGGCGTGCTCACCGGCGCGGCCTGGGCCCGGCCCGCCGGCCTCGCCCTGGTCTCGCTCGCCCTGGTCGCGCAGTTCCTCTTCCTGCCGTACGCGCCGCTGTGGGCGCTGGTCATGGTGGCGCTCGACGTGTTCGTGCTGTGGGCGCTGGCGTCCTGGACGCCCGCCGCCTCGCCGGCTACTCCGCCGCGTCGCTGATCCCCAGGCGCAGGTGCTCCACGTGGTACACGGCCTGGTCGAGGAGTTCGGCCACATGGTGGTCGTGCAGCGCGTACACCACCGACCGGCCGCGGCGCTCGCCCACGACCAGGCCCAGGTTGCGCAGCAGTCGCAGCTGGTGGGAGCAGGCCGACTGCTCCATGCCCACCTCGGCGGCCAACTCGGTGGCCGGCAGCGGGCCTTCGCGCAGCCGGGCGAGGATCAGCAGCCGGGACGGGGTGGAGAGGGCCTGCAGCGTGGTGGCCACCTTCGCGACGTTGTCCGCGTCGAGACGGACGCGCTCGGGGGCGCTCTGCGCGCTGGTGACGGCTCCATGACCCATGGCGAGTATCTTACTCACCGCACATGAACGAATGAATGAGTCTTCATGTGTTCCTGTATGGTGTGGCGATGTGTCCGCGACTCTCGCTCCTCAGCCGACCCCTGTCCGCTCCCTGACGCCACCCCGCCGCCGCACCCGCGTCCTCGCCCTGCCCGAGGCCCGCTGGGCGCTCGCGTCGCTGGTCGCCTTCCTGCTGGGCCTCGCGCTCGACCTCGGCGGCGCGCCCGTCTGGGCCTACGGGATCCCGTACGCGGTCGCCTATGTGACCGGCGGCTGGGAGCCGGCCCTCGAAGGGCTGCGTGCCCTGCGCGAGAAGACCCTCGACGTCGACCTGCTGATGATCGTCGCCGCCCTGGGCGCGGCAGCGATCGGCCAGGTCCTCGACGGCGCCCTCCTCATCGTCATCTTCGCCACCTCCGGCGCCCTGGAGGCCCTGGCCACCGCCCGCACCGCCGACTCCGTGCGCGGCCTGCTCGACCTCGCCCCCACCACTGCGACCCGGGTCCGAGCCGACGGCACCGAGGAGACCGTGCCGACCGCCGAACTCGCCGTCGGCGACGTCCTGCTGATCCGCCCGGGGGAGCGGATCGGCGCCGACGGCACGGTCCTGGACGGCACCAGCGAGGCCGACCAGGCCACCATCACCGGAGAGCCCCTGCCGGTGGTCAAGCGCCCCGGCGACGAGGTCTTCGCCGGCACCCTCAACGGCACCGGCTCGCTCCGGGTCCGCGTCGAACGCGACCCCGCCGACTCCGTCATCGCCCGGATCGTCACCCTGGTCGAGGAGGCGTCCCGCACCAAGGCGCCCACCCAGCTGTTCATCGAGAAGATCGAACAGCGCTACGCCGTCGGCGTGGTGGCCGCCACCCTCGCCGTCTTCGGCATCCCGCTCGCCTTCGGCGAGAACCTCACCGACGCCCTGCTCCGCGCGATGACCTTCATGATCGTCGCCTCCCCGTGCGCGGTCGTCCTCGCCACCATGCCGCCGCTGCTGTCCGCCATCGCCAACGCCGGCCGCCACGGCGTCCTGGTCAAGTCGGCCGTCGCCATGGAACGCCTCGGCGAGGTCGACGCCACCGCCCTCGACAAGACCGGCACCCTCACCGAGGGCACCCCCGAGGTCACGGCCGTACGGCCGCTGCCCGGCTCCGGGCTCGACGAGGACCGGCTGCTGGCCCTCGCCGCCGCGGCGGAGAACCCCAGCGAGCACCCGCTGGCCCGCGCCATCGTGGCCGCCGCGCGAGCCCGCGAACTGCGCGTGGCCGCGGCGGAGGAGTTCACGGCGACGCCGGGGGAGGGGGTCACGGCGACGGTGGACGGCCGACGGGTGACGGTCGGCCGGGCGAAGCACGCCGTGGACGCCGCCGACCGCGAAGGCCACGGCGGTGAGGATCGCGACTTCGGTGACCACCGGGGCGCCACCGTCGTCACCGTCACCCGCGACGGCGTCCCCGTCGGCACCCTCGCCCTCACCGACCGCCTGCGCCCCGACGCCGCGGCCACCACCGCCGAGCTGACCGCGCTCACCGGCACCGCCCCCACCCTGCTCACCGGCGACAACGCGCACACCGCCGCCCGGGTCGCCGAGGCCACCGGGCTCACCGACGTCCGCGCGGAGCTGCTGCCCGAGGACAAGGTGAAGGCCGTACGCGCCCTCCAGGAGGCCGGCCGCAAGGTGCTGTTCGTTGGCGACGGCGTCAACGACGCGCCCGCCCTCGCCGCCGCCCACTCCGGTATCGCCATGGGCCGCGCCGGGTCCGACCTGGCGCTGGAGACCGCCGACGCGGTCATCGTCCGCGACGAACTCGCCACCGTCCCGGCGGTCGTCCGCCTGTCCCGCGCCGCCCGCCGCCTGGTGGTGCAGAACCTGGTCATCGCCGGCACCTTCATCACCGTCCTCGTCGTCTGGGACCTGGTCGGCCACCTCCCGCTGCCGCTCGGGGTCGCCGGTCACGAGGGCTCGACCGTGCTGGTCGGACTGAACGGGCTGCGGCTGCTGCGCGAGTCCGCGTGGCGATCCGGGTCCGCCCAGGCCGGGCGAGGTTGATGTCGGAAACCCGCCAGCCCGCATGCGTCCGGTCCCCGATGCTGGACGCATGCAGATGGGGATGCACACCGACACCGAGCGCTGTGTCCGCGCGGTCAGATCCAAGGACGCCCGCTTCGACGGCTGGTTCTTCACCGCCGTCCTGACCACCCGGATCTACTGCCGGCCCAGCTGTCCGGTGGTGCCGCCCAAGCCGGAGAACATGACGTTCCTCCCGAGCGCCGCCGCCTGCCAGCAGGCCGGCTTCCGGGCCTGCAAGCGCTGCCGCCCGGACACCACCCCCGGCTCCCCGGAGTGGAACCGGCGCGCCGACCTCGTCGCCCGCGCCATGCGCCTGATCGCCGACGGCGTCGTCGACCGCGAGGGCGTCCCCGGCCTCGCCGCCCGACTCGGCTACAGCACCCGCCAGATCGAACGCCAGCTGCTCGCCGAGCTGGGCGCCGGCCCGCTCGCCCTGGCCCGCGCCCAGCGCGCCCAGACGGCCCGCCTGCTCATCGAGACGACGGACCTGCCCATGGCGGAGATCGCCTTCGCCGCCGGCTTCGCCTCCATCCGCACCTTCAACGACACCGTCCGCGAGGTCTACGCCCTCACCCCGAGCGAACTGCGCACCCGCACTCCGCGCGGGAGCACCCCGGCGACCCCCGGAGCGATCTCCCTCCGGCTCCCCTTCCGCGCCCCGCTCAACCCGGACAACCTCTTCGGCCACCTCGCCGCCACCGCCGTCCCCGGCGTGGAGGAATGGCGGGACGGCGCGTACCGCCGCACCCTGCGCCTCCCCTACGGCCACGGCATCGCGGCCCTGACCCCGAAGCCGGACCACATCGCCTGCCGCCTCACCCTCACCGACCTGCGCGACCTGCCCGTCGCCATCAGCCGCTGCCGCCGCCTGCTCGACCTGGACGCCGACCCGGTCGCCGTCGACGACCACCTGCGCACCGACCCGGTCCTCGCCCCGCTGGTCGACAAGGCACCCGGCCGGCGCGTCCCGCGCACCGTCGACGAGGCCGAGTTCGCGGTACGGGCCGTGCTCGGCCAGCAGGTGTCCACGGCCGCCGCCCGCACCCACGCGGCCCGCCTCGTCACCGCGCACGGCGAGCGGATCGACGACCCGGAGGGCGGCCTCACCCACCTCTTCCCGGCCCCGGACGCGCTCGCCGCCGCCGACCCTGAGTCCCTGGCGATGCCCCGCACCCGCCGCACCACGTTCACCACCCTCGTCCGCGAACTCGCCGACGGCTCCCTCCACCTGGGAGTCGACAGCGACTGGCCCGAGACCCGCGCCCGCCTGCTCACCCTGCCCGGCTTCGGCCCCTGGACGGTCGACGTCATCGCGATGCGCGCCCTCGGCGACCCCGACGCCTTCCTCCCCACCGACCTCGGCATCCGCCGCGCCGCCCGCGACCTGGGCCTGCCCGCCACCCCCGCGGCACTCACCGCCCGCGCGGCGGCCTGGCGGCCCTGGCGGGCCTACGCCGTCCAGTACCTGTGGGCGACCGACAGCCACCCCATCAACTTCCTTCCGGTCTAGGGACGTTCCGTGACACAGCACCGACAGCACACCGTGATCGACAGCCCCTACGGCCCGCTGACCCTGGTCGCCGACGACGGCGTCCTGTGCGGCCTCTACATGGAGAACCAGCGCCACCGCCCCGCCGAGGACACCTTCGGCACCCATGACGAGCGCCCCTTCGCCGAGGCGGAGGCCCAGCTCGAGGCCTACTTCGCGGGCGAGCTGACCGAGTTCACCCTCCCGCTCCGGCTGCACGGCACCCCGTTCCAGCGCCGCGTCTGGGAACACCTGCGCACCATCCCGTACGGCGAGACCCGCACCTACGGCCGGCTCGCCACCGCCCTCGGCAACCCCCAGGCCTCCCGCGCGGTCGGCCTCGCCAACGGCCGCAACCCCATCGGCATCATCGTCCCCTGCCACCGCGTCGTCGGCACCGACGGCAGCCTCACCGGCTACGGCGGCGGCCTGGCCCGCAAACAGCGCCTGCTGGACTTCGAGTCGGGAAAGGCCCTGTTCTGACCCCGGGGACCCCGAAGGATCTCACCCCAGGGACCCCCGAAGAGCCTTACACGCCCGGCGTCGGCTCCCGGCCGGGCAGACGGCGCAGCAGTTCGGGCAGGGCCGTGCCGATCGGCTCCCGGATCACCTCGTCGGCCAGGTCGTCGTACGGCGTCGGCTCGGCGTTGACGACGATCAGGCGGGCGCCGTGATCGGCGGCGACCCCCGCGAGGCCGGCCGCGGGCTGCACCTGGAGGCTGGTGCCGACGGCGATGAACACCTGGCACGCCTTCGTGATAGCGACCGCCTCGCCGAGCACCATCGGGTCCAGGCGCTCGCCGAACATCACCGTCGCCGGCTTGAGGATCCCGCCGCACTCCCGGCACGGCGGGTCCGCCTCCCCGGCGTCGAGCCGGGCCAGGGCCTCCTCCATGGGGCCGCGCGCGTGGCACGCCGTGCACACGTACCGGCGTGCGGTGCCGTGGAGTTCCAGCACCTTGCGGTCGGGCATCCCGGCGAGCTGGTGCAGGCCGTCCACGTTCTGGGTGATCACCCGCACCGGCACCCCGGACCGCTCCAGCTCCGCCACCGCCCGGTGCGCGGCGTTCGGCCGGGCGCCGAGCGCCCCGGTCTCGCGCCGCATCCGCCAGGAGCGGCGGCGGATCTCCGGATCGCCCATGTAGTACTCGTACGTCACCAGCTTCTCGGCCTCCGGATCCCGCTGCCAGAGCCCGTTCGGACCGCGGTAGTCGGGGATGCCGGAGTCGGTGGAGATGCCGGCGCCGGTCAGCAGGGCGACGAGGGGCTTGCTCATGGCGCCGAGGGTAGGCCGGGCCGGCCGGCCGATGCGAACGGATATCCGGGAGGGGGAGGCCGGTGCTAGGGTCCGCGCATGGCCAAGGTCACCGTCTCGCTCGATGCCGAACTCGTCGTGGAAGCCATGGTGCTGGCGGGTGTCGGCAGCCCGCAGGACGTCGTCGAACTCGTCCTGCGCGACTACATCGAGCGCGGACACCGCACCGAGGCACGCCTCGTCACCCGCGACGAGGCGCTCCGCGAGATCGACGTCAAGCCGCGCGACGAGGGCTGACCGCCACCGCCCACCGGCGCCCACCGGGGCTCGTCGTCGGCCCCTCACCCGTCAGTCCGTCCGCACCGGGCGCCCGTTCTCCAGCTCGACCGGGCCCGAGCCGTCCGCCAGGACGTCCAGGGCGGCCAGGACCCGGTGGCCCAGCGCGTCCGGCAGGTAGTCGGTCAGCTCCTCGCGCGGCACCAGCCGCCAGGACAGCAGCTCCTCCTCCTGGAGCCGGATGGCCTTGAAGTCGTCCTCGTCGAGCACACCGCCGTCGTAGAGGTACGCCACCAGCGGCGGCCGGCCGGGCCCCTGCACCCAGTCCACGGCGAGGAGCCGGCCGAGCGTGCGGTCCAGGCCGATCTCCTCGGCGGTCTCGCGGCGCGCGCCCTGGCGCGGGGTCTCGCCGTCGTCGGACTCGACGGTGCCGCCCGGCAGCGCCCAGCCCTCCCGGTAGTTGGGCTCGACGAGCAGCACCCGCCCCTCGGCGTCCCGGAAGAGCGCGGCGGCCCCGGCGAGCACCCGGGGCAGACCGGCGATGTACGCGGCGAAGTCCTGAGCGTTGGTCATCCTGGAAGGGTAACCAGCGCGCGGTGCCGCCATCTCCGGCGCGCGAAGCCCGCCCGCGCGGCACCGCGCCGTCCCGCACCTCATCCGCGCCGCCCTACGCCTCCGTCCGCGCCAGCCGCAGCGTCCGCTCCGCCAGCTCGCTGATCGACACCCCGTCGAAGCCGAACACCGCGCTGCGCACCGTGTCCCGCAGCGGCCCGGTCCACTGCGGCGGGATGTTCCGCGCGCCGCCCAGCACCCCGGCGACCGAGCCCGCGGTGGCCCCGTTGGAGTCGGTGTCGAGGCCGCCGCGGACGGTGAGCGCGATCGTGCGGGTGAAGTCGCCGTCGCCGTACAGCAGCCCCGCGGTGAGCACGGCCGCGTTCGGCACCACATGGATCCAGTGCAGGCCCGCGGTCTCCTCGGACACCGTCGACAGCGTGTCCTCCCAGCTCAGCCCGGTGTCGTGCAGCGAGACCACCCGGCGCACGGCCCGCGCGAGCCGGCTGCTCGCCGGAACGACGCCCAGCGCGGTCTCCACGGCGTGCCCGACCGTGGGCGCCGTGAACGCGGCGGAGATCAGCGCCGCCGCCCACATCGCGCCGTAGACGCCGTTGCCGGTGTGCGAGAGCACCGCGTCCCGGCGGGCCAGCGAGGCGGCCTCCCGCGGGGCGCCGGGGCGGGTCCAGCCGTGGACGTCGGCGCGGATCAGGGCGCCGATCCACTCCTGGTAGGGGTTGTCGTACGTCGCGGTCAGCGGCGGTCTGCGCCCGTTCGCGAGATTGCGGTAGGCCGCGCGCTCCGCCGTGAACGTCTGCAGATACGGCAGCCGCAGCAGCCACAGGTCGCCGACCTGCTCGGTGCTGAAGCCGAAACCGTACGTCTCCAGCAGGTGCAGACCGAGGATCGCGTAGTCCACGTCGTCGTCGCGGCAGCTTCCGTCGACCCGGCCCCGGACGCACTCGCGCCACTCCGGGCGCAGCGGTGGCAGGTCGTCGGCGTCGGCGGGCGGCTCGGGCAGGTAGTCGGTCAGCGGCAGGGCGTCCGCGCGGCGCAGATACCGGTCGATGCGCGCCCGCGTCCACACCTCGCCCTGCTCGACCGGCTTGCCCAGCATGTTGCCCGCGATCCGGCCCAGCCAGCCGCCGAGGACGCGGTCGGCGAGGTCCGGTGCGGTCCCTGGAGAGGTCATGACTCCCGGGTTACCCGTTTCGCGCGCCCGCCACCGGCCCGCCGAACGGCGTTCCACGCTCCGGGCAGGGGCATGACGGCGGGGGCGCCTTGCGGTTATGGTCGCAGCGGCGCGACTGCCTTGACGTGGGCAAGGCTCGGAGAGCAAGGGGAAAAGCAAGGTGGCTGACGCTGCACAGGACGGCGCCCGCAGGGTGCTCATCGCCGCGGACAAGTTCAAGGGCTCGCTGACGGCCGTACAGGTCGCCGAGCGGGTCACCGCCGGGCTGCGCCGGGTCGTACCGGACCTCGTGGTCGAGGCGATGCCCGTGGCCGACGGCGGCGACGGCACCGTGGCCGCGGCGGTCGCCGCCGGGTTCGAGCACCGTGAGGTGCGGGTCGCGGGGCCGCTCGGCGACGAGGTGACGGCCGCGTTCGCGCTGCGCGGGGACACCGCGGTCGTGGAGATGGCCGAGGCCAGCGGGCTGCAGCGGCTGCCCGAGGGCGTCTTCGCGCCGCTGACCGCCTCCACGTACGGCTCCGGCGAGCTGCTGCGCGCCGCGCTGGACGCCGGGGCCCGCACGATCGTCTTCGGCGTCGGCGGCAGCGCGACGACGGACGGCGGCGCGGGGATGCTGGCCGCGCTCGGGGCGCGGTTCCTCGACGCCGACGGCGCGCCGGTGCCGCCCGGGGGCGGAGGCCTCGCCGCGCTCGCCTCCGCGGACCTGTCCGGCCTCGACCCGCGCCTCGCCGACATCGAGCTGGTGCTCGCCAGCGACGTCGACAACCCGCTGACCGGGCCGAAGGGCGCCCCGGCGGTGTACGGCCCGCAGAAGGGGGCCTCACCGGACGACGTGGCCGCGCTGGACGCCGCGCTCGCGCACTACGCCAAGGTGCTCTCCGAGGCGCCCGGCGTCGGCGCGAAGGCCGCCGAGTACGCCGAGTCGCCCGGCGCGGGCGCGGCGGGCGGCATCGGTTACGGCGCGCTGCTCCTCGGCGCCCGCTTCCGGCCCGGTATCGAGGTCATGCTGGACGTGCTCGGGTTCGCCCCGGCGCTGGAGCGGGCCGACCTGGTGATCACCGGCGAGGGCTCCCTGGACGAGCAGACCCTGCACGGCAAGGCCCCGGCGGGGGTCGCGGCGGCGGCGCGGGCGGCCGGCAAGGAGGTCGTCGCGGTGTGCGGACGGCTGGCGCTGGCGCCCGAGGCGCTGGGGCGGGCGGGGATCCGCCGGGCGTACCCCCTCACGGAGGTGGAGCCGGACGTGGCGAAGTGCATCGCCGACGCCGGGCCGATTCTGGAGCGGGTGGCGGAGGCCATCGCGCGGGACTTCCTGAGCTGAGGTGCGGGGGGGGGCGCCCCCCCCCCCCCCCGGGGGGCCCGGGCGGGGGCGGGGGGGGGGGGCCGCCCCGCGGGGGGGGGTGGGCCCGCGGGGGGGGGGGGGGGGCCCCCCCCCCCCCCCGCCGCTTCGGCCCTGGACGGGCCTCGTCCTCAAGCGCCGGACGGGCTGGTTTTCCGCGCCCTGGGCTAGATGGCGCGCCCCCGCCCCCTCCTCAACGCGTGACAGCCCCGACCACAACGTGAAAGGCCCCGAACCAGCAGGTTCGGGGCCTTCCTCGTCGTATGACCGCTACGGCAGCTGTGCCGCCCGTGCCTCACGCCGGTTGTCGCGGAAGTTGTTCACCCGGCGGGCCGTGGCGAACAGGGGGATCACCGCGCCGAGGACCAGCTGGAGGGCGCAGCCGGTCTGGAGGAGCAGCTGGCCGCCGGGGGCGTCGAAGGCCCAGGCGGCGAGCAGGCCCATCGCGGAGACGATCCAGGAGAGCATCGCCACCGCCAGCGGACCGCGCGGCTTCGGGTACTCGACCCGGCTGACCATCAGCCACGCCGTGCCGAGGATCGCCAGCAGGGTCGCCACGAAGGGCAGCTCCAGGAGGACGATCGAGACCACCGTCAGCGCGCCGAAGGGGCTCGGCATGCCCTGGAAGGTGCCGTCCTTGACCGTGACGCAGCTGAATCTCGCGAGCCTGAGCACCACCGCCAGCAGCACGACGATCGCGCCGACCGCCGCCACCCGCTGGTGCGCGTCGTCCGCGACCATGCCGTAGACCAGGACGAAGTACGCCGGCGCCAGGCCGAAGCTGATCAGGTCCGAGAGGTTGTCCAGCTCCGCGCCCATCGGCGACGAGCGCAGCTTGCGGGCCACCAGGCCGTCGAACAGGTCGAAGACCGCCGCGCACAGCATCAGGATGACCGCCGTGGCCGCGCTGTGGCGGGCCATGCCGGTCTCCTGGCTGCCGGTGAGGTGCGGGATCAGGATGCCGGTGGTGGTGAAGTACACCGCCATGAAGCCGCACGTGGCGTTGCCGAGGGTGAGGGTGTCCGCTATCGACAGACGGAGCGAGAGCGGCATCTCCTCCTCGTCGTCCTCGATGGCCTCGGGGACCCAGCCCGGCTGCGCCTCCGGATCAGTCACGGTCAATGCGAGTCACCCCAGCCACTGTCTTCTGGCCGACCTCCACCGCGACCTCCACGCCCTCCGGCAGGTACAGGTCGACCCGCGAGCCGAAGCGGATCAGGCCGATCCGCTCGCCCTGCTCCACCTTGGTGCCCTCCGGGATGTACGGGACGATACGGCGGGCGACCGCGCCGGCGATCTGGATCATCTCGATGTCGCCCAGCTCGGTGTCGAAGTGCCACACGACCCGCTCGTTGTTCTCGCTCTCCTTGTTGAAAGCGGGAACGAAACCGCCCGGGATGTGCTCCACCGACGTCACCGTGCCCGCGAGGGGCGCGCGGTTGACGTGGACGTTGAGCGGGCTCATGAAGATCGCGACCCGGGTCCGGCCGTCCTTCCACGGCATGATGCTCTGCACCACACCGTCGGCGGGCGAGATGACCCGGCCCGTGGCGATCTCGCGCTCGGGGTCGCGGAAGAACCACAGCATCCCCGCCGCGAGCGCGGTGGCGGGAACGGCGACGGCCTTGGCGGCGCCGGAGCGGCGCGCCCGGGCCAGGCTGAGGGCTGCGGTGGCGACGGTCGGGAGAAGCCACGGCGATGCTCCGCGCGCGAGGCGTACGCCGACTCGGCTGTCGCGAGGTGCAGAGGTTTGGCTGTGGGGCATGGATGACCTTCGTAGCGGAATGATGCCGCGCTTCTGACGGGGGGACGGCGGCTTTCCCGCGATCGTAGCGGCTAACCGCCACAACTGGGTAAGTCAGGAAGCCGAGTCGGCGGCCGAAGAGTGCCTACGGGGTGTGATCTTCTTCTCGAAGAAAACACCCCGTCCCGGACATTCAGCCCTGGAATCGATACTCTTCGAGCAGCCTGCGCCCGATGATCATTTTCTGGATCTCGGCGGTACCCTCACCGATGAGCAGCATCGGGGCCTCACGGTAGAGGCGCTCGATCTCGTACTCCTTGGAGAAGCCGTAGCCGCCGTGGATCCGGAAGGCGTCCTCCACGACCTCCTTGCAGTACTCGGAGGCGAGGTACTTCGCCATCCCTGCTTCGAGGTCGTTTCGCTCCCCGGAGTCCTTTTTGCGCGCTGCGTTCACCATCATGGCATGGGCTGCCTCGACCTTGGTAGCCATCTCGGCGAGCTTGAACTGGATCGCCTGGTGCTGGGCGATCGGCTTGCCGAAAGTGTGACGCTGCTGGGCGTACTGGACACCCAGTTCGAACGCACGCTGAGCGACGCCGCAACCACGCGCGGCGACGTTGACGCGGCCGACCTCGACGCCGTCCATCATCTGGTAAAAACCGCGTCCGGTCACCCCGCCGAGCACCCGATCGGCGGGAATCCGCAGGCCATCCATGATGAGTTCGGTGGTGTCGACCCCCTTGTAACCCATCTTGTCGATCTTGCCCGGAATGGTCAGGCCCGGACGGACCTCCCCGAAGCCGGGCTCCTTCTCGACCAGGAAGGTGGTCATCGACTTGTGGGGCGCGGTGCCCTCGGGGTGTCCTTCGTCACTCCGGACGAGGACGGCCACCAGGGACGAGGTGCCGCCGTTCGTCAGCCACATCTTCTGGCCGGTGAGGACGTACTCGTCGCCGTCCTTGACCGCCTTCGATGTGATCGCCGACACATCGGAGCCCAGGCCCGGCTCCGACATCGAGAAGGCGCCGCGGATGTCGCCGGCCGCCATGCGCGGCAGGAAGTAATCCTTCTGCTCCTGCGTGCCGTGCTGCTTGAGCATGTACGCCACGATGAAGTGCGTGTTGATGATGCCGGAGACCGACATCCAGCCGCGGGCGATCTCCTCCACGCACAGCGCGTACGTCAGCAGCGACTCGCCCAGACCCCCGTACTCCTCGGGGATCATCAGACCGAACAGCCCCAGCTCCTTCAGGCCGTCCACGATCGCTTGCGGGTACTCGTCGCGGTGCTCCAGCTCCGTCGCGACGGGGATGATCTCCTTGTCCACGAACTCCCGGACCGTGGAGAGGATCTCCCGCTGGACGTCCGTGAGGCCGTGGGTCTGGGCGAGACGGGCCATGGCTACTTCTCCTGCTGCTTCAGCTCAGGGCGGCCCGGCTGCTCGCCGCCGCGCTCCTTGATGTACGTCTCGGTGGGCACCATCACCTTGCGGCGGAACACGCAGACCAGCGTGCCGTCCTGCTTGTAACCCTTGGTCTCGACGTAGACGATCCCGCGGTCGTTCTTCGACTTCGACGGCCACTTGTCGAGCACGGTCGTCTCGCCGTAGATCGTGTCGCCGTGGAAGGTCGGCGCCACGTGCTTCAGCGACTCGATCTCCAGGTTGGCGATCGCCTTGCCGGAGATGTCCGGCACGCTCATGCCGAGCAGCAGGGAGTAGATGTAGTTCCCGACGACGACGTTCTTGCCGAAGTCCGTCGTCTTCTCCGCATAGTTCACGTCCATGTGGAGCGGGTGGTGGTTCATGGTGAGGAGACAGAACAGGTGGTCGTCGTACTCCGTGACCGTCTTGCCCGGCCAGTGCTTGTACACCGCGCCGACCTCGAACTCCTCGTAGGTGCGTCCGAACTGCATGGCGCTCAGCCCTCCGGGATCTCGAACTTGCTGGTGCGCTGCATGCCGGCGGCGCGTCCCTTGCCCGCGATGACCAGGGCCATCTTGCGGCTGGCCTCGTCGATCATCTCGTCGCCGAGCATCGCCGAGCCCTTCTTGCCGCCCGCCTCGGACGTGTAGTACTCGTACGCGTCCAGGATCAGCTCGGCGTGGTCGTAGTCCTCCTGGGAGGGGGAGAAGACCTCGTTCGCGGCGTCCACCTGGCCCGGGTGCAGCACCCACTTGCCGTCGAAGCCGAGCGCGGCGGCGCGGCCGGCGACCTCGCGGAAGCCGTCGACGTTGCGGATCTGGAGGTACGGGCCGTCGATCGCCTGGAGGTTGTTGGCGCGGGCCGCCATCAGGATCTTCATCAGGATGTAGTGGTAGGCGTCCGCCGGGTAGCCGGGCGGCTGCTCGCCCACGACCAGCGACTTCATGTTGATCGACGCCATGAAGTCGGCCGGGCCGAAGATGATCGTCTCGATGCGCGGGGAGGCCTGCGCGATCTCGTTGACGTTGTTCAGGCCCTGCGCGTTCTCGATCTGCGCCTCGATGCCGATCCGGCCGACCTCGAAGCCCATGGTCTTCTCGATCTGGGTGAGGAGGAGGTCGAGCGCGACGATCTGCTGGGCGTTCTGCACCTTCGGCAGCATGATGCAGTCCAGGTTCGGGCCGGCGCCCTCGACGACCGTGACGACGTCGCGGTACGTCCACTCGGTCGTCCAGTCGTTGACGCGCACGACCCGGGTCTTGCCGGTCCAGTCGCCCTCGTTGAGGAACTTGACGATGGTGTGCCGCGCCTCGGGCTTGGCGAGCGGCGCGCACGCGTCCTCCAGGTCGAGGAAGACCTGGTCCGCCGGGAGGCCCTGCGCCTTCTCCAGGAAGCGCGGGTTGCTTCCCGGGACCGCGAGACACGAGCGGCGGGGTCGCAGACGGTTGACGGTCATGCGGGGACCTCCAGGGGGTCGAGCTTGTTCGCTTTCCGGATCTCGTCGACGATGCGGCCGATGATTCCGGTGATGTCGAAGTCCTTCGGGGTGAAGACCGCGGCCACTCCGGCGGCGCGCAGCTGTTCGGCGTCACCGTTCGGGATGATGCCACCTGCGATCACCGGGATATCTGTGGCACCGGCCACACGCAGCCGTTCGAGCACGTCCGGCACGAGCTGCGCGTGGGAGCCGGAGAGGATGGACAGGCCGACCGCGTGCACGTCCTCGGCGAGGGCGGCGTCCACGATCTGCTCCGGGGTGAGCCGGATGCCCTGGTAGACCACCTCGAAGCCGGCGTCACGGGCCCGCACGGCGATCTGCTCGGCCCCGTTGGAGTGCCCGTCCAGGCCGGGCTTGCCGACCAGGAAGCGCAGCTTGCCCACGCCCATCTCCTGAGCGGTCAGCTCCACCTTGCGGCGCACCTCGGCCAGCTTGGAGCCCTCCTCGGCGGGGATGGCCACCGGCGCCGACGAGACGCCCGTGGGCGCCCGGAACTCGCCGAACACCTCGCGCAGGGCCCCGGCCCACTCACCGGTCGTGACACCGGCGCGGGCGCACTCCAGGGTGGCCTCCATCAGGTTCTCGGTGCCGCGCGCGGCCTCCTTCAGCCGCTCCAGCGCCTTGCACGGGCGCGGGTGGTTGAAGGGCGGCTGGTAGCGGGTGTCCCGCCAGTGCCGCAACGACTCGATGACGCGGGCCTCGACGGCCGGGTCGACCGTCTGGATCGCCGTGTCCAGGTCGGCGGTCAGGGGGTTGGGCTCGGTCGACTCGAAGATGTTGACGCCGACGATCTTCTCCTGGCCGGACTCGATCCGCGCGCGGCGCTCGGCGTGCGAGGCGACCAGCTGCGACTTGAGGTAGCCGGACTCGACGGCGGCCATCGCGCCGCCCATCTCCTGGATCCGCTCGATCTCGGCCAGTGACTGCTCGACCAGCTCGGAGACCTTGGCCTCGATCACCTTCGAGCCCTCGAAGATGTCGTCGTACTCCAGCAGGTCGCTCTCGTAGGCGAGCACCTGCTGGATGCGCAGCGACCACTGCTGGTCCCAGGGGCGGGGCAGGCCCAGCGCCTCGTTCCAGGCCGGGAGCTGGACGGCGCGGGCGCGGGCGTCCTTGGACAGCGTCACGGCCAGCATCTCCAGCACGATCCGCTGGACGTTGTTCTCCGGCTGCGCCTCGGTCAGTCCGAGGGAGTTGACCTGGACGCCGTAGCGGAAGCGGCGCTGCTTGGGGTTCTCGATGCCGTACCGCTCACGCGTGATCTTGTCCCAGATGCGGCCGAACGCCCGCATCTTGCACATCTCCTCGACGAAGCGGACGCCCGCGTTGACGAAGAAGGAGATGCGGGCGACGACGTCGCCCATGCGCTCCTGCGGCACCTGCCCGGAGTCGCGCACGGCGTCGAGGACGGCGATCGCGGTGGACATCGCGTACGCGATCTCCTGCACCGGCGTGGCGCCCGCCTCCTGCAGGTGGTAGCTGCAGATGTTGATCGGGTTCCACTTCGGGATGTGGGAGACCGTGTACGCGATCATGTCCGTCGTCAGGCGGAGCGACGGCCCCGGCGGGAACACATGGGTGCCGCGGGACAGGTACTCCTTGACGATGTCGTTCTGGGTCGTCCCCTGGAGCTTGGTGATGTCCGCGCCCTGCTCCTCGGCGACGACCTGGTAGAGCGCCAGCAGCCACATGGCGGTGGCGTTGATCGTCATCGAGGTGTTCATCTGCTCCAGGGGGATGTCCTGGAACAGCCGGCGCATGTCACCGAGGTGCGCGACGGGCACCCCGACCCGGCCGACCTCGCCGCGGGCGAGGATGTGGTCCGGGTCGTAGCCGGTCTGGGTCGGCAGGTCGAACGCCACCGACAGACCCGTCTGGCCCTTGGCGAGGTTGCGCCGGTACAGCTCGTTGGACGCCTCGGCCGTGGAGTGACCGGCGTAGGTGCGCATGAGCCACGGCCGGTCCTTCTCCCGCCTGCCGTCGGCGGGCTGACGCTCAGTCATCTATGACCCCGGGTGTCCTCAGATGTTGCGGAAGCGGTTGATGGCGTCGATGTGCTGGGCGCGCATCTCCTCGTCGCGGACGCCCAGGCCCTCCTCGGGCGCCAGGCACAGGACGCCGACCTTGCCCTGGTGCAGGTTGCGGTGGACGTCGTAGGCGGCCTGGCCGGTCTCCTCCAGGCTGTACGTCTTCGACAGCGTGGGGTGGATCTTGCCCTTGGCGATGAGGCGGTTGGCCTCGTAGGCCTCGCGGTAGTTGGCGAAGTGCGAGCCGATGATCCGCTTCAGCGACATCCACAGGTAGCGGTTGTCGTACTCGTGCATGTAGCCCGAGGTCGAGGCGCAGGTGGTGATGGTGCCGCCCTTGCGGGTGACGTAGACCGAGGCGCCGAAGGTCTCACGGCCGGGGTGCTCGAAGACGATGTCGATGTCCTCGCCGCCGGTCAGCTCGCGGATGCGCTTGCCGAAGCGCTTCCACTCCTTGGGGTCCTGGGTGTGCTCGTCCTTCCAGAACTTGTAGCCCTCGGCGTTGCGGTCGATGACGTGCTCGGCGCCCATCTTCCGGCAGATCTCGGCCTTCTCCGGGGAGGAGACGACACAGATCGGGGTGGCGCCGCCGGCCAGGGCGAACTGGGTGGCGTAGGAGCCCAGGCCGCCGGAGGCGCCCCAGATCAGGACGTTGTCGCCCTGCTTCATCGCCGCGCCGTTGCGGGAGACCAACTGCCGGTAGGCGGTGGAGTTGACCAGGCCGGGGGCGGCGGCCTCCTCCCAGGTGAGGTGCTTCGGCTTCGGCATCAGCTGGTTGGTCTTCACCAGCGCGATCTCGGCGAGGCCGCCGAAGTTGGTCTCGAAGCCCCAGATGCGCTGCTCGGGGTCGAGCATCGTGTCGTCGTGGCCGTCGGGGGACTCCAGCTCGACGCTCAGACAGTGGGCGACGACCTCGTCACCGGGCTTCCAGGCGTTGACGCCGGGGCCGGTGCGCAGGACGACGCCGGCCAGGTCGGAGCCGATGATGTGGTACGGCAGGTCGTGGCGCTTGGTCAGCGGCGAGAGCTTGCCGTAGCGCTCCAGGAAGGCGAACGTCGACACCGGCTCGAAGATCGAGGTCCACACCGAGTTGTAGTTGACCGAGGAGGCCATGACGGCCACCAGGGCCTCGCCCGGACCGAGTTCCGGGACCGGGACCTCGTCGAGGTGGATGGACTTGCGCGGGTCCTTGTCGCGGGTCTGCAGGCCCGCGAACATCTCGACCTCGTCCTTGTGGACGGTGATCGCGCGGTACGACTCGGGGAGCGCCAGGTTGGCGAAGTCGGCCGAGGTGGCCTCGGGGGACTGGATCGCGTCCAGGATGTCCTTCACGGTCACGGTATTGCCTCCGGCGATGAGCGCCCTTGAGGGAGGGGCGCTGGGGGTTACGTCGGTGCTGCTGAGGGTGAGGGTTTTCTGGGGTGCCGTCGGTTCGGCGGGTGGTGCTTCGGCAGCGCTTTGTGGCGCGGGAGGGTGCCTGTGACGCAGGCGTCCGGGCGCGCGGGCCATGGGCTCGCGGGGACAGTCGCCGCACTGTGATCGGGTGCGCCGGCCGCCCGGACAACATCAACGTATGGCACGCCGTGTCAGGTGACAAGGCACTGGGTGCCAGAAGTTGCTCTCAAATGAATTCTTTACTTGACAGATGAGCGATGATCGATCGAACGGGGGCTCCGAGAGGGGCGAAAACCGCCTCTGACATGCCAAAACGGCCACCCCGTGGGGTGGCCGTCATCACATCGGTGCGGGCGGGTCGGCGCGGCGGTCAGCGCTCCTTCAGCGCCTCCTCGATGGTCCGCATGACCTCCTCCAGCGGCGCGTCGGTGCGCGCCACGGTCACCAGGACCTCACCGTGCGCGGAGGCCGTCGCCGCGGCCGGCCGCGGGGCCGTGGTGCGCCCCGCCATGATGCCGGTGCCGAAGGTCTTGCGGACGATCGCGAAGGCGTGGTCGAGCTGGGCCTCCACGTCGCCCTGGCCGCCCGCCCTGAGCCAGCGCCGCAGGACGTGGTTGTGCGCGGTGACCACGGCGGACGCGGCGACCTCCGCCAGCAGCGGGTCGTCGTTGGCGTCGTCGTCGTGCGCGTGCTCGTCGAAGTGGCCGAGGAGATAGCGGGTGAAGAGGCGCTCGTAGCGGGCCACCGACGCGATCTCCGCCTCGCGCAGGGTGGGCACCTCGCGCGTCAGCTTGTAGCGGGCGACCGAGATCTCCGGCCGGGCCGCGTACATCTTCATCACTTCCTTGATCCCGCGGCACACCGTGTCGAGCGGATGCTCGTGCGCGGGGGCGGCGTTGAGCACCGCCTCGGCGCGGATCAGGGTGTCGTCGTGGTCCGGGAAGATCGCCTCTTCCTTGGACCGGAAGTGGCGGAAGAAGGTGCGGCGGGCGACCCCGGCCGCGGCCGCGATCTCGTCGACGGTGGTCGCCTCGTACCCCTTGGTCGCGAACAGTTCCATCGCCGCGGCCGCCAGTTCTCGGCGCATTTTCAGCCGCTGGGCGGCGGCGCGACTGCCTGCGGCACTTTCCGGCGCGTCGGGCGTGGCTGGTGTACGGGAGGACTTGGCGGGCTGGGACATGACCCGAACGTACTGCATATGTGCGGCCTTTTGCGCAGGTCCGGGGTTTCCCCCGCCCTCCGGGGGCGGGGGAGTCCGGGCCGGCGCGGGCGGGGCGAGCCGCTCCGGGTCGAGCAGTCCGCCCCACTCCGCACCCACCCGGAACCGGTCGCCGCGCCGCTCAGCGCCGGGCATGCTCGCGGAAGCCGCGGCCCGTCTTGCGACCGAGGCAGCCCGCGGCCACCAGGTGCTCCAGGAGCGGCGCGGGGGCCAGCCCGGGCTCGCGGAACTCGCGGTGCAGGACCTGCTCGATGGCCAGCGAGACATCCAGCCCGACCACGTCCAGCAGCTCGAACGGGCCCATCGGGTAGCCGCCGCCGAGCTTCATCGCGGCGTCGATGTCGTCCAGCGACGCGTAGTGGTCCTGGACCATCTTGATCGCGTTGTTCAGGTACGGGAAGAGCAGCGCGTTCACGATGAACCCGGCGCGGTCCCCGCAGTCCACCGCGTGCTTGCGGATCTTGGTGCACACCTCGCGGACCGTGGCGTGGACGTCGTCCGCGGTCAGCACGGTGCGGACCACCTCGACCAGCTTCATCGCCGGGGCCGGGTTGAAGAAGTGCATGCCGATGACGTCCTGCGGGCGCGAGGTGGCGCGGGCGCAGGCGACGACGGGCAGCGAGGAGGTGGTGGTGGCCAGGACCGCGCCCGGCTTGCAGACCTTGTCCAGCGCGGCGAACAGCTGCCGCTTGACCTCCAGGTCCTCCGCGACAGCCTCGACCGCCAGGTCCACGTCCGCGAAGGCGTCGTAGGAGCCGGCCGGGACGATCCGCTCCAGGGTCTGCGCGGCGGCCTCGGCGGTCATCCGGCCCTTGTCGACCGACCGGGCCAGGGACTTGCCGATCCGGTCCTTGGCGGCCTGCGCCTTCTCCTCGCTGCGGGCGGCCAGCACGACCTCGTAGCCCGCCTTGGCGAACACCTCGGCGATGCCGGACGCCATGGTGCCGGAGCCCGCCACGCCGACCGAGCGGACCGGGCGGCCGGGGACCGCCAGGTCGCCCTCGTGCGGCGTCAGCGCGTCCCGCACGACGGTGGCGCTGCCCGGGGCCTCGTAGGTGTAGAAACCGCGGCCCGCCTTGCGTCCGGTCAGGCCCGCCTCGCTGAGCTGCTTCAGGATCGGCGCGGGGGCGTGCAGCCGGTCCCGGGACTCGGCGTACATCGCCTCCAGGACGGTGCGGGCGGTGTCGATGCCGATCAGGTCGAGCAGCGCGAGCGGGCCCATCGGCAGCCCGCAGCCCAGCCGCATCGCGGCGTCGATGTCCTCACGGGAGGCGTACTTCGCCTCGTACATCGCGGCGGCCTGGTTGAGGTAGCCGAACAGCAGGCCGTCGGCGACGAAACCGGGCCGGTCGCCCACCGCGACGGGCTCCTTGCCGAGGTCGAGGGCGAGATCGGTCACCGCGGTGACGGCCGTCGGCGCGGTCAGCACCGAGGAGACCACCTCGACCAGCTTCATGGCCGGCGCCGGGTTGAAGAAGTGCAGGCCGATGACGCGCTCCGGGCGGGCCGACTCGGCGGCCAGCCGGGTCACCGACAGCGCGTTGGTGCCGGTGGCGAGGATCGTCTCGGGCCGCACGATGCCGTCCAGCTCGCGGAAGATCTGCTGCTTGATCTCGTACGACTCCGGCGCCACCTCGATGACCAGGTCGGCGTCGGCCGCGGCCCGCAGGTCGGTGGAGGTGCGGATCCGGGCGAGGGCGTCCGCGCGCTCCTGCTCGGTGAGCCGGCCGCGCTCGACGGAGCGGGCGGTGGAGGCCTCCAGGGCCGCGACGCACCGCGCGGCCTGGGCCTCGCTGATGTCGATGCCGACGACCGTGCGGCCGGCCTGGGCGAGGACCTCGGCGATACCGGTGCCCATGGTGCCGAGGCCGACGACGGCGACGGTCTGGAGCGGGGACAGGGAACTGTCGGACAGGGGAGCGGCCATCGCGGGACTCCAGGAATGAGGGTGACGACGGGAAGCGCGCCCGGGTGCGCCGAAACGGCGCACACCGGGTGCGTGGAGAAGGTGCGGGTGTTGCCGGGCTGCGAGCGCACACGCCCGGTGCCGGTCGTCGCGGACGCGCACACGTCCGCGAGACGGCGGTGAACCGACCGGCCCTGTCCCGTGGCCGAGTCGTACCGAGGTACGGAAGACGTACCGAACCGACTGCTTCCCCCACGGCCCGAGGGGCGTGGGAGACGTCCCCTTGCGGCGGCCGCGTCACCAGACCGTCGCGAGGAGCTGCGAGTGGGTAACTCGCTCGTCTGAGCTTAACTTGCGGGTAACGAGCGCGCCAGTCCCTCGTCTTTGTGATGTGGGTCCCTCATCGGGTCCCCCGCCCGGCCGTTCACCCCTACCCTCACCTCATGGATGTCAGGGACGAAGCGTCACGAACGCTCACCGAACGCTTACGGCAGGAGTCGGAAGCCTCGCCGGCGTACGAGCATCTGCTGGCGACCGAGGACCACGACGAACTCGCGGAGGTGCTGACCGCCCCCGGACAGCCCCTGTGGGCCCGCGAACTGGCCGCCTTCCGGCTGGGCGTGGCCGGGGACCGCCGCGCCTTCGAGGCCCTGGTCCTGCTCCTCAACCACCGCGACCCGCCCCGCTGCGCCGCCGCGGCGTACGCACTGGCCCGCCTGGCCGACCCGCGCACCGCCCGCGCGGCGGCGGCCCTCGCCACCAACGAACTCCGCGTGGCCTACGCCCTGCACCCGGTCCGCCTCCTGGTGGAGCTGCGGGCGCCGGAGTCCGTGCCCGCGCTCATCACCACCCTGGAACGCCGGCTGCGCCCGCACGACCCCTACCGCCGCGTGGCCCTCGCCTGCGTCGAGGGCCTGGGCACCCTGGCCGACCCCCGGGCCCGCCCCGTCCTCAACGAGGCCCTGGCCCACCCGTCCCTGGCGGAGGCAGCGGTGCGCGCGCTGGCCCGGATCCCGCGGCAGCGGCGGTGACGACGGGTCACCCCGCGGGCCGTCGGACGTACCGTCCCGCCGGGGGCGCACGTCACGCCGTCACCACCGCGAACGCCTCGACCTCCATCAGGAACTCGGGCCGGACCAGTGCGGCGACCTGGACGGCGGAGGCGGCCGGGAGGCGGGCGTCGGGTATGTGCGCGGCGCGGGCCGCGCGGATCGCCGGCATGTGGGCCATGTCCGTGACGAAGTAGGTCAGTTTGACGACGTCGTCGAACGTCGCCCCGGCGGCGGCCAGGCAGCGCCGGATGTTCTCGAACACCTGGTGGGCCTGGGCGGCCGGATCGCCCTCGCCGACGAGTCCGCCGTCCTCGTCCAGCGGGAGCTGGCCCGATATCGCCACGAAGCGGCCGGTGCCCATCACGACGTGCGAGTACTGCGCGGCGGGGGCGACGCCGTCGGGGGCGGGGATCCTGGTCGGCTCGGTCATGCCCCCATGGTGGACCATGGGTCTGACAACGCCCCCGACGGGTCGTCGCCTCACGGGCGGAAACCGATCACGGGCGCAAGCCGATCACGGACGGAAGCCGATCAGGCGGTGCAGGGCCGCCCCCGGCGTCGCCATGGCCCGCTCCGCGGTCAGCGGCTTCGGCTCCGGCAGCGCCGCGCACACCGCGTCCGCCTCGTCGCCGTCGCCGTCGCCGCGTGGCACCGTGCCGTCGGTCAGATACGCCGCCAGATGCCGGTCGAGGCACGCGTTGCCGCTCAGCGTGATGCCGTGGTTCCCGCCGCCGTCCTCCACCACCAGGCTGGAGCCGCGCAGCAGGCGGTGGAGCCTGGCGCCGCCCCGGTAGGGGGTGGCCGCGTCCCCGGTCGCCTGGAACAGCAGCACCGGGGGCAGCCGGTCGCTCGCCACGCGCACCGGGCGCTCCGAGCGGACCGGCCAGAACGCGCACGGCGCGTTGTACCAGGCGTTGTTCCAGGTCATGAACGGCGCCTTGTCGTGCACCGCCCAGTTGTCCGCGCGCCAGCGCCGCCAGTCGCGCGGCCAGCGGGCGTCCCGGCACTGCACGGAGGTGTAGACGCTGTAGGTGTTGTCGTCGGCGGCGTCCGCCGCGCCGAACTCCTCGTACGCCGCGACGAGGGGTTCGGTGTCCTTGTCGTTGACGTACGCCGCGAACGCCTCGGCGAGATGCGGCCAGTAGCCGTGGTAGTAGCCGCCGGGCAGGAAGGTGTCCTCCAGCTCCGCCGCCCCGACGGTGCCGCCCGCCGGTTTCCTCGCCAGCGCCGCCCGCATCGCGTACCAGGCGGTCTCGACCTTCTCCGGGTCGGTGCCGAGCCGGTACGTCCGGTCGTGCCGGGCCACCCAGGCCAGGAACGCGCGGTGGCGGTCGTTGAAGGCGCGGTCCTGGATGAGGTTGTTCTCGTACCAGACCCCGGTCGGGTCGACGACCGAGTCGAGGACCGCGCGGCGCACCCGCTGCGGGTACAGCCGGGCGTAGACCGCGCCGAGGTAGGTGCCGTACGAGTAGCCGAAGTAGGAGATCCGCTCGGCGCCCAGTGCACGGCGGATCCGGTCGACGTCCCGCGCGGCGGCGACGGTGTCGATGTGCGGCAGCACGTCCGCGTACTTCCTGCCGCAGGCGTCCGCGAACGACTTGGCTCGCCGGAGGTTGGCGGCCTCGACGGCGGGCGTGCCCGGCACGGAGTCCGGCCGCACCGGGGCGAAGTGGCCGGGCGCGCAGTCGAGGGCGGGCTCGCTCCGGCCCACCCCGCGCGGGTCGAAGCCGATCACGTCGTACTGCGCGGCGACCGCCTTCGGCAGTGACGAGGCGACGAATCCGGCGAGGGTGAGGCCGCTGCCGCCGGGGCCGCCGGGGTTGACCAGCAGTGGTCCCTGGTACGTCTTGGCGGTGTGCGGCACGCGGGACAGCGCCAGCGTGATCTGCCGTCCGCGCGGGTCCGCGTGGTCGAGCGGCACTTTCAGGGACGCGCACTGGAGTGTCGGGTAGGCGGCGGTGCCGCACTTCTTCCAGGCGAGCCCCGCGGCCGGAGCGGGGACCGCGCGGGGGGTGCCGGCCTGGGCGGGGGCGGCCGTGAGCGTTCCGGCCGCGACGACGGCGGCCCCGCACAGCACGGCCGCGCGCCGGGTCAACGAGTCCATGAAGTCCTCCCGGGACGGAGGTTTCCGGACCGCGAGGATCACGGTCCTCGCCGGATCGTCCCGGCAGGAGCACCCGGAAGAACATGTTCAGGCGAGACTTGACCCAATTGAGCCGCTATATGCGCCCCAATGCGCTCACAGCAGCGTCAGTTGGGTCGGTTCCGAGGAGGCCGTCGGGGCCGGTGCCGGGGTCGCCGCCGGGTCCTGCCGGGCCGGGCGGACGCGGCGCGGCATCCCCGCCCGCGCGGGGCCGATGCCGTACTCCTGGGCCAGCTCGTGCACCTGGCGGGTGATCCGGCGCTGGTACCACTTCGGGGCGTACGCGCCGTCCGCGTACAGCCGCTCGTAGCGGCGCACCAGATACGGGTGCTCACGCGCCAGCCACGCCATGAACCACTCCCGGGCGCCGGGCCGCAGATGCAGCACCAGCGGCGTCACGGACGTGGCCCCGGAGGCGGCGATCGCCCGCACGGTGGCCCGCAGCTGCGCCGGCTCGTCGCTCAGGAACGGGATCACCGGCGCCATCAGCACCCCGCAGCCGATCCCGTGCTCCCCGAGGGTGCGTACGACGTCCAGGCGCCGCTCGGGCGCCGGGGTGCCCGGCTCCACGGTGCGCCACAGCGCGGGGTCGGTGAAGCCGACCGAGACGTTGACGCCGACGTCCGTCACGCGCGCGGCCTGGGTCAGCAGGTCCAGGTCGCGCAGGATCAGGGTGCCCTTGGTCAGGATGGAGAAGGGGTTCGCGTGGTCGCGCAGGGCGGCGAGGATGCCCGGCATCAGCTGGTAGCGGCCCTCCGCCCGCTGGTAGCAGTCGACGTTGGTGCCCATCGCGATGTGGTCGCCCTGCCAGCGCCGGGAGGCGAGCTGGCGGCGCAGCAGCTCCGGGGCGTTCACCTTCACCACGATCTGGGTGTCGAAGCCGAGGCCCGTGTCCAGGTCCAGGTAGCTGTGGGTCTTGCGGGCGAAACAGTAGACGCACGCGTGCGAGCAGCCGCGGTAGGGGTTCACCGTCCACTCGAAGGGCATGCGGGAGGCCCCGGGCACCCGGTTGAGGATCGAACGGGCCCGCACCTCGTGGAAGGTGGTCCCGCGGAACTCCGGGGTGTCGAAGGTGCGGGTGGTCACCGCGTCCGCGCCGAACAGCGCGGCGTCGGCCCGGGCGTGGTCGTCGGACCCGACGGAGAGGTTCTCCCAGCGCATGACGCCTCCTCGATAGTGCTCGACCACAGAATAGAACACTTGTTCCCATGATCGTGCGAACGAGTGTGCGGGCATACCCGGACCCCGATTTGGGCGGCCGGGCGCCGGGGTGGTTGGCTTGCCCCAACCCCGAGAACCCAGGTGCTGGAGGAACGCAATGGCGCAGGTCGAGGCCACTACCGAGCGGGTCGTCGCGGCGGACGCGGAGACGGTGTTCGACACCCTCGCCGACTACAGCGGCACGCGTGCGAAGCTGCTGCCCGAGCACTTCAGCGAGTACGAGGTGCGCGAGGGCGGCGACGGCGAGGGCACCCTCGTCCACTGGAAGCTCCAGGCCACCAGCAAGCGCATCCGCGACTGCCTCCTGGAGGTCACCGAGCCCTCCGACGGCGAGCTGGTCGAGAAGGACCGCAACTCGTCCATGGTCACCACCTGGCGGGTCACCCCGGCCGGCGAGGGCAAGTCCCGCGTCGTCGTGACCACGGTCTGGAACGGCGCCGGCGGCATCGGCGGCTTCTTCGAGAGGACCTTCGCCCCCAAGGGCCTCGGCCGGATCTACGACGCGGTCCTCGCCAAGCTCGCCGCGGAAGTCGAGAAGTAGTCAAGACTCAATCGTTTACGGGGCGTTGGCGCTCTCACCGGATCGAGTGGTTCTCCGTATCGACCGGCTTTATGCCGTGACTCGTCGCACTTGCCCGTAGTTGTCGCTTCGCGCAGGACTTCTGTGCGCAGCGTGCAGCGGCGCGGCGAGGGGAGCGGTACGTGGGCGGGATCACTCTGGTGCAGGACGAGCCGGTCGCGGCGACGCCCCCGCCGCCTCCGGCCCCACCCGTCGCGGAGACCGTCGAACTCGGCCCGCGCCGGGTGCGGTTGGTGTTCTTCGCGCTGCTGCTCGCCCTGCTCCTCGCCGCCCTGGAGCAGATGATCGTCGCCACGGCGCTGCCGAGGATCGTCGGCGAACTCCACGGCCTGGACAAGATGTCCTGGGCGATCACCGCCTATCTGCTCACCGCCACCGTCGGACTGCCGATCTACGGCAAACTCGGCGACCTGCTCGGCCGCAAGGGCGTCTTCCAGTTCGCCATCGTCGTCTTCGTCGCCGGCTCCGCGCTCGCGGGGCGCGCGCAGACCATGGACCAGCTGATCGCCTTCCGCGCGTTGCAGGGCGTCGGCGCGGGCGGACTCATGATCGGCGTCCAGGCGATCATCGCGGACATCGTGCCGCCGAGGCGGCGCGGCCGGTTCATGGGCCTGATCGGCGCCGCCTTCGGACTCGCCTCGGTGGCCGGACCGCTGCTCGGCGGCTACTTCACCGACCACCTCTCCTGGCGCTGGTGCTTCTACATCAACGTGCCGTTCGGCCTGGTCACCCTCGCCGTCGTCGCCCTCGTCCTGAAACTCCCCAAGCCCACCGCGAAACCCCGCTTCGACGTGCTCGGCGCGCTGCTGCTCGCCGCGGCCTCCACCTGCCTGGTCCTGCTGACCAGCTGGGGCGGCACCGAACACGCCTGGGACTCGCGGGTCATCCTCGGCCTCGGCGCGGGCGCCCTCGCCGCCACCGTCCTCTTCCTCATCGCCGAGCGCTTCGCCGCCGAACCCCTCATCCCCCTGCGGCTGTTCAAGGACTCCGTCTTCAACGTCACCGGCCTGATCGGTCTCGTGGTCGGCGTCGCCCTGTTCGGCGCGGCCGGCTATCTGCCGACCTACCTCCAGATGGTCGACGGGGCCAGCGCCACCGAGTCCGGGCTGCTGATGCTGCCCATGATGGGCGGCATCGTCGGCGCCTCCATCGTCTCCGGCCAGCTCGTCAGCCACACCGGCCGCTACAAGCTCCACCCCGTCCTCGGCAGCGCGCTGTCCGCGCTCGGCATGTGGCTGCTGTCCCGGCTGGAGACCGACACGCCCCGGCTGCACTACAGCATCTGGATGGCCGTCCTCGGCGCCGGGATCGGCCTGGTGATGCCCGTGCTGATCCTCGCCGTGCAGAACGCGGTGCGCCCCGCCGACCTCGGCACCGCCACCAGCGCCAACAACTACTTCCGGCAGATCGGCGGCAGCGTCGGCGCCGCCGTCTTCGGCACCCTCTTCGCCGACCGGCTCACCGACGCCCTCGGCGACCACCTGCCCGCGCGCGACGGGGCCCGGCTGCCGGACCCGGAGTCCCTGACCCCCGAGCTGGTCCACGCGCTGCCCCCCGCGCTGCGCGACAACTACATCCAGGCCTACGCCGACGCCATGCCGAGGATCTTCCTCTACCTCGTGCCGGTGCTCGTCCTCGGCCTGCTCATCGCCTGCTTCCTCAAGGAGAGACCACTGGTGTCCCACAACGCCCCCGCCACCGCCCCGGAGACCCCGACGGTGCCCGCCCCGGGGCCCGCGCCGTTCCCGCGCGCCCGCCCGGCGCACACGGGCGGCATCCCGGTCTGCGGCACGGTGCAGCACTCCGACGGGACCGTCGTGCCCCGCGCGGCCCTCACCCTCATCGACGGTGCCGGACAGCAGATCGGGCGGGGCGCCAGCGGCGAGGACGGGCGGTACGCGCTGGCCACCCCGGGCGTCGGTGCGTACGTGCTGATCGCCGCCGCGGGCGGCCACCAGCCGCAGGCGGTCTCCGTGACCGTCGGCGAGCGCCCCGTCGAGCTGGACGTCGTCCTCGGCGGCGCCGGACGCCTCGCCGGGACGGTCGTCACCGCCGACGGCACCCCCGTCCGCGACGCCACCGTCACCCTCACCAACGTGCACGGCGAGGTCGTCGCCGCCACCCGCAGCGGACGCGAGGGCGGCTACCTCATCACCGAACTCGTCGCCGGCGAGTACACCCTCGCAGCCAGCGCGCCCGCGTTCCGCCCCGCCGCGCTCCCGGTCACCGTCCAGGCCGCCCGCGAGACCCGCCAGGACATCGAACTCGCGGGCGGCGCCGTGCTGCGCGGCACCGTACGGGCAGGCGGCGGACGGCCCGTCGAGGACGCCCGCGTCACCCTGCTCGACGCGGCGGGCAACGTCGTCGACACCCTGACCACCGGCCCCGACGGCACGTTCCGGTTCGTCGACCTGTCCTCCGGCGAGTACACCGTCATCGCCGCCGGTTACCCGCCCGTGGCCACCGTGCTCCAGGTGGCGGGCGGCGGCCGTACCGAACGCGACCTCCAGCTGGGACACGAGGACTAGACCGTTGGCGGGGCGCGCGGCGCCCCGCCAACGGCCGCTCCTCACCGCCGAGTCGCCCCCGGCGAAGCCGCCGGGGGCGCCCGCCGCGGGGCAGGCGTCCGTGCGTACGTTCTGGTCTGGCGTCGGGGCCGCGCGTAACGTGTGGGCGACAAGATCCGCGGTCCGCGGCAGCGGAGTGAGGAGCATGGTGAAGATCCTCATCAGCGCCGACATGGAGGGCGCCACCGGTGTCACCTGGCCGGCCGACGTCCTGCCGGGAACACCGCAGTGGGAGCGATGCCGCGCGATGTTCACCTCGGACGTACAGGCCGCCGCGCTCGGCTTCTTCGACGGCGGCGCGGACCGGGTCCTGGTGAACGAGGCGCACTGGACGATGCGCAACCTGCTGCTGGAGCGGCTGGACGACCGGGTGGAGATGCTGACCGGGCGGCACAAGGCGCTGTCCATGGTGGAGGGCGTCCAGCACGGCGACGTCGACGGCATCGCCTTCGTCGGCTACCACGCGGGCGCCGGCATGGAGGGCGTCCTCGCCCACACCTACCTCGCCAACCAGATCACCGGCGTCTGGCTGAACGACGTCCGCGCCAGCGAGGGACTGCTCAACGCCCATGTCGTCGCCGAGTACGGCGTCCCCGTCGTGCTGGTGACCGGGGACGACGTGGCCTGCGAGGACGCGCTCGGCTACGCGCCCGAGGCGCCCAAGGTCGCGGTGAAGGACCATGTGTCGCGGTACGCGGCGGTGTGCCGTACGCCCGCCAGGACCGCCGCCGACATCCGGGCCGCGGCGAAGGAGGCGGTGACGCTCGCCGGGCGGCGCGAACCGGTCACCGGCGGACCGCACACGGTCGCCGTGGAGTTCGACGCCGAGCACCTGGCGATGGCGGCCACCGTCGTGCCGGGCGTCGACCGGATCGGCGAGCGCAAGGTGGCGTACACCAGCCCGACCATGTACGAGGGGATCCGCACCTTCAAGGCGGTCACCACCGTCGTCTCGGCCGCAGTGGAGGAGCAGTATGGCTGACGGGCGCGCGCTGGACGAGGTCGTCGAGTTCACCTCCGGCCTGATCCGCGTCGACACCACCAACCGGGGCGGCGGCGACTGCCGGGAGCGGCCCGCCGCCGAGTACGCGGCGGAGCGGCTGGCCGACGCGGGCGTCGAACCCACACTGCTGGAGCGCACCCCGGGCCGCACCAACGTCGTCGCCCGGATCGAGGGCACCGACCCGTCCGCCGGCGCGCTGCTGCTCCACGGCCATCTGGACGTCGTCCCCGCCGAGGCCGCCGACTGGAGCGTGCACCCGTTCTCCGGGGAGGTGCGCGACGGGGTCGTCTGGGGGCGCGGCGCGGTCGACATGAAGAACATGGACGCGATGATCCTCGCCGTCGTCCGGTCCTGGGCGCGGGAGGGCTTCCGGCCCCGCCGGGACATCGTGATCGCGTTCACCGCCGACGAGGAGGCCAGCGCCGAGGACGGCTCCGGGTTCCTCGCCGACACCCACCCGTACCTGTTCGAGGGCTGCACCGAGGGCATCAGCGAGTCCGGGGCGTTCACCTTCCACGACGGCGCCGGCCGGCAGATCTACCCGATCGCCGCCGGGGAACGCGGCACCGCCTGGCTGAAGCTCACCGCGCGCGGACGCGCCGGGCACGGCTCCAAGGTGAACCGGGAGAACGCGGTCACCCGGCTCGCCGCCGCGATCACCCGGATCGGCGCCCACGAGTGGCCGCTGAGGCTCACCCCGACCGTGCGGGCCGCGCTCACCGAACTCGCCGCGCTCTACGGCATCGACACCGACCTGCGCGACGTCGACCGGCTGCTGGAGAAGCTCGGCCCGGCGGCCAAGCTGGTCGAGGCGACCGTACGCAACAGCGCCAACCCGACCATGCTGGACGCCGGTTACAAGGTCAACGTCGTCCCGGGCGAGGCCGTCGCCTACGTCGACGGCCGGTATCTGCCCGGCGGCGAGGACGAGTTCCGCGCCACCCTCGACCGGCTCACCGGCCCGGACGTGGACTGGGAGTTCCACCACCGCGAGGTCGCCCTCCAGGCCCCCGTGGACTCACCGACGTACGCCCGACTGCGCGCCGCCGTCGAGGAGTTCGCCCCCGAGGGACACGTCGTGCCCTACTGCATGTCCGGCGGCACCGACGCCAAGCAGTTCTCCCGGCTCGGCATCACCGGCTACGGCTTCACCCCGCTCAAGCTCCCCGAGGGCTACGACTACCAGGCCATGTTCCACGGCGTGGACGAGCGAGTGCCGGTCGAGGCCCTGCACTTCGGCGTCCGGGTCCTCGACCGCTTCCTGCGGACGGCCTAGGCGGATGGGAGACCAGGTGCACACCCTGCCCTACGGCTCCTGGCCGTCACCGATCGACGCGGCCCTCGCCGCCGCCCACGACGGGCGCCCCGACTGGGTCGGCTTCGTCGGCGACGAGGTGTGGTGGACCGAGCCGCGGCCCGCCGAGGGCGGCCGGCGCGCCCTGGTGCGGCGGCGCACGGACGGCACCGAGGAGCAGGTGCTGCCCGCGCCGTGGAACGTGCGCAGCCGGGTCTGCGAGTACGGTGGCCGGCCCTGGACCGGCGCCGTCGTGGACGGCCGCCCGCTGGTGGTGTTCGCGCACGGCGCCGACCAGCGGCTGTACCGGTACGAGCCGGGGCGCGGCGCGCCCCGTCCGCTGACGCCGCTGTCCGCGGTGGGCGGCGGGCTGCGCTGGGCCGATCCGCTGCTGCGGGCGGAGCGCGGCGAAGTGTGGTGCGTGCTGGAGGAGTTCACCGGCGACGGGCCCGGTGACGTCCGCCGGGTCCTGGCCGCCGTACCGCTGGACGGCTCGGCCGCCGACGACCGCGCGGCGGTCCGCGAACTGAGCGACGGCGCGCACCGGTTCGTCACCGGGCCGCGGCTCGCGCCCGACGGGCGGCGGGTGGCCTGGCTCGCGTGGGACCATCCGCGGATGCCGTGGGAGGGCACGGAACTGATCGTCGCCGAGGTCCGGGCGGACGGGAGCCTGCGGGGAGCGCGGACGGTGGCCGGCGGGCCGGACGAGTCCGTCGCCCAGGCCGACTGGTCGGCGGACGGCCGGCTGCTGTACGCGAGCGACCGTACCGGCTGGTGGAACCTCTACCGCGACGGGGAACCGCTGTGCCCGCGCGAGGAGGAGTTCGGCGGACCGCTGTGGGAGGTCGGACGCCGGTGGTTCGCGCCGCTGGACAGCGGGCTGATCGCCGTCGTGCACGGCCGGGGATCGGCCGTGCTCGGGGTACTGGATCCCGAATCCGGCGAACTCGTCGACACGGCGGGCCCGTGGACCGAGTTCGCGGCCACCCTCGCCGTGCACGGCGAGCGCGTCGTCGCCGTCGGCGCCAGCCCGCGCACCGCCCACGAGGTCGTCGAACTCGACACCCGGACCGGCCGGGCCCGCGTCGTCGGCGCCGCGCACGACGACGCCGTCGACCCCGCCTACTACCCCGAGCCGCAGACCCGCACCTTCACCGGCCCCGACGGCCGCGAGATCCACGCCCGGGTGTACCCGCCGCACCACCCCGCCTGCACCGCCCCCGCCAGCGAACTGCCGCCGTACGTCGTCTGGGCGCACGGCGGGCCCACCAGCCGCGCCCCGATCGTCCTCGACCTCGACATCGCGTACTTCACCTCCCGCGGCATCGGGGTCGCCGAGGTCGACTACGGCGGCTCCAGCGGATACGGCCGGGCCTACCGGGAGCGGCTGCGCGAGCAGTGGGGCGTGGTGGACGTCGAGGACTGCGCGGCCGTCGCCCGCGCCCTCGCCGACGAGGGCACCGCCGACCGGGCGCGGCTCGCCATCCGGGGCGGCAGCGCGGGCGGCTGGACCGCCGCGGCCTCCCTCGCCGCCACCGACGTCTACGCCTGCGGCACCATCATCTACCCCGTCCTCGACCTCACCGGCTGGGCGTCGGGCGGGACCCACGACTTCGAGTCGCGCTATCTGGAGAGCCTGGTCGGGCCGCTCGACGAGGTGCCCGCACGGTACGCCGAGCGCTCCCCGGTCACCCGGGCCGACGACATCGCCGTACCGTTCCTGCTGCTCCAGGGGCTGGACGACGTGGTGTGCCCGCCCGCGCAGTGCGAGCGGTTCCTGGCCCGGCTGAACGGGCGGCGCGTGCCGCACGCGTACCTCGCCTTCGAGGGGGAGGGGCACGGATTCCGCCGGGCGGAGACCATGGTGCGCGCCTTGGAGGCCGAACTGTCCCTGTACGCCCAGGTGTTCGGGCTGCGGGTGCCCGGCGTGCCCCGGCTGGAGCTGACCGAGTGAAGGAACTCCTGCGGCCCGCCCGGCTCGCCCCCGGCGCCCGGGTCGCCGTCGTCGCCCCCAGCGGGCCGGTGCCCGAGGAGCGCCTCCAGGCCGGGCTCGACGTGCTGCGCGGCTGGGACCTCGACCCGGTCGTGGCCCCGCACGTCCTCGACCGGCACCCGGAGTTCCGCTACCTCGCGGGCACCGACGCCGACCGCGCCGCCGACTTCCAGGCCGCCTGGTGCGACCCGTCCGTGGACGCGGTGCTGTGCGCCCGCGGCGGCTACGGCGCGCAGCGGACGGCCGACCTGCTCGACTGGGAGGCGCTGCGCGCCGCCGGGCCCAAGGTCCTGGTCGGCTTCAGTGACATCACCGCCCTGCACGAGGCGTTCGCCGTCCGCCTGGGCCTGGTCACCCTGCACGGGCCGATGGCCGCCGGGATCGACTTCCTTAAGAACGCCCGCGCCCAGGAGCACCTGAAAGCCACCCTGTTCGCGCCGGAGACGGTCCGCACCATCGCCTCCCCGGGACGCGCCCTGGTGCCGGGCCGGGCCCGCGGGACCCTGTTCGGCGGCTGTCTGAGTCTGCTGGCCGCCGAACTCGGCACCCCGCACGCCCGGACCTCCGCGCGTGGCGGGCTGCTCTGCCTGGAGGACGTGGGGGAGGAGACGTACCGCCTGGACCGCTGCCTCACCCAGCTTCTGCGGTCCGGCCGGCTCGACGGGGTGCGCGGGGTGCTGCTCGGCTCGTGGGAGGAGTGCGGGCCGTACGACCACGTGCGCGCCCTGTTCGCCGAACGGCTCGTGCCGCTCGGGGTGCCGGTGGTGGAGGAGTTCGGGTTCGGGCACTGCGCGGGGGCGTTGACGATTCCCTTCGGTGTGGCCGCCGAACTCGACGCGGACGCGGGTACGTTGACGCTGGACGAGCCCGCACTGCGCTGAGCGCCCTCAACCCCGGCCGCTACCCGGCCGACCGGACCGCCGAACTGCTCGCCTACGCCCGCAGCGTCTCCCCGGTCTCCTACCTGCACCGGGTCCGGACCCCCATCCTGCTGTGCCCCCCGTTCACCGTGACCCTGCCCGGCATCGTGCACCGGTACGAGCCGGGACACCGGCTGCGGTTCGTGATCGCGGCGAGCGACGGCGCCTACTTCGGCAACCGGGGCGTCAAGCCGGTCACCGTGGTCAGCGCACCCGACGGCACCGGCGTGCTGCGGCTGCCGGTGACCGGCGGCTGAGGCGGACGGCAGGTGAGGCGGGCGGACGGCAGGTGAGGGTGGCTCTTCTGAAGCGTCGCCCTTCCCGTCGTACGCTGGTGCGGTGCCGCACACCACGTCCCGCTACCTCGCCGAAGGCCCCCGAGTGGGCATACGCCACTTCACCCACCGTGACGGTGCCGAGTTCACCGCGCGGGTCCGGGAGAGCAAGGACCTGCACCACCCCTGGCTGTTCCCGCCGGACACCCTCGAGGCGTACGCCGCCTACGCGGGCCGGCTGATCGACGACCCGGCGAAGGCGGGCTTCCTGGTCTGCGAGAAGGACGGCCCGGCCGGGCCGGGGGCCATCGCCGGGTTCATCAACATCAACAACATCGTCGGCGGCGGCTTCCAGTGCGGCGCCCTCGGCTACGGCGCCTTCGCGCACGCCGCCGGGCGCGGGCTGATGAGGGAAGGCCTGGAGCTGGTCGTGCGGCACGCGTTCGGGCCGATGCGGCTGCACCGCCTGGAGATCAACGTCCAGCCCGGCAACACCGCCTCCATCAACCTGGCGAAGGCCCTCGGCTTCCGGCGCGAGGGCTTCTCGCCGAACATGCTCTTCATCGACGGCGCCTGGCGCGACCACGAGCGCTGGGCGCTCACCGTCGAGATGCGGGAGTCCACGTGACCTCTCGTCGGACCGGCTGACGTACGGCGCCGTGGCCGCCTTTTGCCCAATCCTGACCCGTAGGTCCCCTGGGCAGGGTGCCGGGCGCCGGGTTCCATGGAGATCGTGACCACGATCCGACGTGCCGTAGTGACGCTGCCCGCCGCCGAGTTGGGTCCCGACAACCCGCTGCCCGCGCTGCGCCCCCTCGACGACGTCCACCGCGTCGACGAGCGCGACCGCCGCGACCTGCCACCGGACATGGCCCGCCAGATCGGCTACGAGCCGCTGCGCAGCCTGCTCCCCGTCCCGCTCCGCGACGGCTACGACCGCCACCGCGCACCCCGCGACCTCGACGCGCTGGTCCTCGAGAACGACCGGCTGCGGGCCACCGTCCTCCCCGGCCTCGGCGGACGGCTCGTCTCACTGGAACACCGGGGACGCGAACTGCTCTACCGCAATCCCGTCCTCCAGCCCGCCAACTTCGCAATCAACGGCGCCTGGTTCTCCGGTGGCGTCGAATGGAACATCGGCGCCACCGGGCACACCACCCTCTCCTGCGCACCCCTGCACGCCGCCCGCGTCCCCGCCCCCGACGGCGGGGAGATGCTGCGGCTGTGGGAGTGGGAACGCCTGCGCGACCTGCCGTTCCAGTTGGACCTGTGGCTGCCCGACGGCTCCGACTTCCTCCACGTCGGCGTCCGGATCCGCAACCCGCACGAGCGGCCCGTGCCGACGTACTGGTGGTCCAACATCGCCGTCCCCGAGGAGTGCAGGGTCCTCGCACCGGCGGAGGAGGCCTGGCTGCCCCACTGCCTTGACGGCGTGGGTGGTACCCCGATCGGCTATGAGCGGAGACTGCGGCGGGTGCCGGTCCCGACGTACGACGGGGTCGACCGCACGTACCCGCTCAACAGCGTCTACGCCGCGGACTGGTTCTACGAAGTGCCCGACGGGCGGCGCCGCTGGATCGCCGCCGTCGACGCCGCCGGGCACGGCCTCGTGCAGACCTCCACCGACGTGCTGCGCGGGCGCAAGCTGTTCGTGTGGGGCACCGGCAGCGGCGGGCGGCGCTGGCAGGACTGGCTCACCGAGCCCGGCACCGGCGGCTACTGCGAGATCCAGGCCGGACTCGCCCGCACCCAGCTGGAACACGTCCGGCTGGAGGCCGGGAGCGAGGTGTCCTGGCTGGAGGTCTACGGTCCGATCGACACCCCGCCCGAAGGGGAGTGGGCGGACGTGCTGCGCACCGCCGAGGACCGGCTGGAGGCGGTACTGCCGCGCCGTGCCGTCGAGGAGGCGTACGCCGCCTGGACGCCGTACGCCGACACCGAACCCGGTGAGATCCTCGCCCGCGGCTCGGGCTGGGGCGCGCTCGAAGGGGTGCGCGGCGGCTGGAAGCTGCCCGGCACGCCCTTTCCCGAGCACACCCTCGGCGACGCCCAGGCGCCCTGGCTGCACCTGCTGCGCGCCGGTGCGCTGCCCGAGCCGCGCCGCAGCGGTCCGCCCGGCCCCACCCTGGTCGCCCCGCACTGGCGGGACATGCTCGAGACCGCGCCCGCCACACCCCTCACCGAGTACCACCTGGGGATCGCCCAGTGGCACGCCGGGGACCGGGCACAGGCCGTGCGCAGCTGGGAACGGTGCCTCGCCCTCACCCCCGGCGACTGGCCCGCCCTGCGCTGCCTCGCCGTCGCCGACCGCGCGGACGGCCACGACGAGCGGGCCGCCGACCGGTACGCACAGGCCTTCGACCGGCTGTGCCGGGAGGATCCCGAGGGGCCGCCGGCCGAGTCGCCGCCGCGCTCGGCCGCGAGGCCGTCGAGACGCTGCTCGCGGTCGGCCGCACCGCCGAGGCGCGGGCCGTGTGGGACGGCCTCGGTCCCGCCACCCGGGCGCGCGGCCGGTTCCGGCTGCTGGAGGCGGAACTGCTGCTCGCCGAGGGACGCCCCGACGCCGCACGCGCCGTGTTCGACGCCGGGTTCGAGGTCGCCGACCTGCGGGAGGGCGCCGAGGCGATCGGCCTGCTGTGGGCCCGGCTGTCCGACGCGCCGCTGCCCGCGCGCCACGACTTCCGGATGCGCCCGCCCACGCCGTGACCAAGCGTTACGCGCCACCCGCGCCGGGTACCCGGCGGCCATGGACCGCTTGGATCATCTGGAGCATCTGGACAAACACCTCGCCGACGAGCTGGCGCAGGTGGCACGCGAGACGATCCGCGACGAACTGCGGCAGCAGACCCGCAAGCAGCGCCGCACGGCGATGCTGTACGCCGCGTCCGGCACCGTCGCCCTCTACGCGGGCGCGGCCCTCGCGCTCGCCGTCGGGCTCGCCCTGGCGCTGGTGCTGCCGGACTGGGCCGCCGCGCTGATCACCGCGGCGATCCTCGGCGCCGTCGCCTACGCGCTGCGCGGCGCCGCCCGGCCCAAGCACACCTCGGAGTACGACGCCGGGCGGGAGCGCACCGCCGGCGCCACCCCGCCCGCCGGGGCGCCCGGCGGGCGCGGCCCGGCCTACCCGCCGATGCCGCCGGTCGCCCCCGGCGGGGCCGGCGCCGCCACGGGCGCGCCCGGCGCGGGCACCCCGGCCCCCGGCGGGATCGGCGCCCCGGCGCCGCGGCCGGACGACATCGACCCCGAGCAGCCGCACCACCGGGCGTGATCGTGCGGCACGGGCCGGGGACGCCGTCGCGGCGCGGCAGAACCGTGGTCGTCACCGGGGCGAGCGGAGGCGTGGGCCGGGCGACGGCCCGCGCCTCCGCCGCGCGCGGTCAACACCCCGCAGTTCGACTGGCTGCTGAGCCGGATGCCGGGGCGGCTCCACCTGGCCACCCCGCTCGTCGACGCCGTGGCACCCGGGCTGCTGGGCCGCTACCTCGAGCGCACCGGGGACGGCAGCCGGCAGGAGCGGACCGGACCCGGACGGGTCCCCGGCGGCGGCAGCGGCGCGGCCGGGTGGGCGCCGTGCTCACCGTCGGCGCGGGAGTGCCGGCCGCGAGGCGGCTGGCCCGGCGCTGACCGGTCGGTCGCTGCCGGGGTGGGGGACCGGACCGGCCACGGGCCCGTTCCCCTTAGAGGACGCGGGCGTGCGAGGTTCCGGCGTCGGTATCCGACCGACCGGGCCGGACGAAAGCGGTCACGGCCGGTCCGCGCGCAGGGGAGAGCACATGCGGGGCAGCACGATCAGGGCCGGACGGGCGGCTGCTCTCGTCGTGGGGGCGATCCTCGCCACCGCATGCGGTGAGGGCGCCGGCCCTCCCGCCGGTTCTGCCGCCGCCTCTCCCACGCCCTCACCCCCGTCGGCGAAGTCCTTCGGGCGGCACGGCGTACTGAAGGACCTGCGCGCGGCCGTCGCGGCCGCCGGGTCGGCGGAGGGCAAGGTGGAGTTGGGGTTCGGCGTGTCCCCTCAGCGCCTCGACCGTGCCGGCCCCGAGAAGGAACGCAAGGTGGCCGCGCTCATGACGCGACTGGCCCCCTGCACGGTGGGCTGGACCCCCGCCGAGACCCGGTACGGCTCTCCAGGCGCCGTCGATCCGGCCACCACACGGCGGCAGCTCGACGCCGTCCTGTCCGGCCTCGCGGCGCGGGGCTGGAAGGCGACCGCGTCGCCGAGGGAGACGCCGCTCGGGAACGACGGCACCTACTTCATGGCTTCGTACGAGAAGCACGGCTGGTTCCTGCACGCCCGGCACGCCCAAGCGCCCGCCCTCGACCACATGACCGTGATGGCCACGGAGGAGGCCTGCTACGCCCGGCTCACCGACGAGGAGCGGGCCCTGATCGAGGACTAGGCGGTGCTCGCTCACCGGGTGCCCCGCTGTGCGGAGCGCACGGAGCCGGGAGGGAGCGCGCGCCGCAGCACAGTGGGCTCCGGCGGCTCCCTGTGGCAGTTCCCCTCACGGTCCCTTCGGTCGTACGGTGGTCGCCGAGTCGGCCGGAGAACCGGGGCCGCGGGATCCACCGGACCACGTCGTGACGCACCCGGGGGCTCCGGAGGCACAGGCGGTACGCGGCGGCGGGCGGCATCGGGGATCGGGGGGCACGGGGTGGAACTCCACAACCTGGCCACGCGCTTCTTCGAGGTGCGGACGCAGTACTGGACGGCGGCTGACGCGGGGCAGCCCACCGCACAGCTCTTCGAGCAGCTGACCACGCTCGGACGACGGGTCCTGGCGCTGGCGCAGCGGCCCGGTGACGACACACCGGCACAGGTGAAGGCGTCCGACATTGCGGGCATCCTGCTGGACGCCTACGGCCGGGAGCTGACCACCCACCAGGCAGGGGTGCGTACGCACCGGCAGGTCAAGGAGCACTGGGCGCAGGCAGAGGAGTTCACGCCCCACGCGACCGCGGACCAGCTCCGCAGCTTCCTGGCGAGCCAGGCCCAGTACGAGCTGCAGGAGGGCCGGGCCAGCGAGGCTCTCGCGCTCGTGGACCGGGCCACGCGGCAGCCGGAGAGTCCGTCCCGGGCCACGCACGGCACAGCGCCCGCCCCCTACGGCGACCTCCGCGTCCTGCGGGCCGAGGCGCTGCACCGGCTGTACGACGCCGAAACCGCGCTGGAGGTGCTGGCACCGCTGGAGGAAGAACTCGCCGCGATGCTCCCCGACGGGCCGATCGACCAGACCGACCCCGACGCGATGCGCCCCCTCGCGGCGCTCCTCGCGCGGGGCGGTGACGGTCCGGCGACGGCCGCCCGGCTGCTTCAGGCCTCCACCGTCTACTCACGGCTGCTGGACGTGAAGGCGGGCGCACTGCGCGACTCGGGCGCGCCGGTGGAGGCGGAGCGGGCATACCTGATGGGCATGGCGCAGTACGCGGCGTCGGGGCTGCCGGAAGCGGGGCTGCTGCAACTGGCCCGCTGCGCACTCGACCGTGGCGCGGTGGCCGAGGCAGGCCGACACCTGGACGCCGCCGCCCCGCTCTTCGAGGGCGCCCGCGCCGAGGACCGGACCTCGATGCGGGCACATCTGCGGCTGGTGCGGGGTGCCGTCTACTGCCGCATGCGGGCCGAGGCGGCCCGGCTGTCGGAGGCGAAGGGGTGGCCGGAGCAGGCCCTGCGCTGGTGCCGGCGCGGGGTGCGTCAGTTGGCCGACCGTCCCGACGACTCCGTCGCGGCCGGCCTGCACGCCGAGCGCGCCCGGGCCCACCGCGGCCGTGCGGACCGGGCCGGTGCGGCGGGCTCCTATCTCGACATGGCACTCGCCCTCGACCGGGTACTGCGCGTCCCGCTGGGCCATCGCTTCGACACACTGCATCTGCGCTTTCGCCGGCCGTTGTTCGAGGAAGCACTGGCTTTCGCGGAGGAGACCCGCGACGCCCGACTGTGCGCCGTCGTCACCGATCTGCTCAAGGCCCGCGCCTTCTCGGCTCGGCTCTCTCTGGCGCGCTCGGACGCGCGGCGCGCGGCGGACGGCTCCGCCGCGCCCACCGGACGGGACCCGTGGCGTGGACCGGACCACGGCAGGTTCGCCGAACTGACCGCGCGCATCATGGCCGCCGAGCGACGCGGCTCCCCGGAGGAAGCCGCCCGGCTGGGCGCCGAACGAGCCGAGCTGCTCACCAAGATCCGCGCCGTGGACCCGCGCTGGCACCTCATCAGGGACGACCCGCCCTTCGACCCGGACCGCCTCACCCGCTTCCTGGCCGCCTACGGCACCGCTGCCCCGGGCGGCAACCCCGGCCCCTGCGTGGCCCTGAGCCTGTACGAACGCCCCGGTGGCATCCTCGCCCTGCTGGCGACACCGGACGGCAGGCTGCGTACGAGCGTCCGGCGGCTGGAAGACCGCACGCTCGACGCGCTGGCGGCCCACCAGCGCGAACTCCTGCGATACGGAGTCCGACGCCTGGAGTTCTGGGGGCACCACGGCATCGGTCTCGCCGATCTGATCCCCGAAGCCTTCGCCGAGGAGATCGCGCACAGCGGCACCTGCCTGCTCTCCCCGCACGGCAGGCTGCACAACCTGCCGTGGACGGTCGTCCGCCACCGGGGTCGTCACGTGATCCGCGGCACGGCCATCGGCGTCGTCCCCAACCTGTCGTGTGTGCCGCTCCTTTGCGACCGGTCCGACGAGAAGCCGGTCCGGGCGACACTCCTGGGCGTGGACCGGCCGCACCGCGGCGAGCCGCTCCCCGGAGTGCTGGCGGCGGTCTGCCGCGCAGCCGAAGAGCTGGGACCCGAGCGGCTGCGCGGGGAACCGATCACCGGCCGCGGCGCCACTGTCGGCGTGCTGCACGACCTGCTGAACTCCGGGCCGCCGGGCGACCGCACGGAAGTGCTCCAGATCATCACCCATGGCGTGATCGCACCCGGCGAACCTTTCGGCGCGGGCGTGTGGATGGCCGACGGCACACTCGAAACGGGCCAGGTGCTCATGAGCCGGACGGCCTTCGAGGAGGTGCTGCTCACCATGTGCAGCACCGGCCTGCGCGCCACGAGCGACCACAGCGGCGGGCCCGGGGCGCTCGCCAGGACGACGCCCGGGAGGCCGCGCGACCTCGAACTCGCCGGTGACGCCGCCAACGCGCTGGTCCACGCCTTCCACGAGGCGGGGGCGGCCTTCGTGCTCGCCAGCCCCCTTCCGGTCTCCTCCGGGCCCGCGACCCGGCACGCCCGCCACTGGTTCGACGCCCGCTGCCGGGGCAGCGCTCCGCTGGAAGCCGCCCGCCGGGCCGCGGTGGCGTTGCTGGACCAGGACGACGCACCGGAACGGATCGACAGGTGGGCCGGTATCACGGCCTACGGAGCAAGGTGACCACCGTCCCGGGAGGACGGGGACGAGTACCGAATGCGGACTGCCGACAGGCGGGAGGAACGACGATGACGGACGAGACGGAGCCGCGGCCGGTCACCCCCGGGCCCTTCGAGGAGGAGGCCGTCGAGGCGGGGGCGGACGGTGCCGACCAGGATGCGGAACCGGAGGGGGACCATTGGCTGGGCGTCCTCGTCAGCAGGTACCGGGCCGGCGACCGTCATACGCACCCGCCCGTCCCGCAACCGCCGCCGACCCCGCCGACCGACCCGGCTTCACCGGTTCCACCGTCTCCGCCCGCCGAGTGACCCTCCATGCCCTCCGACCTCGCCGGCCTCGCGGCCCTGCTGTACGCGGCCGTGCCCGGTTACCTCTATCTCGTCCGGTACGAACGCCACCGCCTGCGTGAACGGCCGAGCGCCGCACGGGAGATCGCCGAACTCTTCTCTGTCGGCGCCTTCGCGACGCTGGCCGCGGCGGCGAGTGTTCTCACCCTCGCCGAGTACGTACCGGGCCTGGCCACACTGGACGGCACCCTGTCCGGCGCGGCGTACGCCCGCTCACACGCCGGTCACCTCATCCGCTCCGGCCTCCTCGTCCTCGTCCTCAGCACACTCGCCTGCGTCGCGCTGGGGGAGCTGCGCGGCCGTCGTGACGGTGCCGGCAGCTGGTCGACGGCTCCCGGCACCGTGTGGACCGAACTCCTCAGGCCCCAGCGTGGAGAGGCCGATCCCCGGGTGTGCGTGCTGATGGACGACGACACACAGGTGCACGGCAGCGGACACATGGTCTCCGACGAGCGCGACACCTACTACCGGGACGTCGCCCTGCACCACCCCATCTCGATCCGCCGCCCCGGCGAGGCCCACCCGCAGCCCTCGGACGCGGACTTCATCATCATCCCCGGCGCACACATCCGACTCATCGAAATCACCGTGGTCCCCGTGCACCGGTCCGCCCGGAACTGACGGCGAGAGACCGGGTGCACCGGCAATTCCATCGACGGAAAAACCTTTCTGCGTTCCCGTCATTCCATTGATTTCTCCCGGAGGGTCCATTCCTCTTTCTGGCGGCGTCTCGTGCTGGCATTCTGGGTGCCTCGCGGCAAACAGCTCACGGGTGGGGGTGCGGTGGCGAACGGACAACGCGGCGCGCTGGGGCAGCTGACCAGAATTCTGAGCCTGGTGGCGCTCGTAGCGGTCTACATCGGCAGCCTTTGGGCCACGTACCGGCAACTGGATGCCGAACCGGCCTTCGAGGGAGCACTCGGAGTTCCCAGCTGGGTTCACGCCACGCTGGTCATGGGACTCGTGGTGGGCGGCGGACTGGGTGTCACCGCGGCGATCATCGACGGCCGTTCCGAATCGTCCGCCTGGGTGCTCACCCTGGCAGGCGTGGCAGCCGCACTCGCCTGGAGCCTATGGGCCTCCGTCCGCACGGAAAACGATACGGTGGGCATGCTCTTCGTCGCCATTTCGCCTTTGATCAGCCTGCTGGCTCTGGTCGAGCTGACGCGCCGATTGCGTACACGCGCATAGGTGAAGCCACGAACGGCCGTGAAGTGCTGCGGGATTCCCTGCCGGACTCGGTTTCCGGACAGCACCAGGAACATCCACGGGACCGCCTGGAGCGTTTCTCACCGATCACCGGATTGTTGGTCCGGCCGTTGTGTGATCGCATCTCCGCGGGTGATCTGCGAGAGAGCTCCTAGGCCACCCGGAAGTCCTCCACCTCGTCCGTGCGCAGCGTCAGGCCGTGGCCCACGCCCGCCGTGGGGCGGACGGTGCCGCCCGTGGGGTCCAGGACGCCGTCGAAGAACATCGCCTCGACGCGCACATGGTCGTGGAACCACTCCAGGTGGCGGAGGTTGGGCAGTGAGGCCGCCGCGGCGGCGTGCGCGTGCGGGGCGCCGTGCGCGGAGATCTCCAGGCCGTGGGCCTGAGCGAGGGCCGCCGCCCGCAGGAACTCCGTGATGCCGCCGCAGCGCGTGGCGTCCACCTGGAGACAGTCGACCGCGCCGGCCGCGATCAGCCGGGCGAAGGACGGCAGGTCGTAGCCGTGCTCCCCGGCCGTCACATCGCAGACCACACTGTCGCGGATCAGCCGCAGCCCGGCGAGGTCGTCCGACGCCACCGGCTCCTCGAACCAGCTCACCCCGTGCTCGGCCAGGGCCTGTCCCACGCGGACCGCCTGCTTGCGGGTGTAGGCGCCGCCCGCGTCCACGTACAGCTCGGCGGCCTCCCCGACGACCCGGCGGGCCGCGCGCACCCGGCCCAGATCGCGGGCCACCGCCCGGCCCTCGCTCTCGCCGATCTTCATCTTCACGCGCGGGATGTGCTGCCCGTGCACCCAGCCGTTCAGCTGCGCGGCCAGATGCTTGTCGTGGTACGTGGTGAAGCCGCCGCTGCCGTACACCGGCACCCGCTCGCGGGCCACGCCCAGCAGCCGGGCCAGGGGCAGCTCCAGCAGGCGGGCCTTCAGGTCCCACAGGGCGATGTCCAGCGCGGAGATCGCGCAGGCCGCGATACCCGGACGGCCCGCGTCGCGCACCGCCCGGACCAGGACGTCGTGCACGGCCGGCACGTCCAGCGAGGAGCGGCCCACGACGAGCGGGGCGAGATGGTCGCGCAGGAAGTCGCCGACCGCGGGCGGGCCGTACGTCCAGCCGGTGCCGGTCGCGTCGCCCGCCGACACCTCGGCGAAGACGACCGTGGTGGTGTCCCAGGCGAAGGTGCCGTCCGCCTCCGGCGCGTCCGTCGGCACCGTGTACACCGACACGGCGGGTAAGCGCAGCAGCATCGCCCCGTCAGCTCCCCGGGAGCCGCGGCAGCACCTTGGTCCGGTAGAAGTCGAAGAAGCCGCGCTGGTCGGGGCCGATCTGGTTGACGTAGATCGTGTCGAACCCGGCGTCGGCGAACGCGGTCAGCGCCGCCACGTGCTCGTCCACGTCGTCCCCGCAGACGCCCTGCTCGGCGATCATCTCCTCGGTGACCAGCGGCTGGAGCTGCTCGAAGTGGCGCGGCGAGGGCAGGACCTGGCCCATCTCGCCGGGCAGGTACTCGTTGAACCACATCCGGTGCACCGTACGGACCGCCTCGTCGCGGTCGGTGCCGTAGCAGACCTTGGTGCCGCCGATGACCGGCTTGCTGCCCCCGCCGCCCTCGCGGAACCGCCACACCATGTCCGCCTCGGGCATCATCGTGATGTAGCCGTCTCCCACCCGGGACGCCAGTTCGGTCGCCTTCGGGCCGAAAGCGGAGACGTCGATCGGGACGGGCTCGTCCGGGAGCGTGTAGAGGCGGGCGTTCTCCACCGTGTAGTGGGTGCCGTGGTGGGTGACCTCCTCGCCCGTGAACAGGCGGCGCATCACGTGGATCGCCTCCTCCAGCATCTCCAGCCGGACGTCGGCGGGCGGCCAGGTGTGACCGAGGATGTGCTCGTTCAGGGCCTCGCCCGTGCCCACGCCGAGCCGGAACCGGCCGTTCGTCATCACCGCGCTCGTCGCCGCGGCCTGCGCCACCACCGCCGGATGGATCCGCACCGTCGGGCAGGTCACCGCCGTCTCGATCGGCAGCGACACCGCCTGCGAGAGCGCGCCGATCACCGACCACACGAACGGGCTCTCGCCCTGGGCGTCGTTCCACGGGTGGTAGTGATCCGAGATCCACAGCGACCGGAAGCCGGCCTGCTCGGCCATCCTGGCCTGTTCCACGAGGTCCGCGGGGCCGTGTTCCTCGCAGGAGAGGAAGTAGCCGTACTCGGGCATGGGGGGTACCTCCGCGACGGGCGGACGGGTGGGGGGTCCCGGGCCGAGTACCCGGCGCCCGGCGGGGAAACCGGGGACGTTTGGGTGCCCCGGGCACGGGGACGCGGATAGCTCGTACGCGCGTACTCGCCGGACGGGAGCACGCGTACGTCCTCGTACCCGCCCGTGAACCTGCCCGCGAACGGGCGAGACCGCCGGAGGCGCACTGTGAGTCGACCCCGCATCGTGATCGTCGGCGCCGGCTTCGCCGGCTACCGGACGGCCCGCACGCTGTCCCGGATGGCCCGGGACAAGGCCGAGATCACCCTGCTCAACCCGACGGACTACTTCCTCTACCTGCCGCTGCTGCCGCAGGTCGCCGCGGGTGTCCTCGAACCGCGCCGGGTCACCGTCTCGCTGTCCGGCACCCTGCCCCGGGTGCGGCTGGTGCTCGGCGAGGCCGGCCGCGTCGACCTCGACGCGCGCACCGTGCACTACACCGACCCCGAGGGCGGCGCCGGAACCCTGGAGTACGACCGGCTCGTCCTCGCCGCCGGCAGCGTCAACAAGCTGCTGCCCATCCCCGGCGTCGCCGAGCACGCGCACGGCTTCCGCGGCCTGCCGGAAGCCCTGTACCTGCGCGACCACGTCACCCGGCAGGTGGAGCTCGCCGCCTCCGACGACGACCCGAAGAGCTGCGCCGCGCGCTGTACGTTCGTCGTGGTCGGCGCCGGATACACCGGCACCGAGGTCGCCGCGCAGGGGCAGCTCTTCACCGACGCGCAGGTCCGCAAGCACCCGCTGCGGCAGGGCATGCGGCCCCGTTGGCTGCTGCTCGACGTCGCGCCGCGCGTCCTGCCCGAGCTCGACGAACGGCTCTCCCGCACCGCCGACCGGGTGCTGCGGGAGCGGGGCGTGGACGTGCGGATGGGCACGTCCGTGAAGGAGGCCACACACGGCGGGGTGCTGCTCACCGACGGCGAGTACGTCGAGACCCGCACCCTCGTGTGGTGCGTCGGGGTGCGGCCCGATCCGCTGGTCGCCTCGCTGGAGCTGCCGATGGAACGCGGCCGGCTGCTCGTCGACCCGCACCTCCAGGTGCCGGGCCGGCCCGAGGTGTTCGCCTGCGGTGACGCGGCTGCCGTGCCCGACCTGGAGAAGCCGGGCGAGTACACGCCGATGACCGCGCAGCACGCCTGGCGCCAGGGCAAGGTGTGCGCCCGCAACGTCGCCGCCTCGCTGGGCGCGGGGGAGCGGGTGGCCTACCGCCACCGCGATCTGGGGTTCGTCGTCGACCTCGGCGGCGCGAAGGCCGCGGCGAATCCGCTCGGCGTGCCGCTGTCCGGGCCCCTCGCCGGGGCCGTCACCCGCGGCTACCACCTCGCCGCGATGCCCGGCAACCGGGTGCGGGTGGCCGCGGACTGGCTCCTCGACGCGGTACTGCCCCGGCAGGCGGTGCAGCTCGGGCTCGTCCGCTCGTGGTCGGTCCCGCTGGACACGTCGTCGCCGGAGCTGGCCCGGGTGCCGGGGGACGAGGGCAGGAACAGGGGTGTGGTGCCGGGGGACGGGGGCGGTAGTGGCGGGACGTCGGGGGACGGGGGCGGCAGTGGCGGGGCGTCGGGGGACGGGGGAGAGGGGGACGACCGTACGGAGGCCGGGAGGCGGGCCGTGTCAGAGAATGCGAAGAATCGACCGGGTCCTGAACCCACGGCGGACGAGCCGGCGAAGAACCAGCCGGGTGGGGAGCCTGCCAAGAACCAGCCGGGTGGGGAGCCCGCCAAGAACCAACCTGGCGGGGAACCGGCCAGGAATCAGCCGGGCGGCGAGCCCGCCGAGAACCAACCCGGCCAAGCCGGTGGCGTCCGGCCCGGTGGCGGCCAACCCGGTGAAGCCCACCCCGGTGCGAGCCGGAACCGTCCGCTGGGGGCCGTCGTCGAGAGTGACGCCGAGTGGTCCGGGGTCGCCGGGCCGTTCCTGGACGCGGAGACGCCCGGTCCGGTCGGGTCCGCAGACATCGAACCGTCCGGGCCCGCCGAGACCGTGACCGGCGAAGAGGGGTCGAGCCCCGCCGAGCCGCACTCCGGCCCGGCGCGCGGCCCCGGACCGGCCGAGCCCCGCGCCGACCGCGAGCCGCCGGGACCGGCCGGGTCCGGCCCCGGGGCCGACGCCGAGTCCGGCGCCGAGCCGCCGGGACCGGTGCGCCGTCCCGAGACGGGCGCCGCCCCGCGGGCCGACCGCGAGCCGCCCGGAGCGGCCGGCGCCGACGCCGAGCCGCCGGGTGGCGGGGCCGGGCACCGGACGGGCCCCGAGCCTCCCGGGCCGGTCAGGAGTTCCGACCTGTCGAGGGACGACACCGAACCATCCGAACCCTCCGCCGAAGGAGAGCGATGAACACCGACGAACTCGTGGAGCTGGGACAGCAGTTGCGTGTCGACAGTGTGCGGGCGGCAGCCGCCGCCGGCTCCGGGCACCCGACGTCCTCCATGTCGGCCGCCGACCTGATGGCCGTCCTGCTGGCCAACCATCTGCGCTACGACTTCGACCGCCCCGACCACCCCGCCAACGACCGCTTCATCCTCTCCAAGGGACACGCGTCCCCCCTGCTGTACTCGGCGTTCAAGGCGGCCGGCGCCCTCGACGACGAGGAACTGCTGACGTTCCGCAAGAGGGGCAGCCGGCTGGAGGGACACCCCACGCCGCAGCGGCTGCCGTGGGTCGAGACCGCCACCGGATCGCTCGGCCAGGGCCTGCCGGTCGGGGTGGGAGTGGCGCTGTCCGGCAAGCGGCTGGAGCGCTCCGACTACCGCGTGTGGGTGCTGTGCGGCGACAGCGAGCTGGCCGAGGGCTCCGTGTGGGAGGCCGCCGAGCACGCGGGCCACGAGCACCTGGACAACCTCATCGTGATCGTCGACGTCAACCGGCTCGGCCAGCGCGGCCCGACCCGGCACGGCCACGACCTCGACGCCTACGCCCGCCGCTTCCGCGCCTTCGACTGGCACACCGTGGAGATCGACGGCCACGACGTCGACGCGATCGACCGCGCCTACGGAGAGGCGATCTCCACCAAGGGCCAGCCGACCGCGATCCTCGCCCGCACCCTCAAGGGCAAGGGCGTCGAGGGCGTCCAGGACCGGGAGGGCCTGCACGGCAAGCCGCTCCCGGACGCCGACGAGGCCATCGCCGAGCTGGGCGGGCCGCGGGATCTGCGGGTGCGGGTGCACGAGCCGCCCGCCGACCGGGTCCTGCGTGCCGTCCGCACCGGGTCGGCCGTCGACCTCCCCGAGTGGGAGCGCGGCGGCGACAAGGTGGCCACCCGCGACGCGTACGGCAAGGCCCTCGCCGCCCTCGGCGGCGTCCGTGACGACGTCGTCGCCCTCGACGGCGAGGTGAGCGACTCCACCCGGGCCGAGTACTTCGCCAAGGAACACCCCGACCGCTTCTTCGAGTGCTACATCGCCGAACAGCAGCTGGTCGCCGCCGCGGTGGGTCTCGCCGCCCGCGGCTGGGTCCCGTACGCCTCCTCCTTCGCGGCCTTCCTCACCCGCGCCTACGACTTCGTGCGGATGGCGTCGGTCAGCGGCGCCGGGATCAACCTGGTCGGCTCGCACGCGGGGGTGGCGATCGGGCAGGACGGGCCGTCGCAGATGGGCCTGGAGGACCTGGCCATGTTCCGGGCGGTGCACGGCTCGACCGTGCTGTACCCCTGCGACGCCAACCAGACGGCCCGGCTGGTCGCCGAGATGGCCGGCCTCGACGGCATCCGCTATCTGCGCACCTCGCGCGGCAAGACCCCGGTGCTGTACGGCCCCGACGAGGAGTTCCCCGTCGGCGGCAGCAAGGTGCTGCGCTCCTCCGACCGGGACCGGCTCACCCTCGTCGCGGCCGGTGTGACCGTCCCGGAGGCGCTGGCCGCCGCCGACGCCCTCGACCGGGAGGGCATCCAGGTGCGGGTCGTCGACCTGTACTCGGTCAAGCCCGTCGACCGGCTCACCCTCCGGCAGGCCGCCGAGGAGACCGGCTGCCTGCTGACGGTGGAGGACCACCACCCCGAGGGCGGCCTCGGCGACGCCGTCCTCGACGCCTTCCTCGACGGACGGCCCATGCCGCGCCTGGTGCGCCTCGCGGTCCGTACGATGCCGGGCTCCGCCTCGCCCGAGGAGCAGCTGCACGCCGCCGGCATCGACGCCGAGTCGATCGCCGCGTCCGTACGCCTGCTGGTGGAGCAGGCGGTGGTGCCGTGAGCGGTGCCGGAGACGGCGCCGTGAGGGGCGCCGGAAGCGGTGCCGGAGCACGCACGGTGCGGGCGGGCCGCCGTACGGTCGAGGTACGGCGGCCCGCCAAGGTGCTCTTCCCGGGCGGCGACGGCCACCCGGAGTACACCAAGGGTGACCTCGTCGACTACTACCGGGCGGTCGCGCCCTTCCTGCTGCCCCAGCTGCGCGGCAGGCCGCTGATGCTGGAGATGCACCCCGACGGCATCGACGGGCCCCGCTTCATGCAGAAGAACACCCCGGAGAGCTACCCGGACTGGATCACCCGGGTCGAGGTGCCCAAGGAGGGCGGCACGGTGTGCCACACCGTGTGCGACGACTCCGCGACCCTCGTCCACCTCGCCGGCCAGGCGTGCGTCACGCTGCACCGCTGGCTGTCGCGCACCGGCCTCCCCCAGTCTCGGCTGCGCTCGAGCGGGGGGACCCCCATCGACCACCCCGACCGGATGGTCTTCGACCTCGACCCGGCGGGCGACGACTTCGCGCCCGTGCGGGAGGCGGCCGGGCTGCTCGGCGAACTCCTGGACGCGCTGCGGCTGCCGTCGGCCCTGATGACGACCGGTTCGCGCGGTCTGCACGTGATCGTGCCGCTGACGGGCCGTCACCACTTCGACGAGGTACGGCGGTTCGCGCGGGACGTCGCCGACACCCTCGCCGCCGCGCACCCGGACCGGCTCACCACCGCGGCCCGCAAGAAGGACCGCGGCGACCGCCTCTACCTGGACGTCCAGCGCAACGGCTACGCCCAGACCGCCGTCGCCCCCTACACCGTCCGCGCCCGCCCCGGCGCGCCCGTCGCGGTGCCCGTCGCCTGGGACCAGCTCGACGAACCGGACTTCGGCCCGCGCCGCTGGACCATCGCCGACGCCGTCGACCAGGCTCGCACCAACCCCTGGGCGGGCGTGATGAGCCGGGGCCGAGCCCTCGGACCGGCGCGGCGCAGGCTCGACGCGTTGCGCGGCTGATGACACGCAGACCCACCCGCTCTGGCCTGCCACAGGTTTGGCCAGCGGATGTGCGGCCACCCGACCCAAGAGGTGGCCATGTCGAACACAGATCGCACATCACATTCGCAGAGTTCACAGAAAAAACGAACCGACAGCACGGATAACACCGAAAACTCCCATACGACCACGACGGCGGACGACCGGCCGAGCCCGATGGAGGTGCTGCGCCAGGCGCGCGCCCAGCTCGCCGAACTCACCGGCATGACCGCCGAGTCCGTGTCGTCCTTCGAACAGACGGAGGACGGCTGGTCCCTTGAGGTCGAGGTGCTCGAACTCGAGCGCGTGCCCGACACGATGAGCCTGATGGCGAGCTATCAGGTCGAACTCGACCCCCAGGGCCAACTCACGGGCTACCGGCGCATCCGCCGCTACGAACGCGGGCGGGCCGACGCACAACGGTCCGGCGGCCGCTAGGCCGTCCACCCGCCCGCCCCACACACGAGCAGAGAAGGAGGGATCGGTCGGCATGACCGTTGTCCCGGCACAGCAGACCGGATCGGGAGGCGGCTCCAGCGGCCTCTACGACGTCCTGGAGCTCGTCCTCGACCGAGGGCTCGTCATCGACGCCTTCGTGCGGGTCTCCCTGGTCGGCATCGAGATTCTGAAGATCGACGTACGGGTCGTCGTCGCCAGCGTCGACACCTACCTGCGCTTCGCCGAGGCCTGTAACCGCCTCGACCTGGAGTCCGGGCCGCGCAAGAGCCCGGGCCTGCCCGACGTCGTCGGCCAGATCACCGAGTCCGGTGCGCGCGGCAAGTCCAAGGGCGCGCTGTCCGGCGCCGCGCAGACCATCTCGGACGCCTTCAAGCAGGCCCGCGACGAGGGCGCCGAACCCGAGTCCAAGTCGTCACGCACCCGCCAGAGCAGCAGCAGCCGCCGGAAGGAGGAGCAGGAGTGAGCACCTACGTCTACGGCATCGCCGCGCGCTCCCACCCCGGGCTCCCGGACGGCATGGACGGCGTCGGCGACCCCGCCCGCCCCGTGCGGATCCTGAAGGAGGGCGAGCTGGCGGCCATCGTCAGCGACGCGCCCGAGGGGCTGCGCCCCAAGCGACGGGACCTGGTCGCCCACCAGAACGTGCTCTCCGAGGCCGGCGCCGCCGGCTGTGTGCTGCCCATGCGGTTCGGCAGCCTGGCCCCGGACGACGCGGCGGTCACCGGCGTCCTCGCCGAACGCGCCGAGCACTACCAGGAGCGGCTGCGGGCCCTCGACGGCAAGGTCGAGTACAACATCAAGGCCACGCACATCGAAGAGGCCGTACTGCACCACGTGATGGCCGAGGACCCCGAGATCCGCTCCCTCGCCGAGGCCAACCGGCAAGCGGGCGGCGGGAGTTACGAGCAGAAGCTGCGGCTCGGCGAGATGGTCGCCGCCGCGGTGAAGGCAAAGGAGGCCGAGGACGGCGCCGCGGTCCAGCGGCTGCTGGAACAGGCCGCCGAGGCGATCAGCGTCGGACCCGAGTCCACCGGCTGGCTGCTCAACATCTCGTTCCTGGTGGACCGGGACGAGCCCGGCCCCTTCCTCACCGCCGTCGACCAGGCCCGCGAGAGCCTGCCTCACCTGGAGCTGCGCGTGAACGGGCCGCTGCCGCCGTACAGCTTCGTCGACCCCGGCCCCGCCGAGCACGCGGGCAGCGCGGCGGGCGGCGTCGGAGCGGCCGGCGGAGTCGGCGCGGAGGGGTGAGCCCGTGGGACTGATCGGAGAAGTGCTCATGCTGCCGCTCGCCCCGGTGCGCGGCAGCGCCTGGGCCGTCAGACAGGTCCTGCGCGAGGCGGAGCGGATCTACTACGACCCCGCCACCGTCCGCGCGGAACTCGCCCGGCTGGAGGAGCAGTTGACGGCCGGGGAGATCACCGAGGAGGAGTTCGACCGCCGCGAGGACGAACTCCTCGACCGGCTGGAGCATTCGCCGTGACACGGCGGCTGGTTGTCCTGGCCGCGCTCTTCCTGATCCGTCGGCGGCTGCGCGCGCTGTCCCGGCAGCTCCGGGAGCACCCGCAGTTCCGGGAGATCGAGGAACAGCTCCGCGAGGACCTGCGGGGTGTGCCGGCCGCCGCGGCGGACACCCTGGCCCGCTGGGCCGAACGCCGCCTCGACGCCCTCGCCGACCGGCTGCACGAGCGTACGCGGGAGATCCACGCGAGTCTCGGCGCCGGGACCGGCGGGAGCGCCGGGGCGGCGGGCGACGCGGAGCCTGAGTGGCCGGACGAGGACGACGAGGACGACGTGGCGCCGCAGGCTGCGGCCGGGCTGTTGGCCGACCACCCGCAGGTGCTGGAGGGCGTGGTCGACCTGCTGGGCGACGACCCCGAAGTGCTGGAGGGGGTGGCCGAGGCGCTGGCCTCGGACCCCGAGGCGATGGAGGCCGCGATCGAGCTGCTGGGCGCGCCCCGTGAAGCCGAGCCGGTGGAGGGGGACGTCGAGCCGACGGCGGACGAGGCGGACGATGTCGTGTCGGGGGACGGTGACGCAGACCCCCCGGGTGGTGACGCCGACGCCGACGCCGATGCCCGGGCCCATGCCCGTGTCCGTGACGATGACGCCGACTCCCAGGGGAGCGGCGTCGTCGCGCGGGAAGTGTCGGAGGAGCGGCCCGCGTCCGAGCCGGAGCCGGCGTCGGGGCCGGCCGCGGAGTCGAAGTCCGCGTCGCAGGAGACGAAGTCGGCCCGGGACCCGAAGAGCGGGACGCGGGCCGCGGGCACGACGAGCCGGGCCGGGAGCGCGGGGACGAGTGCCGCGCGCACGGCCGAGAAGGCCACCGCCAGGAAGGCGAGGAGGACTTCTGCCGCGCAGTCGGGGAGTAGGCAGTCCTCGGCCGGGAAGGCGCCGGGCAGGAAGCCGCCGACGACGACGTCGGCGGTGGAACGGACCGCCGCCCGCCGGACGGCGTCCGAGAAGGCGGCAGAACCTGCCAGGGAGGGCGCCGCGCGTGCCCCGAGGGCGGCCGACCCGCCCGCCAAGGGGGTCGCGAGCGCCGCCAGGGGCACGGCGAAAACCGCGAAGACAACGTCGCGTGGCGCGAAGGGCACGTCGCGTGGTGCGAAAGGCACGCCAAGTGCAAGGAAGGGCACCGCGAGTGCCGGCAAGGGCACGGCGCGTGCCGGGGAGACGTCAGCGCGTGCCGGGAAGGCGTCCGCGCGTGCCGGAAAGGCGTCCGCGCGTGCCGCGAAGACGTCCGCGCGTGCCGTGGAAGGAGGAGAGGACCGATGACCGGGGTTCGTGCACCGGCGGTGTCCGGCCGTCGCGGCCTGCTCGGGGAAGTGGCCCGGAGCGAGGCCGCCGAGCGGCTGAGGGCGGAGGCCAGGGAGTATCTGGCCGCCCAGGTGCGGCGGCTGCTCACCGAGGCCGGCCGCCGGCTCGGCGCGGCCACGGTCCGGCTCACCGACATCGCCGAGGGCCGCGACCCCGGCTTCGCCCGGCTGGCCCGGGACACGGGCCGCAAGCTCGTCGAGGGCAAGAACCCGGCGCGGGCCGCGCTGGAGATCGCCGCCGCCCGGGCGGCGGCCCGCCCGTTCACGGTCGTCGAGCAGATCGACGTCGGTGTACCCGCGCGTACGGCGTTCGAGGTATGGGCGCTCCACCCGGACGCCCGGCCCGCCCCCGGCGACCGGCTCGTGTGGACCGCGCGCGGTCTGCGCGGCGTGGTCTCCTTCCACCCGCTCGGCGACGACCTCACCCGGGTGCTGCTGGTCGCCGAGGGGACCGGCAGCCCACTGGGGCTGCCGCGCCGCCGGGCCCGGCGCGACCTGGAGGACTTCGCCCGGCACGTCACGTTGCGCGGGGTACCCGAAGGGGACAGCCCGGACGCCCTGCCAGAGAACACCAGGCCGACCTCAGGGAGCCGCCGATGACCACCGCCAGCAGGCTCCCTGAGCCGTACGGCCGCGACGGGGGCGCCAACCTCGCCGACATCCTGGAGCGGGTGCTCGACAAGGGCGTCGTCATCGCGGGCGACATCCGGATCAACCTCCTCGACATCGAGCTGCTCACCATCAAGCTGCGGCTCATCGTCGCCTCCGTCGACAAGGCGAAGGAGATGGGCATCGACTGGTGGGAGGAGGACCCGGCCCTGTCCTCCCGCGCCCGCCGCGAGGAGCTCGCCCGCCGGGACGACACCGCCCGGCACGAGGAACTCGCCCGCGAGAACGCCGAGTTGCGGGCGCGACTGGCGGCCCTGGAGGCCGGCCGTACCCGGGAGGAATCCTGATGACCACCGGACTTCGCTACGTCTACGCCGTCTGCCGCCCCTTCGGCACGCCGCTGCAGTCCCAGCTGACGGGCGTCGGCGGCGCCCCGCCCCGGCTGCTGCACCACCACGGCCTGGTCGCCGTCGTCAGTACGGTGCCCGAGCGGCACTTCGCCGAGGAGCCGCTGCGCGCCCACCTGGAGGACCTGGACTGGCTCACCGAGACCGCCCGCGCCCACCAGCAGGTGATCGACGCGCTCACCACGGTGACCACTCCGCTGCCGCTCAGACTGGCCACCGTCTTCCGGGACGACAGCGCGGTACGGACGATGATGGAGGCCCGCGAAGAGTTCTTCCGGCGGACCCTCGACCGGCTGGACGGGCGGGTGGAATGGGGCGTGAAGATCTACGCGGAAACAGAGCCCGAAGAATCCGGTGAGCCGGAACCGAGTTCCGGGAATGCCGCCTCGGGCCGGGATTATCTCCGGCGGCGCAGCGCCCGTGTCCGCACCCGAGAAGAGCGCTGGGAGAAAGCGGAGAATTTCGCCACACGCCTGCACGAAACGCTTTCCGAGTACGCCGAGGATTCCCAACTGCATGCCCCGCAGAATCCGGCGCTTTCGGGCCAGTCCGGACGGAATGTGCTCAACGCCGCCTATCTCGTCCCGCGGAACCGTTCCGAGGAATTCGTGGAACTGGTGGACCGTACGAAGGACGACCCTTCCGGAATGCGTGTGGAACTCACCGGCCCGTGGGCGGCCTACTCCTTCGTCGGCGACGTCGCCCTGGAGGACGAAGAGGAGAACGGGGAGGGCGACCTGCCGTGACCGTCGTGGAACGCCGTGAGATCGCCCTGGTGGACCTGCTCGACCGGCTGCTGGCCGGCGGGGTCGTCATCACCGGTGACATCACCCTGCGCATCGCGGACGTCGATCTCGTCCGTATCGATCTGAACGCGCTGATCAGCTCGGTGAACGCGCAGGTGCCCTCGCCGTGGGAATCGTGAGGCGCCGCGTGGGAATCGTGAATCGTCGATCGTGGGAGGGATGAGCCGTGACCGTGAGCGGGGAGGACATGACGCGGGCGGACGTGCCGCAGGAGCACGCGGCGCCGGAGGGCGGGACGCGGGCGCCGAGCAGGCGGCGCCGGCTGGAGCTGGAGCCCGACACCGTCGAGCGTGACCTGGTGAAGCTGGTGCTCACCGTCGTGGAACTGCTGCGCCAGCTCATGGAGCGGCAGGCGGTGCGCCGGTTCGACGCCGGTGATCTGACCGAGGAGCAGGAGGAGCGGATCGGGCTCACGCTGATGCTGCTCGACGACCGGATGACCGAGCTGCGCGAGCGCTACGGACTGCGGCCCGAGGACCTGAATCTGGACCTCGGGCCGCTGGGACCTTTGCTGCCCCGGGACTGAGACTCACGCCCCGGGATTCCTCACCACCGATACCACCGTCCCCGGGACCCGGCCGCCGTCGTACCGCGCAGCAGGAATCCGAGCAGCCAGACGACGAGAACGGCCACGGCGATCCACCACAGGACTTCCACGGCGAATCCGGCACCGAAAAGTATCAGCGCCAAAAGCAATACGAGCAGGATGGGAACCATATTTAGAACCTCCTGCCCTACGGGTTTCCCGAAATTCGCCGATCAGGCTTCTTTGCGGCACAGAATTTCGCCGTGCAGAACGGTGAACCAGGCGTCCTCGCGCCGCCCCCACTCCCGCCAGGCGTCCGACACCGCCCGCAGTTCCTCCTCGGTGGCGTGGCCGCCGCCGACGGCGACGTCCGCGTACGCGGAGGCCAGGGTGCGGTCCGCCCACAGTCCGCTCCACCAGGCCCGCTCCTGCGGGGTGGAGAACGTCCAGGTGGAGGAGGTCGCCGTGATGTCGGTGAGTCCCGCCCGCAGCGCCCACGACTTCAGCCGGCGCCCGGCGTCCGGCTCGCCGCCGTTGGCGCGGGCCACCCGTCGGTACAGCGCCAGCCAGGCGTCCATCCCGGGCGAGGCCGGATACCAGGTCATCGCGGCGTAGTCGGAGTCCCGTACCGCGATGTAGCCGCCCGGCCGCACCACCCGCCGCATCTCGCGCAGTGCCCGCACCGGGTCGCCGACGTGCTGGAGCACCTGGTGGGCGTGGACCACGCAGAACGTGTCGTCCGGGTGGTCCAGAGCGTGCACGTCCGCCACCGCGAAGTCGATGTTGCGCAGGCCCCGCTCCTCGGCCGTCGCCCGCGCCTGCTCCAGCACGCCGGCGGCCCGGTCGACGCCCGTGACATGTCCGTCGGGGACCAGCGCCGCCAGGTCGGCGGTGATGGTGCCGGGCCCGCAGCCGATGTCCAGGACCCTCATGCGGGGCTCCAGGACGCCGAGCAGATAGGCGGCGGAGTTGGCGGCCGTCCGCCAGGTGTGCGACCGCAGCACCGACTCGTGGTGGCCGTGCGTGTAGACGGCGGTCTCTCGCGCTCTCGGCATGGCTGTGCCCCTTTTTCTCGCCTTCCCGGCATGACGGGCCCCCGCGCGGCCGAGACCCCGCGGGCGCACCGTCACCCTAGAGCGCATGCCGAATGGTGAGACAGTCCGTATCGGATAGTGGTCTGATGCTCAGTCAGGAAGCGTGGCTCGTCGCTGCACCGCCCGGGCGCCTCACGTCACCGGGCGGTACACCGCCAGCGCCTCCGGATCCTTCTCCAGCGTCACCTCGCCCTCCACCTCGGTGACTTCACCGTCGTAGGCGAGCAGCGTGCCCGGCGCCACGTCCGACAGGCGCAGCCGGGGGACCCGGACCGCCGCGTGGGCGGGCGAGCGGGTCAGCGGGCCGGCGAAGGCGGCGGCGAGCAGGCGCAGCGCGGGGCGGCGCCCACCGTGCACCACGCGGACGTCCAGCAGCCCGTCCGCCAGGTCCCGGCGGCGGCCGGGGGCGAGGCCCATGCGGTGGTAGGTGCCGTTCCCGGCGAACAGCAGCCACAGCGGACGGGGCCGGCCGCCCACTTCGGCCTCCAGCGGATGCCGGTCGGCGCGCAGCACCCGTACCGCCGCGAGCACCCCGGCCGGCCAGCCGCCGATCCGGTGCGACCAGCGGTCCCGCTCGCGCACCAGCTCCGGATAGACGCCCAGCGAGCAGGTGTTGAGGAAGATGCCGCGCCGCGCACCGCAGGAGTACCGGCCGACGTCCACCCGCACGCCCTCGCCCCGCCGGACGGCACGGACGAACGAGCGCACGTCCTCCACGCCCAGATCGAGGGCGAAGTGGTTGAGGGTGCCGCCCGGCAGCACCGCGAGCGGCAGTCCGTGCCGCAGGGCGACCTCGGCGGCGGCGTTCACCGTGCCGTCGCCGCCGCACACCCCGAGCACCCGGGCCCGCTCGGCGGCCTTGCACAGCTCGGCGGCCACGTCCTCGGGGGCGCATTCCACGATCTCCGCGCGGGGCAGCGCCTCCCGCAGGCCGCGCACCCGGTCGGCGGTGCCCGCGCCGGTGTTGACGACCATGATCAGCCCCTCGCCCTCGGGCAGCGCGGGCAGTTCGGCGCGCGGCCGGGCGGGCGTCGCGTACCGGTCCCGGGTCGGCACCATGCCCCGTACGGCGAACGCGGCGCCCACCCCGAGGGCGGCACCGGCGGCGACGTCGCTCGGGAAGTGGACGCCGGTGTAGACGCGGGACATGGCCACCGAGAACGCCACCGGCGCGATCGCCGCGCCCCACGCGGGCGACTCCATCGCCACCCCCGCCGCGAAGGCCGCCGCCGACGCCGCGTGCCCGGACGGGAACGACGTGGTGATCGGCTGGCGCTTCAGATGCCGCACCGCCGGCACCGGGTCGAGTACCGGCCGGGGGCGGCGCACCGAGCGCTTGCCCACGGTGTTGATGGTGAGTGAGGCCAGGGTCAGCGAGGCGAGTCCGCGCGCGGCGGCACGGCGGCCCCGGGGCGTACGGCTCGCCGCCATCGCCGCGGCCGTCGCGAACCACAGCACCCCGTGGTTGGCGCTGCGGCTGAGGCGTGGCAGGACGGGCTCGGCGGCCGGCCAGTGCTGTGCGGCGGCGAACTCGAACAGGCGGCAGTCGAGGGCGAGCAGGCGGTTCCGGAGCGGATGGCGGCCGGGGCGCGGGGCGGTCAGATCGACATCTGGGCTCATACGGCAGCGGGTACCCGGAACCGCCCGTCCCCTGTCCTGGCGGCGGGACCGGCACCCGGAGGACCCACGCGGCTGCTCCTCGTCCGTCACGGCCGGACCCCGTCCGACGTGGACTTCCTGCTCGACACGCGAGGAGGCCGCCCGTACCGGCGCCGGCACGGTCGCCCTGGTCGGTCACGGCGCAGCGATCCGGATGTGGACCGCGGCCCGCGCCCACAACGTCGACGTGCCCTTCGCCGCCGCGCACCCCCTCGACAAAACCGGCGTCGTCGCCCTGGAGGGCTCGCCCGCCGACGGCTGGAAGGCACTGACCTGGGCGGGCGCCACGGTCGCGCCGCGCGGCGAGGGCGGCCCGGCCGGCCGCCCCGTCGACGCTCGCCCCGGCGCGGGACGACCGACGACCGGACGACGGAGGACTGCGCCCGGAGGACTGGACGACCGGACAACTGGACGATCGGAGGACCGGACGACCGGACGACCGAGGCCGGGACCACTGGACAACCGGTTAAAGCGTTTGCCGCCCGGACGACCCCGCCCGGAGAATGCGGCCCCATGGGACATCTGGAAGCCGCACACCTCGAGTACCACCTACCCGACGGCAGGACGCTGCTCGGTGATGTCTCCTTCCGGGTGGGCGAGGGCGCGGTCGCCGCCCTCGTCGGTCCCAACGGCGCCGGCAAGACGACCCTGCTGCGGCTGATCTCCGGGGAACTCATCCCCCACGGCGGCACGGTCACCGTGAGCGGCGGACTCGGCGTGATGCGGCAGTTCGTGGGGTCCGTACGGGACGAGACGACCGTACGCGACCTGCTGGTGTCCGTCGCGCCGCCCCGTATCCGCGAGGCCGCGCGCACCGTGGACAAGGCCGAGCACGCCATCATGACCGTCGACGACGAAGCCGCCCAGCTCGCCTACGCGCAGGCCCTCGCCGACTGGGCGGAGGCGCGCGGCTACGAGGCGGAGACGCTGTGGGACATGTGCACCACGGCCGCGCTCGGCGTGCCGTACGAGAAGGCACAGTGGCGGCAGGTGCGCACCCTCTCCGGCGGTGAGCAGAAACGCCTCGTGCTGGAGGCGCTGCTGCGCGGCACCGACGAGGTGCTGCTCCTCGACGAGCCGGACAACTACCTGGACGTGCCGGGCAAGCGCTGGCTGGAGGAGCGCCTGAAGGAGACCCGCAAGACGGTGCTCTTCGTCTCCCACGACCGGGAACTCCTCGCCCGCGCCGCCGAAAAGATCATCTCGGTGGAGCCGGGCCCGGCCGGCGCCGACGCCTGGGTGCACGGCGGCGGCTTCGCCACCTACCACGAGGCCCGCCGCGAGCGCTTCGCCCGCTTCGAGGAGCTGCGCCGCCGCTGGGACGAGAAGCACGCCCAGCTGAAGAAGCTGGTGGTGAACCTGCGGCAGGCCGCGTCCGTCAGCCACGAGATGGCCTCCCGCTACGCCGCCGCCCAGACGCGGCTGCGCAAGTTCGAGGAGGCCGGACCGCCGCCGGAGCCGCCGCGCGAGCAGGACATCCGCATGCGGCTCAAGGGCGGCCGCACCGGCGTGCGGGCCGTCACCTGCCAGGGCCTGGAGCTGACCGGCCTGATGAAACCGTTCGACCTGGAGATCTTCTACGGCGAACGGGTCGCCGTCCTCGGCTCCAACGGCTCGGGCAAGTCCCACTTCCTGCGGCTGCTCGCCGGTGAGGACGTGGCGCACACGGGGCAGTGGAAGCTGGGCGCGCGGGTCGTGCCCGGGCACTTCGCGCAGACCCACGCCCACCCGGAGCTGATGGGCCGCACCCTCCTTGACATCCTGTGGCGGGAGCACTCCCAGGACCGGGGCGCCGCCATGTCCCGCCTGCGCCGCTACGAGCTCACGGGGCAGGCCGAGCAGACCTTCGACCGGCTCTCCGGCGGCCAGCAGGCCCGCTTCCAGATCCTCCTGCTGGAACTGGCCGGCGCGACCGCCCTGCTCCTGGACGAGCCCACCGACAACCTCGACCTGGAGTCCGCCGAGGCGCTGCAAGAGGGCCTGGAAGCCTTCGACGGCACCGTCCTCGCCGTCACCCACGACCGCTGGTTCGCCCGCTCCTTCGACCGCTACCTGGTCTTCGGCAGCGACGGCCGCGTCCGCGAGACGCCGGAACCGGTCTGGGACGAACGCAGTGTGGAACGGGCGCGCTAGGGCCGCCGACGGGCCGGTGGAGCCAGGGCGCCGACCGGCCGACGATGGCCGGTCGGCCGGGTTGTCAGCTCCAGCGGAGCAGGGCGCCCAGGCCGCCCACGGGGACGTCCTCGCGTCGGGCCTCGGAGGCTGTGGCCACCGAGATCGCCGGGGCCGCGGTGGCGACCGCCGAGCGGATCAGGGCGTCGTCGGCGCGGGCCGGCCAGGAGTTCTGCTCGCCGAGGATCTTCAGATCCGTACGCCGCACCGCCAGCTGGTCCGGGTCCTCGCCGATCCACACCTCGCGGTGGTTGTCGGGGCCGTCGGGGCGGATCAGCAGCTCGTCGATACGGTGCTCGCGGGCCGCCTCGACCAGCGCGGGCACGCCCTCCGCCGCCATCACGCGGCCCTCGGAGTCCGGGGCGCGGCTCGCCAGGAACCGCTCCAGCTCCGCGTCGGCGCGGGCCCGCTCGTGCTCGGCGCGGGCCTTCTCCACCTCCGCGTCCAGAAGCCTGCTGCCCGCCCCGTGCGAGGCCTCGACCACCCGGTCGTGCAGCCGCTGCGGCAGCCGGTCGCGCACCGCGTGCCGCTCCCGCTCCTCGCCGACGAGGATCAGCAGATCGGCCCGGGTCTCCTCCTGGCAGACGGCGAGCGCGTCGGCGATCTCCGCCGCGTTGTGCTCCCAGGTGTTCTCCACCCGCAGCTGGAAGTGGCGCTCCGACCAGTCGACCGAGCTGGTCCGGTGCACCGGCCACTGCCGGCCGGCGACCGACCCGGCGTCCTCGCGGGTCACCGCGGAGCGCAGCTCGAAGTCGGCGCCCTTGCGGTCGATGTAGGCCACCACGCACAGGGCGTCCTCGCCCTCCAGGTCGAGCAGCGGCGCGGTGCGCGGCAGCGGCGCCCAGGCGGCCCAGCTGCCGCCCTGCGGGGGCCGGGCCAGGGACGGGTCGAGGACGACGTCACCCGCCCGGGCGAACAAGGCCCGCCCGTAGGGCTCGGAGGAATGCCGCAACTCCTCGATCGCGTCCCGTACGGCGTCGCAGGTGGCCTCGTCGGCGCCCTGGTCCCGTAGGTCCCGGGCCATCGCCTCGGCCGTGAGATGCCGCTGGTGGGGGGTGTCCTCCGCGTGCGCGGAGAGGTCGACGTACACGGAGGCCCACGGCCCCGGATGTTCGTACAGTGGATTCAGGAACGCGAGGTCCATGGCTCCCTCCCGGATGCCGTCGGGGGTAGTGCTCATCACCGCGCGGGTACCCGGACCGCATGAACGAACACGACGAGCGGGGCACCACGATGACCGGAGTCGACCCGGGCCGGCTGGACGACCAGCAGCTCATGAAGGAGCTGGAGACGATCCACCGCACGCGCCACGACACGCTGCTCTATGGCTCGAACGACGCGCTGCGGGCGCACAACGACCGCATGGCCCAGCTGGAGGGCGAGTACCTGCGCCGCAACCCGCGCCGCTTCGTCGCCGCGGGCCGCACCCGTGACGGCGCGCGCGAACGCGCGGCCACGGACAACGGGGCGCAGGGCGCGTCCCGGGAGGAGCGCACGCCGGTCGGGAAGTGGGGGCCGGGCGACAGCGGAGCGCCGCGCTAGCGGGAGCCGTGGCGGCGGCACACAGTCGCGCGCACGCGCACAGCCCACAGACATGGCCACACTCAGAGACACCCACGGATACGCACAGACACCCACAGAGACGGACACGAGGACGCCGCCGGGGCCCGCAGGCTCCCGGCGGCGTCTGTCCCTCAAGCGGTCGCGTCCCCACTCGGGCTGCCGGTCAGGCGGTCTCCCGCGCGAAGACGTCGAGGAACGCCTCGCAGAACGCCTTGAGGTCGTCCGGCTTGCGGCTGGTGACCAGCTTGTTCGAGCCCCGCTCGCAGACCACGACCTGCTCGTCGACCCAGGTGCCGCCCGCGTTGCGGATGTCGGTCCGCAGGCTCGGCCAGGAGGTCAGCTCACGGCCCCGGACGACGTCCGCCTCGACGAGCGTCCACGGCGCGTGGCAGATCGCCGCCACCGGCCGCCCCCGGGTGAAGAAGTCCCGTACGAACGCGACGGCCTTCTCGTCCATGCGCAGGAAGTCGGGGTTGGCCACCCCGCCCGGCAGCACGAGCGCGTCGAAGGAGTCGGCGCTCGTCTCGCCGACGACCTCGTCCACCCGGAACGTGTCCGCTTTGTCGAGGTGGTTGAACGCCTGGATCTCGCCGGGCTTCGTGGACACGAGCACCGGCTGGTGTCCGGCGTCCTCGGCCGCCTGCCAGGGGTCGGTCAGCTCGACCTGCTCGACGCCCTCGGGTGCGGTCAGGAATGCGATACGCATGATGAATCGACGTCCCTTCGTCAACGTCCTGGTGACTTGGGGCGCGCCTTGCGGCGGGCCCCGTGGCGGGCTCCCCTCACACGGGGCCTCGGACGTCGGGCCCCGCGTGGTGGCCGGCGTCGTCCGGCGCGGCCCGCGAGATGTCCGCCAGGGCGCTGTCCGGGTCCTGCGCCACGGCGAGGTCACCGAGGCTGACCATGCCGACCGGCAGCCCGTGCTCCACCACCGGCAGCCGGCGCACCGCCTTCTCGCGCATCAGCGCCACGGCGGTCGACACCGGGTCGTCCGGCGTCACGACCGCCGGATGCGGGGTGCACACCTGCCCGGCGCTCACCGTGAGCGGATCGCGGCCCTCGGCGACGGCCCGCACCGTGATGTCCCGGTCGGTGAGCATGCCCACGACGTCCTGTCCGTCCGCCACCACCACGTCGCCTATGTTCTGGCTGCGCATCAGCCGCGCGGCCTCGACGAGCGAGGCGTCCGGGCGGACGGCCACCACACCCGGGGTCATCACCTCCCTCACGTAGTCGGCCATCACGGGGCCTCCTCCCGACGGGTCAGCGCCTCGGCCAGTTCCTGGACGTTGGCGTAGCGGGCCCCGCGCGGCAACCGGGTCAGCGGCTCGATCAGCGCGTCCGGCGCGTTGTGCCGGCGCAGCTCGCCGATCAGCTCGCCCGGTCCGGCCGGGAAGGGCCTGCGGCCGAGCACCCGCCCCAGCTCCAGCCGGGTCTCCTCCAGGGAGCCCAGTCCCGGTCCGCCCGCCACGCGCGGATCGTCGTCGGCGGAGGGCTCGGGATCGTGCCACTCCTCGGTACGGGTGGAATGGCCCGACCGCAGCATGCCCTGCAGTTGGTGTTTCATCTCGTCGTCCCGGTGCACGCTCAGTCGGTCACTGCCTCGCTGCATGTCTCCCTCCAGATCTCCGGGGGTGGGCACCGCGTACCCGAGGGACGCAAGCCGACACGGGGTTTGCCCACCCGATCGGGGGAGACCCGACCCTGGCCCCCCGCGCCTCCCCCTCTGGCGGAAGGACAGGCCATGGCGGTCCTCGCTGTGCTCCTCCCGTTCGTGCTGCTCGGCATGGTGCTGGCGCTCGGGCGTTACGAAGAGAAGATCCTGCCGGCGGACCGGGATCCGGACCCGGCCCCCGCCGCCCGGCCCGCCGCCCGCCATCGCAGGCCGCGCCGGGCGCCGCTGAGCAGCTGAGGGGGCAGGCGCCGCGGCGGCTCAGAACGGGTAGCGGGCGTGCCGGGTGGCCAGGGTGACCCAGCGGGTGTTGGAGAACGCCTCGATGCCCCACCGGCCGCCGAACCGGCCGTAGCCGGACGCCTTGGCGCCGCCGAACGGGGCCTGCGGCTCGTCACCGACGGACTGGTCGTTGATGTGCACGATCCCGGTCTGTATCCGGCGCGCGACCCGGAGCCCGCCCGGGCGTCGAGCACGTCGGCCGCGCAGAGGAAGACCGCGCGGCGGTCGAAGGGACTGAGCGCTGCCCAGGTGCCGAACGCGGCGTCGGCGGCGGCCACGGCCCGCTCGACGTCCTCCGGACCGGCGGCGGCCACGGTGGCGTAGGTCTCGCCCGTGAACGGGCTGATGTCCGGGGTGGTCCGGCCGGAGGCGGCCGGGGTTTCCTTGCCACCGATCAGCAGGTCACGGGTGACGGTCATGAGGGGTGCCTCCGCGCATGTTCGTGTAGTGAAAAAGTATTCACTCATTACGTGCGGGCGAGTCTGCAGCCGGTGAGAAGTGCCTGTCAATGCGTGCGCGAGGCATTGACGCGGGCCCCGCGGGCGGCCAAACTCACCCAGCCCAGGAAGTGAAGCAAGTTTCACCACGCGAACACACGTGGACAACGGCCTGGGTGCGACCCCTTCGCCTCCCGTACCCCAGGGACAGAGATGACCTCATTCCGCTCCGTCTTCCCCGTCCTCGCGCTGTGCTGGCTCGCCGTCTTCTTCGACGGCATGGACGTCAACATCTACGGCGCCGTGATGCCGTACATGCTCGACGACCCGGGCCTCGGCCTGACCGCCGCCGACGCGGGCACCATCGGCAGCTGGACCACCTTCGGCATGCTCATCGGCGCGCTGCTCGCCGGAAACGTCACCGACTGGCTGGGCCGCCGCCCCATGCTCGTCGCCAGCGTCGTCCTCTTCTCCCTCGGCTCCGGCCTGTGCGCCGCCGCGGGCAGTCCCGGCATGTTCGGCGCCGGCCGGTTCGTCGCCGGGCTCGGGCTCGGCGGGCTCATGCCGCTGTGCCTGGCGATGGTGCTGGAGTTCGCCCCGCCGCGCCGGGCCGCGCTCACCACCGGGCTGCTGATGACCTCGTACCATGCGGGCGGCATGGCGGCGACCGGCCTCGGCCTGACCCTCGCGCCCGCCGCCGGCTGGCGCTGGGTGTTCTGGGCGGGTGCGCTGCCGGCCGTCATCGCCGTCCCGCTCCTGCTGAAGCTGCTGCCCGAGTCGCCGGGCGTCCTGCTGGCCCGGGGCCGCCGCGAGGCGGCGTACGCCGTCGCCGACCGCTACGGCCTGCCCCGCCCCGCCCCGGTCGCCGCGCCCGGCGCCGGCGCGAAGGGGCGGCTTGCCGCGATCCGCGAGCTGTTCCGCCCGGAGTCGCGCTGGGCCACCCCGCTGCTCTGGCTGGCGTCCTTCTGCGGACTGCTGCTGGTGTACGGCGTCTCCACCTGGCTGCCGCAGATGATGCGTTCCTCCGGCTACGGCGTGGACTCCTCGGTGTCCTTCCTGATGGTCATCAACGCGGGCGGCATCGTGGGCATGCTCATCGCGGGCCGCACCGCCGACCGCTTCGGCGCCGTCCGGGTCTCGGCGATCTGGTTCGTGCTCACCGCCGCCGGCGCCCTGCTGCTGCGCAACGAGCTGCCGCTCGGCGTCACCTACCTGGTCGTGGCCGTCACCGGCGTCTGGCTGTTCAGCGCGCAGGTCATGGTCTACGCCGCCACCGGCACCGTCTACCGCGACAGCGAGCGCGCGGCCGGGCTGGGCTGGGTCACCGGCGTCGGCCGCACCGGCGCGATCGTGGGCCCCTGGCTGATCGGCGTCCTCGCCCAGAACGGAAACGAGACCTGGGGCTTCACCGCGTTCGCCCTGACCGGCACGGTCGGCGCCGTGGCCATCGCCCTGGTCCCCCTGGCCCGCCGCCTCGGCGGCCCCCGCGCGAAGACCCCGGCTCCGGCGACGGCACAGGCCTGACGCGACGGTGCCGCGGCCCCGGCCTGCGGCCCGGTCCGGCCGGTACGCCGGTGAACTCCGGCCGCCGGTACGCCAGTGAACGCTGCCGGTACGCCAGTGAACTCAGACCACCGGCACGTCGGTGAACCGCCCCGCGATGTGCAGGTCGGCCTCGATGCGGGCCACCTCGGTCCGCAGCTCCGGCAGTACCCGCTCCACGCACTCCTCGACGGTGCGGTGGCTGGCGTGCATGGCCACGTTGACGGCCGCGACGACGGTTCCGGCGCGGTCGTGCACCGGGACCGCGATGGACCGCAGGCCCACCTCCAGTTCCTCGTCGACGAGGGCGTACCCCTCCAGCCGTGCGCGTTCGAGCAGGACGGCGAGGTCGCCCGGGTCGGTGACCGTGTGCGGGGTGAGCGGGGTGAGCCGGGTGCGGGCGAGCCGGTCCGCGCGTTCGGCGGGCGGCAGTCCGGCCAGCAGGACGCGGCCCATCGAGGTGGCGTGGGCCGGGAAGCGGGTGCCGACGGTGATGTCGGCGGTCATGATCCGCCGGGCCGCCGCGCGGGCCGTGTACCGCACGTCGTCGCCGTCGAGCACCGCCAGCGACGAGGAGTCGTGCAGCCGCTCGGTGAGGGCTTCCAGGTGCGGTGCGGCGATCCTCGGCAGCGTGGTCCGGGACAGCGGCGGGAAGCCCAGCCCCAGCACGCGCGGGGTGAGCCGGAAGGCGCGGCCCTCCTGCGCGACGTAGCCGAGGTGTTCGAAGGTGATCAGGGCGCGGCGGGCGGTCGCCCGGGCGAGTCCGGTCGCCTCGGCGACGGCGGTCAGGGTGAGCGCGCCGCGGCCCTCCCCGAAGGCCGTCAGCACGGTCAGCCCGCGCGCCAGCGACTCGTTGAAGGTCCGGCCGAGCTCCTGCTTGGACGCGCCGGTCCAGGCGGCGAGGCCCGACGGGCCGGGCGTCCGCTCCCCGCCCACCGCGGGGACGGCCAGGTCCCGCTCCATGGCCTCGACGGTGGCCCGCAGCCGGGGCAGCAGCCGCTCGCGCAGCGATCCGGTGCTGTGCCGGCTGGTGTGGCTCACCACGCTCACGGCGCACACCGGCGTCCCGTCCGGGGCGTGCACGGGCACCGCCAGGGCGATGAGTCCGGGCTCGATCAGCTGGTCGTCGAGCGCGAAGCCCCGCTCGGCGGCGAGCCGCACCGCCGTATGGAACTCCGTGTCCGTCGGACGCCCGGCCGACCGGTGCGGCGGCAGCGCCGGAAAGCCCTCCTCCGCGGGGTCGGCGGCGCGCCGGGCCCGCCAGCGCGCCCAGTCCTCCTCGCCCCACCGGGCGGCGAACAGCGCGCCCGGCGCGGTGCGCTCCGCGGGCAGCAGATCGCCGATGCGGAAGCTGACGGACATGGTGCGGCGCCGGGTGGTCTGGTGGATGAACCGGATGCCGTCGCCGTCGGGCACCGCGAGGGACACCGACTCGTCCAGCTCGTCGGCGAGCGCGTGCGCGGCCGGACCGAGCAGCGCGGGCAGCCGCAGCGCGGCCAGATAGGCGTTGCCCAGCTCCATCAGGCGCGGCGCGAGCAGCACCGTCCGCCCGTCCAGGCGGACGTACCCCATGCGGGCCAGGGTGCCGACCACCCGGTCGAGGGTGGAGCGGGCCAGGCCGGTCGCCCGCTCCAGGTCGGCGAGGGTGAGCTCCCCGTCGGCGTCGGTGAGCCGGCGCAGCACCGCCAGCCCGCGCATCAGCGGCGCGACGGCCTCCGCGGGAACCGCCTCGGAGGGCTCCGCCGTGCGGGTCTCGTTCGGGGGCATGGGCGCTCCGTGCTCGTGGCGTCGGGATGGGCTGAACGCTGGGGCGTGGCCGGACCCGCGCGCGTGCGGGGCAGGGTGTTGACACCCGGCGCACGGCCGAAGAGACTGCGGCCAGCGATGGTGAAGAATACTTCACTATACGAACACGCGCAAACGTAACCCGGTTACCCAGTGAAAGGGGCTGCGCCATGGCGTACCCGAGCCGCACCCGAGTGGGCATCGTCGGCGCCGGACCCGCGGGGCTGCTGCTCGCCCGCCGGCTGTACCGGCAGGGCATCGACTGCGTCGTCCTCGAGAGCAGGGACCGCGCCTACGTCGAACAGCGCCAGCGCGCCGGGATCCTGGAACAGGGGACCGTGGACGCCCTGCGCGAGGCGGGCGCCGCGGACCGCCTCGACCGCGAGGGCCTGCCGCACGACGGCATCGAACTGCGCTTCGCCGGCCGCGCCCACCGCGTCGACTTCCCGTCACTGACCGGCGGTCGCCGGGTGTGGGTCTACGCCCAGACCGAGGTCGTCAAGGACCTCATCGCCCTCCAGCTCAAGGAGGGCCCGCCGCTGCTCTTCGAGGCGCGGGCGCACGCCGTCGAGGGCGCCGACACCGACAGCCCCGTCATCCGCTACACCCACGCGGGCCGCGAACACACCCTGACCTGCGACTGGGTCGTCGGCTGCGACGGCTATCACGGGGTGACCCGGCGTGCCGCCCCCGAGGGCGCCCTCACCACGTACGAGCGCACCTACCCGTACTCCTGGTTCGGCATCCTCGCCGACGCCCCGCCCGCCTACGACGAGCTGATCTACGCCCACTCCGACCGCGGCTTCGCCCTCGCCAGCATGCGCTCTCCGCAGGTCAGCCGCCTCTACCTCCAGGTGCCCAACGGCACCGACCCCGCCGACTGGTCCGACGAGCGGATCTGGGACGAACTCGACGAGCGCCTGGCCGCCGCCGGCACCCGCACCCTGAACCGCGGCCCCATCACCGCCCGCTCGGTTCTCCCCATGCGCAGCTCGGTCACCGAGCCCATGCGCTACGGCCGTGTCCTGCTCGCCGGCGACGCCGCCCACATCGTGCCGCCCACCGGCGCGAAGGGACTCAACCTCGCGGCGGCCGACGTGGTCGTCCTGGCCCGCGCCTTCGGCCACCTGCACACCACCGGCTCGACCGCGCTCCTCGACGCCTACTCCGACACCTGTCTGCGCCGGGTCTGGCGCGCGGAGCACTTCTCGTGGTTCATGACCACCACGCTCCACACCGACCCGGCGCAGTCCGCCTTCGACACCCGCCTCCAGCTCTCCCAGCTGGACCGGATCACCACGTCCCCGCACGCGGCGGCGGAACTCGCCGCCAACTACGCGGGCCTGCCCCTGGGATGAACCCACGGGGCGCGGCGGTTCCCGCCCGCCGGGACGGGACGGTCACTTCTTGGTGCGCCCCGGCAGGAACTCCTGCATCTTCGCCTTGAACCCCTGCTTCACCACCGACCCGCGGTCCGCGTCGCCCTTCAGGATCGACGCGGCCGTGGCCTCCATCTGCTCCCAGGTGGCGTGCGGCGGGATCGGCGGTACGGCGGGATCGGTCAGGAACTCCACCACCGCCGGCCCGTCCGCCTCCAGCGCGGCCCGCCAGCCCGCCTCCACGTCCTCCGGCTTCTCCACCCGGATCCCGGTCAGGCCGAGCGAGCGGGCGAACGCGGCGTACTGCACGTCCGGCAGCTCCTGCGAGGGAAGGAAGGACGGCGCCCCGCCCATCGCCCGCAGCTCCCAGGTGACCTGGTTCAGGTCGTGGTTGTTCCACACGCCGATCACCAGCCGGGGGTCCTCCCACCGGTCGCGGTACTTCGCCGCCGTGATCAGCTCCGCCATGCCGTTCATCTGCATCGCCCCGTCCCCGACCAGCGCGATGGCGGGCCGGTCCGGATGCGCGAACTTGGCACCGATCACATACGGCACCCCGCAGCCCATGGTCGCGAGCGTCCCGGACAGCGAGCCGCGCATCCCCGGCCGCATGGTCAGGTGCCGCGCGTACCAGTTCGCCGTCGACCCCGAGTCCGAGGTGACGATCGCGTTGTCCGGCAGCAGCGGGTCCAGGGCGCGGGCCACGTACTCCGGGTTGATCGGGTCGGCGCTCAGCGCCGCGCGCCGCTCCATCACCTCGCGCCAGCGGCGGACGTTGTCGCACACCGTGTCGAACCACTCGCGTCCCCGCCCGGACTCGATCAGCGGGATCAGCCGCTCCAGCGTCGCCTTCGCGTCTCCGACCAGGTTCACCTCGTACGGGTAGCGCATCCCGACCATGTGCGGATCGATGTCGATCTGCACGCCCCGCGCCTTGCCGAACTCCGGCAGGAACTGCGAGTAGGGGAACGAGGAGCCGATGGTCAGCAGCGTGTCGCAGTCCCGCATCAGTTCGTACGACGGACGGGTGCCCAGCAGCCCGATCGAGCCGGTGACATACGGCAGTTCGTCGCTCAGCACGTCCTTGCCGAGGAGCGCCTTGGCGACGCCCGCGCCCAGTAGCTCGGCGATCGTCTCCACCTCGGCCCGCGCCCCCGCCGCGCCCTGGCCGACCAGGATCGCCACCTTGTCACCGGAGTTCAGGATCTCCGCGGCCCGTCGCACCGCGTCGTCCGACGGCACCGCGGTCCACGCGCTGCGGTCCAGGCTGGACGGCACCATCTTGAAGTCGTGCGTCGGCGGCGTGTACTCGAGCTCCTGCACATCCCCCGGGACGATGACCGCCGTGGGGCAGCGGCGCGCGTACGCGGTGCGGATCGCCCGGTCCAGCACGTTCGGCAGCTGCTCCGGCACGGTCACCGTCTCCACGAACTCCGAGGCGACGTCCTTGAACAGCGTGTGCAGGTCCACTTCCTGCTGGTACGAGCCGCCCATCGCGGTCCGGTGGGTCTGGCCGACGATCGCCAGCACCGGCACATGGTCGAGTTTCGCGTCGTACAACCCGTTGAGCAGGTGGATCGCCCCCGGCCCCGACGTGGCCACGCATACGCCGAGACGGCCGCTGAACTTGGCGTAGCCGACCGCCTGGAACGCGGACATCTCCTCGTGCCGGGACTGGATGAAACGGGGCCGGTTCTCCGCGCGGCCCCAGGCGGCGAGCAGACCGTTGATGCCGTCGCCGGGGTAGCCGAAGACGTGCTCCACGTCCCACTCGCGCAGCCGTTCGAGGATGTGGTCGGAGACGAGGGTGCTCATCGAGTGACCTCCCGGGTGACGTGGCCGTTGGGTGCCGAGTCACCTCACGGGCGGGGGGAAAACTTCCCGGGCAGCGGTGCCCCGGGGTCGCCGTGTCGGGAGTCCTGTGTGGTGGGCGTCTTCACCCCGATGGCCGCGCGGTTCCCGCGAATGGGGGTCGGCCGCGCGCGGCACCAGTGCCCAGCGGATGTGATGGCTGCGTGTCTGTCGTCGCCGTGGTGGGAGTCGAGTCGTGCGTCGTGCCGCTCGTGTCGTGTCCGTAGTCGTCCTGGCCGGATCCGCGGTCGGCGGAGGTGCCGCCGGCGCCCTCGCGGAACCGGCCGCCGAGGTCAGCCCCAGCCAGGCCGCACCCGGCGCCACCGTCACCGTCTCGGTGACCTGCGACCCGCTCGGCGGCGCCGCGCCCGACACCATCGAGGCCACCTCCATGGCCTTCGAGGACGGGCTCGCCGAGCTGCGGCTGGTCTCCGGAAAGGACGACAAGACCAGCCCTGCCGTCTACCGGGGCACCGCGCGGATCGCCCTCCCGGAGGACTTCGAGGACGGTGAGTCCGTCGGCGGCGAGCCGGTCGGGGACGAGCCTGTCGGGGACGAGTCCGTGACGGGTGAGGAGGCCGGGGACGTGCCCCCACCGGGGGAGGACAGCGCGAGCGAGCCCGCAGCCGGGGAACCGGAGGCCGAGGAGCCGGTAGTCGAGGAGCCGGTGGCCGAGGAGCCGGTGGTCGACGAGCCCGCGTCCGGTGAGCCCGCGTCCGGTGAGGACCCCGCAAACGGACCCGCCACGGACGAGGACGCCACGGACGCGGACGCCACGGACGCGGACGCCACGCTCGCGGACACCGCGGGGGAAGACGGCGCGGTCGAGGACACCACGGCCGGGCACGCCACGGCCAAGGACTCCGCGTGGACCGTCGACGGCACCTGCCCGGCCGCGTCCGGCGCGGAGGGCAAGCCCTGGAGTGCCACCTTCACCGTGCCCGCGAGCGGCAGCGGCGGTCGCGAGGGCGGCAGCGACGGCAGCGGAGGCGGCAGCAGTGGCGCGGTGCACAGCGCCACGCCCTGTCCCGACCCCAAGGACCCCGGCTGCGGCACGGCGGTCGTGCAGCGCGGGGTACGCGCCGGGGCGGGCGGTGCCTTCGGCGTGTCCGTGCCCGCCCTGGTCGTGGGCGGACTGCTGATCGCGGGCGCACTCGGCGCCGCCGCGCACCGGCTGTACGGCAAGGCTTCCGGAACCGACGGCTGACCCGGTGGTGCGCTGGGTACGCAGTAGCCCGGGAACACGGCAACGACGACCCGCACCACCCACGGACCGGGGAGCGAACCACGACGGAACACGACGGAACGGCGAACGGAACGAGTAACGGGACGGCGCACGGAACGAGTGACGGAACGGCGAACGGAACCGCGAACGCAGCGACGAACGGGACGACCGACGGAACGACGAACGGGACGGCGATACGACACGACGCCCACGGCAGCGCGGAGGACCCCATGCGGCGGACGGCCCCGGAAGACCACGGCCCCGTCCGCTACGGGCCGCCCGCGCCCGACGACGGGCTGCCCGTGCTGCCCGAACTGGGCGCCGTGCTCGCCGCGGCGGCGGACCGCGGCGGCGCGGAACCGGTCGGCGGCGGCCCGACCCTGCTGGAGGCCGGCTGCGGCTACTGGGCGCGCCGGGGACTCGCCACCACGCCCGAGCACACGGTGGCCGCGCCGGGCGCGCCCGCCGTCCTGCTCGCGCTGACCGCCGCGCTCGGCGGTGACGTACTGGTGCCACGGCCCTGCGCGGCCTGGTGGGCGCCGTATGCTCGCCTGCTCGGCCGACCCGTCTTCCATGTGGCGACCCCCGCCGAGTGCGGCGGCGTACCCGATTCGTACGCCCTGCTGGAGACCGTGCGCCGGGTGCGCGCCGAGGGCGGCGACCCCCGGCTGCTGGTGCTGTCGGTCGCCGACGACCCGACGGCCACGGTGGCGCCGCCGGAGGTGATGCACGAGGCCATCGAGGCCGCCGAGGGGGAGGGGCTGCACCTGGTCAGCGACGAGACCTGGCGCGACACCCTGCACGACCCGCACGACACCGTGCTGTTCAGCCCCGCCGAGATGCTGCCCGAGCGGGTCACCGTCGTCACCGACCTGGCCGGCGCGCTGCTGCCGCCCGGCTGGCCGGCCGCGCTCGCCCGGTTCCCCGCCGGAGCTGTCGGGGACGACCTCCGCGCGCGCGTGCTCGACGTCCTCACCGCGCTCGGCGCCCGCGTCGCCGGGCCGGTCGCCGCCGCGGCGGCCTACGCCCTCGCCGAACCCGAACCGGTCACCGCGCGGACCACGGCCGCCGTACGCCTCCACGCGCGCGTGGCCGACGCCATGCACCGCGCGGTCGCCGCCGCGGGCGCGCTATCCCTGCCGCCGCGCGCCGGCCGCCATCTGTACGCCGATCTCGGGCCGTTGAAGGCCGGTCTCGCCGCGCACGGCGTGACCGACGCCCAGGAACTGGAGGACTTCCTCTCCGCCCGGCTCGGCATGCCCGCGCCCGGCGGCCACCGCTTCGGCGACGACCTGGGCGCCCTGCGGGTCCGGCTGTCCACCGGCGCCCTGCTGGGCGGCTCGGACGCCGACCGCGCGGAATGCCTCCGTTCCCCCACGCCGTTGGAACTGCCACACGTGCAACGGTCGTTGATCACCCTGAGGTCGGTCTTCGACGGCCTCCGTGACGACGCTCAGCGATGGGAGCCTCCTCGATGACGCAGCAGTCCGAGTCGACCACGAGCCCGACGGTTCCGGAGAGCGCCGACCCGGCCGCCGCACCCCTCGCCCCACCCTTCCCACCGCTCGCCGAACCGCGCCCGCTCGGGGAGCGCAGAGTCTGGCCGCGCGCCTTCCACGACCGGCTGACCGCGCCCCTGCCCGGCATCAAGGCGCTCGCCCGCTTCGCCCGCGAGGGCGCCGTACGGCCCGGCAAGGAGGGCCTGGCGGACATTCCCCGGCTGCCGTACGAGCCCGGACCGCTGCCCCGCGTGGACGCCCGCACCGTCGCCGTCACCTGGGCCGGGCACGCCAGCTGGGTGGTGCGGATCGGCGGGCTCACCGTGCTCACCGACCCGGTCTGGTCCCGCCGCATCATCGGCACCCCCGAGCGGATCACCCCCGTCGGCGTGGACTGGGAGGCGCTGCCCCGCGTGGACGCCGTCGTCATCAGCCACAACCACTACGACCACCTGGACGCCCCGACGCTGCGCCGACTCCCGCGCGAGACCCCGGTGTTCGTCCCGGCCGGCCTCGGCCTCTGGTTCCGCCGCCGGAAGTTCACCACCGTCACCGAGCTGGACTGGTGGGAGGCGTCCGAACTGGGCGGTGTGCGCTTCGACTTCGTCCCCGCCCACCACTGGTCCAAGCGGACCCTGACCGACACCTGCCGCTCCCTGTGGGGCGGCTGGGTGCTCACCGCGCCCGACGGCAAGCGGGTCTACTTCGCGGGCGACACCGGCTACGGCCACTGGTTCTCCCGCATCGGCCGCCGCTACCCCGGCATCGACCTCGCCCTCCTTCCCATCGGCGCCTACGACCCCCGCTGGTGGCTCAGCGACGTCCACTGCGACCCCGAGGAGGCCGTCCGCGCCGCCCAGGACCTGGGCGCCGCCCGCATGGCCCCCATGCACTGGGCGACCTTCGTGCTGTCCGCCGAACCCGTCCTGGAACCCCTGACCCGCGTCCGCGCGGCCTGGGAGAAGGCGGGCCTGGACCGGGCGGACCTGTGGGACCTGCCGGTAGGGGCGTCGAGGGTCCTGGAGTAGCCCCCACACACAACGGCCCCCGCGGAAGCCGCTCAGCCGGATCCGCTCACGCCGCCCCCGCCCCCCGCACCCGCCGCCACACGCCCGGCACCGCGCTGATCAGCAGGGTCAGCGCGACCGCCGCCACCACGCCCTCCCAGGGCTCGGGGAAGAGGGAGCCGCCGAGGATGCCGATGAGCTGGTACGTCACCGCCCAGGCGAGACACGCCGGGAGGTTGCCCCGGACGAAGCGGCGCAGCGGCCACTCGGCGACCAGGCAGGCCAGCATCACCGGCAGCCGCCCGGCCGGCACCAGCCGGGACAGCACGAGCACGGCCACACCGTGCGCGGCCAGTTTCTCCTGCGCCCGCGCCAGCCGGTCCTCCGGCGCGCGCGTCCGGATCGCCCCGAGCCACCGCGAGCCGTTCTTCGACTTCATCCCGCGGCGCCCCAGCCAGTACAGCGCGATGTCCCCGCAGAAAGCGGCCGTCGCCGCCGTCACGAACACCAGCGCCAGCGAGAACGGCGCGGTCTGATGGAACGCCACCACCGCCGCGCCGCTGACCAGCGCCCCCGTCGGCACCACCGGCACCAGAGCCCCGACCAGTACCAGCAGGAACAGCGTCGGATAACCGATCGCCTGCTGGGTGGTCTCGGGCGCCACCGTCGTCGACGCGGCCCCCAGCCAGCTCACCGGGCGACCTCCGGACGGACGCTCTCCCCGTGCCGCAGCCGGTGCACCACCACACCGGGCGCCCGCCGGGCGGCCAGCCGGACGAACTCGTCGCCGGGCGCGTGGAACTCGTGCGGGCGCACCGCGTCCATGCCGATCGGCCAGTACGTGCCGTAGTGCACCGGCACCGCGCTGCGCGGCGCCAGCCGGGCCAGCGCCTGCGCCGCCCGCCCCGCGTCCAGATGCCCCTCGCCGAGGTACGGCCCCCAGCCGCCGACCGGCAGCAGCGCCACGTCGACCGGCCCGACCTCCTCGGCCATCGAGTTGAACAGCCCCGTGTCCCCGGCGAAGTAGGTGCGCGCCTCGCCCTCGACGACGTACCCCAGCGCGGGGGAGCGGTGCCGGCCGAACGGCAGCCGCCGTCCGTCGTGCAGCGCCGGGACGGCCCGTATCAGGAGGTCACCCACCGTCACCCGGTCGCCGGGCGCCACTTCCGTCACGCGCAACCGCGTGAGCCGGCGCAGACCCGGCACCGCACGGAGTGCGCCCCGGGGCACGAGCAGGCGCGTGCCCGGCGCGAGCCGCGCAAGCGACGGCACGTGCAGATGGTCGGCGTGCAGATGCGACACCACGGCGACGTCCGCGCGCCACGCGCCCGGCGGCGGCAGCGCCCCGCACCGGCGCCGCAGGTGCGCGAGCCGGCGTGCGAACAAAGGATCGGTGAGCACGCGTACGTCCGAATCCTCGACCGTGCAGGTGGCGTGACCCCACCAGGTGATCTCCACCGGCACCTCTTTGCCTCCTTCACGCGACTCCCCGAAGCCTACGGGCAGGAGTAGGGTCGGCGGCGAAACCCTGAGGTGAGGGGGACGCCATGGGAGAAGCAGGCCCCGGGCCGGTCCGCGTCACGGCGATCGCCAGCCTGACGCCGCTGCAGGAGCTGGAGATCGACCCCTTCCTGGTGGACTCCCGCGGCCAGCACGCGATGTGCGCCCGCTGGGCCGCCGAGCACGGCTATGTCGTCACCCGCGAACTCCTGGTGCGCAAACTCCGCGCGGACCACTGCCTGCTGTGGGACGGGGTGCGCCCCGGCTGCGACGTCTTCGTCGCCCCGAGCCGCCGCGTCCTCGAGTCCGCCCTCGCCGACGTCGAGGAGTTCACCGCCGAGTGCGCCCGGCGCGGCGTGCGCGTCGAGACCGTGGGCCGCGCGGAGCCCTTCTACGACGCCCAGATGAAGGCCCGGGTCCACCGCAGACTGTCCATGCCGACGGCAGGCTACGACGGGCGGTAGCGATCGGGTCGGCCGAGCGCACGCACGCGCCGGGATCCGGACGCGCCGGCCTCCGCGCGGGAGAGACGACCCCGCCCGGCTCCGCGCGGGAGAGACGACACCGCCGGGCTGCGGGGGGCGGGGGGACATGACACCGCCGGGCTCCGCGCGGGCGGTATGACACGCTGGGGGCGGGCCCGTGCCGACGGCGGGCCGGGACGTGAGGTGTACGGGGAGTGCGTGCGGGGCGTTGGCGGCGGGTGGCGAGTCAAGTCGGGCGGAGCGTCGCCGTATGGGCGGTCAGTACGGTCACCATGCTGGTGCTCGCCGGCATCCTGCCGGACTTCCGGCTGCGGTCGGAGGACGGGGACAGCGCCACCGACATCGCGGTGACCGCCGCGTTCGGCGCGGGCGCCTTCGGTCTGCTCTCGGCGCTGGTGTGGCCGCTGCTCGTCCGCCTGCTGCTGCTGGTGCCCGCGCTGGTCCTCGGGCTGCTGGTGTTCGCCCTCAACGGGGCGCTGCTGCTGCTCGCGCTGCGGCTGAACCCGGGGGAGCGGGGCGCCGCCGCGCCGGAGACGGCGGTCGTGGTGGCCGCCGTGATGTCCGCGGTCGCCTCCGCCACCGGCGCCGCGCTCGCGGTGCGCGACGACGACGCCTACCGGCGCCGGCTGTACCGCCTCGCCGACCGCCGCCGCAGAAGGCTGCCGCCCGGCCCCGCCACCCCCGGCACCCTCTTCCTGCAACTCGACGGCGTCGGCCACGACGTGCTCCTCGACGCCGTCGGCAAGGGCCTGATGCCGACGGTCGCCCGCTGGCTCGGCACCGGGACCCCCGGCACCCCCGGCACCGGCACCGGCGAGGGACCCCGCCCCGCCCGCCCCACCCACCGTCTCACCCCCTGGCGCACCGACTGGTCCAGCCAGACCGGCGCCAGCCAGCTCGGCATCCTGCACGGCAGCACCTTCGACGTGCCCGCCTTCCGCTGGTACGAGAAGGACACCCAGGAGGTGATGGTCAGCAACCGCCCCACCAGCGCCGCCGAACTCCAGCGCCGCGCCGTCCGGCGCACCGGCGACGGCGGGCTGCTCACCGTGGACGGCGCCAGCCGCGGCAACCTCTTCGGCGGCGGCGCCGACGAACAGGCCCTGGTGCTGTCCATCGCCACCCGGCGGCGCAGCCGCGAGAACCGCTCCCGCGCCGGCTACTTCGCCTACTTCTCCGACCCGGCCAACGCCGTGCGCACCGCCCTGTCCTTCGTCGCCGAGGCCGGCCGCGAGATCGGCCAGTCCACCCGCTCCCGGCTCCGCAAGGAGCGCCCGCGCGTCTCCCGCGGCGGCCTCTACCCGTTCATCCGGGCCTTCGCCACCGTCGTCGAACGGGACGTCGTCGTCGCCGCCGTCGTGGGCGACATGCTCGCCGGGCGCACCGCGATCTACGCCGACCTGGTCGCCTACGACGAGGTCGCCCACCACTCCGGGCCGTTCAGCCGGGACGCCGAGCAGGTGCTCCAACGCCTCGACCGGGCGCTCGCGCTGATCGAGAAGGTCGCCGAGCACGCCCCCCGCCCGTACCGGATCGTCGTCCTCTCCGACCACGGGCAGAGCCCCGGCGAGACCTTCCGCGCCCGCTACGGCCTCACCCTCGGCGACCTGGTGCGGGCCGGCTGCGGCCTGCCCGTGCCGCGCCGGGCGCAGCGCACGCACAGTGGCGCCGAGGCGCGCGCCGCGGTCCGGGCCGCGCTGCGCATCCCGGTCGAGGAGGGCGCCGAGGAGCGCCGCCCCGCCCGCCGCTTCGAGCCCGTCGTGCTGGCCTCCGGCAACCTCGGCCTGGTCTCCTTCCCGGACGTGCCGCACCGGATGAGCAAGGAGGAGATCGACGCCCGCCACCCGGCGCTGCTGCCCACCCTTGCCAACCACCCCGGCATCGGCTTCCTGCTGGTGCGCAGCGAGGAACACGGCGGCGTGGTGCTCGGCGCGCACGGCGTCGAGATCCCGGTGGACGAGCTGGACGACGACCACCCCGGCCCCCTCGCCGCGTTCGGCCCGGGCGCCGCCGCGGTGGTGCGCCGCACCCACACCTTCCCGCACGCCCCCGACATCATGATCAACTCCGCCTACGACCCGGCCGACGGGGAGGTCCTCGCCTTCGAGGAGCAGATCGGCTCGCACGGCGGCCTCGGCGGCGCCCAGAGCAAGCCGTTCCTGCTGTCCCCGCTCGCCCTGTCCGCGCCCGCCCCGGACGGCACCGAGATCGCCGGCGCCGAGCACGTCCACCGGGTGCTGCGCCGCTGGCTGAGGGAGGCGGACGGCCCTCAGGTGCCGGTGGACCGGATGCCGGCGGAGCAGGTGGACCGGGTACCGATGGACGATTCCCGGTCCGAGGCCCTCGACGACGCACCTTTTGCGGTCCCGGACCCCGCCGTGCAGGACAAAACCGCGTGATTTGGAACCGCTCGAACCGGTGACCGACCATGGGCGGTCGTCCGGCGATCCCGGACAGCCGATCACCCCGGACATCCGGTCATCCCGGACGGCCCGGTGACCCGGACACCAGCACGACGAGAGGCGCACCACCCCCATGCACGACACCGGGACCGTCCAGGCTCCGGCCCCGCAGGCGACCGCACCCATGGCCGCCGCGGCCCCCGAGAAGCACACCCGGCGCTTCGGGCTCCCCGTCGCCACCGCCCTGGTCATGGGCAACATCATCGGCGGCGGCATCTTCCTGCTCCCGGCCGCCGTCGCCCCCTTCGGCACCGTCAGCCTGGTCGCGTTCGCCGTCCTGACCGCCGGCGCGATCGCCCTGGCCCTGGTCTTCGGCCGGCTCGCCCGCCGCGACCCGCGCACCGGCGGCCCGTACGTCTACGCCCGCGAGGCCTTCGGCGACTTCGCCGGCTTCCTCGCCGCCTGGGCGTACTGGATCACCACCTGGGTCTCCAACGCGGCGCTCGCCGTCGCCGCCGTCGGCTACCTCGACGTGCTGATCCCGGTGAACGACCACGCGTGGACCGCCTGCCTCGCCGCCCTCGTCATCCAGTGGCTGCCCGCCCTGTCCAACTTCGCCGGCTCCCGGTACGTGGGCGCCGTCCAGCTCGTCTCCACCGTGCTGAAGTTCGCGCCGCTGCTGCTCGTCGCGGTCGGCGGGCTGTTCTTCTTCGACGCCCGCAACCTCGGCCCGTTCAACGCGAGCGGCGACGGCACCCTCGGCGCGCTCTCCGCGTCCGCCGCGATCCTGCTCTTCTCCTACCTGGGCGTCGAGTCGGCCGCGGTCAGCGCCGGCGAGGTCCGCGACCCGCGCCGCAACGTGGGCCGCGCCACCGTCATCGGCACCCTCGGCGCCGCCCTCGTCTACCTGCTCGGCACCTTCTCCGTCTTCGGCACCGTCGCCCACGACGAGCTGGTCGACTCCACGGCCCCCTTCTCGGACGCCGTCAACGCCATGTTCGGCGGCTCCTGGGGCGGCTGGGCCGTCGCGCTCGCCGCACTGGTGTCGATGACCGGCTGCCTCAACGGCTGGACCCTGCTCAGCGCCCAGACGCCGTACGCCGCCGCGCGCGACGGCCTGTTCCCCGCCACGTTCACCCGCAAGCGGCGCGGCGTGCCCACGGTCGGCGTCGGCGTCACCGTCGTCCTGGCCTCCCTGCTGACCGTCTACAACTACACGGCAGGCTCCGCGCGGGTCTTCGAGATCCTGGTCCTGGTCACCACCTTCACCGCGACCGTGCCGTACCTGCTGGCGACCGCCGCGCAGATCTTCCACCTGGTCCGCGGCGAGCACGAGAAGGTGAACCGGGCCCGGCTGCTGCGCGACGCGGTCCTCGCCGCCGTCGCCTTCGGCTTCTCCCTGTGGCTGGTCGCGGGCGCCGGATACGCGGCCGTCTACCAGGGCGTGCTGTTCCTGTTCGCGGGCGTGCCCGTCTACGCCTGGCTGGCCGCCCGCCGGCAGCGCGCCGCCGCCTGAGCGCGGAGTCGCCGGCCCGATCTTCCTCGTGCGGTGCGCCGGAGTGTGATCGGATGGTGTCCGTCAACCCGGATCCGTCCGAACCGGGACCGTACGAAAGGAATGAACGTGGCCACCACGCGCTCCGCACACACTGTCTGGGAAGGCAACCTGCTCGAGGGCAACGGGGTCGTCACCTTCGACTCCTCCGGCGCGATCAACGAGCAGCCGGTGACCTGGGCCGCCCGCACCCAGGAGCCGGGCGGCAAGACCAGCCCGGAGGAGCTGATCGCCGCCGCCCACTCCAGCTGCTTCTCGATGGCGTTCTCGCACGCCCTCGCCCAGGCCGGCACCCCGCCGACCAGGCTGGTCACCTCCGCCGACGTCACCTTCCAGCCGGGTGAGGGCATCACCGGCATCCACATCACCGTCGAGGGCACGGTGCCGGGCCTCGACAACGACGCCTTCGTCGCCGAGGCCGAGAAGGCCAAGGTCAACTGCCCGGTGAGCCAGGCCCTGAAGGCGGTGCCGATCACGCTCACGGCGAAGCTCGCCTGACGGCTCGCCCGTCTCACGGCATGCTGACGCGGGCCGCCCCTCCCCGGCGGGGGGCGGCCCGCGCGGTTCACAGTGACAGGGCAGGGGGTATCAACGCCCTGCGCCGAGTGGGGAGGGGATCTTTTCGATGGCGGCGGCGACATCCGGCGGTGCGGGGGCATCCGGCGGTGCGGGAACATCCGGCAGCGCGGGAACATCCGGCGGTGCGGGAACATCCGGCAGTACGGCGGTGCTCGACTCCGCCACCCGGGAACGCACCCGCATCCTGATGCTGTTCAGCCTGGCCGGCCGCATCCGCCCGCGCGACGAGGAGCTGGGCCCCCTCGTCGACCGCTACGACTTCGGCCGCTTCACCCCGCACCTGGTCTCCGGCGCCGCGTTACTGCCCGTACCGGTGCTCACCGAGCGGCTGGAACCGGGCGAGCTGGGCCTGCCGGCCGGTGACCACGGTCTCGCCCTGGACACCGCCGGGATCCTGGTCGTCACCACCCCGCGCGGCGACGCCACCCTGCTCCTGGACTGCGAGTTCGCCGGGCACACCTCGCCCGGGGCCATCGCCGCCTGGCTCGCCGACACCTGCTTCGACCGCGACCGGATCACTCTCCGCGGCCGTCCGCTGCTCGACGTGCTCACCGAGCGGCTGGGCCTGGACATCCCCCTCGTCTTCGGGCAGAACGTCCACCAACTCGTCTTCCCAGGCGGCCGGTTGCTCACCGACCTGCTCACCGCCGCCGCCGAGGGCGGCCCCGACCTGTTCGGCCCGCTCAACGAGATCGTCTACCGCGGCAAGATGGCGAACGGCCTGAGCGTGCCGCCGAATCTGAGGAACCAGGGCGCGATGGTCTCCGCGCACGGCCGCGGCGTCTCCGTCCAGGCCGGCTGGGCCCCGCACGTGGAGAACGGCCTCGCCCTGGTCGCCACCGGCATGATCTCCGCGCTGGCCGTGCTGCAACGCACCCGGCTGGCCGCGTTCGCGATGATGCGCGCCAACGAACAGGCCGCCGCCGACTCCCCGCAGAACATCCGCTCCCTGATCTCCCGGCTGTCGGCAGGCGTCAACGAACTCCAGCTCGACCTGGCCTTCGGCGTGGAGGCCTACGTCGACAGCCTGCTGATCCCGGAGATGCTGATGGAGGGCTTCCAGTCCTCCCTGCGGGACGCGCTCGGCATCCGCGACAGCCTGGACAACTCGGCCCGCATGGTGGAGCGTCTCACCTCCGTCATCAACGCCCGCTCCGCCGCCCTCGACGCCGCCCTCGCCGAACGCGACGAGGCCCGCGACCGCACCATCTCCGGCCTGGTCGCCGTCGCCACCCTGATCGCCCTGCCGCCGACGCTGCTGCTCGCGTTCTTCGGCGTGAACGGCACCAACGTCGACGAGGACCGCTCCATCCTCGACCTCGGCAGGTACGGCGTGGCCTATCTGCTGGCCTGGCTGCCCTTCATCATCCTGGTGGTGATCGGCTACCTGCTGCTCAGACGGGCCGGCCGCTCGGGAGAGCTGCTCTCCCAGCCCGACGACGGACCCCTGCCCGTCCCCGCACCACGCACGACCTCCGGGAGCTGACCGCCCATGACCCGACGCCCCGCCGTCTCCGCCCACCGCGGCGGATCCGAGACCTTCGGCCCCGCCACCCGGCAGGCGTACGAGGACGCGCTGCGCACCGGTGCCGAGTACGCCGAGTTCGACATCCGCCGCACCGCCGACGGCGTCCTCGTCGTCTACCACGACCCCCGGGTCCGGCACACCGGCCCGCTGCTCAGCGAGCTGACCCACGCCGAGCTGTGCGAACGCGCCGGCTACCCGGTGCCCGTCGTGGACGAGGTGATGGAGCTGATCGCCGGGAAGCTGATCGGGCACCTGGACCTGAAGGAGACCGGCTACGAGGGCGACGTCATCGACCGGGCGATCGACCTGCTCGGCGAGGACGGCTTCGTCGCCACCACCCTGGAGGACCGTTCCGTCGCCGCGATCACCCGCGCCTACCCCCGGGTGAAGACCGCGCTGTCCCTCGGCCGGGACCGCAAGGAGATCGGCGCGGCCCGGTTCACCGCGACCCGGCTCAGCGAACTGTTCCCGATGCGCCGGGTCCGCGCGTGCGGCGCGCACGGGGTCGCCGTGCACCAGCGGCTCGCCCGCGCCAACGTGCTGCGGGAGGCCGCCCGCAACGGCCTGTTCACCATGGTGTGGACCGTCAACGACGACACCGCGATGCGCGGCTTCCTCGCCGACCCGCGCGTGGACGTGCTGATCACCGACCGGCCCCGCCGCGCCCTCGAACTGCGCGGCGAACCCCCGGAGGCAGACGGGCGCGACACCCCCGCCGCCGAGTCCTCCCGCCCCTGACGGCCCGGTGCCCCGCGCCCCGCCGCCGGCCGAGGCGCGGCGGGACGCGGGGCGCGTGGCGCGCTCACGGGCGCGTGAGCACGACCAGCTGCCGGGTCGCCCGCGTCATCGCGACATAGCGGTCGACCGCTCCGGCGACACCCGTGCCGAAGTCCTCCGGCTCGACCAGGACCACCAGGTCGAACTCCAGCCCCTTCGCCAGCTCCGGCGTCAGCGACCGCACCCGGGGCCGCTTCCGGAACGTGGGGTCGCCGATGACACAGGCGGTCCCCTCCGCGTGCTCCGCCAGCCACGCGCCGACCACCGACTCCAGGTCCGCGACGGACCCGTGGACGACCGGGACACCGCTGCCGCGCACCGACACCGGCACGTTCGCGTCCGGGAGCGCGGCCCGGATCACCTGCTCGGCCTCCGCCATGACCTCGCGGGGCGTGCGGTAGTTGATGCTCAGCGAGGCCGTCTCGATCCGGTCGAACCCGACCCGTTCGAGCCGCTGACGCCACGACTCGGTGAACCCGTGCCGGGCCTGGGCGCGGTCCCCGACGACGGTGAAGCTCCGGGACGGGCAGCGCGCCAGCAGCATCTGCCACTCCGCGTCGGTCAGTTCCTGCGCCTCGTCCACGACGACGTGCGCGAACGGCCCGGCGAGCGGGTCGGCCGCGGCGGTGGGCAGTTCCGACTCGTCGACCAGGCTGACCCGGGCGTCCTCGCCCCGCAGCATGGTCACCAGACCCTCGCCGTCGTCACCGTCGGCACCGGAGGCGGACGCGGCCTCGATCAGGTTGTCGACGACCTGCGTCATCCGCTCGCGCTGGGCGGCGAGGGCGGCCTCCTGCCGGCGCTTGTGCCGGGCCGCCTCCGGGTCGCCGAGCCGCTGCCGCGCCGCGTCCAGCAGCGGCAGGTCGGACACCGTCCAGGCCCGGGGCTCGGCGCGTTGCAGCCTGCGCACCTCCTCGCGGCCGAGCCAGGGCGCGCACAGCCGCAGATAGGCGGGCACCGACCACAGGTCCCCGACCAGGTCGGCCGCCTCGATCAGCGGCCACGCCCCGTGCAGGGCGGCGACCAGCTCCCGGTCGCGCCGCAGCGCCGCGCGGAACACGCCGGGCTCCACGTCGGCGCCGAGCCTGTCCAGCAGGATCGCGGCCAGCTCGTCCCAGATCTGCTCGCGCGCCTCGTTGTGCGGGGTGCCGGGCGCGGGCGCGTCGAACGCGTCGGCCCAGTCGTCCGCGGTCACCTCCACGTCGCCCCAGTCGGTGGTGACCGTCATCGCCTCGCCGGGCGGCTCCTCGTAGAACCGGACGGCCTTCTCGATCGCCCGCACCATGTCCGCGGACGACTTCAGCCGGGCCACCTCCGGATCGCTCTCGACCCCGGCCGTGGCGCCCTCGGGGACGAGGTCCCGCACGGTGCAGGTCCGCACGCCCTCCTCGCCGAGGCTGGGCAGGACGTCGGCGACGTACGCCAGATAGGGCTGGTGCGGGCCGACGAACAGCACGCCTCCCCGGCGGTGCCCGAGGCGGGGGTCGGAGTACAGCAGATAGGCGGAGCGGTGCAGCGCGACGACGGTCTTGCCGGTGCCGGGGCCGCCGTCGACGACCAGAGCGCCACGGGACCCGGCCCGGATGACGGCGTCCTGGTCGGCCTGGATGGTGGCGAGCACGTCCCGCATCCGGGCCGAGCGGCTGCCGCCGAGACTCGCGATGAACGCGGACTGGTCGTCGAGCGCGGCGTGCCCTTCGAACCCGTCGGCGGCGAACACCTCGTCCCAGTAGTCGCTGACCCGGCCGTCGGTCCAGCGGTATCTGCGGCGGCTGACCAAGCCCATCGGGTCGGCGTGGGTCGCCGCGAAGAACGGCTCGGCGGCGGGGGAGCGCCAGTCGACCAGCAGCCGCCGCCCGGCGGGGTCGGTGAGGCCGAGCCGTCCGATGTAGAGGGGCTCGGGGTCGTCGGCACGGACGATGTGCCCGAGGCACAGGTCCAGCCCGAACCGGCGCAGGGCCCGCAGGCGGCCCGTCAGCCGGTGGATCTCCACGTCCCGGTCCAGGGCCTGCCGGCCCAGCCCGCCGGGCGACCGGCGGACCTCGTCGAGACGGTCGGACAGTTCGGCGATCGCCTGCTCCAGGGCCGCCGCGATGGCCGCGAAATGCCGCTCGTCGCGGGCGATCAGCGCCGGGTCGGCCTTCGCGGCCAGACGATCGGGAAGGTCGAACGCGCTGTTGGACGTCGACAAGAAGGTGCGCACTTCGTGAAACTCCCATTCCCGCAGGTTCCGGCTGAGGCCAGCGATTCTGCGGGACGCAGGGGGCCTTGCGGCAAGCCCCCCGGTGCGCTATAGGTTGAGAGTGGCAAGGGGTGGGGGTCGTCGTTTGCCTCGCCCGGGTCAACCCTCCCCGGTGGACACCCCCGGCAGCGTGGCGCACACCGCGTCGAGGACGCACGCGTACGGGGTGCCGAACTCGGTGAGCCCCGAACGGAGTTGTTCCAGCGCCTCGCGGTGCTCCGTCAGCAGAGCGATGTCCCCGGTGCGGGCCGTGAACTCCAGCACCGCCGGCAGGAAGTCCGGCAGCTCCTCACCACTAAACTCCAACCCATGCGCGCGGTAGACGTCCCCGAAACGCACCGGCGACCTCCCGCGCCGCCCGGTGTCCCCGTCCCGCCACCGGCTCAGATGCAGGCTGTGCCGGCTCCCGGAGTCGAAGACCCGCACATAGTGCGCGGCCAGCTCGTCCGCCGGGGTGAGGACCGCATGGTCGGTGAACTCCCGCAGCTGCGGCGCCGCTTCACGCAGCAGCGGCAGCCGGGCACGGAAGTCGTGGTCGGGATAGGTCAGGCAGAGCGCCGCCGCCTGGTACAGCACCGCGTCCGAGGGCATCACACCTCCCGCGCGTCGTCGCGGGTCTGCCGACGGCGGGATGTCGTCCGTGTCTCCGTCACCTGCGCTCCCTTGCTCACCAGGTCCCTTCGAACCTAGGGGCGGGCAGGGCAGCGCGCCCGCCCGCGGGGGCCGTACCGGTGACGTCAGGGCTTGCGTGCCACCCCCGCGTACACCGGCACGATGCCCTCCGCCTGCGCCGCCACGTCCTCCGCCTCCGGACGCCAGCCGTGCACCGGGATCAGGCCCGGCCCCAGCAGCTCCAGACCGTCGAAGAAGCGCGCGAACTCGGCCAGCGAGCGGGGGAAGAACGGCGTACCCGTGCGGCGGAAGTTCTCCGCGGCCTGCGCGATCGCCTCCGGGTTCAGGTCCGGGGTGACCTGGGACAGGATCAGGTAACTGCCCGGGGCCAGCGCGTCGACGTACCGCGCGAGCAGCCCGTACACGTCGTCACCGTCCGGGTCGGCGTCCAGGTAGTGGGTGAGCGCCACCAGCGACAGCGCCACCGGCCGGGTGAGGTCCAGAGTCTCGGCGGCCCGCTCCAGCAGCGCGTCCGCGTCCCGCACGTCGGCGTGCACATACGCGGTACGGCCCTCCGGAGACCCGTACAGCAGCGCCTCCGCGTGCCGCAGCACGATCGGGTCGTTGTCCGCGTACACCACCCGGCTCTCCGGCGCGGTCTCCTGCGCCACCTGGTGCAGATTCGGCTCGGTGGGGATGCCGGTGCCGATGTCCAGGAACTGGCGGATCCCCGCCTCGGCGACCGTGCGCACCGCGCGGTGCATGAACCGGCGGTTCGCACGCGCCCCGCGCACCACCGTGCCGTCCACGGCGAGGATCCGGCGGGCCAGCTCCTCGTCCACCGGGTAGTTGTCCTTGCCGCCCAGCCACCAGTCGTACACCCGCGCCGGATGCGGCCGGCCGGTGTCGATACGGGCGCTCTGCTCGTCCTGCTCAGTAATCCCCACGGCACTCCTGAAGGATCTTCTTCGTACGCCGCGCCGACGCGGCGTGCGCGGTCATGTGGTCCAGCACCTCCAGGTGCGCCGAGACCTCCGCACGGGAGTCCAGATACAGCGCGCCCGTCAGATACTCGGTGAACACCATGTCCGGCAGCTCCGGCTCGGCGAACCGGAACAGCGCGAACGGTGCGTACGTCCCCGGATGCGGGCCGGCGGCGAACTCCGCGACCTGGAGGGTGATCCGGTCGCTCTCGACGGCCTCCAGCAGCCGGTCCAACTGCCCGCGCATCACCTCGGGGCGGGTGGACACCGGGCGCCGCAGCACCGTCTCGTCCATGATCACCCACAGGTGCGGCGGGTTCGGGCGGCGCAGCAGCTCCTGCCGGGCCATCCGCAGCGACACATGCCGCTCCAGCGACGGCCGGTCCGTCTGCCCGATCGTCCCGGCCTCCAGCACGGCCCGCGCGTACTCCTCGGTCTGGAGCAGACCGGGCACGAAGTGCGGCTCGTAGGATCGGATCAGCCGGGCCGCGCCCTCCAGGGACACGAACAGGCTGAACCAGTCCGGCAGCACATCGTGGAACCGCTGCCACCAGCCCGGCTGGTTCGCCTCCTCGGCCAGCGTGACGAACGCGGCGGCGTCGTCCTCCGGCACCCCGTACGCGTCGAGCAGCAGCTGCACGTACGGGATCTTCAGCGCGACCTCGGCCATCTCCATCCGGCGTACCGTCGCCGGGGCGACCCGCAGCACCCGCGCGGCGTCCTCGCGGCTCAGCCCGGCCGCCTCCCGCAGTTCCTGCAACCGTTTGCCCAGCACCACCTGGCCCACGGTGGGCGCCGGCCGCCGCTCACTCACGCCACGCCTCCCCTACGCGCCGGAAGTCCGCGAGCAGTCTGTCATGTTCCCCGCGCACTCTCACGGGTTCGACGTGCGGTGCCCGGCATCCGAGACGGGCGGCCCCGGCCTCCCACCGCCCGCCCTTACCTCCGGGGTAATCGACCCGGCCCCCGCACCGGCGCGATCGTTGGCGTACCGGGTTCCGGGGCGGCGCACTCCGCCCCGGGACCCGGGTCCCGCACCGACGACCTCGCCGGAGGATGATCCGCCATGTCCGCCACCCAGCTCGCCGCGCTCGCCCGCACCTCCGACCCGCGCACCATGCTCCGCCGCTTCCTGGCCCTCGACGCGGTCGTCACCGGCGCCAACGCCGCCGCCTACCTCGCCGTCTCGGGCCCGCTCGGCGACCTGTTCGACGTCGACGCGCACCTGCTGCTGATCCTCGGCGCGTTCCTCGCCGTGTACGCCGCCGGGGTCGGCCTGCTCGCCTCCCGGCCGCACCCAGCGATCCTGCCCGTGCGCCTGGTCGTGGAGGGCAACCTCGCCTGGGCGGTGCTCAGTCTCCTGGCCCTCGCGCTGTGGCTGACCCCGAGCACCGCCGGCGCGGTGTGGACGGTGCTCCAGGCGCTCACCGTCGCCGGGTTCGCCGCCCTCCAGCACATGGCGCTGAAAGCGCGTCAGGACACCAGCTCCTGAAGGTGCTTGACCGTCGCCGGGTCGGCCGGGAGGAACGTCTCGATGGCCAGCTCGGCGACGGTCACGTCCATCGGCGTGTTGAACGTGGAGATCGACGAGATGAACGACAGGATCCGGCCCTCGTACTCGATCTGCATCGGCAGCGCGAAGTACGGGACCGGCTCATCCGGTTCGGCGTGCGGCGCGGTCTTCGGCACCGGATACGCCGCCACCTCCTCGTACAGCGCGCGCAGCGGCGCCGAGCGGTGCAGCGCGATCTGCCGCTCCATCTGGGCCAGCAGATGCCCCCGCCACTCGCGCAGATTGCGGATCCGCGGCGCCAGCCCCCTCGGGTGCAGCGTCAGCCGCATCGCGTTCAGCGGCGGCGCCAGCAGCTCCTCGGGCACCTCGTCCAGCAGCATGGCGATGCCCCGGTTCGCGGCGACCACGTCGTACATCGCGTCCACCACCAGCGCCGGATACGGCTCGTAGCCGCGGATCAGCCGCTCCATGCCCGCCCGCAGCGCGCCCATCGACGGGTCGTCCAGCGGGGTCTCCGGGTAGTGCGGGGCGTAACCGGCGGCCAGCAGCAGCGCGTTGCGCTCCCGCACCGGCACCTCCAGATGCTCGGCCAGCCGCAGCACCATCTCCTCGCTCGGCCGGGAGCGGCCCGTCTCGACGAAGCTGATGTGGCGGGCGGACGAGTCGGCGCGCAGCGCCAGCTCCAGCTGGCTGATCCGCCGCCGCTCCCGCCAGGCCCGCAGCAACGGGCCGACGCCCTGTCCGGCGGGGGCGGTGACCGGCGAGGACGGCCCGGACGCGAGAATGCTCATGTGTACGACCGTAGTCGAGGAGGCGCCGCGTGAACGAGCTGTCGCAGCAGGGGAACCAGCAGGCACAGGCGGTGTACCGGTCGAGAGTGCGCGGCTGTCTGCTCGGCGGGGCGCTCGGCGACGCCCTCGGCTACCCGGTCGAGTTCAGCTCCCTCGACGCGATCCGCGCCGCCCACGGCCCGCGCGGCGTGACCTCCCTGGTGCCCGACGCCGGCGGTGTCGCCGGCCGGATCAGCGACGACACCCAGATGACCCTGTTCACCGTCGAGGGCATCCTCACCGCCCACCGCCGCGAGCGGGAGAAGGGCATCGGCGGCGCCGCCCACCAGCTGATGTACGAGGCCTACCAGCGCTGGCTGGCCACCCAGGAGCGGCCCGGCCCCGAGGGCCCCTACGCCGCGCACGCCGGCTTCGACCGCCCCCTGCTCGCCGAACCCTGGCTCTACGCCCGCCGCGCCCCCGGCAACGCCTGCCTGTCCGGCCTCCACCAGCCCTACGTCCCGGACGCGGGCGCCCCGCTCGGCGGCTTCGGCCCGGTCAACCCCAACTCCAAGGGCTGCGGCGGCGTGATGCGCTCCGCGCCCTTCGGACTCACCGGCGCCCCCGCCGACCACGCCTTCGACCTCGCCGCGCGCTGCGCCCGCCTCACCCACGGCCACCCCACCGGGTATCTCGCGGCCGGCGCGTTCGCCGCGATCACCGCGTACCTGATCACCGGGGACTCCCTGGAGGGCGCCGTCCTGCGCACCCTGCGGATGCTCGCCGGCCACCCCGGCCACGAGGAGACCACCGCGGCCCTGCGAAAGGCCCTCGACGCGGCCGCCGAGGGCGCACCCAGCGCCGAGCGGCTGGAGAAGCTGGGCGCCGGCTGGATCGCCGAGGAAGCCCTCGCCATCGGCGTCTACGCCGCCCTCGCCGAACCGCACCGGCCCGCCCACGCCCTGCTGCTCGCCGTCAACCACTCCGGCGACAGCGACTCCACCGGCTCCATCTGCGGCAACCTCCTCGGCACCCGCCTCGGCGACGTGGGGCTGCCGCAGGAGTGGGTACGGCAGGTGGAGGGGCGGGAGCGGATCGCGGCGCTGGCGGACGACCTGGCGGCGGAGTGCGCGGCGGGCTGACGGGCGCCGAAGGGAGCCCTGGGCTGACAGGCGCCGAAAGGGGCCGTGGGCGACCGGTGGCGCATATGCCGATGGCCCGTACCCGGCGGCCGAATGCCGCCGCAGCCGCCCCCCGGCGGCCCCTCTGACCAGGACCGGAACCCCGTCCCTGTGGCAGGCTGGACGGGGACCCCCGGAAGGAGCGAGGTCATGGCCGTCGAACCGCTGTCGCCCCAGGAGATCGAGGACCGGCTGGCCGAACTGCCGGGCTGGTCCCTCGACGAGGACCGGCTCACCCGCACCTACCGGCTCGGCTCGCACATCGCCGCCGCCGCGCTGGTCATGCACATCGCCCGGGTGCAGGACGAGCTGGACCACCACTCCGACCTCACCCTCGGCTACCGGAGCGTGACCCTCTCGGTGAACACGCACAGTGTCGGCGGCAAGATCACCGAGCTGGACGTCGACCTGGCCCGCCGCGTGTCCGCCCTCGCCCCGGCCCACGGCGCGGACTGAGCCGGCGGTGCTCGACTACGACAAGGAGGCCGAACACTACGACGCCTCCCGAGGCGGCGAGCCCCGGGCGCGAGCCGCCGCCGAGGGCGTCCTCGGCCTGGTCCCCGACACCGCGCGCAGCCTGCTCGACCTCGCCTGCGGCACCGGCATCGTCACCCGTCGGCTGGCCGCCGCCCGCAGCGGGTTACGGGTGACCGGCGTCGACCTCACCACCGAGATGGTCCGCCGCGCCGCCGCCCGCCTCCCGGGCGCCGTGGTGCGCGCCGACGCCCGCCTACTCCCGTTCCCCGACGGCACGTTCGACGCGGTGACCAGCGTATGGCTGCTGCATCTGCTGCCGGGCCCGGAGGGCGTGCGCGGCGTGGTCGCCGAGTGCGCGCGCGTGCTGCGCCCCGGCGGCGTCTACGTCACCACCGTCGACAAGGCCGCCGCCCACAACGTGGGCAGCGACATCGACGCCGTCCTCGCGGCCCGCCCCCGCATCCGTGCCGTCGACGAGTCGGCGGCCGTCGAGGCGTACGCCGCCGCCCACGGCCTGGTCCCGGCCGGCCGCGCCCGCTTCCGTGGCCGCGGCCAGGGCCGCAGCCCCCGCCGCACCATCGCCGACCTGCGCCGCGGCTGGTTCGTCACCCTGCCGCCCGGCGACCCCCGCGCCGACGTCTTCGCCGAACGCCTGGCCGCCCTGCCCGACCAGGACCGGCCGCGCCCCGATCCGTGGTTCACCCTGCGCGCGTTCAGAAAGCCGGGGGACGCGGCGGCGGGGCGCGGCGCCGGGGCTACGGGCAGGTCTCGCCGAACTTCACCGCGGTGAAGGTGACGGGCCGGCCGTTCAGGGTCTCACCGGCGGCCGGTTGCTGGGTGCAGACCTGCCAGTTCGACTCGACCAGCACCCAGCGTCCCTCCGGCGAGGCGTCCTCGACGGTGAGCGAGGTGCCCGAGTCGAGTGCGCCGCGGGCCGCCTTCACCGACTTGCCGGTGAAGTCGGGCATCTTCCCGTCCCGTGCGGCCGGGGGCTTCTCGTCCTTCGCCGGGCAGTCCTCCGCCAACTTGACGGTACCGAAGTCGAGTTCGGTGTCGGTCGACGCCGACGTGCCGGCCTTCACGTTCTGGCCGCACACCTTCCAGTTGCGGTCGAAGGCCTGCATGCGGTCCCGGCCGAGCGCGTCGTGCGAGGTGAGGTGGAAGAAGCCGAGTTCCTGGGCCTTGTCCTGCGCGGACTGCAGGCCCATGCCCACGAAGTCGGGGACGGTCGCCTTCTCGTCGGCGGCGGCCCGCTCGTCGTCGGTGGCGGGCTTCGCGTCGTCGGCCTTGGCCGGCTCGGCCCCGACCGTCTCCGTGACGGTGACGGTGGGCCGCGGCTCGGCCTTGGCGTCGGCGCTCGTCTTCTCCTGGCCGTTGTCGCCGGAGGAGCCGATGCCGACGCCGACGAAGAAGATCAGGAGCGCGGCCGGGACGGCGATCCGCTTGCGCGCCCATCCCGGCTTGCCGGCCGGCTGCCCAGCCGGTGGTGCGATGAACGTGGGCTGGTCGGCCGGTGGCTCGTTGTGCGACATGTGTACCCCATAGGTCAGTTGGTGCCAGATGACCGTAAGGGGTGGGACGCCCCGGAGGGGCGCTCGGGGCGGTCCGGTGACGCAACCGTGATGGAAGCGTGAACATTCAACGTTCTTCCGGACCGCCCCTTCTCGCTTCCCGCTCAGTTCACCGCGCAGGTCTGGTCACCCAGCTTGAACGCGGTCGGTTTCCCGTTCGCGCCCGACGAGTTGCCGGTGAAGCCGAAGCCCACCGACGAACCCGCGGCCACGCTCGCGTTCCAGCCGACGTTCCTCGCCGTCACCGTCCCGCCCGACGAGGAATGTTCGGCGTTCCACATCTGGGACACCGTCTGCCCGTCGGGGAAGGTCCAGCTCAGCGACCAGCCGTTCCAGGCGCTGCTCCCGGTGTTGGCGAGCCGCACCTCCGCCTGGAAGCCGCCCGACCACTGGTTGGTGACCTTGTACGTCACCGCGCAGGCACCCGTCGGCGTCGGCGTCGGCGTCGGCGTCGGTGTGGGTGTCGGCTCCGTGCCGCCACCGCCACCGCCGCCCCCTCCCGTGTCGGAGGTGTCGCCGTAGATCACGCCGCGCCCGTTGGTCGCCACGTACACCCGTCCGTACACCCGCGGGTCGCCGGTGATCGCCGCGCCGGTCCAGCCCCACTGGTGGGCGTCGTCGTTGACGCGGGTCCAGGTCGCGCCCTTGTCGGTGGAGCGGAAGATGCCGCGCACGCCGCCGATCTTGGCGCTGGTGTAGAGCGTCTGGTACGAGGCGCCGGGCGCCGCCTTGCCGAAGCCGATGGTGTCGGCCTCCTCCACGTTCGACAGCCTGGTGAAGGTCGCGCCGCCGTCCGTGGAGTGCCACAGACCGTACGCCCCGTCACTCGCGCCGCCCGCCAGCCAGATGTCGCCCTTGCCGCCGGGCAGCGCCTTGAAGCGCACGCTGTCCCCGCTCGGCAGATTGGCCGCCGGAGACGCCGTGAAGGTCGCGCCGCCGTCCGTGCTGACGTAGAACTTCCCGGACTTGAAGCCGTAGAAGGTCTTCGGGTCCACCCGGTCCGACTCGACGATCGCGCCCTCCGGGATGCCCGTGGAGGCCTTCCAGGACGAGCCGAACCCGGTGGTGTGGTGGACGCCCGTGCCCTGCGGGCTCCACACGAACCGGCTGCCGTCGGCCGCCGCCGCGACCGTACCGCCGCCGCTCACCCCGGACGGGTCGGTCCCGGCGAACCAGTTGGCGCCGTTGTCCGTGGAGAAGGCGATGTGCGGGCCGGAGTCGAGGTTGCCGACCCGCACCACCGTGCCCGGGTTCGACTCGGCGAAGTCCAGGCTGGTGGTGGAGGTGAAGTTGGGGGAGGTGTACATCATCGGCGGGACCTTCGTCAGATCCGTGTGCCGGAAGCCGCCGATGTCACCGAGCGCGCTGAGCAGCGGCGCGCCGGACGGGGGAGAGGCGAGGTCGAGGACCGCGGTCTCCTCCAGCCCCTGCACCATCGGCTTGATGGTGAACTTGGCTCCCGTGTCCCAGTTGGTGAGGTTCTCGGTGCCGTAGACCGTGGCGCCGGTGCCGTACATCATCCGGTTCGAGTCGAACGGGTCGATCTCCAGCGCCTCCGTCATCCAGCCCAGTTTCGGGGTCTGCTCGGGCGGTGACGGATTGGCGCCCCAGGTCAGCCACGGGGAGGACGAGACGTCCATCGTGTACCGGTTCTCGCGGTTGGGATACGAGGTGTAGTCCCACGCCTTCGTCCAGGTGGCGCCGCTGTCGGTGGAGCGGAAGATCTGGGTGTCGGGCCACCAGGAGCTGTAGGCCGTGGCCATCACCGTGCCCGGCTTCTGCCGGTCGACCGTCAGACCGCTGAAGCCGTAGTACGTGTCGGCCTCCGCCACCGGGCTGATGTCCGTCCACGTGCCGGTCGCGGTCGCGTACCGCCACAGCCGGCCCTTGCCGCCGTCGTACGGACCGCCCTTGTCGCTGTAGGCGAGGTACAGATGACCCTTGGCCGTGTCCAGGACGCCCTTGTGGGCGAGGTGGCCCGTCGGCTGCCCGGCCAGCCGCTGCCAGGTCGCGCCCGCGTCGGTCGAGCGGTAGACGGCGTTCTCCTTGTCGGCGACACCGACGTAGATCGTCTTGGTGGCGCTGCCGGACGTTCCCGTGGACTCGTCGAATGTGACCCAGACGATGCCCTGGTTGTCACTGGCGTAGCCGGAGGTGTCGCTCGGGTCCTGCGCGTAGTTGCCGGGGTTGGGGAAGTTCGCCACCTGCGACCAGGTCACCCCGGAGTCCGTCGACCGCCACAGGCCCTTGCCGCTGGGCGCGCCCAGGTACAGCACGCTGTTCCTGTTCGGGTCGACGGCGAGGCGTTCGCCCATGCCGCGGCCCGGCATGTTGCCGCCCAGCTTGAACGGCAGGTCCGTCTTCTGCCAGCTCGCGCCCCGGTTCGCGGAGCGCAGCACGGCTCCCTTGCCCGGGTCCCAGTCGTTGGTGTACGTGCCGACGGCCGCGTACACCTTGTCCGGGTCGACGGGGTCGGAGGCCAGGCTCACCACGCCGGTGTGGCCCCAGTCGTCCCAGCCGACGTGGTCGAGCAGGGGCGTCCAGGTCTTCGTCGACTGCTGCCAGCGGTAGGCGCCGCCGATGTCGGTACGGGCGTAGGCGAGGTTCTTCTCCTTGCGGTTGAAGACGATGCCGGGGACGAAGCCGCCGCCGTCGATCCGGGCGTTCTTCCAGGTGTAGGTGTCGGCGGCGATCGACACCTCTCGTTCGACGGGCTCGGCCGCCGGCGCGGGCGGTGCGCCCGCGAGCAGAGCGCCCGTGAGCAGACCGGCCGCGAGCGCCGGCACGGCCGTGAGGATGCGGGTTCTTCGCACGGTGGGGAGGTCCTTCCTGCTGCGAAAGCCGGGGGAGGGCTGCGGGTGCTGCGAGGGGGACGTACGACGGCCGGGCGGCCCCCCGTGCGGGTGGGGACCGCCCGGCCGGACGGGGCCCCGCCGTCGGGTGACGGGGCCCGTGCACGCGGAGCGTTCAGCGGGGACTTATTCGAGGAGCTCCGCGTACGAACCCATGGCGGTGGCGATGTCCACCTGGGCCCAGAACCGGTGATACGTGAAGGTGGGCGCGGCACCGCCCGCCAGGTAGGCCTCGATCTTCGACCAGGCCGGGTCGTTCTTGTAGAAGGAACGGATCGAGGTGAAGGTCGAGGAGGAGTTGATCGTGTCGCCGTTCGGCATGGTGCCGGTCCAGCCGCTCGGGATGTAGACCTTCTCGTTGAAGCGGCTGTAATCGGTGCGGGTCTCCGGGACGGCGATGCCGAGCGCGTCCTGGTTGTTCTTCCACATGCCGTCCAGCAGGGCCTTCGCCACCCGCGCCGCCTCCGTGTCACCGGAGCGGTCGGCGTAGTACGTCAGGGTCTTGGCGTACGAGGCCGCCACACCGACGTCGTTGGTGTAGTCGGCGACGGTGACGTGCAGCCCGGTGTTGGCGCCGGGGCTCGACGGGTTCCAGGTGTCGGGCTTCCCCGACCACTGGAGGGTGGACGGGATCCGGAAGGAGCCGTCCGGGTTGACCGTGGTCTTGGACAGCGCCCAGTCCACCCACTTGTCGAGGACGACCTTGGCGTCCGCGTCACCCGTCTGCTGGTAGTACTCGGCGACTCGCTCCATCGACCACGCCTGGAAGCCGAACCACTGGTTGGACGGCGGGTCGTGGTAGACGGGCTTCTCGTCGTAGTACATGCCGTAGAAGGTCGGCGTGCCGGCCGGCGGGGTGGCGTAGCGGCCCGCCCAGCTGTTGGTGGCGCCGCCCGCGATGGCGCCCTCGGCCGACTGGAGCCAGCGGTAGAACTCCAGCTGCCGGTCGAGGGACTTCGCCCAGTCCGCCTGGCCCGTCGCCGACTTCGGCTTCAGGTCCGGGTAGTTGGCCAGGGCGTGCGCGGCGAGCGGGTTCTGGTAGCCGCCGTGCGCGTGGGAGGAGCCGATGCGCCAGGCCCAGCCCGCCGACGTGTCGACGGCGCCGCCCCAGGCGTAGTACCAGGACAGCAGGTAGTGCGAGGAGTCCTTGCCGCTGCCCGCCGGACAGGCGGCCGGGCCCACGCAGTTGCCCACCTTCTTGAAGTACTTGTCGTACATCGCGTACCGCAGGTAGTCGCCCATCTTCGCCGCCTTGGCGACGGTGGCCGCGACCTGCGAGCCCTTGCCCTGCTGCTCGGCCCAGATGTCCGCCCAGTACGCGACCTGCACCGCGCGCGCGTCGGCGTCGGGGGCGTTGGTGAACTTCCACTGCTTGGCGTAGGAGGAGTCACCGGTGAACAGGTCCAGATAGCCGTTCTTGCCGCCGTACTTGAAGGCGTCGCAGGTGGGCTGCGGGACCGTCTCCCAGACCGACTCCTGGGGGCCGCGCTGGAAGGTGTTGATGTACGACGGCCCGGTGTCGGTCGGACCCGCCTCGCACTTGCCGGGCGAGTTGCCGTAGCCGTAGACGTTGTCGACGTCCTGGATCCAGTGCATGCCGTAGATGTCGTCCGTGCCGTACGCGGACTTCAGCTCGGCGGCGATCGGGTCCGGGCCGACGGAGACACCCGTGTCGAGCTTGGACGGGTACTCGTTCGGGGTGTCGTACTCGGGCGCGTACGTGGCCGGCTTGGACGCGTTGTAGAAGGAGTTCGTCGGCTGGTCGGCCTTGGTGGGGATCATGTACTTCTCCATGATCTCCCAGGCGCCGTTGAACTTGGTCCAGTCGCCCGTCACCTTGCCGTACATGGCCTGGAGCCACAGCAGATAGCTGTACGCCTCCGACGTGGTCTCGTGGCCGTGGTCCGGCGCCTCGACGATCAGCGTCTCCACCGAGTGGTAGGGGATCCCCTCGGGGGAGAAGTAGCCGTTCGCCGGGTTGGTGATCTTCCCGTACAGCTCCAGGAAGCGGGCGTCGTACTCCTTGGTCGCCCCGATCTGGGTGACGGTCACCGACGCCTTGCCGTGGCCGGGCGCCGTCGACTCGAAGACGGCCGCGCCGGTCCCGGAGGAGTCGGCGGTGATCGTCACCTTCTGCGGGGTGTTCCAGTTCGACGGGGTGAAGGTCAGCGAGGCGCCGCCGGTCACCGTCAGGCCCGTGTTGCCGGAGGCCCGGGTGGTGGTGACGGTGACGTTGGAGGACGGCTGGGTCGACAGCCGCAGCTCGTAGCTGCCCGTCTTGCCCTGCTGGACGGGCAGTTGGGTCGGCGAGGCCACCACGGCGGGGCCCGAGGCGACCCTGATGCCGACCGGCGTGGACGACGCCGAGGCGCCCAGGCTGTCGTACGCCTTCGCCACCAGGGAATGACTGCCCACGGTCAAACCGGAGGCGGAGAAGGTGTAGGGCGCGGTGGTGTCCGTGCCCAGCAGCGTGGTGTCGTCGTAGAACTCGACCTTGGTGATGGTCGCGTCGTCGGCCGCCGCCGCGGTGGCCGCGAGCGGCACCGGGTCACCCTGCGAGTAGACCGCGCCCGGGGCGGGGCTGGTCAGCACGGTGATCGGCGGCTGATGGGCACCGGCACACGTGGTGCCGTTCACCGCGAAGGAGGTGGGGGCGGTGTTGGTGCCGCTGTAGGTGAACTGGGCGCCCGTCGAGACCGCCGCGCCGGCCGCGATCCGGCCGTTGTACGAGGCGTTCTTCACGGTGACCGTCTGGCCGGACTGCGACCAGGTGCCGTTCCAGCCGTTCGTCAGCTTCTGGTTGCCGCTGTAGGAGTACGTCAGCGTCCAGCCGTCGATCGGATCGGTACCGCGGTTCGTCAGCGTCAGGTCCGCGGTGAAGCCGGAACCCCAGTCGTTGGTCTTCTTGTAGTCGACGCTGCACTGGAGCGCCGCCGCGTGCGCGGGGCTCTGGCCCGTGGCCAGCATCGACAAGGGCACCGCGAGGGCCGCCACCACGGCGGTCCATAACCGCCGCGCGACGCGGCGTCTGGTTCTGGGGGGCATGTGCTGGTTCCTCCTTGCGGCGAATGCGCAGTTGCGGCTCGGAACTGTCAAGGCTTGAACCAGTGGGAGCGCTCCCATAGTGAGGACGGGGCCAGTTCCGGTCAAGATGTTCGAAGAGTCGAAAAGATTCGATGAACATGCCGGAGGGAAAGTCAAGCAACTCCCCTGTTCTTTACCGTCACTTGGCGCTACCTTCGCCATCACCAGTGGGAGCGATTCCGTCGGTCGACGGGTCCGTCCGGACCCGCCCGAGCTGCAAGGAGTCGTTCATGCGACACCCCCCGCGTTCAGGTCTTTTACTCGTCGGCGCCGCCCTGCCCACCCCCGTGGGTCCCCCGCCGCGCCGGCTTCTTCCGCGCTCGCGCTGACGCTCCTCGGTCAACGCGCCCTCACCCGCGCCCTTGTCGAGGCGTCCCCACCCGCGCCCTGTTCGAGGCGCGAGCACCCGTCACAGAAGTCGCAGAAGAGGAACCCGCACTGATGAGCCGTACCCGAACGAGAACCGCACTGCTGGCCGCACTCACGCTCGTGGGCGGTGCGACCGGGACCGCCATGGCGGCGATCCCCGACGACACCGGCGCCGCCGCCATCCCCTGCACCGTCGACTACAAGGTGCAGAACCAGTGGAGCACCGGCTTCACCGCCTCCGTCACCGTCACCAACCACGGCGCCGCCAAGTCCGCCTGGTCGGTGAAGTGGTCGTACGCCGGAAACCAGAAGGTCACCAGCGCCTGGAACGCCAAGGTCACCCAGAGCGGGACCGCCGTCACCGCCGCCAACGAGAGCTACAACGGGCAGCTCGCCACCGGCGGCTCGGTGAACTTCGGCTTCCAGGGCACGTACAGCGGCACCAACGCGATCCCCGCCACCTTCACCCTCGACGGCGTCACCTGCAACGTCGACGACGGCAGCGGCGGACCCGGCGGCCCCACCGACCCGCCGCCGAACCCGTCGGGCAAGGCCGACAATCCGTACGCCGGAGCCAAGGTGTACGTGAACCCCGAGTGGTCGAGGAAGGCCGCCGCCGAGCCGGGCGGCAGCCGCATCGCCAACCAGCCCACCGGCGTCTGGCTCGACCGCATCGCCGCGATCAACGGCGTCAACGGCGGCATGGGCCTGCGCGCCCACCTCGACGAGGCGCTGAAGCAGAAGGGCTCCGACCAACTCGTCGTCCAGCTGGTCATCTACAACCTGCCCGGCCGCGACTGCGCCGCCCTCGCCTCCAACGGCGAGCTGGGCCCGACCGAGATCGACAAGTACAAGACGCAGTACATCGACCCGATCGCCGCGATCCTCGCCGACCCGAAGTACAAGGACCTCAGGATCGTCACCACGGTCGAGATCGACTCGCTGCCGAACCTCGTCACCAACGTCACCCCGCGGCCCACCGCCACGCCGAACTGCGACGTGATGAAGGCCAACGGCAACTACCAGAAGGGCGTCGGCTACGCCCTGAACAAGCTCGGCGACATCCCCAACGTCTACAACTACGTCGACGCCGGCCACCACGGCTGGCTCGGCTGGGACGACAACTTCGGCGCCTCCGCCGAGATGTTCAAGTCCGCCGCCACCACCGAGGGCGCGACCGTCGCCGACGTGCACGGCTTCATCGTCAACACCGCCAACTACAGCGCCCTGAAGGAGGACCACTTCAAGATCACGGACACCGTGAACGGGACGTCCGTGCGCCAGTCCAAGTGGGTCGACTGGAACCGCTACACCGACGAGCTGTCCTACGCACAGGCGATGCGCGACAAGCTGGTCTCGATCGGCTTCGACTCGAAGATCGGCATGCTCATCGACACCTCCCGCAACGGCTGGGGCGGTACCAAGCGGCCCGCCGGGCCCGGCCCGACGACCGACGTCAACGCCTACGTCGACGGCGGACGCTACGACCGCCGCATCCACCTCGGCAACTGGTGCAACCAGGACGGGGCGGGACTCGGCGAGCGGCCGCGGGCGAACCCCGAGCCGGGGATCGACGCCTATGTGTGGATGAAGCCGCCGGGGGAGTCCGACGGAGCCAGCAAGGAGATCCCGAACGACGAGGGCAAGGGCTTCGACCGGATGTGCGACCCGACCTACACCGGCAACCCGCGGAACAACAACAACATGTCCGGCGCCCTGCCGAACGCCCCGCTCTCCGGGCACTGGTTCTCCGCGCAGTTCCAGCAGCTGATGCAGAACGCCTACCCGCCGCTGTCCTGACGGGTGCGGACCACCGCGGCGTCCGGCGACCGCGGTGACCCGCGAGATCCGGCCGGTCGTGTTGCCGTTCCGGCAACACGACTGGCTCCTTCGCGGTGCGTCGGCGCACCCTGTCGACACCCCGGAGGAGAGGCTGAGCACCATGCCGCACGACCACCACGCCGCGCACGACCACGAGCACCGTCACGAGCACCACGCACACCACCACGGCCACGGCGACCTCGACTGGGCCGGGATGGCCCCGCTGCTGGAGGCGCAGGCCGAGCTGTTCACCCCGCTGTACGAGCGGGCCCTGGCCTGGCTGGCCAAACAGCAGACCGACCCCGGGCTGGTGGTGGACGCGGGCAGCGGACCCGGCGTCGTCTCCTGTCTGCTCGCCGAGACCTTCCCCGGCGCCCGCGTGGTCGCCGTCGACGGTGCCGAACCCCTGCTGGAACGGGCCCGCGCCCGCGCCGAGCGGCTCGGGGTCGCCGACCGGTTCGGCACCCTCGCCGGGGACCTGCCCGGTGTCCTCGGCGACCTCGACTACCCCGCCGACCTGCTGTGGGCCAGCCGCAGCCTGCACCACCTCGGCGACCAGCGCGCCGCGCTCGCCGCCTTCGCCGACCGGCTCGCCCCCGGCGGCACCCTCGCCATCCTGGAGGGCGGACTGCCCGCCCGGTTCCTGCCGCGCGACCTCGGCTTCGGCCGCCCCGGCCTCCAGGCCCGGCTGGACGCGCTGGAGGAGGAGTGGTTCGCCGAGATGCGGGCGGAGCTGCCCGGCAGCGTCGCCGAGACGGAGGACTGGCCGGCGCTGCTCGCCGCCGCGGGCCTCGGCCATCCGCACACCCGCAGCTTCCTGCTGGACCTGCCCGCGCCGACCACCGACCGGGCCCGCGCCTATGTCGCCGCCTCCCTCTCCCGGATGCGGGACGGCTTCGGCGACCGCCTCGACGCGACCGACCGCGCCACCCTCGACCGACTGCTCGACCCCGACGACAGGGCGAGCGTCCACCACCGCCCGGACGTCTTCGTACTGGCGGCGCACACCGTGCACACGGCGACCAAGTCCCTGTGACGGTCCGCGGCGGCCCCCTGACGCGACGACCGCGCCCCGGGACCTGGGCGGTCCCGGGGCGCGGTCGCGACGGCTGTGCCGTGCCGGTCAGGCCACTGCCGGTCAGGCCATGTCGAAGACGGCGGGGTCCGGGCCGATGCGCCGGTCCTCGTTCAGGGCGCTGATCGCCGCCAGGTCCTCGTCGTCGAGGCTGAAGTCGAAGACGTCGATGTTCTCCTTGATGCGCGACGGGGTCACCGACTTGGGGATGACCACGTTGCCCAGCTGGAGGTGCCAGCGCAGCACGACCTGCGCCGGGCTGCGGCCGTGCTTGCGCGCGATGGCGACGATCGCCGGCACCTCGAGCAGGCCCTTGCCCTGGCCGAGCGGCGACCAGGCCTCGGTGGCGATGCCCTTCTCCGCGTGGTACTCGCGGGCCGCGCGCTGCTGGAGGTGGGGGTGCAGCTCGATCTGGTTGACCGCCGGGACGACCGAGGTCTCGCCGATCAGCCGCTCCAGGTGCTCCGGCAGGAAGTTGGAGACACCGATGGCCTTGATCCGGCCGTCCGCGTGGAGCTTCTCCATCGCCCGGTAGGTGTCGACGTAGGTGTCCCGGGCCGGCAGCGGCCAGTGGATCAGGTACAGGTCCACGTAGTCCAGGCCGAGCTTGGACAGCGAGAGGTCGAAGGCGCGCAGCGTGGAGTCGTACCCCTGGTCGCTGTTCCAGAGCTTGGTGGTGACGAAGAGCTCCTCGCGGGGGATGCCGGAGGAGGTGATCGCCTTGCCGGTGCCCTCTTCGTTGCCGTAGATCGCCGCTGTGTCGATGCTGCGGTACCCGGCCTCCAGCGCGGTGGAGACCGCCTGCTCCGCCTCGTCGTCCGGCACCTGCCAGACGCCGAAGCCCAGCTGGGGCATCTCGACGCCGTTGTTGAGGATGATCGGGGGGACCTTGCTGCTCACGAGCTCTTGATCCTTCGGTTGTCGTCAGGTGGTACTCACATCGTCAACGATCACGGGCCGCGTCGCATTCCTGACGGGAGAATCCGTACATGCGTCCGGAATGTCTCACGTCCGGTACAGCGCCTCCACCTCGTTCGCGTACGCCTTCTCGATGGCCTTGCGCTTCAGCTTCAGCGACGGCGTGAGCAGTCCGTGCTCCTCCGTGAACGGCTGGGCGAGGATGCGGAACGTACGGATCGACTCGGCCTGCGACACCAGGGTGTTCGCGGCGACCACCGCCCGCCGGATCTCCGTCTCCAGGTCCGGGTCGCGCACGAGTGCGGCGGCGGTCAGCGAGGGTTTGTTGCGCATCTTCAGCCAGTGCTCCACGGCCTCCTGGTCGAGGGTGATCAGCGCGGCGACGAACGGGCGGTCGTTGCCGACGACGATGCACTGCGCGACCAGCGGATGGTCCCGGACGCGTTCCTCCAGCGGCCCCGGTGAAACGCTCTTGCCGCCGGATGTGACCAGGATCTCCTTCTTGCGGCCGGTGATGGTGAGATAGCCGTCCTCGTCGAGGACGCCGAGGTCGCCGGTGGCCAGCCAGCCGTCGTGCAGGGTGTCGTCGGTGGCCTTGCCGTTGTTGAGGTAGCCCTGGAAGACGTTGGCGCCGCGCAGCCAGATCTCGCCGTCGTCGGCGATGTGCACGGTGACGCCCGGGATGGGCTGCCCGACCGTGCCGTAGCGGGTGCGCTCGGGCGGGTTGGCGGTGGCGGCGGCCGTGGACTCGGTGAGCCCGTAGCCCTCGTAGACGCGCACGCCGGCGCCCGCGAAGAACAGGCCGAGCCGCCGGTCCATCGCCGAGCCGCCGGACATCGCGTGCCGCACCCTGCCGCCCATGGCGTCGCGCAGCTTGGCGTAGACGAGCTTGTCGAAGAGCTGGTGCTGCATCCGCAGCCCCGCCGACGGCCCCGGCCCGATGCCCCAGGCCTTCTCCTCCATCGCCTCCGCGTACCGGACGGCGACGTCGACGGCCTTCTCGAACGCCCCCACGCGGCCCTCGCGCTCCGCCTTGCGGCGGGCGGCGTGGAAGACCTTCTCGAAGATGTACGGCACCGCGAGGAAGAAGGTCGGTCTGAAGGCGGCCAGGTCGGGCAGCAGGGCGGCGGCGTTCAGCTGCGGCTGGTGGCCGAAGCGGACCCGGCCGCGGATCGCCGCGACCTGCACCATCCGGCCGAACACGTGCGCGAGCGGCAGGAAGAGCAGGGTGGCCGCCTCGTCGCCCTTGCGGGAGTGGAACACCGGCTCCCAGCGCTCGATGACCGTGTCGGCCTCGTACATGAAGTTGCCGTGCGAGAGCACACAGCCCTTGGGGCGGCCGGTGGTGCCCGAGGTGTAGATGACCGTCGCGACCGTCTCCGGGGTGACCGCGTTGCGGTGCCGGTGCACCACCTCGTCGTCCAGGTGCGCGCCCGCGTCGTACAGCTCCCGCGCCGCGCCCGCGTCCAGCTGCCAGAGCTGCTTGAGCCGGGGCAGCCGGTCGATGACGGTGGCCATCGTCATCGCGTGGTCCTCGTGCTCCACGACCGCGGCGGTCACCTTCGCGTCGTGCAGCATCCACAGGCACTGCTCGGCCGACGAGGTCGGGTACACCGGCACCACCTGCGCCCCGATCGACCACAGCGCGAAGTCGAACAGGGTCCACTCGTAGCGCGTCCGGGACATGATCGCGACGCGGTCGCCGAACCGGACGCCCCGCGCCAGCAGCCCCTTCGCGAGGGCCAGCACCTCGTCGCGGAACTCCGCGGCGGTCACGTCCCGCCACCGCCCGGCCTCGTCCTTGCGGCCCAGCGCGACGCGGTGCGGGTCCTCCTCGGCGTTGCGGTAGACGGCGTCGGCCAGACCGCCCACGGGGGGTGCCAGGAGCAACGGAGGGCTGGTGAACTCGCGCAAACCCGCTCCCCCGATCTCCGTGACGGCTCCCGGTGACGCCTGACGCCCCGCACAGGCGGTGAAAGCTACCCCACGCAGAGTCGGGGCGGGAGGGGTGCGAAAGGCGAGCAGCGTTCACGTTGACGCTGGTCAGCAGGGGAAAAATGGGCGCACAAGGGGAAGGGGCGGACAGATTCCTGACAGTGGAGTAAGTTTCGGTACCGTAATCTCCACGGAATCTGTACGACCCGCTTACCGGGCCGACGGTGCGCGCACCGTCACCTCTGTCAGCGCGGCGACGACGGATTTCGTCACTCCGGATTCTGCTCGGTCGCTGCTCGCTGTGCGGCCGGTCCCTCCCAGGTCGGGCTCGGCCCCGGTGCAGCCGGTCCCGGCCCGGGCTCAGCCCCGGTGCAGCCGGTCCCCGCCCGCGAGGATCGCCGCCGCCAGCGCGTCGGCCGCCTCCTGCGCCGGCGTACGGCGGTGCCCCTGCACGAGGACGAAGTCGACGCGGCCCAGCTCCGGCAGGCCGAACCGGTCCGGGACGCGGACCAGGCCCGGCGGCACGAGCCCCCGGGAGTGCGCCATCACCCCGAGCCCGGCACGGGCCGCCGCGATCAGACCGTTGAGACTGCCGCTGGTGCACACGATCCGCCAGGCCCGCCCCTGCCGCTCCAGCGCCTCCAGCGCCAGTGCCCGGGTGATGCCCGGCGGGGGATAGACGATCAGCGGCACCGGACGCTCCGGATCGAGACGGAGCCGGTCGGCGCCGATCCAGACCAGCCGGTCGTGCCAGACCAGCTCCCCGCGCGGGTCCTCCGGCCGCCGCTTGGCCAGCACCAGGTCCAGCTTCCCGGCCGCCAGCTGCTCGTGCAGCGTGCCCGACAGCTCCACCGTCAGCTCCAGGTCGACCTCCGGGTGGTCGTGCCGGAAGCCCTCAAGGATCTCCGGGAGCCGGGTCAGCACGAAGTCCTCCGACGCGCCGAACCGCAGCCGCCCGCGCAGCCGGGTGCCGGTGAAGAACGCCGTCGCCTGCTCGTGCACCTCCAGGATCCGCCGGGCGAATCCGAGCATCGCCTCGCCGTCCTCGGTCAGCTCCACGGAGTGGGTGTCCCGGGAGAACAGCGTCCGCCCGGTGGCGTCCTCCAGCCGCCGCACATGCTGGCTGACCGTCGACTGGCGCAGCCCGAGCCGCCGCGCGGCCTGCGTGAAGCTCAGCGTCTGCGCGACCGCCAGAAAGGTGCGCAGGTGGGAGGGGTCGTACACATTCCGAGCCTAGCTCGCGTCATCACAGATCGCGATGACAGTCAGAGTGGTATGCCGGATTCCCGATCGGCGGGCGGAGGCGCACGATGAGAGAAGGGACTGCCGAGCCTCCGTGCGAGAGCTGTGCTCGACCCCCGGCCGAGCAGGGCACCCGACCCTCAGACCCCTTGTCCGCGAACCGTGTGGAGCACCGTGAAACGCCTGCGACGGCCGAGCCGGCTGCCGATCGACCCGTACATCCTGCTGCTGCTCGGGACGGTGGGCCTCGCCGCGCTGCTGCCGGCCCGCGGCACGGCCGCCGACGCGGTCTCCGGCGCCTCCACCGCCGCCATCGCCCTGCTGTTCTTCCTCTACGGCGCCCGCCTGTCCACCCGGGAGGCGCTCGACGGACTGCGGCACTGGCGGCTCCACGTCACCGTCCTCGCCTGCACCTTCGTCGTCTTCCCGCTGCTCGGCCTGGCCGCCCGCGGCCTGGTGCCGGTGGTGCTCACCCACCCCCTGTGGCAGGGCCTGCTCTTCCTCACCCTCGTCCCGTCGACGATCCAGTCCTCCATCGCCTTCACCTCGATCGCCCGCGGCAACGTGCCCGCCGCGATCTGCGCCGGCTCCTTCTCCTCCCTCGCGGGCATCGTCATCACCCCGCTGCTGGCCGCGTCCCTGCTCGGCGGCACCGCCGGCGGGTTCTCCGCGGACTCGCTGCTGAAGATCGTGCTCCAGCTGCTCGTGCCGTTCCTCGCCGGACAGGTGCTGCGCCGCTGGATCGGGGGATTCGTCACCCGCCACAAGAAGATCCTCGGCTACGTCGACCGCGGCTCCATCCTCCTCGTCGTCTACACCGCGTTCAGCCAGGGCGTCGTCCAGGGCATATGGCACCAGGTCAGCCCCGCCCGGCTCGCCGGGCTGCTCGCCGTGGAGGCCGTACTGCTGGCCGTCATGCTCGCGCTGACCTGGTACGGCGCCAGGGCGCTCGGCTTCGGCCGGGCCGACCGGATCACCATCCAGTTCGCCGGGTCCAAGAAGTCCCTCGCCGCCGGACTGCCCATGGCCGGCGTCCTGTTCGGCGCGCACGCCGCGCTGGCCGTGCTGCCGCTGATGCTCTTCCACCAGATGCAGCTCATGGTGTGCGCCGTCATCGCCAAGCGCCGGTCCCACGACCCCGAGGCGAAATCCGGGCAGGTCAGCGATCCGGCCGCAGCCGCAGCGTCACGAAGCGCGGCCGGTACAGGGTCGCGTTCCCGCTGAGCTGCGCGGAGGCGTCCGTCGTCCGCAGCCAGTTGACGTCGTAGCTGAGCACCAGCCGGCCGTCACCGCCGCTCAGCCCGTCGCCGCCCAGCTCCGGGTGCGCCTGCGGGTTGTACGCGGCGACCTCGCCCGGCGGCAGCGGCGCGGTGAGGACGCGGGCCGGGCCGTGCCACGGCCCGGTGGGGGAGCAGGCCCAGTACGACGTCACATCGGTCAGCCCGCGGGTGCCCGCGGCCATGGTGAACAGCACATACGTGCCGCCCCGCCGCACCACCGAGAACGCGCTGCCCACCCCCGTGCGCCACTCGTCCCCGAGCACCGCCGCGGGTCGCGCGCCGGCTGCCCACCCGGAGCCCGTCCAGTACTCCCAGGCGGCCGGATCGGCGAGCGAGCCCTCCGGCACCCGGGCGACGAAGGCCGAGGAGACCGGCCGGGCGGCGGCCTGCCCGTCGTCGCCGCCGAAGACATAGCTCCAGCCGTCCTCCGTGACCAGCGTCGTCCCGAACAGCACCCGCCGCGAGGGGTCGGCGACCGCGCGCTCGTCCCGCACCCGGACGATGCCCTCGACGCGCAGATCCGGCAGCGACAGCGTGGCGACCTCGGTGGCCAGCGGCACACCGTAGATCCACGGCGCCTGGCCCGCCGCGCGGGTCCACAGCACCACCCGCACCACCCGCTCGGCGGCGCCGGGCGAGCGCGGCTCCACCCGGGCGGCGACGGGCCAGCGCCACTGCTGGGGCGCGGGGTCGGGGAAGAGCGGGGCGGGGAGGGTGGCGGTCAGCCGGCCGCCCGCCGTCATCACCACCGCGGAGTTGCGCACGAGCGGGGCGGTGGCGTCACGCCACGGGTGGGACTCGCCGGCCGGGTTGGGCGGGGCGTGCACCGGGCCGAGGTAGGTGTCGGAGAAGAGCCAGAGGAGACGGCCGTCGGGGAGACGCAGGGAGTGGGTGCCGTCGCCGCCGGTCCAGTCGTCGGTGCGGGCGGGGTCGTCGCCGTAGCGGGCGAACTCGGCGGTGAGACGGTCGGCGGCGGACCAGCCGGCGACGGTGTGCGGTGCGCAGCGGGCCGCGGCCTGCCCACGGTCACCGGTGTCCCGCCCACCGCCCAGGAGCACGGCCGTGAGCGCCACGACCAGCAGCAGCCCGACACCGGCCCAGGCCCGGCGCCGCGCCTCCGGGACCTCTCTCGTCGCGCGTGTCTCCCGTAACGCTCGTAACCCTTCTGACTCTCGTAACCCTTGTGACTGTCGTACGTCTCGTCGGTCGCGTCCGTCCTCGGGCACGCTCCGGGACGTTAGCGGCTGTGGTCCACCCGGTCCATGGGCAGCCACAGCACCGTGCCCGGGAGGGGCGCGTCGTCCAGCTCGGTGTCGGCCAGTGCCCGGTTCCACACCCGGACGTCGTCGATCGCGCCGGTGAAGAACGCCCGGGAGTCCATGCGCTGTCCGATGTGCACCCCGAACGGCGAGTTGCGGCTGAGCGAGCCGGACACGTCCGCCGTGGCGGCCACCGCCGCGCCGTCGACGGTCAGGGTGAGCCGCCCGCCGCCGCGCCGCAGCACCACGCGGTGCCAGCGGCCGTCGTCGAGGGCACCGGCCGCGCTCACCTCGGCCGTGCGGACGGCCCTGGCCCCCTCCCGTACGGTGATCAGCCCGCGCAGCCGGTCGTGCGCGGGCTCCGTCCACAGCCGGATCTGCGGCTGGGAGCCGCCGATGCCGCCGATCGAGAGCAGCGGCTGTTCGCCGTCGCCCGCGGTGGAGCGGAACCACAGGGACACCGTGAAGTCTCGGGTGTCCAGCTCCAGTTGGTCACGGCGGGGCAGCCGTACGGCGTCGTCGGTGCCGTCGAGGGCCAGCGCGCCGCCCGAGGCGCCGTCGCTGACGGGCGCGGCGCCGCCGAGGACGGCCGCCTGGTCGCCGTACGGACTGAGATCGCGGGTGGTCGGGTCGGGGCCGCGGGGCGGGACGAGCCAGTCCTCGGTGAAGCGGGCGAAGCGGATCTCGTCGCGGGCGTCGACGGCACCGGCCTCGTACAGCAGGCCGACGGTGTCCGGGGCGATCTCGGTCATGTCGGAGTAGCCCGCCCAGTCGCGGGTGACGACCGTGCCCCGGTCCACGCTGTCCCAGGTGCGACCGCCGTCGTGGGAGGAGCGGATCATCATCGTCCGGCGGCGGTCGGGATCGGCCGGCGCGGACAGCAGCAGGCGCGAGCCGAGCGGGAGGACCGCGCCCTGCACCTGCGGGGTGTACAGATCCGGCAGGTCCTCGAAGGGCGCGTCGAAGGTGTCGCCGCCGTCGCTGCTCACGGCCTGGGTGCGGTGGCCGAGGTCGGTGCCCTCCTGTTCCCGGCCGCCGACCAGGATCGCGCCGTCGGGGAGTTCGGCCAGGGTCGGCTCGGAGGGCTTCTGCCGGAAGACGCCGTCCTCCGCGACCGGCCAGGAGTCCGTCGCGCCGATCCGCCAGTGGTCGCCGCCGTCGTCGCTGACGATCAGCGCGGCGTGGTTCCCGGTGACCCGGCTGCCGTCCCACGTCTCGGCGTTGATCCCGAACACCAGCCGTCCCGCGCGGGGGCCGTGAGCGAGCTGGATGCCGTGCACGGGCCCGGTGGCGTACCAGGAGTTCCAGTTTGGGGGCAGGATCTCCGCGCTCAGATCGCGCGGCGCGGACCAGGTGCGGCCGTCGTCGTCGCTGTACTGCAGATGCGGGGTGCGGTCGCAGGGCACCCGGCAGCCCGCGGCGTCCGTACGGCCCGTGTTGTGCGTCTGGGCCAGCAGGATCCGGCCCGTCCCCCGGTCCACCACCGGCACCGGGTTGCCGTGCGTGTCACCGGCGCCCACGGTGACCACCTGGAGCGGGCCCCAGGTGCGACCGCCGTCCGTGGAGCGCTTGACGACGATGTCGATGTCGGCCGCGTCCCCGCAGTTCAGCACACGACCCTCGGCGAACGCGAGCAGCGTGCCCGCGGTGGTCCGCACGATGGCGGGAATGCGGAAGCAGGCGTAACCGGGGTCCTGCGAGGCCTTGAAGAGCACCTGCTGCTCGAACGTCGCCGCGCGGGCGGCGGATTGGGCGTGTGCGGGGCCCGGAAAGGCCACTGTGGCCGCGAGGACGGCGATCGTGGTGAGGGCGGATCTCGTACGGGCGAGGAGACCTGACGGCACAGTGGGTCTGCCCTTCATCGGGGCCGGAGACAGGGACATCCCCCGCCCAACGTAGGGACCCCTGGGCGGCGGTCGCCGTCTTCGACACCCACCGGCGTGGTGTGGTCACCGAGTCGGGTGTACGGGTCTGCTGACGTGCCGTCAGAGCCCGGCGCCGCCCGTGCCGAGATCGCCTCTCGTCTCGATCGCCTCGCGCGTACGCCCGGCTTGCGTCAAGGTGAACTCACGGTGGACGGCGGGCCGCAGTGCGCCCGCGTAGCTCGTGGTGCGCCGGTCAGCCCTGGGTGGCCGCGGTCCGCAGGACGAGCCGGTGTTCGCCGGCGTACACGTTCATGGAGCTGCCGCGCAGGAAGCCCACCAGCGTCAGTCCCGTCTCCGCGGCCAGGTCGACGGCGAGGGAGGACGGCGCCGACACCGCCGCCAGCACCGGGATGCCCGCCATCACCGCCTTCTGCGCCAGCTCGAAGGAGGCCCGGCCGGAGACGAGGAGGATCGCGCGGGACAGCGGCAGGCCGCCGCTCTGCAGGGCGCGGCCGACCAGCTTGTCCACCGCGTTGTGCCGGCCCACGTCCTCGCGTACGTCCAGCAGCTCGCCGTCCTCGTCGAAGAGGGCCGCCGCGTGCAGCCCGCCGGTGCGGTCGAACACCCGCTGGGCCGCGCGCAGCCGGTCGGGGAGGTCCGCCAGCAGCTCCGGGTCGAGGCGCAGCGGGGGCTCGTCGGCGATCGGGAAGCGGGCGGTCGTGCGCACCGCGTCGAGGCTGGCCTTGCCGCACAGGCCGCAGGAGGAGGTGGTGTAGACGTTGCGCTCGAGGGTGATGTCGGGGAGGGTCACACCCGGGGCGGTCTGCACGTCGACGACGTTGTAGGTGTTGGAGCCGTCCGCCGTCGCCCCCGCGCAGTAGACGATGTTGCGCAGGTCGTCCGCGGTCGCCAGGACGCCCTCGCTCACCAGGAAGCCGGCGGCCAGCGCGAAGTCGTCGCCCGGGGTGCGCATGGTGATCGCGAGCGGCTTGCCGTTCAGCCGGATCTCCAGCGGCTCCTCCGCGACGAGCGTGTCGGGGCGGGACGAGACCGCCCCGTCGCGGATGCGGATCACCTTGCGTCGTTCCGTGACTCGTCCCATGTCCCGATCAGTCCCGTCCGTCCCGGTTCGGTAGGTGCCGGCAGCCGAAGCGACCCGCACGAACTCATTGTCCTGCACGTGCCGGGCCAGGTCGCGGCTCGCTCCGCGGTACGCGCGGCTCCCCGCGGTCTGACCGAAGCCGACAATCCGGGCGGCTGTTTCCTGTGGCATCACCTGCCGTGCTACCCGTCAGTCACTGATCAGACTGGTGAACCCCGCTACCGAGGCACGAGGGGGAACCCCATCCATGAACGGCTCGCGCATCACCGCCGTCGGCCACTACCAGCCCGCGAGGGTCCTCACCAACGAGGACCTGGCGGGCATGGTCGACACCAGTGACGAGTGGATCACGTCGCGGGTCGGCATCCGTACACGCCACATCGCCGGCCCCGACGAGCCGGTGGACGAGCTGGCCGCGCATGCCGCCGCCAAGGCGCTCGCGGGGGCGGGACTCACCCCCGGCGACATCGACCTGGTGCTCGTCGCCACGTCGACGGCCGTCGACCGCTCCCCGAACATGGCCGCCCGGGTCGCCGCCCGCCTCGGCATCCCCCAGCCCGCCGCCATGGACGTCAACGTGGTGTGCGCCGGCTTCACCCACGCCCTGGCGACCGCCGACCACACCGTGCGCGCCGGGGCGGCGCGGCGGGCCCTGGTCATCGGCGCCGACAAGATGTCCGACGTCACCGACTGGACCGACCGCACCACCTGCGTGCTCGTCGGCGACGGGGCGGGGGCCGCCGTCGTGGAGGCCTGCGCGCCCGGCGAGGAGCCCGGTATCGGGCCGGTGCTGTGGGGATCGGTGCCCGAGATGGGGCACGCCGTGCGCATCGAGGGCACGCCCGCGCGGTTCGCGCAGGAGGGCCAGAGCGTCTACCGCTGGGCGACGACCCAGCTGCCCCCGCTCGCCCGCGCGGCCTGCGAACGCGCCGGGCTCGCCCCCGAGGACCTGGCCGCGGTCGTGCTGCACCAGGCCAACCTGCGCATCATCGAACCCCTCGCCGAACGGCTCGGCGCCGTCAACGCGGTCGTCGCGCGCGATGTCACGGAATCCGGCAACACGTCGGCCGCCAGCATCCCGCTCGCGTTCTCCAAGCTGGTGGAGCGGGGCGCGGTGACGAGCGGCGACCCGGTGCTGCTGTTCGGCTTCGGCGGCAATCTGTCGTACGCCGGACAGGTCGTCCGGTGTCCGTGACGCCGCCCGCGACGCCGTAGCCGCACCGGAGCGGGTAGCGCGCGCTGTCGAACGCCGGCTCGGATCACCGGAAGGCGTCCGCGTGCGTCCGCGCCCACTGGTCGAAGGTGCGCGGCTCCCGTCCCGTCACCTCCCGCACCGTCGGCCGCACCACGGACTCGTCCAGGGTGCCGTCGACGAAGAAGCTGACGATCGCGTCCGCGAACGGCTTGGGCATCGCCGCCTCCAGCTCGGCACGCGCCTCCTCGGGACCGAGCCCCACGGCGCGCAGATCCCGGCCCAGTACCTCGCCGAGGACGCGCACCCGGTCGGCGGGCAACAGCGCCTGCGGACCGGTCAGTTCGAGGGCACGGCCGGAGTGCGCGTCGGAGAGCAGGGCGTGCAGGGCGCACTGCGCGATGTCGTAGGGGTCGATGTCGGTGGTGTACACGTCCGGGAACGGCACCCGTACGGTGTCGCCCGCGCGGATCTGGTCCACCAGGCGCAGCGCGTTCGACATGAAGCTGGTGGGCCGCAGGAAGGTCCAGGCCAGCCCCGACTCGCGTACCGAGTCCTCGGCGTCGATCAGGTAGGCCGAGACGGCGTTGGTCCGGTCCCCGGTCCCCGCCGATCCGCCGGACAGCATCACCACCCGCTCCACCCCGGCGTCCCGCGCGTCGGCGAGGATCCGCCGCTGCCCGCCGTAGCCCGGCATCAGGAACATCGCTCGGACGCCCTTCAGCGCGTCGCGCACCGTCTCCGGGCGGTCCAGATCGCCCGCCACGGCCTCGACTCCGGCCGGTAACCCGTCCGTCCGGCCCGACCGGCTCAGCGCCCGCACCGGCTCCCCGGCCTCCGCGAGCGCGTGGACCAGCTCGGAGCCGACGTTCCCCGTGGCACCCGTCACCAAGATCACAGACGTTTCCCCTCCCCATGCCCGGTCCGCGGCCCGGCCCGGATCGTGCCCTCATCCTCGGGGTCAACGCCCGGCGGCGCCAGGGCCTTCGGGTCGCGCCCCGCACCAGCCGTGACCGGCGCACCCCCCGCCTTTGTCCTGTGAGTGGAAAAAGTCATGGGCAATTCCTGCGCGACTTCTTCCCACCTCCGGTAGCCGCTGCTACGTTCCCCTCGAAAGCCAGAGGCAACGGCAACCGCGAGGGCCGGAACGAGGCGGGAGGGGCACGTGAGACGTATGACCGCGCGACCCGCGAACGCCCATCAGGCCAGACTGCTGAAGCTGTTGCGCGACGGCGGGCCCAACTCCCGGGCCCAGCTGGGCGACCAGATCGACCTGTCGCGGTCCAAACTGGCCGTGGAGGTCGACCGGCTGCTGGAGACGGGCCTGGTCGTGGCCGACGGACTCGCCGCCTCGCGCGGCGGCCGGCGCTCCCACAACATCCGGCTCGCCCCCGAACTGCGGTTCCTCGGCGTCGACATCGGCGCCACCTCCATCGACGTCGCCGTCACCAACGCGGAACTCGAGATCCTGGGTCACATCACCCAGCCCATGGAGGTCCGCGAGGGACCGGTCGCCGTCTTCGAGCAAGTCCTCGTCATGGCAGGCAAGTTGAAGGCCTCGGGGCTCGCCGAGGGTTTCGACGGCGCCGGCATCGGCGTCCCCGGCCCGGTCCGCTTCCCCGAGGGCATCCCCGTGGCGCCCCCGATCATGCCGGGCTGGGACGGCTTCCCCGTCCGGGAGGCCCTCAGCCAGGAACTCGGCTGCCCCGTCATGGTCGACAACGACGTGAACCTGATGGCCATGGGGGAGCAGCACGCGGGCGTCGCCCGCTCCGTCGGCGACTTCCTCTGCGTCAAGATCGGCACCGGTATCGGCTGCGGGATCGTCGTCGGCGGGGCGGTCCACCGCGGCACCACGGGCAGCGCCGGCGACATCGGCCACATCCAGGCCGTATCCGACGGCCGCCCGTGCGCCTGCGGCAACCGCGGCTGCCTGGAGGCCCACTTCAGCGGCGCCGCCCTCGCCCGGGACGCCCTGGAGGCCGCCCAGCAGGGGCAGTCCGCCGAACTCGCCGCCCGCCTGGAGGCGAACGGCACCCTCACCGCCGTAGACGTCGCCGCCGCTGCCGCCGCGGGCGACGCCGTCTCGCTCGACCTGATCCGCGAGGGCGGCACCCGCACCGGCCAGGTCATCGCCGGCCTGGTCAGCTTCTTCAACCCCGGCCTGGTGGTGATCGGCGGCGGGGTGACCGGCCTCGGCCACACCCTGCTCGCCGCGATCCGCACCCAGGTCTACCGCCAGTCGCTGCCGCTGGCGACCGGCAACCTGCCCATCGTGCTGGGGGAGTTGGGCCCCACCGCCGGTGTCATCGGCGCGGCCCGCCTCATCAGCGACCACCTGTTCTCACCCGCGTAAAGCACACCCTCGTACGTCCCCGTACGACCGCACGACCGTACGTCCCGAGTACGACCTCGTCAGTTCGGCACACCAGCTCAGCGCACTGCCCTGCCCTGCTCAGCCCTGCCCTGTCCTGCCCCGCTCCACCCTCGCCCTGAACCGGCCCGCACCCACGCCCGCCGAGGGGAACCCACATGGCACCAGAACCACCGCTGCTCAGCATGTCCGGCATCACCAAGTCGTTCCCCGGAGTCCGGGCCCTGGACGGGGTCGACCTCGACGTCCAGGCCGGTGAAGTGCACTGCCTGCTCGGCCAGAACGGGGCCGGGAAGTCCACCCTCATCAAGGTCCTCGCCGGTGCCCACCAGCCGGACGGCGGCACCATCCGCTGGCGCGGCGAGCCGGTCACGCTGCGCTCCCCGATCGCCGCCATGCGCCTCGGTATCGCGACCATCTACCAGGAACTCGACCTGGTGGAACACCTGTCGGTGGCCGAGAACGTCCATCTCGGCCACGAACCCACGGCCGCCGGATTCGTCGTACGGCGCGGCGCCGCCCGGGCGTCGACAGCCGCGCTGCTCAAGCGTCTCGGGCACCCGGAGATCGATCCGGCGCGCCTGGTCGGGGAGTTGTCGGCGGCGCAGCAGCAGATCGTGTCCATGGCGCGGGCGCTCTCCCACGACGTACGGCTGATCGTGATGGACGAGCCGTCCGCCGCGCTCGACCCCGACGAGGTCGACAACCTGTTCCGGATCGTCGGCGACCTCACCGCCGACGGCGTCGCGGTCGTCTACATCTCGCACCGGCTGGAGGAGATCCGCCGGATCGGCGACCGGGTGACCGTGCTGAAGGACGGGCGGGCGGTGGCGGGCGGGCTGCCCGCGAAGACGACGCCGACGCGGGACGTCGTGGCCCTGATGACCGGCCGGAACGTGGAGTACGTGTTCCCGGCGCGGCCGGCCGCTCCGGCACCCGGGGCACGGCGGCCCGTGCTGGAGGTGCGAGGGCTCGCGCGGGACGGCGAGTTCGCGCCACTGGATCTCACGGTGCACGCGGGGGAGATCGTCGGGCTGGCCGGGCTGGTCGGATCGGGACGGTCGGAGATCCTGGAGACGGTCTACGGCGCGCGCAAGCCGACGGCGGGTCAGGTCCTCGTCGGCGGACGGCCGTTGAAGACCGGCAGCGTCCGGGCCGCCGTCCGCGCCGGCCTCGGCCTCGCCCCCGAGGAACGCAAGGCGCAGGCCCTGCTCATGCTGGAGTCCGTCACCCGCAACGTCTCCGTCTCCACCCTGTCCCGCTTCTCCCGCGGCGGCTGGATCGACCGCGGCGCCGAACTGGGCGCGGCCCGGGCGGCGACCCGTGAGCTGTCGCTGCGGCCGGACAACCCGTCGGTGCCCGTGCGCACCCTCTCCGGCGGCAACCAGCAGAAGGCCGTCCTGGCGCGCTGGCTGCTGCGCGGCTGCAAGGTGCTGCTGCTCGACGAACCCACCCGGGGTGTCGACGTCGGCGCCCGCGCCGAGCTGTACGCGGTGGTCCGCCGGCTGGCGGACGAAGGTCTCGCCGTGCTCCTCGTCTCCAGCGAGGTGCCCGAGGTGCTGGGCCTCGCCGACCGCGTGCTGGTGCTGCGCGAGGGCCGCGTCGTCCACACCGCGCCCGCCGGCGAACTCGACGAACACCGCGTACTCGACCTCGTGATGGAAGGAAGCCCGGCGTCATGACGCAGCCCGTCTCCCCGCCGCGGGGCGCCCCCGACAAGGCGCCGCCGGCCGCCCCCCGCCCCGCCTGGCGCACCCTGGTGTTCCGCGCCGACGTGCGCACCCTCTCCCTGCTGGGCGTGCTGGCCGCGCTCGTCGTCATCGGCGGCATCACCAAGCCCGACGAGTTCCTGGACACCCGCAACCTCCAGCTCGTCCTCACCCAGGCCTCGGTGATCGGTGTCGTCACCGTCGGCATGACCTTCGTGATCACCTCCGGCGGCATCGACCTGTCCGTCGGCGCGATCGTCGCCCTCGCCTCGGTCTGGGCGACGACGGTCGCCACCCAGGAGTACGGCTTCGGCGGCATCCTGTTCACCGCGGTCCTGGTCGGCGTCGGCTGCGGACTGGTCAACGGACTACTGATCGCCTACGGCGGCATGGTCCCGTTCATCGCCACGCTCGCCATGCTGGCCTCCGCGCGCGGACTGGCGCTCCAGATCACCGACGGCAAGACGCAGATCGTCACCGTCGACGGCATCCTCGACCTCGGCGAACGCGACGCGTACGTCTTCGGCATACCGCCGCTCGTCCTCGTCTTCGCCGCCGTCACGGTCATCGGCTGGCTGGTGCTGAACCGCACCACCTTCGGCCGCCGCACCGTCGCCGTCGGCGGCAACGCGGAGGCCGCCCGGCTCGCCGGCATCGACGTCCGCCGCCAGCGCCTCTACCTCTATCTGCTGTCCGGGCTGTGCTGCGGCATCGCCGCCTTCCTGCTGATCATCCTGTCCGGCTCCGGCCAGAACACCAACGGCAACCTCTACGAGCTCGACGCCATCGCCGCCGCGATCATCGGCGGAACCCTGCTCAGCGGCGGTCGCGGCACCATCACGGGCTCCGTGCTCGGCGTCCTGATCTTCACCACGATCACCAACATCTTCGCCCTGAACAACCTGCAGAGCGACGTCCAGCAGATCGCCAAGGGCGCGATCATCGTCGCCGCCGTGCTGGTCCAGCGCCGTACCGCAAGCACGACCTGAGGAAAGGGTTCACCACCATGTCGCACCTCCCCAGTCGCAGAGGACTGCTCTTCGGGACCGCCGCCGTCTCCGCGGGTGCCCTCCTCGCAGGTTGCACGAGTAACGAGAAGGACGACGACAAGCCCGCCGCCGACGACCAGCCCGCCGCCGACGACAAGCCGGGCAAGCAGGTCACCATCGGTTTCGCCGGGCCCCAGGCCGACCACGGCTGGCTCAACGCGATCAACGAGAACGCCAAGAGCCGCGCCGAGAAGTACCAGGACGTCACCCTGGAGATCACCGAGGGCTCCAACGACACGGCCCAGCAGATCGGCCAGATCGAGACCCTGATCAACAAGAAGGTCGACGTGCTGGTCGTCCTGCCCGCCGACGGCAAGGCCCTCACCCAGGTCGGCCTGAAGGCGATGCGCGCCGGCATCCCCGTCGTGAACCTCGACCGCATCTTCAACACCCCGCAGGCGTACCGCTGCTGGATCGGCGGCGACAACTACGGCATGGGCCTCAACGCCGGTCACTACATCGGCGAAAAGCTCAAGGACAAGCCCACCGCCCGCGTCATCGAACTCGCCGGCCTCGACAACCTGGAGCTGACCAAGCAGCGCACCCAGGGCTTCGACGACGCCCTCAAGAACTACCCCAACATCAAGAAGGTGGCCCGCCAGGCCGCCGAGTTCACCGTCGAGTCCGGGCAGGCCAAGATGGCGCAACTGCTCCAGGCGCAGCCTGAGTTCGACGCCCTGTGGAACCACGACGACGACCAGGGCGTGGGCGCGCTGCGCGCCATCGAACAGGCCGGACGCGACGACTTCCTGATGGTCGGCGGAGCCGGTGCGCTCTCCGCCTTCCAGGCCATCAAGCAGGACGACGGCGTCCTCAAGGCGACGGTCCTCTACCCGCCCACCATGGCCGCGTCCGCGATCGACCTCGCCCGCGCCCTCGGCCAGGGCAAGGGCGTCGGCGGTCTCGCCGAGTTCGAGATCCCGGCGTCCATCACCCTCTACTCGGCCGTGGTCGACAAGACCAACGTCGACCAGTACATGCCCACCGGCTTCGAGTGAGGCGTCCTGCCGCACCCCCCACCGCGCACGGCCCGGGCCGCCCCGGCGGCCCACTGACGAGGAGGACATCTGCATGGAAGAGCCGGAGCAGTCCGCAGCACGGGAGCGGCCCGTGGCACCGGAGCGGTCCGCGGCACCGGAGCGGCCCGTGGCACCGGAGCGGTCCGCGGCGACCGAGCACTCCACGGCGACCGAGCACTCCACGGCACCCGAGCAGTCCCCGGCACCCGAGCGGTCCCCGGCGGCGGAATCGGGAACGGACCGGCCCCCGCTGCGCATCGGCATGGTCGGCTACGCCTTCATGGGCGCCGCCCACTCCCAGGGCTGGCGCACCGCGGGCCGCGTCTTCGACCTGCCCCGGCGCCCGGTCCTGGCCGCGATCTGCGGACGGGACGCGGACGCGGTACGCGCGGCGGCCGACCGGCACGGCTGGGCCGCCGCCGAGACCGACTGGCGCGCGCTGATCGCCCGGGACGACGTCGACCTCGTCGACATCTGCACCCCCGGCGACAGCCACGCAGAGATCGCGCTCGCCGCCCTCGCCGCCGGCAAGCACGTCCTGTGCGAGAAGCCCCTCGCGAACACCGTCGAGGAGGCCGAGGCGATGGCCGAGGCCGCCGAAAGCGCCTACCGGCGCGGGCAGTTGGCGATGGTCGGGTTCAACTACCGCCGCGTCCCCGCCACCGCGCTCGCCCGGCGGATGGTCGCCGAGGGCCGCCTCGGCACCCTGCGGCACGTGCGGGTGTCGTACCTCCAGGACTGGCTGGTCGACCCCGAGTTCCCGCTCACCTGGCGGCTGCGCAAGGAACTGGCCGGCTCCGGCTCGCTCGGCGACCTCGGCGCGCACATCGTCGACCTCGCCCAGTACCTGGCGGGGGAGCCGCTGGCCGGGGTCTCCGCGCTCACCGAGACGTTCGTACGGCAGCGCCCGCTGCCCGGCGGACCCACCTCGGGCCTCACCGCCGTCTCCTCGGGCGGCACCGGGACCGTCACCGTCGACGACGCCGCCCTGTTCACCGGCCGCTTCGCCTCCGGCGCCCTCGCCTCCTTCGAGGCCACCCGGTACGCCACGGGCCGCAAGAACGCCCTGCGCCTCGAACTCAATGGCGAACACGGCTCGCTCGCCTTCGACCTGGAGCGGCTGAACGAGCTGTGGTTCCACGACGCCACCGAACCCGGTGAGCACGCCGGCTTCCGCCGCATCCTCGTCACCGAACCCGAACACCCCTACCTGGACGCCTGGTGGCCGCCGGGGCACGGCCTCGGCTACGAGCACACCTTCGTCCACCAGGCCCGCGACCTGGTCCACGCGGTCGCCGAGGGCCGCCGCCCCGAGCCCTCCTTCGCCGACGGGCTCCAGGTGCAGCGCGTCCTCGCGGCGGTCGAGGAGAGCGCCGAGAAGAACTCCGTCTACACGCCGATCGCCGCCTGAGGAGGAGACAGCCGTATGCCGCGCAGGTTCACGCTCTTCACCGGTCAGTGGGCCGACCTCCCGCTGGAGGAGGTCTGCCGCCTCGCCCGTGACTTCGGCTACGACGGCCTCGAACTCGCCTGCTGGGGCGACCACTTCGAGGTCGACAAGGCGCTCGCCGACCCGTCGTACGTCGCCTCCCGCCACCAGCTGCTCGACAAGTACGGCCTGAAGTGCTGGGCGATCTCCAACCACCTCGTCGGCCAGGCCGTCTGCGACGCCATCATCGACGAACGCCACCAGGCGATCCTGCCGCCCGGCATCTGGGGCGACGGCGACCCCGAGGGGGTGCGGCAGCGGGCGGCGGCCCGGATGAAGGACACCGCGCGCGCCGCCGCGGCCCTTGGCGTCGACACCGTCATCGGCTTCACCGGCTCCGCGATCTGGCACCTGGTCGCCATGTTCCCGCCCGCGCCCGAGTGGATGATCGAGCGCGGCTACGAGGACTTCGCCGAGCGCTGGAATCCGATCCTCGACGTCTTCGACGCCGAGGGCGTGCGGTTCGCGCACGAGGTCCACCCCAGCGAGATCGCCTACGACTACTGGACGACCGTACGCGCCCTGGACGCGGTCGACCGCCGGCCGGCCTTCGGCCTCAACTTCGACCCCTCGCACTTCGTCTGGCAGGACCTCGACCCGGTCGGCTTCCTGTGGGACTTCCGCGAGCGGATCTACCACGTCGACTGCAAGGAGGCCCGCACCCGCCTCGACGGCCGCAACGGCCGCCTCGGGTCCCACCTGCCGTGGGGCGACCCGCGGCGCGGCTGGGACTTCGTTTCGGCCGGACACGGTGACGTGCCGTGGGAGGACGTCTTCCGGATGCTGCGGTCCATCGACTATCAAGGACCGGTCTCCGTCGAGTGGGAGGACGCGGGCATGGACCGGCTCCAGGGCGCGCCGGAGGCACTGACCCGCCTCAGGGCGTACGACTTCGAGCCGCCGTCGGCCTCCTTCGACGCAGCGTTCGGCAACTGAACGGCCCCGGTGCCGGGCCGGCGGCCCCACCGCCGGCCGGCACCGGACGGGCACGGCAGCACACCGCGCCACCGCACCACCGCACCACCGCACGATTCTCCGGGATGACGGCGCATCCCGGCGTACGCACCCGCCCGTACAACCGGCCCCTTTCTGGAGGCATTCGTGCACGGGAACGACCGGAACGACCCCACGACCGGCACCGGCAGAACAGACATCCACAGACGACGCCGCCCGACCCTGCGCTCAGCCGTCGCCCTGCTCGGCGGCATGCTGCTGGCGGGCACCTCCCTCACCTTCGTGGCGCCTCAGGCCGGCGCAGCCGTGGCCGACCGGGGCGCCGTAGCCGACCGGACGGCCGCAGCCGACCGGGACGCCGTGGCCGCCGAGGACTTCCAGCAGGTCACCCTCGCCAAGGGCGAGGCGGAGGTGGGCGAGCCCATGTCGCTCGCCGTCCTCCCGGACCGCTCCGTCCTGCACACCTCACGCGACGGCGAACTGCGCCTCACCGACGCCGCGGGCAACACCCGGCTGGCCGGGAAGATCGACGTCTACAGCCATGACGAGGAAGGCCTCCAAGGCATCGGCGTCGACCCCGGCTTCGCGGAGAACCGTTTCATCTATCTGTACTACGCGCCCCCGCTGAACACCCCCGCGGGCGACGCCCCCGAGACCGGCACCGCCGCCGACTTCGCCCCCTTCGACGGCGTCAACCGCCTCTCCCGGTTCGTGCTGAAGACGGACGGCACCCTCGACACCACCAGCGAGAAGAAGATCCTCGACGTTCCGGCCAGCCGCGGCATCTGCTGCCATGTCGGCGGCGACATCGACTTCGACGCGGCGGGCAACCTGTACCTGTCGACCGGCGACGACTCCAACCCGTTCCAGTCGGACGGCTACACCCCGATCGACGAGCGCGCGAACCGCAATCCCGCCTTCGACGCCCAGCGGACCTCCGGCAACACCAACGACCTGCGCGGCAAGATCCTGCGCATCAAGGTGAACGCCGACGGCTCCTACTCCGTCCCCGAGGGCAACCTCTTCCCGCCCGGCACCGACAAGACCCGGCCCGAGATCTACGCGATGGGCTTCCGCAACCCGTTCCGGTTCAGCGTCGACAAGAAGACCGGGATCCTGTACGTCGGCGACTACGGACCGGACGCGGGCGCCGCCGACCCGGCCCGCGGCCCGGCCGGCCAGGTCGAGTTCGCCCGCGTCACCGGCCCCGGCAACTTCGGCTGGCCGTACTGCACCGGCGACAACGACGCGTACATCGACTACGACTTCGCGACGAAGACCTCCGGCGCGGCCTTCGACTGCGCCGCCCCGAAGAACACCTCGCCGAACAACACGGGCCTGACCGACCTGCCCCCGGCCCAGGCCGCGTGGATCCCGTACGACGGCGGCTCCGTCCCCGAGTTCGGCACCGGCTCCGAGTCCCCGATGGGCGGCCCGGTCTACCGCTACGACCCGGCGCTCGACTCGCCGGTGAAGTTCCCCGAGGCGTACGACGGCGACTTCTTCGCCGGTGAGTTCGGACGGCGCTGGATCAAGCGGATCGAGCACGGTGCCGACGGCACGGTGAACGCGATCTCCGACGTCCCGTGGACCGGCACCCAGGTCATGGACATGGCCTTCGGCCCGGACGGCGCGCTGTACGTCCTCGACTACGGCACCGCCTGGTTCGGCGGCGACGACAACTCCGGCCTGTACCGCATCGAGAACGCCACCGACGGCCACTCCCCGGTCGCCCAGGCCGCCGCGAACCGCACCTCCGGCCAGGCCCCGCTGAGGATTCGTTTCTCCTCCGAGGGGACGACCGACCAGGACGGCGACGCCCTGACGTACCACTGGGACTTCGGCGACGGCGCCACCTCCACCGAGCCGCACCCCACCCACCGCTACCGCAAGAACGGCACCTACACGGCGACCGTGACCGCCAAGGACCCGACCGGCCGCACCGGCAGCGCCAGCGTGCGGATCGTCGTCGGCAACACCGCGCCCACCGTGGTCCTGGAGACACCGAAGGACGGACAGCTCTTCAGCTTCGGTGACGCCATCCCGTTCAAGGTGCGGGTCACCGACCCCGAGGACGGCACCGCCATCGACTGCGCCAAGGTCAAGGTCACCTTCATCCTCGGCCACGACTCCCACGGCCACCCGCTGACCTCGGCCAACGGCTGCACCGGCACCCTCCAGACCAGCGCCGACGGCGGCCACGACGAGGACGCCAACATCTTCGGCGTGATCGACGCCGAGTACACCGACGGCGGAGGCGGCGGCCAGGCCCCGCTCACCACCCACGACCAGAACGTCGCCCAGCCCAAGCACCGCCAGGCCGAGCACTTCGGCAACGGCTCCGGGGTCTCCGTCATCACCAAGGAGACCGCGCACGGCGGGCGCACCGTCGGCAACGTCCACAACGGCGACTGGATCTCCTTCACGCCGTACCTGCTGAACAACGCCGAGAGCGTCACCGCCCGCGTCTCCTCCGGCGGCGCGGGCGGCACCCTCGAGATCCGCGCCGGCTCCTCGACCGGCACCCTGCTCGGCAAGGCCACCGTGCCGGTGACCGGCGGCTGGGAGGTCTTCCAGGACGTCACCGCCGACCTCTCCCGCGCACCACGCGGCACCACCACGCTGTACCTCGTCTTCAAGGGCAGCGGCACGGGCGCGCTGTTCGACGTGGACGACTTCACCTTCACGACCGGCTGAGCGGAGGCGGTATGCGATCCATCGGACGACTGACCCTCGCGGCCACCGCGGGCGCGCTGCTGCTCGGCGGCGTGGTGGCACAGCCCGCCGTCTCGGCCGGCGAACGGGACGACGAGGACCGGGACGGCCGGCGGGTGCTGGTCTTCTCCAAGACCGCCGGTTTCCGCCACGACTCCATCCCGGACGGCGTCGCCGCCGTCCGCGCCCTCGGCGAACGCGGCGGCTTCACCGTCGACGCCACCGAGGACGCGGGCGCCTTCACCCCGGCGAACCTGCGCCGCTACGACGCGGTGGTCTTCCTGTCGACGACCGGCGACGTCCTGAACGCCACCCAGCAGTCCGCGTTCGAGGGCTACATCCGCCGCGGCGGCGGCTACGTCGGCGTCCACGCCGCCGCCGACACCGAGTACGACTGGGCGTTCTACGGCGGCCTCGCCGGCGCCTACTTCCAGTCCCACCCGGCGATCCAGCCGGCCGAGGTGGAGGTCGAGGACCGCGCCCACCCGGCGACATCCGGGCTGGCACGGACCTGGAACCGCACGGACGAGTGGTACAACTACCGCTCCAACCCACGCGAACGCGCCCACGTCCTCGCCTCCCTCGACGAGTCCTCGTACAGCGGCGGCACCATGCACGGCGACCACCCGATCGCCTGGTGCCAGACCTACCAGGGCGGCCGCGCCTTCTACACGGGCGGCGGCCACACCAAGGAGTCCTTCGCCGAACCGGAGTTCCGCGAGCACCTGCTCGGCGGGATCCGGTACGCGATCGGCGACGCCCAGGCCGACTGCCGCCCGGAGAACGGCTACCGTCCGCTCTTCGACGGCACCTCCCTGGACGGCTGGCGCCAGGCCGGCCCGGGCTCCTTCACCCTCTCCGACGACGGCACGATCACCTCGTCCGGCGGCATGGGGATGCTCTGGTACGCCGCCTCCGGCTTCTCCTCCTACTCGCTGAAGCTGGACTGGCGCATGGCCGGTGACGACAACTCGGGCGTCTTCGTCGGCTTCCCGCCGTCGGACGACCCCTGGTCGGCGGTGAACAACGGCTACGAGATCCAGATCGACGCCACCGACGTACCGGAGAAGACCACCGGTTCCGTCTACGGCTTCCAGTCCGCCGACCTCAGAAAGCGCGACCGCGCGCTGAACCCGCCGGGGGAGTGGAACACGTACGAGATCCGCGTGGAGGGCGAACGCCTCCGCGTCTGGCTCAACGGCGTGAAGATCAACGATTTCACCAACACCGACCCGGCCCGGAGCCTGCGGGACGGACACTTCGGCATCCAGAACCACGGAGCCGAGGACCAGGTGTCCTTCCGCGACATCCGGATCAAGGAACTGCCCGCGACCGCGTCCCGGGGCTCGCAGGGCGACTGAACGGCGGCGGGCGGGGGACGCCGGACCCCCGCCCGCCGTCCTGCGGCCACATCCACGGGGGACGAGGTCCGGCCATGTCTTGGGGACAAGGAGGTTGCCCATGTCCGCGTCCGTTTCCCAGCCGCGCGTCGGCGTCTGGCTGATCGGGGCCCGTGGCTCCGTCGCCACCACCGTCGTGGCCGGCTGCGCCGCCGTCACGGCGGGACTGCACCCACCGACGGGCATGGTCACCGAGACCCCACCCTTCGAGGACTGCGGCCTGCCGCCCCTGTCCTCCCTCGTCTTCGGCGGCCACGACGTCGTGGACTGCCCCCTGCCCAAACGCGCCGAGGCCCTCGCCGCGGGCGGCGTCCTGCCGCCCGGCCTGCCGGCCGCCGTCGCCGCCGAACTGGCCGCCGCGGACGGGGAGATCCGGCCGGGCGGCCCGCTGCGGGGCGAGGCCGGAGGCGTCCGCGGCGCGGAGGGTGCAGAGGGCGCGGGAGGCCAGGAGGGCGCGGAGGAGCTGATCGACGTCTTCGCCTCCGACATACGGGACTTCATACGGCGGTGCGGGCTGGAGCGCGCCGTCGTGGTGAACGTGGCCTCGACGGAACCGGCCCCGCGCGCAGACGAGCTGCCGGCCAGCACCCTCTACGCCGCGGCTGCCCTGCGCGCGGGCTGCCCCTACGTCAACTTCACCCCCTCGACGGGCCTCGACCACCCGGCGCTCGCCGCGCGGACGGCCGCCTCCGGCCTGCCGTACGCGGGCCGCGACGGCAAGACCGGGCAGACGCTGCTGCGGTCCGTGCTGGGCCCGATGTTCGCCCAGCGGGCGCTGGCGGTGCGGGCCTGGTCCGGCACCAACCTGCTGGGCGGCGGGGACGGCGCCGCCCTCGCCGACCCGGCCGCCGCCGCCGCGAAGAACGCCGGCAAGGAACGCGTCCTCGCCGAGACCCTCGGCACCGTCCCCGAGGGCGAGGTCCACATCGACGACGTGCCCGCCCTCGGCGACTGGAAGACCGCCTGGGACCACATCGCCTTCGACGGCTTCCTCGGCACCCGCATGATCCTCCAGACCATCTGGCAGGGCTGCGACTCCGCCCTCGCCGCCCCCCTCGTCCTCGACCTGGCCCGCCTCCTCGCCCGTGCCCACGAGAGGGGCCTGTCCGGCCCCCTCGGCGAACTGGGCTTCTACTTCAAGGACCCGGTGGGCCACAGCCCGTCCTCCCTGGGAGAGCAGTACGCGACCCTGCTGCGCTTCGCCGAACGCCTGCGAGACGAGCCGCCCACCACCGCGGCGGAGCCTTCCGGGGAGCCCCGATGAGCGAGCGACACGTCGACGGCCGGGCTCCGCGCGCGACCGGGGGCAGCGGCGCCGCGGCTCCGGTCCTCACCGGCACACCCGACACGCCGGACGCCACCCACGCGCAGGCCGCCGCACGGCCGCCCGGCCGGGCCCGTGCCTGGGCCGAACTGCTGCGTCTGCCCGCCCTGTTCACCGTGCCCGGCGACGCCCTGGCGGGCGCGGCGGCGGCCGGGGCGCGCCCCGGCGCCCGCACGCTGCTCGCCATCTGCTCCTCCCTCTGTCTGTACGAGGCCGGCATGGCCCTCAACGATTGGGCGGACCGCGAGGAGGACGCCCGGGACCGCCCGCACCGGCCCCTGCCCTCCGGCCGGATCCGCCCGGCGGCGGCCCTGACCGCGGCCGGTGCGCTGACCGGCGCCGGGCTCGCCCTCGCCGCCCGCGCCGGACGCCCCGCGCTGGCCGTCGCCACACCGCTCGCGGCCACGGTCTGGTCGTACGACCTCGCCCTGAAGCACACCCCGGCCGGACCCGCCGCCATGGCCGCCGCCCGTGGCCTCGACCTGCTCCTGGGCGCCGCGGCCTCCGGCGGCCGGACCCGCGCCGCGCTCCCGTCGGCGGTGCTCCTCGGCAGCCACACCCTCGCGGTGACGACGGTGTCCCGCCGGGAGGCCCAGGGCGGCTCGACCGCCGGCCCGCTCGCCGCACTCGCCACCTCCGCCCTGCTGACCCGGCTCCTGACCCGCCGCCCGGCCCCGGCCGAGTCACCGCGGGCCTCCGCCCTGCGGACCGCGCTCGGCACCGCGTACGCCGCGACCGTCGCCCGCCCCTACCTGCACGCCGCGCTCAACCCCTCACCCCCGCTCACACAACGGGCCGTCGGCGGAGGCATCCGCGCCACCATCCCGCTCCAGGCCGCGCTCTCCGCCCGCTCCGGAGCCCGCGTCACCGCCCTGGCCGTCGCCGCCCTCGCCCCGATCGGCCGCGCCTGCGCGAGGAAGGTGAGCATCACATGACCACCCAGCCCGCCGCCCCCGGCACCCGCTCCTCCCTCCGCTTCGGCTACGGCACCAACGGCCTCGCCGACCTGCGGCTCGACGACGCCCTCGCCCTGCTCGCCGACCTCGGCTACGACGGCGTCGGACTGACCCTCGACCACATGCACCTCGACCCCTTCGCACCCCTCCTCTCCGCCCGCACCCGCCGCGTCGCCCGGCGCCTGCACACGCTCGGCCTGTCCGTCACCGTGGAGACCGGCGCCCGCTACGTCCTCGACCCGCGCCGCAAGCACGGCCCCTCCCTGCTGGACCCGGACCCGCAGGACCGGGCCCGCCGCGTCGACCTGCTGCTGCGCGCCGTGCGGATCGCCGCCGACCTCGGCGCCCACGCCGTGCACTGCTTCAGCGGCACCACCCCCGCCGGGACGGACCCCGACACGGCGTGGAAACACCTGGCCGACGGACTCGCCCCCGTCCTGGACGCCGCCGCCACCGCCGGCGTGCCCCTCGCCGTCGAACCCGAACCGGGCCACCTCCTCGCCACCCTCGCCGGCTTCCACCACCTGCGCCGCCTCCTCGGCGACCCCGAACCCCTCGGGCTCACCCTGGACATCGGCCACTGCCAGTGCCTCGAACCGCTCCCTCCCGCCGACTGCGTCCGCGCCGCCGCCCCCTGGCTGCGCCACGTCCAGATCGAGGACATGCGGCGCGGAGTCCACGAGCACCTGCCGTTCGGCGACGGCGAGATCGACTTCCCGCCGGTCCTCGCGGCCCTGGCCGACACCGGCTACCAGGGGCTCACCGTCGTCGAACTGCCCCGCCACTCCCACGCGGGCCCGCACTTCGCCGAGCGGTCCCTGCCCTTCCTCCGTCACGCGGCGCCGACCCCACAAGGGAGCACCTCATGACCTACGCACAGCCCGACCCGGGCGACCCAACGCCGGGCGGCCAGATAGCGGGCGTCACCCTCGCCCGCACCCCGCTGGACGACCTCCGCGCCCGCCTCGACGCCGAACTGTCCGGAGCCGCCCGCGCCTGGCTCGACCAGGCCCTCGCCGAGGCCACCGCCCACCCGGGCACCCACGGTCCGATCTCGGTGTGGGAGCTGCGGCTCGCCGAGGCCGGCCGCCGCTGCGGCGCCGCGCACGCCGACGCCGCCCGCGTGCTGGTCCTGCACGCCGCCCGCGCCGACCCGGACGCACTGAACCGCGTCTACGCCCAGGGCACCGCCGCCGAACGCCGCGCCGTCCTGCACGCCCTGCCCCACCTGGTGCCCGGCCCGGACGCGCTGCCGCTCGTCGAGGACGCCCTGCGCACCAACGACACCAGCCTGCTCGCCGCCGCCGTAGGCCCGTACGCCGCCCGCCACCTCGACCCGCACACCTGGCGACACGCCGTCCTGAAGTGCCTGTTCACCGAAGTGCCCGTCGACGCGGTGGCCGGCCTGGCGGAGCGCGCCCGCGGCGACGCCGAACTGGCCCGCATGCTGGCCGACTACGCCACCGAACGCACCGCCGCCGGCCGCCCCGTCCCCGAGGATCTGCACCGCGTACTGGCCCTGACCGAGACCGAGACCGAGACCGAGACGGGCGCCGGGACCGGCACCGGCACGGGCACCGACATCGAGACCAGCCCCGGCACGGGCACCGAGACCGGCGCCGCCACCCAGACCGGCAAAGGCACCGACCCAGGCACCGACACCGAGAGCGCGCCCACACCCCCGTCGCACGGACCGGACGTCCCCCACGGCAAGGAGTCCTGATGCGCATCTTCGACCCCCACATCCACATGACCTCCCGCACCACCGACGACTACGAGGCCATGCACGCGGCCGGTGTCCGCGCCGTCGTCGAGCCCTCCTTCTGGCTCGGCCAGCCCCGCACCTCGCCCGCCACCTTCTTCGACTACTTCGACTCCCTCCTCGGCTGGGAGCCCTTCCGCGCCGCCCAGTACGGCATCGCCCACCACTGCACGATCGCCCTCAACCCGAAGGAGGCGAACGACCCGCGCTGCCGGCCCGTCCTCGACGAACTGCCCCGCTATCTCGTCAAGGACCAGGTGGTCGCCGTCGGCGAGATCGGCTACGACTCGATGACCCCCGCCGAGGACACCGCGCTCGCCGCCCAGCTCCAGCTCGCCGCCGACCACGGCCTGCCCGCCCTCGTGCACACCCCGCACCGCGACAAGCTCGCCGGGATGCGCCGCACCCTCGACGTCGTCCGCGAGTCCGCCCTGCCCCCGGAGCGGGTGCTGCTGGACCACCTCAACGAGACCACCGTCAAGGAGGCCAAGGACAGCGGCTGCTGGCTCGGCTTCTCCGTCTACCCCGACACCAAGATGGACGAGGAACGGATGGTCGCCCTGCTGCGCGCCTACGGGCCCGAACAGGTCCTCGTGAACTCCGCAGCCGACTGGGGCAGAAGCGACCCGCTGAAGACCCGCAAGGTCGGCGACCTGATGCTCGCCGAAGGGTTCTCCGAGGACGACGTCGACCGGGTGCTGTGGCGCAACCCCGTCGCCTTCTACGGCCTCAGCGGCCGGCTCACCCTCGACGTCGCCGCCACCGACGCCACCCACGAGGGCAACTCCATCCTGCGCGGCGGGGAGTGAGCGATGCGCTTCCGCCACCCCGACGGCTCCGTCGTCCACCTCGCATACTGCACCAACGTCCACCCCGCGGAAACCCTCGACGGGGTCCTCGCCCAGCTCCGCGACCACTGCGAACCGGTGCGCCGCCGGCTCGGCCGCGACCGCCTCGGCATCGGCCTGTGGCTGGCCCGGGACGCCGCCCGCGCCCTCGTCGCCGACCCGTCCGCGCTGCGCGCCCTGCGCACCGAACTGGACCGGCGCGGCCTGGAGGTCGTCACCCTCAACGGCTTCCCCTACGAAGGGTTCGGCGCCGAGGAGGTCAAGTACCGCGTCTACCGCCCCGACTGGGCCGACCCGGAACGCCTCGAGCACACCACCGCCCTCGCCCGCGTCCTCGCCGGGCTGCTGCCCGACGACGTCACCGAGGGCAGCATCTCCACCCTGCCGCTCGCCTGGCGCACCGCCGTCGACGAGGAGCGCGCCGCCGCGGCCCGCACCGCCCTGACCACCCTCGGCGAACGCCTCGACGCCCTCGCGGAGCTGACCGGCCGCTCCCTGCGCGTCGGCCTGGAACCGGAGCCCGGCTGCGTCGTCGAGACCACCGGCGACGCCCTCGCCCCGCTGGCCGCCATCGCCCACCCCCGCATCGGGATCTGTGTCGACACCTGCCATCTCGCCACCTCCTTCGAAGACCCGGACACCGCCCTCGACGCCCTCGCCAACGCCGGCGTCCCCATCGTCAAATCGCAGCTCTCCGCCGCCCTGCACGCCGAACACCCCCACCTCCCCGAGGTCCGCGACGCCCTCGCCGCCTTCGACGAACCCCGCTTCCTGCACCAGACCCGCACCTCCCCCACTCTCGGCTCCGCTCGGGCGGGCGGGACCCCCATCGCGGCCGGCCTGCACGGCACCGACGACCTCGGCGAGGCCCTGAAGGGCGACACCCTCCCGGACGGCGCACCCTGGCGGTCCCACTTCCACGTCCCGCTCCACGCGGCCCCCGCCGCGCCCCTCACCTCGACCCTTACCGTCCTCAAGGCCGCACTGGCCCGGCTCGTCGGCGGCCCGCACCCGCTCACCCGCCATCTGGAGGTCGAGACCTACACCTGGCAGGCCCTCCCGCCCGAGCTGCGCCCGAACACCCGCGGCCGGCTCGCCGACGGCATCGCCGCCGAACTCACCCTCGCCCGCGACCTCCTCACCGACCTCGGCCTGAAGGAGCTGCCGTGACCGCCTCCAGCCCGGCGCACCCCACCCCGCTCCTCGTCCTCGACGTCGTCGGCCTCACCCCCCGGCTCCTCGACCACATGCCGCACCTGAAGGCCCTCGCCCGGTCCGGCTCCCACGCGCCGCTCGGCACCGTCCTGCCCGCCGTCACCTGCGCCGCCCAGTCCACCTTCCTCACCGGCACGGCGCCGTCCGAGCACGGCATCGTCGGCAACGGCTGGTACTTCCGCGAACTCGGCGACGTCCTGCTGTGGCGCCAGCACAACGGCCTGGTCGCCGGCGACAAACTCTGGGACGCCGCCCGCCGCGCCCACCCCGGCTACACCGTCGCCAACATCTGCTGGTGGTACGCCATGGGCGCCGACACCGACATCACGGTCACCCCCCGTCCGATCTACTACGCCGACGGCCGCAAGGAACCCGACTGCTACACCCGCCCCGCCGACCTGCACGACGAACTCACCCGAAAGTTCGGCACGTTCCCCCTCTTCCACTTCTGGGGACCCGGCGCCGACCTCGTCTCCAGCCGCTGGATCATCGACGCCACCCGGCACATCCAGCGCACCCGCCGCCCCGACCTGACCTTGTGCTACCTCCCTCACCTCGACTACGACCTCCAGCGCTTCGGCCCCGACGACCCACGCTCCCTGCGGGCCGCCGCCGACCTCGACGCCGCGCTCGCCCCGCTGCTCGACGACGCCCGCGCCGAGGGCCGTACCGTCGTCGCGCTCTCCGAATACGGCATCACCCGCGTGTCCCGGCCCGTCGACATCAACCGGGCGCTGCGCCGCGCCGGACTGCTGGAGGTGCACACCCAGGACGGCATGGAATACCTCGACCCGATGGCGTCCCGCGCCTTCGCCGTGGCCGACCACCAGATCGCCCATGTCTACGTCCGCCGCCCCGAGGACCTGGAGGCGACCCGGGCCGTGCTCGACGACCTGCCCGGCATCGACCTGCTGCTCGACGACGAGGGCAAGAAGACCCACCACCTCGACCACCCGCGCTCCGGCGAACTCGTCGCGGTGGCGGAGCCGGACGCCTGGTTCACGTACTACTACTGGCTCGACGACGCCCGCGCGCCCGACTTCGCACGGCTCGTCGAGATCCACCGCAAACCCGGCTACGACCCGGTCGAACTCTTCATGGATCCCCTCGACCCCTACGTCAAGGTGAAGGCGGCGACGGCCCTGGCCCGCAAGAAGCTGGGACTGCGCTACCGCATGGCGGTCGTGCCTCTGGATCCCTCACCTGTTCGGGGCAGCCACGGCCGCCTCCCGGCGAGCGACGACGACGGTCCGCTCCTCATCTGCTCCACCCCCCGCGCTGTCGGCGACCGCGTCGCGGCCACCGACGTGAAAGCACTCCTGCTCCGACTGGCCGGTCTCTCCTGACCTGTCACCAGTGAAGCACCCACCACTGACAACGGCCCCCGACCCAGAGGAGTTCCAGGCATGAGCCGCTTCTCCCAGCCCGACCCCGAACTCACCCACCGCCTCAGCAGACGAGGAATGCTCGGTGTCGCCGCCGGCGCCACCGCCGCCGCCCTGCTCGGCGCGGCGGCCACCCCCGCGACCGCCGCCGCGACCGCCACCGGTGAGACCACGGCCGACGCCGCCGGCGCGTCCGGCCGGGGCCGCCCCGTCCTGCCGCCCGGCAGGCTCGGCATCCAGCTCTACAGCCTCCGCGACAAGGTCTCCACGCTCGGTTTCGCCCCCGTCTTCGCCGAACTGGAGAAGTACGGCTACGACGAGGTCGAGTTCGCCGGATACGGCCAGGGCTCCGCGGGCCCCATCACCCTCGCCCAGCTCAAGCGCCTGGCCCGGAACCACGGCCTGAACCCCATCGGCAGCCACGTCGGCTACTACTCCAGCGACCCCAACGCCTACACCTTCGCCACCAACCTCACCAAGGTCCTCGACGACGCCCAGGCGCTGGGCCTGAAGCACATCGGCACGGCCTCGAACCCGTTCCGCTACGGCTCGACCGTCGACGCCTGGAAGCGCGCCGCCGAGGACTTCAACACCTACGGCGCGGCGGCGAGGGCGCGCGGCATGAAGTTCTACCAGCACAACCACTCCGAGGAATTCTCCTTCGCCACCGACAAGCCGCACGTCCGCCTCTACGACGTGCTGCTCGCCGAGACCGACCCCGACCTGGTCTATCTGGAGATGGACATCTACTGGGCGTACGTCGGACAGTTCCGCTTCTCCAAGCGGCCCGACGGCACACCCGCCCCCTTCGACCCCCTCGACTACGTCCTGAGGCAGCCCCACCGCTACCCGCTGTTCCACGTCAAGGACGGTGTCAGCGACCCGACCACCCAGCACGGCTACCGCATGGTCGACGTCGGTGACGGCGACATCGACTACCAGCGGTTCCTGTCCGCCGTCACCCGGCTGCGCGGCGAGCGGTTCGCCCACCACTGGCAGGCCGAGCACGACAACCCGGCCGAGTCCTTCACCTTCGCCCGCAAGTCCAGCGAGCACCTGCACTCGCTGCGGGAGAAGTGCTGACCGCACCCGGACACACCAGGAAGGGCCCTCTCCGGAACCGGAACTCGCACGACTCCGGAGGAGGGCCCTCCCTCCCCGATCGCCCGCCGACCGCCCTCTCTCCGAGGGTGAGGCCACGCACCGTCAGCTTCCGGTTACAGTCGGCGCATGGTCCTCGACAGGCCCCCTGCCTCTGGAGCCCCGCCTCGGCCACCTCCTCAAACAGGCCCAGGCCAAGCTCGCCCGGGCCTCGGCCGAGGCCCGGGCCGCGCACGGGGTGGACGGCCACGACCTGGCCGTCCTGGGCGTCTCGTCGACGCTGGTCCGAGCCCTGACCCTGCTGGCCGGCGAGATGCCCGCCACCGCCGAGTGACACCTCCGTCACCTGCGGTGACGCGCTCCTCCCGGGGGTCCGTCCGACGGTCCCCACCTCGCGGGCCTGCGGATACGCAGGTGAAAGGCACTCCGAAACCTTGGTATTGTTGTCCCTGTCGCCGCGGGGACAGCCCCGGCAAGGCGACGGACACCTAGTCCGGGTGGCGGAATGGCAGACGCGCTAGCTTGAGGTGCTAGTGCCCTTTATCGGGCGTGGGGGTTCAAGTCCCCCCTCGGACACAGATCACAAATGGTGGTCGGGAGTGATCCCGGCCACTATTTGCGTTCCGCGGGATGCCGGTCGCGGTCAGGCGCGGGCCAGTTCCGCGGCGCCGAAGGAAACATCGAAGCGGTCGCACCAGATGCTGACGCTGCTGTAGCGGGCCGGGTCCACGTCGGCGGGCACGGTGTAGTTCTGGCTGCCCTTGTTGCCCTTGAGCTTGCCGAGACTGACGTACTCGCCGTCGTCGAAGACGTTCCACCCGGCCCGCCCCTCCTTCACCGGCGCGTCGGTCAGCCATACGTGCAGGTCGGGGCCGTTGCTGGTGGCGAGGTCTTCCAGGCGCACCACATGGCTGCCGTCGGGCAGTCGCACGAGCCGCACGCTGCCGGACGTCGTGTGCTCGTGGCTGATCAGCTCACCGCTCGCCAGGGTCACGGGACCGGCCGGTGCGCTCGGGGCATGGGAGGCCGGTGAATCCGGTGAGGCGGAGGAGTCGGAGGAGCCGGTCCCGCCCGATCCGGCCGGCGCGGGGGCCGCCGAGGTGGTCGAGGAACCGGGCAGCGCCTCGTGCACCGTCTCGTCCTGCCACAGCTTCCACGGCTGGAACCAGTACAGCCCGAAGCCCGCCGCGACGACCACCACCGCCAGCACGCCGGCCATCCACAGCTTGATCCGCCTGCTCGGCACCCGTCCCATACCGCCGCCCCCCTCCTGAGAGATCACTCGTGTCCCTCCCATTCAAACGGGCGAAGCGGCTCTCCCGGGCCGCGAGACGATGACGAAATCCTTACGGCCGCCGTGATGGGTCCGGCCCCGCCGGTGTCAGGGAGCGGCGGCGGGCAGCACCACCTCGAAGCGGCAGCCGCCGGGGATGTTGCGTACGGTGGCCCGGCCCTGGTGCGCCTCCACGATCCCGCGGACGATGGCGAGGCCGAGGCCCGCGCCGGCCGGGGGCGTCCGGGCGTGCGTGCCGCGCCAGCCGGTGTCGAAGACGCGCGGCAGGTCCTCCTCGGGGATGCCGCCGCAGCCGTCCGTCACCGACAGCACCACGCCCTCGGCGGACCGCTCCGCGGCGACGGCGACCGTACCGTCGGCCGGGGTCCGGCGGATGGCGTTGACCAGCAGGTTGCCCAGCACCCGGCTCATCTCCCCGCCGTCCACCTCCACCGGGACCGGCTCGACACGACTGCCCACCAGCCGCACCCCGTGCTGCCGGGCGAGCGGGTCGGCTCCGGCCAGCGCGTCGCCGACCAGGTCGTACACGGAGATCCGGGTGGGTGTCAGGGGGAGTGAGCCGGCGTGGATGCGGGAGAGTTCGAAGAGGTCGCCGACCATGTCGTTGAGGCGTTCGACCTCGGTGCGCATCTGCCTCAGGTAGCGGTCGGGGTCGGCGGCGACGCCGTCCTCCAGCGCCTCCGACATGGCGCGCAGTCCGGCCAGGGGGGTGCGCAGGTCGTGCGAGATCCAGGCGACGAGTTCACGCCGGGAGGTCTCCAGCGCGCGTTCCCGCTCCCGCGACTCGGCGAGGCGGGCGCTGGTCGCCGCCAATTCGCGGCTCAGCGCGTCGAGTTCGGCGGTCGTCGGGCCGGCCGGCGCCGCGAAGTCCCCGCCCTCGCCGAAGCAGCGGGCCGCCACGGCGAGGTCGCGGCTGCGGGCGACGACCCAGCGGCCCAGCAGCAGCGCGGTGGCCAGGGAGACGACGGCCGCCACGGCGACGACCGTCGTGACGACGGTCAGGTCGTGCGGGGAGAGGAACATCGCCCAGGCGACGGCGAGCGTGCCCGCGAGCATCGCGACGATCCCGACGGCCGCGACGACGGCGAGCGAGGCGGTCAGCGAGCGGTGCCGGATCAGCCGCAGGACGCCCGCGCCCAGCAGACCGGCGGCTGCGGCGCCGGCGAAGGCGTACAGGGCGATCAGCAGGGTGTCGTTCACGAGCCGGCCTCTCCTCCGGTGGGATCGAAGCGGTAGCCCACGCCCCACACGGTCCGGATCAGACACGGCCGGGCCGGGTCGTCCTCGATCTTGCCGCGCAGCCGGCGGATGTGGACCGTGACGGTCGACAGGTCGCCGAAGTCCCAGCCCCACACCTCGCGCATCAGGTCCTCGCGGCCGTACGCCCGCCCCGGATGCCGCAGGAAGAAGGACAGCAGATCGAACTCCCGCAGGGTGAGGGTGAGTTCGGTGCCGTTCCTGGTGACCCGGCGGGCCACCGGGTCGACGGTCAGGCCGCCCGCCCGCAGCCGGGTACCGGGGACGGCGGGTCTGCTGCGGCGCAGGACCGACTCCACGCGCAGCACCAGCTCACGGGGGCTGAAGGGCTTGGTGACATAGTCGTCCGCGCCCACCTCCAGCCCGAGGATGCGGTCGTCCTCGTCACCGCGGGCGGTGAGCATGATGACCGGCACGGCCGCCCGTTCCCGCATCCGCCGGCACACCTCCAGGCCGTCCATGCCCGGCAGCATCAGGTCGAGCACGACCAGATCCGGCCAGTGCGCGGCGGCACGGGTGAGGGCCGTCGGGCCGTCGTCGGCGCGGTCGACGACGTACCCGGCGCGGTCCAGATACCCGGCGACGATCTCGGCGACGGTCGGATCGTCGTCGACGACCAGGATCCTGGGGGCGCCTTGGACGGCTTGCGCCCCCTGTGGCTCGTACGGCTGCGGCTCCATGGCCCAAGCGTGTCATGCCGCCGATCCGGGCCGAGACCGGATCCGCGGGGCGCTGCGGGGGAGCGGCACGACGGAAACCAGCACGGTGGCCAGGCCGATCGGACGTTCCTCCGAGCGCTGGACCAGGCCTTCGGGAGTTCGAACGGTCGCCGACGTCGCGGCGGCGGTTACGGCCCGGTCGAAGTCGCAGGGCCGTTCGCGGCGCCGGAGCCGGCGGGCGCAAAGGCGTCCACCACGATGTCGGCGAGCAGCGCCCCCGCCGTGCCGTCCGGGTCGAGATCGGGGTCGTAGATGGTGACGTTGAAGCCGGCACAGAGCGGGGAGGCGAGCAACGGACGCAGCAGCGCGACGAGTTCGGCGGGCAGGAGTCCGTCGGCGTCGGGGCTGTCCACGGCGGGCATGACGCCCGGGTCCAGGACGTCGGCGTCCAAGTGGACCCAGAAGCCGGACACGTCCGGGCTCGCGAAGGACTCCACGGCGGCCCGGGCGAGCGCGTCCGCGTCCGAGGCGCGCAGGTCGCCGACGGTCACCACGGGGATCTTCAGGGCGGCGAGTTCGGCGCACTCCTCGTCGTCCCGGAAGGCGTCGCGGACACCGAAGAACCGCACGTCCTCGTCCCGCAGGTAGGGCTTGAGCCCTTCCAGATCCGTCAGGTCGTCCTGCCCCCGCCCGGTGGCCAGCGCGACCTCCTCGCCGCCGGCCGCGCCGATCCGGCGGGAGTTGCCCGGGTGCCGGAAGTCCGGCGAGGCGTCGACCGCGACCAGCCCGTACCGCCCCAGGCGGCGCAGCGCGAGGGAGGCGCCGAGCTGAATCGAGCAGTCGCCACCGAGTACGACGGGGAAGTCCCCCGCGCGGACGTGGTGCTCGATCCGGTCGGCGAGCTTGCGGGTGTAGGAGGCGAGCGCGGCGGCGTTGAAGACCCCGTCGCCCTCCTGCCAGTCCCCGCGGTCGTATCGCGGCGGCACCACCACACAACCCTCCAGCGCACCCAGCCGCCGCACGATCCGCTGTTCCCGCAGGGCTCCGGCGAGTTTGTAGCAGCCGGGGACGGTGCCGGGAGCGGGCGGGCGCAGGCCCAGGTTGGAGGGCGCGTCGACCACCACGAGATTCCGCATGCGGCCCATCCTCGGCGCCCCGGAGCCGGCCCTTCAACCGGATTGCCGGAGGGTGGCGGCCGTCCGGATGGCGGCTGTACGGATCTTCCGGACGGGCCGGCGCGGTGACGGGACCGGGCGCTGCCGGGAATATTCGGTGATCAATGGGAGACTCGCAGGTCATGAGCTTGCTGGCAGAGGTTCGTCAGGCGGATCGGCAGCTGACCAAGCGGATCGCCGCCGGTGCCTCACCGCGGCTGCACCGGGTGCTGTCGGCGGTGGAGGAGATGGCGGAAGGCACCAAACTGTGGTGCGGCGCGGCCGGGGTGCTGGCCTGGAAGGGCGGTCGGCGCGGCCGTACGGCGGCCGCCGCGGGCGTGGCGTCCGTGGCGGTGGCCCAGCTGGTCTCCAACGGCGTGTGCAAAGGGCTGGTGGACCGACGCCGGCCGCCCAAGGAGTGGATTCCGCACGACGAGGTCGACGACCGTCCCGACTCGTCGTCCTTCCCGTCCGGGCACACCGCCGCGGCGGTCGCCTTCACCGCCGCCGTCGCTCGGACCTGGCCCCTCGCAGGCGCACTGTGCGCGATCCCTGCCGGCGTGGTGGCCGTCGAACGCGTGCAGTCCGGAGCCCACTACCCGAGCGACGTCGCCGCCGGTGCGGCCATCGGCCTGGCCGCGGCCTGGTTCGTCCGCCGCGTTCCTCGTCTGGTCAGGAAGAGGATGACTGCCGCCGTGCTGCCGTAGCTCTCGCTGCAACTGCCGGAGTTCGCGACGTGGAGAGCCGACTTCGGCAGAGGCGATGAGCCAGAGGGCGACGGCGATGACGCCGTGGCTGCCCTCACGGCAGGCGTCGCCGCACCGGCAGAGGCAGCCGGTGCGGCGACCGTTGATCGTTCAGGCGGAGGCCGGGGGCTGCGGGCGGGTTTCGTCGGCCACCTGGCGGCCGGATTGCCGGGCCTGCTCGGAGACGCGTCCGGTCTGTTGCTGTGCTTCCTCCTTGGTGGTCCGGGCGGCCTCCGTCGCGGTGTCCTTCACTTCCTGAGCGGCCTGCCTGGCGGTTTCGGTGGCTTCGTCCTTGATGTGCTGGGCGGACTCCATCACAGCCTGTTTGGCGGGCTCCATGACCTGGCCGGCCTGCTCGGAGAGTCGGGAGGCCGCCTGTTCCTCCGCCTGTGAGCTGGGCAGAAGGGAGGCGGCCAGCAGACCGGCGCCGAAGGCGATCAGTCCGGCAGCGAGCGGATTGCCCTGGGTCTGCCGAGCGGCCTGCTCCGGGGCGCCGCTGACGGCTTCTCCGACCTGCCCGGCGGTCCGGCGCACGGTGTCCGCCGCCTGTCCGGCGCTTTCCTGCACCGACGCGGCCGCTTGCTGTGTGCGCCCCTGCACCTGGCCCGCGGTTCCGGAGGCGGAGCCCATGACACGCTCGCGCATCCCGGAGACCGCGCCGCGGACTCGATCGGTGCGGCGGCGCACCATGCGTCGGGGGCTGGTGCGGTCGGCCAACTGGTCGACGTTCTCCGACAGTCGCTCACGGGTCGCTTCGATCTCGGACCTCACTTGGTCGGGTGACGTGCCCATCGGGCGTCCTCCTTCAGCGTCTCGACGGTCTGCTCCGGTTTCGGGGACACCTCTCGCATCCGAGAGCGGCCCATGACGAACAGCACCGCTCCGATTCCCGCCCACAGTGCGGTGACGATGAGGGCAGCCCAGGCGGCGTCCATCACGTTGGCCAGGCCGAACACGGCCGCGAGCGAGGCGAACAAGGCCACCATGTACCCGGCGAAGCCCGCCCCGCCGTACATGCCGCCCGCCTTGCCCGCCTTGGTGGCCTCCTGGCGTATCTCCGCCTTGGCCAGCTCGATCTCCTGCCGGAAGAGCGTCTGTATGTCCGAGGTGACCTCCGACAACAGCTCTCCCATCGAGCGGTCCTGGCCGCGCGGTTCGGGTGTCATCGACGGCATGTCATACCTCCGGGTAGCCCAGTGGCTCCGGTCGCACGGCGCCTTGCGGCAGTTGGGCTGCGCCTTGGGGCAGTGGGGCTGAGCCTTCCGGCAGTGGGGCAGCGCCTTCCGGCAGTTGGGGTGGCGTGTCGTCCCGCGCCGCGGGTTGCGACGGCTGTGAGGACCGGGCCTTGCTGCCGGCCTTGCCCATCCTGCCGACGGCCAGGCCCGCCAGCGCCGCACCTGCCAGGAACGCTCCCGGCCGCCGGCGAGCGAAGCCCTTCAGGTCTTCGGTCATGCCGGCCACCCCGTGCCGGTCCAGGTAGTCCGCCGCGCGATGCCCGCCGTCCGCCGCCTGCTCCACGAGGCTGCGGGCTTGGGACTCGCCGGGCGCGTTGTCCGCCAGAGCGGCCAGATCATCCGCCCACTGCCGCACCGTGCCCGCCGCGCGCCGCGCCTGGTCCTCCATCTCATGGGTCACGCGTTCACGCAGGCCGGACACCGCGTGCTCGGTTTGCCGGCGTGCCTCTCCTGTCACCGCCTTGGCCTGGTCCAACGCCGTGCTCCCGACCTCACCGGCGGCCTGGCCGGCCCGGCCGGTCGTGGCCGAGGCTTGTTCCTTCGCGGCCTGCCCGGCCCGCTGCACGCGCTCGGCACCGCCGTCCGTCGGTTCAGTCATCGCTTCCTCCCTGCTGGGCGCGCACAGTGCTCCGGGCCTTCGTCACAGCGCCGACGTGGGGGGATCACTGCCCACCGCTTGTCAGGTGGTGTCTCCGCTGTGCGGGCGACGTACGCGCCGGTATGGGTCTGTGGCAGTTGATGCGCTTTGCCAGGTATCCCGGCATATGGTGACGAAACGGTCAAATGGCTGCGATTGAGGATTGCTGATCGTGCTCCGATGGTGACGCAGAGTGCGCCACCTCTCCCTTCCTACTTCTTCCTCGCCGCCTCCTGGGCCTGCCGGGCGATGTCCTCCAGTACGGCCTTCGGGTCGGCGGACGGTGCGACGGCCTTGCCGATGTTCCGCTTGATGATGTTGCTGACCTGCAGCCAGGACGGTTCGCTGACCGGGTAGAGCCGGGCGCCGCGCAGTGCGGTCAGGAACTGCTCGCGGCTGGGGTCCGCCGCCGCGTCCTTGGAGGTCTGCGTCGCGGTCACCGTCGAGGGCAGCAGGTGGTACCGCCCGGCGAACTCGTTGAGGTGCTCGTCCTCGTAGACGAACTCCAGGAAGTCACTGGTCAGTTCGCGATTGCCCTCGTGCTTGAAGGCCATCATCCAGTCGGCGACGCCCACCGACGGCGGGACCTGCCCGTTGCCCAGGGTGTCCGACACCGGCATGCGCAGGGTGCCGACCTCGATGCCCTTCGCCCTCGCCTCGTGGAGGAGTGAGGGGTAGCCGTTGAGCATGCCGACCTCGCCGCGCAGGAAGGCGTCGAAGGCGTCCTGCCGGTCGAGTTCCGCGGGCGGGACCGGGCCGGTCAGACCGGGTGCGACCAGGTTGTCCCTGATCCAGCGGAACGTCCGCGTGTTCTGCTCCGACGCGATGCTGTAGCCACCGCTGTCGTCGGCGTACCCTCCGCCGTTGCTCAATTCCCAGATCAGGGCTTCGGCGTGCGCCTCCTCGGGGCCGAGCGGCAGGGCGAACGGGTACGGCACGCCCTGCGCCTTCAGCGCCTCGGCCGCGGCCTTCAGGTCCGACCAGGTCTTCGGCGGCTGCGCCCCGGCCTCGTCGAACAACTCCTTGTTGTAGAACAGCAGTCGGCTGCTGGCCACGAAGGGCAGGCCGTAGAGGGTGCCGCGGACCGAACCCGCCTCGGTGAGCGGCGGCAGGAAGTTCGACTCCGCCCTGACCGACAGCACCTCACTGGCGGGGTAGAGCCGGCCCTGCGCGGCGAAGTCGGAGTACGCGCCCATCAGGGCCACGTCCGGGGCGTTGCCCTCCTCGACCATGCGGGTGACCTCGCGGTCGACATCGGCCCACGGGTAGAGCGTCACCTCGACCGTCTTGCCGGGGTGGGCGGCGGTGAAGGCGGCGGTCAGCTTGTCCCAGTACGCCTTGGAACTGGTCGAACGGCCGCTGCCGTACTCGGCGGCCACCAGCCGCAGCGTCGTCCTGTCATCACCGCTCCCGGACGAGCCGCAGCCGGTGACGAGGGAGGCGAGCAGTCCGAGTGCGGCTATGGAAGCGGACGCGCCGAAGAATCTTGGTCGCACAGATGTTTCCTCTTGCTGTTCGGGGAAGTGCGGCCGGAATTCTCTCCCAGCTCAGGGCGTATTGCGGCCCCTGTTCAGCAGTTGTGGTCATTGCTCCGAATGCGGCGGTCGGCGCTGGTGTCTTCCGATATGACGACGCCGAAGATGACGCGTGTAGAACCTTCCGTGATGTCCAACGCGGCTCCCGAACGGCGCATTGACCGGACGGCTGCGGCAAGGAATGGCCGTGAGCGAAACCCTCCACACCGTCAGGACGTTACCGACGGCGCGTCGGGCCGGATGTCCCTTCGACCCGCCGGCGGAGTTGATCGACACGCGTCGGCATGGCCCCATCAGCCGGTACACCCACCTACGGGGTGAAGAGCCTGCCGGTCACGTGGGACACGAAGGGGGCGTGAGCACGACGCGTCTGCATGTCGACCGTGAGCGCTGCATCGGCGCCGGGATGTGCGAGCTGACCGCCCCCGAGGTTTTCGACCAGGATCCCGACGACGGCCGGGTGATCCTGCTGCACGCCGAGCCGCCGTCCACCGCGCATCACGCCGCCGCACGGATGGCCGCCGGGGTCTGACCCTCCGGGGCGATCACCCGCCGGGGGGCGGAATCCGGCGGCTCCTGATTTGCGGAGAGACACGGGCACCTCCCGGCCCCCCCCGATGCGGTCCGCCGGTCGGGGTCTGCCGGGAGGGGGCCGCCGTCCGGGTCGTGTCGGGCGGAGTCCGCCGGTCGGGGTCTGCCGGGAGGGGGCCGCCGTCCGGGTCGTGTCGGGCGGAGTCCGCCGTCCGGGTCGTGCCGGGAGGAGTCCGCCGATCGGGCCGTGCCGGGACGAGTCCGCCGTCCGGAGGGACAATGTAGGTGTTCCCGCGTGACGGAGGCGGTGGGGCGATGGAGCGGCCCTTGGTCGTGGGTGTCGACGGCTCGGAGCCCGGTCTGCTGGCGGTCGACTGGGCCGCTGACGAGGCGGTCCGGCAGGGTCTGCCGCTGCGGATCGTCCACGCCTCGCTGTGGGAGCGGTACGAGGCGGACGCGCTCGAGGAGACCCCGGGGGCCGGCGCGGACCTGGTCACCGAGCACGACCTCGCCGAAGGCATCCTGGCGCAGGCCTCGGACCGGGCCCGGCGGCGCGCCTCCACGCTGGACATCGGCACCGACCTCGTGCCGCAGGACGCCGTGTCCGCGCTGCTGCGGGAGGCCGCCCACGCCACCGCCGTCGTGACGGGGTCACGGGGCAGAGGCCCGATCCGGGAACTGCTCCTCGGCTCGGTCAGCCTTTCCCTGTCCGCCCGCGCGCCCTGCCCGGTGGTCGTCGTGCGCGGCAGCCTGCGGAACCGGGATGTCGCGAACGGCCGCGTCGTACTGGGGGTCGGCGGCCCGGCCACCGGTCCGGCGGCTGCCCGGTTCGCGTTCCGCGAGGCCGCGGTGCGTCACAGCGTGCTGGAGGTCGTACGGGTCTGGCACCGCCCGGCCCACAGAGCGGCCGGGCATCCGCTGCTGCGCGGTGAGCCGGCCCATCACCTCGAGGAGGAGGCCTGGACGCTGGTCGACGACGCCCTGCGGGCGATGGGGGAGCCGGACGTGTCCTCGCGGCCCGACGTGCGGCGCGTGGTCACCGAGGGCTCCGTCCGCCAGGTGCTGCTCGCCCGGTCGGCGGCGGCCGACCTGCTGGTCGTGGGCGCCCGCCGGCGGCACGGGCGTCTGGGCCCGCAGCTCGGGGTGGTGGGGCACACGATGCTGCATCACGCCGACTGCCCGGTCGCGGTCGTCCCGCACCAGGACTGACGCCGCCGCTCCCACCGCTCAGCTGTCCCCGCCGCTCGCGGCGCCGAAGGCGCTCACAGGCTCTTGGCAGGCCAGTCCAGCAGGCGGGCTCCGATCACCGCGGTGTGCAGGGTGTAGCGGCGAGCGGGGTCGGTCGGGTTGACGCCGGTGAGCTGGTGGATGCGTTCCAGCCGGTACGTCAGGGCGCGCACGCTCAGGGAGAGCCGGCGGGCCGCCTCCGCGGCGACGCAGCCGCAGTCGAAGTAGGCGGTGAGGGTGTCGAGGAGGGGCTGGGCGCCGTTGCGGGCGGTGGTGAGCGGGCCCAGGGTGCCCTCGACGAGGTCGGCCATGGCCTGGCGGTCGCGGGTGAGGACGGGGTAGACGAGCATGTCGGCCGCGCGCAGCACCGGGTCGTCGAGGTGGAGCCGGTCCGCGAGTTCGAGGGTGTTGAGCGCTTCTTCGTAGGAGTGGACGACTCCGCCGGGGCCGGGCTGGGGGCGGCCGATGGCGACGCGGCCGCCGTCGGTCGCGGCGTGCGCCTGTTTGGCGAAGTGGGCCAGGATCTCGTCCTGGTCGCCGGGGGCGATGCACAGCAGTCGGCCGCCCTTGGTGGTCAGCAGGAAGTCGCGGTCGCCGAAGCGCGCGATCATGGCCTGTTCCACCTGGCGGGGCACCCCGGCGCCCTCCTCGTACGCGGCGGAGCCCTCGGCGACGGCGACCGCGTGGGCCCGGGACAGCCGCAGACCGAAGCGTTCGGCGCGCTCGGCGAGGCGGCCGAGGTCGCTGCGGCCGTAGAGGAGGTCGTCGATGAACTCGCGGCGGGCGGCCTCCTCCTGTCGTACGGCGAGCCGCTGGGCGCGCTCGAAGCCCGCGGCGACCGCGTCGATCGCCTGCTCGACGGCGGCGAGCACGCTGTCGGCGGTGCCGGGGGTGTGGGGCCAGGCGGTGCGGGTGGCGGCGAGGTAAGCGCCGACCAGGGTGCGCAGGCCCAGTCCGGCGTCGGCGGCCCGCTCGCCCAGGACGCGCCGGGACTCCAGCTCGTCGCGGGTCAGGCGGCGGCCGGTCGCGGAGACCTCCGCCAGGATCCGGGCGTAGCCGTCGAGGTACTGCTCCGGCAGCGCGGACTCCGCCACTGGCACCCCATTTCCGAGATTTCCGCGGGTTGTTGACGACTTCTTGATGCCGTCAGGCATCCAGACCCTAATGAACTCTGCCGGAAGGCGGCAATGTGCCGGCCGCCGGTGCTACGGCACCATGGCCGCGGGGAGCACAACGGATCGCTCCGGTGCCGGTGACCGGCAGACGCCGGAAGCCGGCACCGGGCATCAGTCGTGCGCCCGGGCCGGGCGGCCAAGGCCGCGGACGGACCTCTCGGCCCCCACCCCTCGTGACCGACTCACGCACCCGGCGCGCCGCCGGACGGAAGGAGCCAGGATGGCCGCGTTTCTGATCCCCCTCGCCGCCGCGACGGCGGTCGTCGCCCTCCTCACGGCCGCACTGATGCGCCGCGACGATCGGCGGAGGGTGTCGGGGCGCTGGTAGACGAGGGACCGTGCGGCGGCCGTACGAGCCCGCGGGCGCCTCAGTCGACGGGCGGGCGGCGGCCGGCCCAGGGACGGGTGAGTTCGAGGGTGCGGGCCGCCCGGAGGAGGAGGTCCTCGCGCCAGGGGGCGGCGACGAGCTGGACGCCGACGGGCAGGCCGGTGGCGTCGTCGTGGTGGACGGGGACGGAGATCGCGGGCTGGCCGGTCACGTTGAACAGGGACGTGAACACCCCCAGGGGATAGCTGTTCCGCAGAGCCGCCAGGGGATCCTCGTCGGTGCCCGCCCGCAGGGCGCCGACGCGCGGCGGGAGGCAGGCCATCGTGGGGGTGACGAGGAGGTCGAACCCGGCGAGGAAGCCCTCGACGACGCGCCGCGACAGCCGCTGGGCCCTGTGCACCGCCTCCGCGTAGGCCCAGGAGTCGACCGCGCGCGCCGCGTCCCGCAGGACACGGTTGTGGGGCTCGACCCGGTCCGGGTCGGCGAGCGGGACCCCGGCGCCGCCGAGGTTCCAGAGGGTGGTGAAGGCCGTGAGCAGTTCGTCGGCCGGGGGCAGCGGCAGGGGTGTGGCCACGACGTGCCCGCCGGCCCCTTCGAGCGCCCGCAGGGTGACGTCGACGGCCGCCACGCACGCCGGGTCCACGGCGATCCCGTCGACCGGGGAGTCGGTGAGGACACCGATCCGCAGCCCGGCCGGCAGGTCCTCCGCCCGCAGCGCCGCGGTGAAGGAACGGCGCGGGGCCGGGGGCGACCACCACGCGCCCGGGTCGTGGCGGGCGAGCACGTCGAGGACGGCAGCGGTGTCCGCCACCGAGCGGGTGACCACACCGCTGGTGGCGAGCCCTTCCAGTCCGACCACCTCGTTGGTCACCAGGCCGCGGGTGGGCTTGAGCCCGACGAGGCCGTTGCACGAGGCGGGGATGCGGATCGACCCGCCGCCGTCCTCGGCGTGCGCGAGCGGCGCCATCCCGGCGGCGACCGCGACACCCGCCCCGCTCGACGACCCGCCCGGCGTGCGCTCCGGGTCCCACGGGTTGCGCGAGATCCCCAGGGCCGGGCTCTCGGTGAAGGGCAGGGTGCCGAACTCGGAGGTGGTGGTCTTGCCGAGCGGAATGAACCCCGCGTCCAGGAACCGCCGCACGACCGGGTCCGACGCCGCGGCCGGCGCCCGGTCGGCGCCCGCGGACCCGTGCGTGGTGGGCCAACCGGCCACATCCAGAAGGTCCTTGACCGGCAGCGGAACGCCGAGGAACGGCGGCAGGTCCTTGGAGGAGGATGAGGGTGACCCGGCCCGCGCCAGTGCGTCGGCCGCCTCCGCCGCGGCCTTGCGGACGTCGTCGTCGGCCCGGTGACAGAAGGCGTTCAGGCGCGGGTCGAGCGCGTCCATCCGCTCCAGGAAGACCTCCGCCACCTCCACCGGGCTCACCTCCTTCCGGCGTATCGCCGCGGCGAGTTCGACAGCCGGCGTGAACGGGTCGATCGGCGAGCGCATCACGAACGCCCCTTTCTCCTACGGGTGTTACGGCCGCCGCCAGTGTCCGGGCGCCGTCCCCGCCCCGTCTTGGACGAATGTCCCGTAGCCTGACGCCATGCCATCCGCCGAGCGGGCCCCGGACGCCGCAGCGGTGTGGGACATCGCCACCCCGTCGCGGCCCGGTCGGCTGCCCGGGGTCGACATGGCCGGGTTCCGCGCCCGTACGCCGGACTTCGTCGACCTGAGCGTCGTCCCGTACCCGGCGGTCACGGTGGCCGTCGACCTGGGGGACGGGACGCTCGCCGTCGACGACCCCGGCGGCGGGCGGCAGGCCGGCAGCGTCGTCGTCGGGCTCGGACCCAGCGGGGTCCGGGGGCGCGGTAGTGCCATCGAGTGTCTGCAGGTGCGGCTGTCGCCGCTGGTCGCGCACGCGGTGCTGGGCCCGCCGCCGGAGCCGGCCGGAGCGGTGCTCTCCCTGGACGACTTGTGGGGCCGCGACGGCGCCCGGACCGGGGAGCGGCTGCGCGCGGCCGGGTCGTGGGAGGAACGGTTCGCGATCGCGGAGACCGCCCTCGCCCGGCGTCTCGACGAGGGCCGGTCGGCCGATCCGGAAGTCGCCCACGTCTGGGGGCGGATGGTGGCGAGCCGGGGCCTGGTCCGGGTCGAGCCGCTGGCGGCCGAGGTCGGGTGGAGCCGCAAGCGACTGTGGTCCCGGTTCCGGTCCCAGATCGGGCTCACCCCCAAGCGCGCTGCCCGGCTGGTCCGTTTCGACCACGCGGTCCACCGCCTCGCCGCCGGGCACAGCGCCGCCCTGGTCGCGGCGGAGTACGGCTACGTCGACCAGTCCCACCTGCACCGGGAGGTCCGGGCCTTCGCCGGGGTGACGCCCGGCGCGGTCGCGGACGCACCCTGGCTCGCCGTCGACGACGTCGCCTGGGCCGCACCCGCCTATCTCTCCACGTCACCGGCCACGACTCCGGCCACGGCTTCCTCCATGACCCTGTCCACGGCTCCTGTCATGCGTTCCTCCACGACTCGGTCCACGGCTCCGGTCGCGGCTCCGTCCGCGCCCTGACCCGGCGATCACCCCTCGAAGAAGTCGGTCACGAGCTTGACGAAGGCGTCCTCCTGCTCGAAGAACATCACATGCCCCGCGTCGATCTCGGCGTAGGAGCTGCCCGCGATGGCGGCGTGCAGCGCGCGGCTGTGTTCGACGGGGACGGTGATGTCCTGGGTGGCGCCGACGACGAGGGTGGGGGCCTGGACGCGGGGCAGCAGGTGGCGGATGTCGACCCGCAGGTCGTAGTCGATGTGCCGCAGCGTGCCCTCGGTGGGCGGCATGTTGGGGATCAGCGCCTCGAATCGTTCCCGCCCGATGGCGTTGAGGAAGCCGCGGCTGAACCCGGTCGTCGCCACGGCGCGGCCGAACGCGGCCGGGGAGGCGGTGCCGAGTTCCTGCCAGAGGGTGAACAGGCTGCGCAGATAGGCGTCGCCGTCGGTGTGGGCCCAGCCGGCCGCCAGCACCAGACGCCGTACGAGGTCGGGGCGCAGGGCGGCGACGGCGGCGGTGACGGAGGCCCCCATGGAGAAGCCCAGCAGGTCGACCGGCCCCTCGGCGGCGTCCTCGACGACGGCGACGACCTGCGCGGCCAGCCCCTCCGCGGTCAGCGGACCGCCGTCGTCGACGGTGGCCTCGGTGCCCGACAGATCGGGGGCGATCACCGTGCGGTGCCCCGCGAACCGGGGAGTGATCTGGCCCCAGTTGACGGCCGCGCCCGCCGAACCGGTGCCGTGCACCAGGACGAGCGCGGGGCCCTCGCCGGTCCGGTGGTAGTGGACCCGGGCGCCGTCGACGGTCAGGGTGGGCATGGGACGCTCCTCGTGTCATCCGCCGGGCCTCGTGCTCCGGCCCCGCCCACACTGCCGCCGCGGCGGACGGGCCGGGAGAGACCTCCTCAGCCTGGGACCGGGAATCCCTGGCTGCGCCGACCAGGGGTGCTGCAGGATGGCCGGCATGACGATCGACCGTGCCGGACTCGCCGACTTCCTGCGCCGCTGCCGCGACCGAGTGCGTCCCCAGGACGCCGGGCTGCCGGTCGGTCCGCGTCGCCGCACCCCGGGACTGCGCCGTGAGGAGGTCGCCCAGCTCGCCGGCATGTCGGCCGACTACTACATACGTCTCGAACAGGGCCGCGGCCCCCAGCCGTCCCCCGAGATGCTGACGGCCCTGGCCCGCGCGCTGCGCCTGTCCGACGACGAGTCCGACCACCTCCACCTCCTCGCCGGCCGGCGCCCGCCCGCCGCCCGCGGCTGCGGCGACCGCGTCCACCCCGGCCTGCTGCACCTGCTGGACCAACTGCCCACCACCCCGGTCCAGGTGCTGAACGACCTGGGGGACGTACTGGCCCAGAACCCGATGGCCGAGGCGCTGCTCGGCGGGGTCTGCGGGGTGTCCGAGCACGGCCGCAACATCGTCTGGCGCTGGTTCACCGACCCCGCCCAGCGCGCCGCCTACCCGGCCGACGAGCATGCCTACTACAGCCGGCTGCACGTCGCCGACCTGCGGGCCGCCGTGGGCCGGCGCACGGGCGACCCCGCGGCGGCCCGTCTGGTACGGCGCCTGCGTGAGGCCAGCGAGGAGTTCGGCGCCCTGTGGGAACTGCACGAGGTCGCCGTACGCCGGTCGTCCAGGATGCGGGTCCTGCACCCGCTGATCGGCCCGGTCGACCTGGACTGCCAGGTCCTGCTCGCGCCCCGCGGGGACCAGCGGGTGATCCTCTACACCCCGCCCGCCGGGAGCGACGCGGCCGAACGCCTCGCGCTGCTGAAGGTGGTGGGCAACGGCCAGTTCACCTCCGCGGACAGCGCCTGAGGCGGCGGCAGGGGAGCGTATCGGCCGTGACCGCCCCACGCGGTGGCCCGCCCCGCGAGACCTCAGCCGCCCACCTGGTTCGCGGGGGCAGGCGCGGCGCATATGCCGCTGGTATGGGGATATGGGTGCCGCCGTACGGGTGGGGTGCGCTTGAATCCGGTCCGTCCGGGAATCTGGTCTGCATGGCGCTGGTGAGTGAGGTGACCGACGAGTCCGCGGAACGTCTCGTGTCACCGGTCGGTTCGCACAACGAATGGGATCCGCTGGAGGAGATCATCGTCGGGCGGCTCGACGGGGCACGGATCCCCCCGACCCATCCGGTGGTGACCTGCAACGTCCCGCCGTGGGCCGCGCGGTTGCAGGGGGTCGCCGGCGGGTTCCGGTACCCGCGGCTGCTGCTGGAGCGGGCGCAGCAGGAGCTGGACGGGTTCGTCGCGCTCCTGAAGTCCCTCGGCGTCACCGTCCGGCGCCCCGACGCCGTCGACCACGGACGGCGCTACGGCACGCCGGACTGGTCCTCACGCGGCTTCTGCAACAGCTGCCCCCGCGACAGCATGCTCGTGATCGGCGACGAGATCATCGAGACACCGATGGCGTGGCCGTGCCGGTACTTCGAGACGCACTCCTACCGCCCGATCCTCAAGGACTACTTCCGGCGCGGCGCCCGCTGGACGTCGGCGCCCAAACCGCAGCTCACCGACGACCTCTTCGTCGAGGACTTCCGTGTCCCCGGGCCGGACGAGCCCATGCGCTACATCCTCACCGAGTTCGAACCCGTCTTCGACGCGGCGGACTTCGTGCGCGCCGGGCGGGACCTGTTCGTCACCCGCAGCAACGTCACCAACCGCATGGGCATCGAGTGGCTGCGCCGCCACCTCGGCCCCGGCTACCGCATCCACGAGGTCGAGAGCCGCTGCCGCACGCCCATGCACATCGACACCACGTTCGTGCCGCTGGCGCCCGGAAAGGTCCTGGTCAACCCCGAGTACGTCGACGTCGACCGGCTGCCCGAGGTGCTGCGCTCCTGGGACGTCCTCGTCGCCCCCGAGCCCACCCCCATCAGGGACCCGCTCCTCAAGATCACCTCGATGTGCGGGCGCTGGCTCAGCATGAACGTGCTCATGGTGGACGAGAAGCGGGTGATCGCGGAGCGCCACCACACCGAGATGCTGCGCGCCCTCGAACGCTGGGGCTTCGAGCCGATCCCCTGCGACCTGCTCCACTACGCCCCGTTCGGCGGCTCGTTCCACTGTGCGACGCTGGACGTACGCCGGCGGGGGACGCTGGAGTCGTACTTCGACTGACGGGCCCGCGGTTCAGGTCTCAGTCGCAGCAGGTCCCGCCGGGACGGCAGGCGCACGGGTTCGCCTCGGGTCCGGCGGACGGTGCCGGTGCCGTGGGCGGGGCGCAGCAGCCCTCGCCTCGCCAGGCGGCGCGGCCTTCCCTGACGGCGACGGCGGCGATGACGAGGGCGGCGACGGGGTCGGCCCAGGACCAGCCGAGGGTGGCGTTGAGGAGCAGTCCGGCCAGCAGGGCGGCGGACAGGTAGGTGCACAGCAGGGTCTGCCGGGAGTCGGCGACCGCGCTGGCGGACCCGAGCGCGCGTCCCGCCCTGCGCTGCGCGGCGGACAGGACCGGCATCACGGCCAGGGAGAGCGCCGCCAGCGCGATGCCGGTGAGGGAGCGCTCGGCCTCTCCGGCGCCCAGCAGGGCGCGTACGGCGTCGACGGTGACGTAGACGGCGAGCGCGTGGAAGGACACGGCGATGATCCGCAGCGTGCGCCGCTCCCGCGCCTCCCGCACCGCGTGCTCACGGGCGGAGAACTGCCAGGCGACCGCTGCGGCGGAGGACACCTCGATCACCGAGTCCAGCCCGAAGCCGATCAGGGCGGTGGACGAGGCGAGCGCGCCGGCGGTGAGGGCGACGGCCGCCTCGACGAGGTTGTAGGCGATGGTCGCGGCGACCAGCAGCCGTATGCGCCGGGTGAGCGCGTCACGGCGGTCCGGGCCGGCCCCGAGCGGCGTCACGCTCATCAGCAGCACCCCTTCGCGTCCGCGTCCGCGCACGTCCGGTCCGTCTCGACGGCGACCACCGCGGTCCGCAGGCCGTCCAGAGCCTGCCCGAAGCGGGCGTCGGCCAGCTCGTAGCGGGTGCGGCGGCCGTCGGGGACGGTGACGACCAGGCCGCAGTCCCGCAGGCACGCCAGGTGGTTGGAGAGCCGGGTGCGCGAGACGCCGAGCGCGTCGGCGAGGTCCGCCGGGTACGCGGGGGCGTCGCGCAGGGTGAGGAGGATGCGGCAGCGGATCGGGTCGGCGAGCGCGCGGCCGAACCGGGTCAGCACGTCGATGTCGGAGGCAACGGTCAGCACACCGGGAGAGTACACCGATTGATGAATTCAGGAAATCCTGAATCCTGTGCGCCGCGGCTCAGGCGTAGTGCCGGTACACCGCGCGGGCCACGCACGCGGGCTTGTCGGCGCCCTCGACCTCGACCGTGAAGGTCAGGTCCATCTGCGCCCCGTCGCCCCTGACCTCCGCCACGGAGTCGACCGTGGCGTGCAGCCGGATCCGCGCGCCGACGGGCACGGGAGCGGGGAAACGGACCTTGTCCAGCCCGTAGTTGACGCTCATCGAGATGCCGGTGATCTCCAGCAGCTCGCCGAAGAGCGGGATGATCAGCGACAGGGTGAGGTAGCCGTGGGCGATGGGCCCGCCGAAGGGGCCGTCCTTGGCGCGTTCCGGGTCGGTGTGGATCCACTGGTGGTCGTCGGTGGCGTCGGCGAAGGTGTCGACGCGCTTCTGGGTGACCTCCAGCCAGTCGGTGCGGCCGAGGTCCTGGCCGGCGAGGCGCTTCAGCTCGTCGAGGCCATGGGCGGTGCGGGTCATGAGGGTCTGCCTTTCAGGGGTGCCGGGAGGGGCGGAGAGCGGCTTTGACGATCTTTCCGGTGGCCGTACGGGGCAGGGCGTCCGCGAAGACGAGGGACTTGGGGATCTTGTACTTGGCCAGACGGCCCCGGAGGTGGGCGAGGATCTCGTCGGCGTCGGCCCGGCCGCCGGGCTCGGTGACGACGACCGCGTGCCCGACCTCGCCCCAGACCTCGTCGGGCACCCCCACGACGGCGCACTCGCGCACCGACGGGTGACCGAGCAGCGCGTCCTCGACCTCGGCCGGGTAGACGTTCTCCCCGCCCGAGACGTACATGTCCTTCACCCGGTCGACGATGTAGGCGTAGCCGTCGGCGTCGACGCGGGCGACATCTCCGGTGCGCAGCCAGCCGTCCTCGGTCAGCGCCGCCGCGGTGTCCCGCGGGCGGTTCCAGTAACCCGCCATGACATGGGGGCCGTTGACGAGGATCTCGCCGTGCTCCCCGGGTGCGGCCTCGCGGCCGTCCGGCAGGACCACGCGGGTGTCGGTGAAGAAGTGCGGCACGCCCGCCGATCCGGCCTTCGCCGCGGCCTGTTCCCGGTCCAGGTACAGCACGCCGGGCGACGCCTCGGTCATGCCGTAGCCCTGGCTGAAGGCCAGCCCCCGGGCGAGGTACGTCTCGATGGTGCGGGCGGGCACGGGGGCGCCGCCGCAGTTGAGGGTGCGCAGGCTCGACAGGTCCGCTGTCGCCCACCGGGGCCGGGCGGCCATGGCGTCGTACATCGTGGGGACACCGAACAGGTACGTCACCCGCAGGCGCTCGATGGTCTCCAGCACCCGCTCGGGGTCGAAGGCGCCGAGCAGCACCACCCGGCCGCCCTTGAGGAGGGTCGGCAGACACGTCATGTTGAGCCCGGCGGTGTGGAACAGCGGGGCGACGACCAGGGTGACCTCGTCGCCGGACAGGTCGGTGTCGACGAGGACGTTGACGCTGTTCCAGACGATGTTGGCGTGGGAGAGGACGGCCCCCTTGGGGCGTCCCGTGGTCCCCGAGGTGTACATGATCATGCAGGGGTCGTCCGGGGCGACGGGCTCGTCCAGCGGTTCCGGTTCGGTGCCGGCGAGCAGTTCCTCGTAGCCGAGCGCGTCCGCGTCGGGCGCGCCGACGACCACGCGCCGCCGTACGCCCGCGTCCGCCGCGGCCGTCACGGCGGCCTCGGTGTGCTCGGCGGCGTGCACCAGCACGGTGCTTCCCGAGTCGGCCAGGTTGTACGCCGACTCGGGCGCGGTGTGCCGGGTGTTGAGCGGGACGAAGACGGCGCCGAGCACCCCGGCCGCGAACAGCGTCTCCAGGAAGGCCGGGTGGTTGGGGCCCAGGTAGGCGACGCGGTCTCCGCGGGCGATTCCCAGGGCGCGCAGCGCGTGGGCGAGGCGCAGCACCCGCCGGTGGAGGTCCCGGTAAGTGAGTTCGGTGGTCTCAGAGGTTTTGGTGGCCCCGGTGATCCTGTTGTCCTCGTGGACGATCGCGATTCGCTCCGGGGTCTTGCGGGCCCGGCGTGCGGGCCAGGAGCCGATGCCTTGGTTCAGCACGGCGTGTCCCTCCGTCCTTTCTCACTCCTCGACCAGGCCGAGCAGGCGGGCGGCGTTGTCCTTGAGGATCCCGGGGCGGACCTCGGGCTTGATGTCGAGGCGGGCGAAGTCGGCGAGCCACCGGTCGGGGGTGATCACCGGGTAGTCGGAGCCGAAGAGCACCTTGTCCTTGAGCAACGTGTTGGCGTAGCGCACCAGTTGGGGCGGGAAGTACTTCGGCGACCAGCCCGACAGGTCGATGTGCACATGCCGCTTGTGCGTGGCGACGGCCAGGGCCTCGTCCTGCCAGGGGAACGACGGGTGGGCGAGGATGATCCGCAGTTCGGGGAAGTCGGCGGCGACGTCGTCGACGAGCAGTGGGTTGCAGTACTTCAGCCGGATGCCGGCGCCGCCCGGCAGCCCGGCACCGATCCCGGTCTGGCCGGTGTGGAACAGCGCGGGCACGCCCAGTTCCTCGATGGCCTCGTACAGCGGGTACGCCATCCGGTCGTCGGGGGAGAACGCCTGGAGGCCGGGGTGGAACTTGAAGCCGCGCACGCCGTGTTCCCGCACCAGGCGGCGCGCCTCCCGCACCCCCGCGCGGCCCTTGTGCGGGTCGACGCTCGCGAACGGGACGAGAACGTCGGCGTGGGCGGCGCAGCTCTCGGCGATCTCCTCGTTGGAGATCCGCGGATGGCCGGTGGCGTGCTCGGCGTCCACCGTGAACACCACGGCGGCCATGCGGCGTTCCCGGTAGTACGCGGCCATCTCGTCGACGGTCGGCTGCCGGTGGCCGTGCGCCTTGAAGTACTCCTCGGAGGCGCCGAGGAGTTCGGGGCTCAGTGACGCATGGCCGTCCCGGGAGATCTCGGCGTGGGTGTGGACGTCGATCGCGGTCAGCGCGGCGACGTCGATCGTCCGGCCGGACATGTCAGGCCTCCCGCGGCCGCGGCGCCGGGATGCCGTAGGTCTCGGGCTCGGCGCCCACCCCGCCGTGCCACTGCTCGGCGATCGCGTCGGCGCTCCAGCCACCGTCGGCGAACGCGACGGCCTTCTCCCGCGGATGCGCCCACAGGGCGAGGCGGTCGCCGCCGATGCCGATGGCCTGGCCGGTGACGTCCTTGGCGGCGTCCGAGGCCAGGAAGGTGACGAGGCCCGCGACGTCGTCGACGGTGCCGAGCCCTTCGTCCTTGCGCAGCCAGTCCGGCAGGGGAGCGCCGGTGCGCTCGGACTCCTCGATGACCGGGGCGAAGGCGGGAATGGTCTTGGTCATCTCGGTCGCGGCGACCGGGACGACCGCGTTGACGGTGATGCCGGCCCTGGCCAGTTCCAGGGCCCAGGTGCGCGCCATCGCCACGATGCCCGCCTTGGCGGCGGCGTAGTTGGTCTGCCCGAAGTTGCCGCGCTGTCCGGCGGGGGAGGAGATCAGGATCAGCCGGCCGCCGGTGCCCTGTTCGCGCATCCGGACGGCCGCCGCGCGAGCGCAGGTGAAGGTGGCGCGCAGATGCACATCGACGACCGCGTCGAAGTCGTCGTCCGTCATCTTCCACAGCACCCGGTCGCGCAGGATGCCCGCGTTGGTGACGAGCACGTCCAGGCGGCCGAACTCCCTTACCGCGGTGGCGACGAGTCGTTCGGCCGCCTCCGCCCCGCCCACCGCCGCTACGACGCCCACCGCCCTGCCGCCCTCGGCGGTGACCGTGTCCACCGCCGCGTCGACCGCGTCGGCGTCGACGTCGTTGACGACGACGGCCGCTCCGGCCGCGGCGAGGGCCCTGGCGTACGCCAGCCCCAGTCCACGACCGCTTCCGGTGACGACGGCGACCTTTCCGTGCAGATCCATGCGGGCCTCTCTCGTTGCCGTGCGGGAGTGCCGGCCGGGCGGCACCCTCCGCCTCGATCGCTTGATTGACAGGAATCCTGTTGATTGCGGGCCGCCAGTCTTCTCATCATCAGGATTCCTGTCAATGGCTTAGGCTGGCTTCCGCCAGATCCGTACGGCGGCACTCAGGGAGACGTGGCATGACGAGACCGGCCGAGCCGGGGGGCGAACGCGGCCCCTCGCTGCTCTATCTGCTCAAGCGGGCCGAACTCGTCGTCCGCGCCCGCCTGGAGGAACTGGTCCGGCCCGCCGGTATCACCGCATTGCAGTACACCGCCCTCACCGTGCTGGAGCGGCACGACGGGGTGTCCGCGGCCCAACTGGCCCGGGACTCCTTCGTCACCGCCCAGACCATGGCCGACATGGTGCGCGCGCTGGAGGGTCGCGGCCTCATCCGGCGCGAGCCCAACCCCCGCAACCGCCGGGAGAAGGTCATCCTGCTCGCCGACGCCGGCCGCCGGCTCCTGGCCGAATACGCCGAGCCGGTACGCGCGCTGGAGGAGCGCATGGTCGAGGAACTCCGGCCCGAGGAGGTGGCCGGTTTCCGGGAGGCGCTGAAGAGCGCGCACCGGTCGCTGTCCTGAACTCCAGGGTGACGTGGGCGAGGTGGGGAGGGCGGCTCGGGGCCCCGTACCCCGGATGGCTGCCCCTTGAGAAGTTGAGCGAAATCATCTCTTTACGGGGCATTTTGCGTGAATCATCCCAATCCGGTTGCATGGGGTGGGCGAGGTACACGCAAGCCTCAAGGGAGATGATGCAGGTGGCTTCCGTACACGAGACGATCGAAGAGGTCATCGGGATCCAGGACACCGACATCGAAGCGGCCCTCGACCCGGCCGAGCCCGACGGTGTCTTCCGCGACAGCCGGGAGTGCGGCGCCCTGGCGCTGGATGGCGGCGCAATCTCGCTCCTTCTGTCCCCGCCCACCCCTCGCCCCAAGAAGGGCTGAGCGACGCCGGGAGAGCAGCCGAATGGAGCAATCAGGCACTTCGGCTCTCTTGCAGGGCGCAGTGCAGGATCTCGCATCAGGTGTGGTCTTGGCCCTCAGCGGTGGAGACCACGTCGTCGTGTCCGGCGCCGACGCCGACGACATCCCTTCGGCGGGCCTCGTCCTGCCGGCCGTACGCGTCCTGGGCGCGGACCTGCTGCTGCCGCAGGTGCTCTTCCGCACCCTGCCGGACATGGCGGAACTCGCCGTGTTCCGCAAGGCCGTGGAGAGCTTCCCGCCCCGTGCGGACGCCGCCCCCGCCGTGCGCTGGAGCCACTGGGCCATGCGCCGCACTCTGCGGCGGTTCGAGGCCGCCCCGGACGGCGTCATGCCCGGCGACCGGGCCCAGGAACCCGACGCCTCCTGGCTGGACGGCGCGTCCTGGCAGTTCCTCACGCACCAGCTGGCCGTGCTCGCCCCGCTCGCGGTACCGGGCGAGGACTGCGCGGTCACCCAGGCCGCCCGCCGCCGCCCCGTCGACCTGGCCCGCGGCTTCGTCCGCGCGGTCCGCCGCCGGGACTGGCAGCAGGCCGCCGGAGCCGGACGCTGGCTCACTCTGCTGGACGGGGTGCCCCCGGAGCTGGGCCTGGAGACCGGCCTGGACTTCGTGGAGCTGATGGGCGGCACCGACGCACGCGTCACGCTCCAGATCCGGGCGGCCCGGGTGATGCGCGCCGCCGGAGCCCGCGTATGACGGCCCCGGACGCCGGGGGCATCCGGGCGGCCGGGGACGCGGGGGACGCCAGGGCGGCCGGGGATGCCGGGGACGCCGGGGACGCTGGGAACGCCGGGGACGCCAGGGCGGTGGAGTCCGCCGCGCTCGCGTGGCTGTCCGCGCACCGCGACGGCTTCACCCTGGGAGAGGACGCGCTCAGCGCCGACGGCCAGGTGAACTTCACCTGGAAACCGCTCGGCGAACTGGCCCAGGTCTGCGTGACCGTCCTGCAGCACACCCCGCCCTCCGACCCCGCGCACGCCCGCGCCGACGAGCTGCTGCGGCACGCCTGGGCGCAGACGGACCACGGGGACCTGTTCGTCGAACTGCAACGGCTGGAGCCCTTCGCGACGTACCCCCTGGAGGTGTACTCCGTCTTCGCCACGGCCGGACTGCGCCACCCCGGATTCGAGGCCGCCGCCGCGACCGTCGCCCGCAGCCGGAGCCGGCGGCTCACCGAACAGGAGCCCACCCGGCGGCTCGGCGTGCCGCGCGCCGAGCGGCGCAGCGGCATCCAGCGGCCGGAGGACGCCGAGCGGATCCTGCGCGGCACCTGGCTGGGCGGACTGGCCGAACCCTGGGCCTTCGAACGCGCCGCCGGTTACTCGCTCACCCACGTGGTCTTCCACCTCACCGACTGGGGCCGCGACCCCCAGGGCGTCCCCGCCGACCTGGCCGACTACCTGGCCGACTGGCTGCCGCCCTGGCTCGACACCTGTCTCGACGCCGGGATGTGGGACCTGAGCTGCGAACTGCTGGTCGTCGCCGCGAGCCTGCCCGGCCCGCCGGACCAGGCGCTGCTGAAGGACTCCTGGGCCCGGCTCGCCGTAGCGCAGTACCCGTCGGGCGCGCTGCCCGAGGAGGAACCGGCCCGCGGCCCGGACGGCGAACGAGCCCCGGAGCCCGACTTCCTGCACTGCTACCACTCGACCCTGATGGCCACCTTCGCGGCGTCACTGACCCTCGCGCGCCTCGCCGACGACGCGGACGCCGAGGCGCGCGGTGCCGCGACGCACCGGTACGGCGGACAAGGAGTGCCCGGATGACCGCCACCCGTCTGATCCACACCGTGGGCGTACGCGCCCTCGAATGGCTCTGGGCCCACCGCGACGGGTTCCGCCTGGAACCCGGCGTCGACCCGGACGTGGGCTTCCTGGAGCGGTTCAAGCCGATCGGTGAACTCGCCCTGATCTGCAAGGTGCTGCTCCGCGAGGGCGTCGCCGGATCACGCCAGGCCGAACTGGCGCGCCGGCTGATCGACCACACCTGGCGCGAGACCCTCGACGGCGGCCGGATGCTGGTGCGCGGCCAGCGCACCGAACCGATCTCCCCCATCCCGTTCGAGGTCTACCTCCCCTACAAGGAACTCGGGTACAGCCAGCCCGAGGTGGAGCGCCACACCGTCCTCAACCACCGGCTGGAGAGCTGGACGTCCTACGAGGTGACCCCGACGCGCCGGCTCGGCCTGTCCGCCTTCCAGCGCCGCTTCGGCCTCACGCCCCGCCCGCTCGAGGCCGACCTGATCGACTCCACCTGGCTGGCCCGCACCCCCGAGCCGTGGACGGTCACCGGGCGGATCGCCTACGGCTTCACCCACACCGTGTTCCACCTCACCGACTGGGGCGAGCGGCCCGAGGGACTGCCTCCCCGCCTCGCCGACTACCTGGCCACCTGGCTGCCGGTCTGGATCGACGACTGGCTGAGCCTCGAACGCTGGGACCTGCTCGGCGAACTCCTCGTCGTCGACGCCTGCCTGCCCCGGCCCACCTTCGACGAGCGGGCCTGGGAGACCTTCGCCGCCGTCCAGCAGCCCGACGGCGCCATGCCCGCCGTACGGGAGATGCCCGTGGGCGACCCCGACGAGGTCTTCGACATCGTCTACCACCCCACCCTGGTCGCCGCCTTCGCCTCCGTGATGGCCACCTCCCGCGCCCTCACCGAGCTGGCCCACACGGCGACCTGAGCGCACCCCACGACCGAGCACACCCCACGACCGAGCACACCCCACGACCTCAGCGCACCCACGATCCGAGCGCACACACGAGCGGACGCGACGACATGGGCGAACACGACGACACGAGCGGGCCGAGCGTGCCCTGGCCGGGTGAACCCGGTGAACCCGGTGAACCCGACGACCCCGGTGCCACTCGCCCAGCTCATCCGACGCGGCGTGCTGACCGGCGGGGAACCGGCCGCCACCTGCCTCGATCCGGGCCGGGACCCCGGCGCGCATCCGGTGACGCTCGCGCACCAGATCACCCACACCTCCGGGCTGCCGAAGCTGCCGGGCGACTTCTACGTGCGCTGCCTGCCCGCCCGGCGCACCAACCCCTACGCCCGCTACCCCGCCGACCGGGTCACCGACGCCTTCCTGCGTCACCGGCCGCGCCACCGGCCCGGCACCAGGTGGCGGTACTCCAACTTCGGGGTCGCCGTCCTCGGGCACGCCGTCGCGGCGGCGACCGGAACCCCCTGGGAGGACCTGCTCACCGCGCAGGTGCTGCGCCCGCTCGGCATGCACGGCACCGCGCTGCGCGCCGAGGACCCCGAAGACCGACGCCACCGGGCACCGCCAGGACGGCCGTACGCCCGTGCCCGCGTTCGACGCCGGGGGCTTCGAGGCGGCGGGCGCGCTCCGCGCCACCCCGCACGATCTGCTGACCTTCCTCGAAGCCCATCTCGACCCGGTGGGCGCGCTGCGCGCGGTGCGCACGCCGGTGCTCCGCCGCGGGCTGGGGTACCGGCATGCGCACACCGTGGCCTGGTTCCGTCATCCGACGCCGGGCGGGCCGATGTACTTCCACAGCGGCGCCACCCTGGGCCGGCAGGCGTTCCTCGGCTTCCGGCCCGACACCGGCACGGCCGTGGCCGCGGTGTGCAGCCGCCGCTTCCGGCACGGCGACCCGTTCGTCACCACGGCCTACGGGATCCTCGCGGAGCCGTGAGCCGGCAGCGCCCGGCCGGTCACAGCCGCTGCCACAGCGCAGGGGTCGCCTCGGGCGCCCAGGAGCCCTGCGCCTGGTGCCGCTGCAGGCACTGGTAGCGCACGCCGGCGACGGTCACGGTGGCGCCGACCTCGTAGACCCGGCCCGACTTCCACGCGTCCGCCGCCGTGCCGTCCTGCGGCGCGGGCGCGGCCTGCTGCGAGGCCGTCTTCAGGATGAGGGCGAAGTCGCTCAGGATCGGGTTGACCGGCTGGTAGAACGTCGTGCCGCCGTTGGTGCAGTCGCCGCTGCCGCCGGAGGTCACGCCCTGCGCCTGGACGCCCGCTACGTACGGTCCGCCGGAGTCGCCGGGCTCGGCGCACACCGTCGTCTGGGTGAGACCGTCGACGGTGCCCTCGGCGTAGCTGACGCTGACCTCGTGCTGCTCGACGGTTCCGCAGTGCCAGCCGGTGGTCGAGCCCGAGCGGCACACCGACGCCCCGACCAGCGCCTCGACCGAGCCGGCGACCTGCACCTTCTGGTCGCCCTCCGCCTTCACCTCGGGCCTCGCGGTCCAGTCGGCGTTGGCCGCCACCCACGCCATGTCCTTGCCGGGGAACACGGAGGCCTGGAAGGTGCCCTGGTCGGCCTTGTTGAAGCCGGTGGTCTTCGAACCCTGCTTGCCGCAGTGGCCCGCGGTGACGAAGCCCTGCTGCTGGTCCTTGGTGACGGAGAAGCCGATGGAGCAGCGGGCGGCGTTGTCGATGTAGAAGGCGTCACCGCCGGTGATGTTCTCGAACAGCCGCGGCCGGTTGCCCGTCACCCGGATGGCGACCTGCTCCGGACGGAGCCCGGCGGCCAGGACGAACGCGTCCCCGGAGGCCTTGTCCGCGGCCTCCAGCACCACCCGGTTGCCCGGCACGTCGACGTACCACAGCGGGGTGTTGCGGGTGTCGTACAGGATGTCCGTGCTGTCCAGCCGCGCCTTCACGGCCCGCAGGGCGGCCAGGGTGTTCTTGACGACCACGGGCTTCGCGCCCTCGGCCTCGATGGCGGCCACGTCGTCGGCACTGGTGGTCGCGACGGTCAGCTCGGCGGCGACCGGGCCGCGCAGCCAGGCGCCGGCGAACCGCTCGCCGAGCGCGTTGCGCAGCCGGCCCGCCCGCGTCCCGGCCTCCGCCTCGTTCACCAGCCGCTCCCGCGCCTGCGCCGCCGTCAGCTTCAGGTCGCGCTCCAGTGCGAGGAGCAACTGCTGTGACGGCTTGTCCGCGCCGAGCGTCTGGGCCGCCGTGGCGGTGGACCCGGCGGAGGGCTCCGGATCGGCCGCCTCGGCCGAGGGGATCGCGCCGAGGACGAGCGCGCCGAGCACGGTGAGGGCGGCCCCGTGCCGGGCAACGGTGTGTCTGTGGGCCATACGAGCTGTCTCCTTCGCTCCTGGGGAAGCTGCCGTGAGGCCATAGGCCTTGCCCGGGCGGCCCCAGGGGATGTCGCCGACGGCTCGCTTTCGCGCTTTTGGTGACGCGGCGGCACGCCATGTGCAGTACGCGGCGGAGCCCGCCCGCTCACCCGGGCTTCAGTCCGGGCTGCCCCACCTCGGTGACGAAGGACGCGGAGGTCGTGACGGGCGCCCCGGGTGTGGACACGGCCGGGACGGTGCGGAAGTCGGCTTGCGCCCGGGCCCGGTTCAGATGCACCCGGAGGTAGCCGCGCCTGCCGTCGTAGAACCGCATGTGCGGGTTGGCCCGCAGATGCGACTCCCAGTTGGGCAGCCTGGCGGCGCCGTCCTTGCCGCTGGTGATGGAGGTGCAGGCGAGTTCCGTGCCGAGGGTGCGGGACTGCGGGTCGTCGAAGTCGTCCTTGATGTCGAGGGCGTAGCTCACATGCACGTCACCCGTGAGCACGAGCCAGTTGGCGAGCCCGGCGTCCTTCGCCCCGGCGACGACCCGGTTGCGGGAGGCGCGGTAGCCGTCCCAGGCGTCCATGGAGATCTTCGGCGGATCGGTCACGTCGAAGTTGCGCCGGCAGAACAGCACCTGCTGGGGCACCACGTTCCACAGCGCGTTCGACGCGTGCCAGCCGTCGATCAGCCAGCGTTCCTGCTCGTCGCCGGTGAGGGTGCGCGCCGGGTCGTCGGACTCGGGGCCCGGGACGTGCGGGCGGTCGCCGTAGGCCTGGTCGGAGCGGTACTGGCGGGTGTCGAGCAGGTCGAACTGGGCGAGGGTGCCCCAGTGGAGCCGCCGGTACAGCCGGGCGTCCGGGCCCTGGGGGAGCTGTGCGGCGCGCAGCGGCTGGTTCTCCCAGTACGCGCGGTAGGCGGCGGCCCGCCGCAGCAGGAACTGCTCGGGCGGGCTGCCGTTCTCGTCGATGGCGCCCGCGTAGTTGTTCTCGGTCTCGTGGTCGTCCCAGGTGACGACGAACGGGTGGGTGGCGTGCGCGGCCCGGAGGTCGGCGTCGGTCTTGTACAGCGCGTACCGCATCCGGTAGTCCGCCAGGGTCATGGTCTCCCGGTCGAAGACGTCCGGGAGGGTGCCGTCGGCGTATCCGCGCTCGCCGCCGGAGGAGTTGACGGCGTACTCGTACAGGTAGTCGCCGAGGTGGAAGACGAGGTCGACGTCCTCGTTCGCCAGGTGCCGGTAGGCGGTGTAGTAGCCGTCGTGGTACGCCTGGCAGGCGACGGCCGCCAGCCGCAGCGACGTGACGGGGGTGCGCGCGGCGGGCGCGGTGTGGGTGCGGCCCACCGGGCTGATCCAGGCGCCGGTGCGGAACCGGTAGTAGTACGGCGTGTTGGGGTTCAGGCCCTTGACGTCGACGTGCACGCTGTGGCCGTACTCCGGGTGGGCCGGGGCGACGCCGTCGCGCACGACGATGGCGAACCACTCGTCCAGGGCGACCTCCCACTGCACGGCGATCCGCTGCTGCCCGAGTCCGCCGTCCGGCTCGTACGGGGCGGGCGCGAGCCGGGTCCACAGCACCACCGAGTCCGGCAGCGGATCGCCGGAGGCGACCCCGAGGGTGAAGGGGTCCTCGGTGATCCGGGCGGCGTCGAGCTGCGGCGCGGCCATCGCGCCGCGGGCCGGCAGGCCGGTGCCGAAGGCGAGGGTGGCGGCCGCCGCGGCGACGGTGAAGAAGCGGCGGCGGGCGAGGTGCGGGACCGCGGCACGCCATACGGCGTCGGTGGGGGCCGAGGGGTGCTCGGGCAGGCCTGTGCGACGGCCTGTGGGCGCCATCTGATGTCCTCTCATCACACGGAGTACGCATGCTAAGCAGACAAAATGCGCAATTCGGGTGCGCCTTGCGGGGGCGTCACACGGGGGACGTACGGACTGGTGCTCGAGTGCCTTCGTGACCTTTAATTGCCAACGCTATGCAACAACGTGAAACAGGCAACAAGGGTGTGAGGTACATGACGGCCCGACGGATACGAGGTGCCGCCGTCACGGCGGCGTTGACCGCCGGGGTCGCCGCCTGTTCGGCACCCGGCGCCGCGACGGACGACGGAAAGGCCGCCGACTCCGTCGTGATCGGCGTGGCCACCGAGCCGGAGACGCTCAGCCCGCTGCTGGGCTACGGCAAGGACGGCAACTCCAAGATCTTCGACGGGCTGCTCGCCCGCGACGCCGGCCTGAAGCTGAAGCCCGCCCTCGCCACCGCGCTGCCGAAGGTCACCGACGGCGGCCGTACCTACACGTACACCCTGCGCCACGGGGTCAAGTTCAGCGACGGCGAACCGCTGACCGCCGACGACGTCGTCTTCACCTACCGGACCGTCCTCGACGCCGAGACCAACAACACCGCCAAGAGCGAGCTGGACGCCGTCGACAGCGTCAAGGCACGCGGCGACGACACCGTCGTCTTCCGCCTCAAGTACCCCTACGCGCCCTTTGCCGCCCGCACGGTGCTGCCCATCGTCCCCGAGCACATCGCCGGCAAGCAGGACCCCAACACCGGCTCCTTCAACACCAGGCCCGTCGGCACCGGACCGTACGTCCTCACCGACTGGCGCAAGGGCGAGAAGCTCACCTTCAAGGCCAACCCCCACTACTGGGGCCCCAAGCCGAAGGTGAGCTCGTTCACCATGGCGGTCGTCGCGGACGACGACGTCCGCGCCACCCGGCTGCGCTCCGGCGACCTCGACGGCGCCGTCCTGCCGCCCAACCTCGCCGCCACCTTCGCCGAGGACGGCGACAAGCGGACGTACGAGGCGAAGTCCTACGACTTCCGGGCCGTCACCCTCCCCACCGGCAACGAGGTCACCGGCGACCGCGCGATCCGGCGGGCCCTCGACGCCGCCGTGGACCGCGAGGCCATGGTCGACAAGATCCTCGACGGCGCCGGCCGCCCCGCGTACGGGCCGCTGCCCGCCGACGACCCCGCGTTCGCCCCTGGCATCGAACGCTCCCGGGACCTCGCCAAGGCCAAGAGGATCCTCGACGAGGCGGGCTGGAAGACCGGCGACGACGGCATCCGCGCCAAGGACGGCCGCCGCGCCTCCTTCACCCTGCTCTACCCCGCCGGCGACAAGGTCCGCCAGGACCACGCCCTCGCCTACGCCTCCGACGCCAAGAAGGCCGGCATCGAGGTGAAGGCGGAGAGCGCCACCTGGGAGGTCATCGAGCCGCGCATGGGCGAGGACGCGGTCCTCGCGGGCTTCGGCAGCGTCGGCGACCCCGACTTCGGCCTCTACACCCTGCTGCACTCCTCCCTCGCCGGCGACGGCTTCAACAACATGGCCCGCTACCGCAACCCGGCCGTGGACAAAGCCCTCGACACCGCCCGCCGCACCCAGGTCCCCGACGAGCGCAAGGCCGCCTACGGCACCGTCCAGCGCGCCCTCGTCGACGACCCCGGATACACCTTCCTCACCCACATCGACCACCTCTACGTGCTCGCCGACCGCTGGGACGGCCTGACCACCCAGCTCGAACCGCACGAGCACGGCTTCGCCAGCGGCCCCTGGTGGAACATCGAGGACTGGCGGCCCAAGCGATGACGACGCCCCCCTGGGGGGCGATGGCACGCCTGGCGGGACGACGGGCCCTGTTCGCGGGGCCCGTCCTCCTCACCGTCACCTTCGGCGTGTTCGCCGTCGCCGCCGCCTCCCCGTTCGACCCCGTCAAGGCCTACGGCGGCACCGCCGCGCTCGGCGCCGACCAGGAGACCCTGGACCGGCTGCGCGCCAACCTCGGCGTGGACCAGCCGTTCTGGGCCCGCTGGTGGGACTGGCTGACCGCCGCCCTCACCGGCGACCTCGGCCACTCCAGCGTGCTGCGCCAGCCGGTCACCCAGGTCATCGGCGAGCGCCTGGTGTGGTCCGCGCTGCTGTGCGCGGTCGCGTTCGCCGTCGCCGTACTCCTCGGCACCGTGCTCGGCGTCCTCGCCGCCCGCCGCCCCGGCTCCCTCCCGGACCGGGCCGTCACCTTCCTCGCCTACGTGCTGGAGGCCGCCCCGGTCTTCTGGATCGCCCTGCTCGCCGTCTGGCTGTTCGCCCTGCGCTGGGACCTCCTCCCGGCGGGCGGCCTCACCGACACCGGCAGCGCGCACGTCACGTTCGGGCAGGTCGCCCACCATCTGGTGCTGCCCGCCGGGGTGCTCGCCGTCTCCCAGCTGCCCTGGTTCACGCTCTACGTCCGCCAGGGCGTCGGCGACGCCCTCGCCGAGGACCCCGTGCGCGGCGCCCGCGCCCGCGGCCTCGCCGAACGCACCGTGCTGCTCGGGCACGCCCTGCGCTCCGGACTGCTGCCCGTGCTCACCCTGATCGGCTCCCGCGTGCCCGAACTCATCACCGGCGCCCTGCTGGTGGAGAGCGTCTTCAGCTGGCCCGGCATCGCCGCGGCCACCGTCCAGGCGGCCACCGCCGTCGACTTCCCGCTGCTGGCCGCCCTCACCACGCTCGCCACCGCCGCCGTCCTTCTCGGCAACCTGCTCGCCGACCTGCTCTACGGACTGTTCGACCCGAGGGTGAAGCTCAGTGACATGTGACGCACCCGCGCCCGCCGCCGCCGAATCCCCGGCCGGGCGCGTCTGGCGGTCGTACGGCACGAACCGCCGCACCACCCGCACCCTGCGGGTCCGCGTCTCGGCCGCCGTGCTGGCCGCGACCGTCCTCGCCGTGCTGCTCGTCCCGCCCCTGGTCCAGCTCGACCAGCAGGCCGTCGACCTCGCCGCCGAACTCCAGGCCCCCTCCTGGCAGCACCCGTTCGGCACCGACGACGTCGGCCGCGACCTGCTGCTGCGCTGCGTCTACGGGCTGCGGGTCTCGCTGCTCGTCGGCGTGGCGGCGGCACTCACCGCGACCGTCATCGGCACCGCCGTCGGCGCCACCGCCGGAGCGCTCGGCGGCTGGGCCGACCGCGCCGTCATGCGCATCGTCGACACCGTCTCCTCCGTGCCGCACCTGCTGCTCGGCATCTTCATCGTCGCCATGTTCCGGCCCGGCGTCTGGCCGGTCGTGGTGTCGGTGGCGCTCACCCACTGGCTGTCGACCGCGCGGATCGTGCGCGCCGAGGTGCTGTCGCTGCGCTCCCGTCCCTTCGTCGACGCCGCCGTCAGCGGGGGAGCGTCCCGGTGGCGGGTGACCGTACGGCACCTGCTGCCCGCCGTGCTGCCGCAGGCCGCGCTCGCCGCCGTGCTGATGGTGCCGCACGCCATGTGGCACGAGTCCGCGCTGTCCTTCCTCGGCCTCGGCCTGCCCGCCCACACCGCGAGCCTCGGCAACCTCGTCCAGAGCGCCCGCGGCTCCCTGCTCGCCGGACAGTGGTGGCCCACCGTCTTCCCCGGCCTGTTCCTCATCCTGCCCACCCTCGCCATCGCCGGACTCGCCGGCGCCTGGCGGGAGCGGATCAACCCCCGCCGCCGATCGGAGCTGATGCTGTGACCGAGCGTGCCCCCGCCCCCGTGCTGTCGGTGCGCGGTCTGTCGGTGCGTTTCCTGATGCCCGCGGGACGCCGGATCGCCGCCGTCACCGACGCCCACGTCGACGTGGCGCCCGGCGAGTGCCTCGCCCTGATCGGCGAGAGCGGCTGCGGCAAGTCCGTGCTGGCCTCCGCCCTCCTCGGCCTGCTGCCCGGCAACGCCCAGACCGCCGGGCAGGCCCTCCTCGGCGGCCTCGACCTGCTCGCCGCCGACGAGCGGACCCTCGCCCGCACCGTGCGGGGCCGCCTCGTCGGCCTCGTCCCGCAGAGTCCCGCCGCGCACCTCACCCCGGTGCGCACCATCCGCTCCCAGCTGGAGGAGACGATCGCCGCGCTCACGCCCGTGCGCGGCCGGGACGCCCTGCGCTCCGCCGCCGAACGGGCCGCCGAACGCGCCGCGTTCCCCGCCGGCCACCTCGACCGCCACCCGCACGAGCTCTCCGGCGGGCTCGCCCAGCGCGCCGCCACCGCGCTCGCCCTCGTCGGCGACGCCCCGCTGCTGCTCGCCGACGAACCGACCACCGGGCTCGACCGCGACCTGGTGGACCGCACCGTCGACGAACTGCGGCGACACGTGGACGAGAAGGCCGCCGACGGCACCGGCCGCGCGCTGCTGATGATCACCCACGACCTGGCTGCCGCGGAGCGCATCGCCGACCGGGTCGCCGTGATGTACGCGGGCCGCATCGTCGAACTCGCCGACGCCGCCGCCTTCTTCGGCGCGCCCGGGCCCCGCCACCCCTACAGCCGCGGCCTCCTCGACGCCCTCCCCGACCGCGCGTTCACCCCCATCCCCGGCCTGCCCCCGGAACTCGGCGCCCTCCCCGACGGCTGCGCCTTCGCCGCCCGCTGCACCCGCGCCAGCGACCTCTGCGCCACCCGGCCGCCGACGGCCGGCACCGTCGCCTGCCACCACCCGTACGCCGTGGAGGACGCCCGTGTCTGACCCCCGCTCCCGCGCGGCCCCGAGTGCCGCCCCGAGGAACCCCGTGCTCGAACTGCGCGCCATCAGCGCCGGATACGACCGCCGCGCCCCCGTCGTCCGGAACGTCTCGCTGACCATCGCACCCGGGGAGGCCGTCGGGCTCCTCGGGCCCAGCGGCTGCGGCAAGTCCACCCTCGCCCGGGTCGCCGCGCTGCTGCACCGCCCCGACGCGGGCACCGTCGTGCTCGACGGCACCCCCGTGCGTGGATGGCGGCACCGCGCGCCCCGCGAACAGCGCACCGCCTTCGGCGTCGTCTTCCAGCAGCCGCGGCTTGCCGCCGACCCCCGGCTGCGGCTGGCCGACCTGATCGCCGAGCCTTTGCGCGCCACCGGCCGCCGCGCCCAGGTCCCCGAGCGGGTCGCCGAACTCGCCGCCACCGTCGGCCTGACCGCGGACCTGCTGACCCGGCGCCCGCACGAGGTCAGCGACGGCCAGCTGCAACGCGCCTGCCTCGCCCGCGCCCTGGTGCTGCGCCCGCGCCTGCTGGTGTGCGACGAGATGACCGCGATGCTCGACGCCTCCACCACCGCCGCCCTGGTCGCCGTCGTGGAGGACTACCGGGCCGCCACCGGCGCCGGACTGCTCGCCGTCGGTCACGACCACGTCCTGCTGCGCCGCTGGTGCGACCGGACCGTCCACTGGGACGAGCTGACGGCGGGCTGAACCTCATCGGGCCCCTCCATCACGAGCACCGGCGATTCGGCCAACTCGGGTACGGCGCCCGACCCGAGCGGGGCCCGCCGCGAGATGCGGCGCTCTCCCCGCGGGCGCACCATGGAGGAAGGAGACCCGCGCGGCCGGGCGACGGCGGGCGGCGGGGGTCTCACCTCGCACGTCTCCCGTGGAGACGCCCATGTCGCAGCTCATCCGCACCTCGCACGGGCCGGGCCAAGCGGCCCGGCGGGCGCCCTTCCCGCGGCGGAGCCGCCGCCGGGACGGCCCGACGTGACCAGGCTGTTCCCGCGCGGCGTGGCCGACGCGCCCGGCCTGCGGGCCGTGGTGCACGACCGCCACGGCACACTGACCGCGCTCGACCCGAGGACCGGGCGGGTCGCATGGCGCGCGGGACACCGGCTGCGGCCCTGCGCGCTCGTCGGCCGGACGGTCGTCGCGGTCCGGATCGGCGCCCCCGGCGAGCAGGACGTCCCGCTCGTCGTCGTCCTGCTCGACGCGCGGGACGGCGACGAGCGCTGGACCTCGCAGCCCCTCCCGCTGCCCCCGTGGGCGCGCCCCGCCCTGGACGACACCGACGAGTTCACCCTCGCCGCCGACGACGGCGACGACCACGTCGTCCTGCACTGGACCGCCCGCACCTCCTACCGGGGCGGCGCCGCGCCCGGCCCCGGACGGCTCGCCGCCGCACGGCGCGAGGCGAGCGGCGCCGTCCGCGTCGACCTGGCCGGCCGGCCCGCCGTGACCCCGCTGCCCGAGCCGCCGCCCCGGCCCGCCTTCGCCGGCTTCGCCCAGCGCACCGCCGCCACCGCCCGCGTCGGCGACCTCACCGTCGAACTCGCCGTACGCCCCGGCCCGGCCTCCGGCACCGACATCGTGCTGCGCGGACTCGACCCCCACACGGAGGTCCCCGTGTGGGAGCTGGTCCTCGACGAGACACCCCCGCCCCGCGCGCCCCCGCTCCGGCCCTGACCTGCGCGCCCCCGCTCCGGCCCTGACCTGCACGCACCCCGCCATCCCGAGGACGACACCATGACCATCTCCGACGAAGACCTCGCCCACGCCAAACGCATCAGCGTCGAACAGGTCGCCCTCCTCAGGATGTCCCGGGGCTGCACCAACGAGACCCTCGAAGGGCTCCCCGAGGCGTCGGTGCACCGGGCCCTGCGCCGGCTGGAGTACCCCGACCTGCCCACCGCCCGCGGCATGTTCCGGCTCGCCCAGGAACGCGGCGACGACGGGCAGGTGCCGGCGCACGCCCTCACCGGCGCCCTGGATCAGCTGCACGCCGCCCTCGAGGCCGACCGGCCGGCCCGGTTCACCGCCGGGGTGCCGACCGGCCTGGCCGACGCGGAGGGACGGACGGGACCCTCACCCACGGCCGGTATGTCGCTCACCGCCTGGGACTGGCTCGGCCCCGGCAACATCGGCGGACGCACCCGCGGCCTGGTGATCGACCCGGAGCGACCGGACCGCATGTGGGCCGCCAGCGCCGGCGGCGGCGTCTGGCACACCGAGGACGGCGGCGGCGAATGGCAGCCCGTCGACGACTTCCTCGGCAATCTCGCCTGCGCCTGCATCGCCCAGGACCCCGCCCGCCCCGCCACCCTCTACGTCGGCACCGGCGAGGGCTTCTCCAACGGCGACGCGCTGCGCGGCAACGGCCTGTTCACCACCACCGACACCGTCACCTGGGCACCCGTCGACGCCACCCAGACCCCCGACTTCCGCTTCGTCAGCCGGATCGCCGTGTCCTCCACCGGCGAGGTGCTGCTGGCCGCCACGAACAGCGGCGTCTTCCGCAGCGCCGACCCGGGCCGCGCCACCTGGACGCCGGTGCTCACCGGAGTCGCCGTCGCGGACGTCAAGTTCCACCCGGCCGACGACCGCCTGGCCGTCGCCGGATCCATGCGGGCCGGCGAGGCCTGGTTCAGCCGTGACGGCGGCCGCACCTGGGTCACGGCGGGCCGCGGCCCGTGGGAGGGCCGCGTCGAACTGGCCTACGCCGCCGCCGACCCGGGCACGGTGTACGCCTCGGTCGAGATGTCCCGCGGCGGCCAGATCTGGCGTTCGACGGACGGCGGCGAGACGTACGAGCCCCGCAAGACCCGCGACCCGGCCGGGCGCACCGCCGCCTACCTCGGCGACCAGGGCTGGTACGACAACGCGATCTGGGCCGGCGACCCCACCGACGCGGACCTGGTCCTCGTCGGCGGCATCGATCTGTGGCGCAGCACGGACGGCGGCGACAGCGTCGCCGAGATCAGCACCTGGTGGGAGCCCCGCTCGGTGCACGCCGACCACCACGCCATCGTCTCCCACCCCGGCTACGACGGCCGCACCAACCGCACGGTGTTCTTCGGCAACGACGGCGGCGTCTTCAAGGCCGACGACCTGTTCGCCGTAGGCACCGAGGACGAGCCCCCCTTCGTGCGCGGCTGGACCGAATTGGTCAACAACTACGGCGCCACCCAGTTCTACGGCGGCGCGGGCCACACCGCCGGCGGGAAGATCATCGGCGGTGCCCAGGACAACGGCACCCTGGTCTTCGACCCCGCGCTCGGCACCGAGCGGTGGCGGGAGTTCTTCGGCGGCGACGGCGGCTGGTGCGCGGCCGATCCGGACGACGAGAACGTCTTCTACGGCGAGTACGTCTTCCTCAACATCCATCGCTCCACCGACGGGGGCGCCACCGACGACACCCGCGGCGACCGCTACATCAGCGGCCAGTTCTTCAACCCGGTGGTGCGGGACTGGGACTGGAAGCCGGTTCCCTTCCGCATCCCCGACGCCAAGAACCGGCAGGCCGAGTTCATCGCTCCCTTCGTGATGGACCCGAACAACCCGCAGCGGCTGCTGGCCGGCGGCCGGTCCCTGTGGGTGACGGACGACGCGAAGACCCGCAACACCCCCGGCTCCGGTCCGAGATGGCGGGCGATCAAGGGCAACGCGGGCTCCCTCATCACCGCCCTCGCGGTCTCCCCGCGCGACTCCGACGTCATCTGGGTGGGCCACGAGGACGGCCTGGTCTTCCGCACCACCGAGGGCACGAACACCGCCCCCGCCTGGGACCGGGTCGGCGCGACCGGCGCCCGCCGCCTGGAGCCGCGCCGCTACTGCACCGGGCTCACCGCGCATCCCGACGACCCCGACACCGTGTACGCGACGTTCGGCGGCTTCGAACCCGGCAACCTGTGGGTCACCCGGGACGGCGGCGCCGAGTGGACCGACCTGGCCGGCGGCCTGCCCGCCGTGCCCGTCCGGGCCCTCGCCGTGCACCCGGGGCGCCCCGGATTCCTCTACTGCGGCACCGAGATCGGCCTGTTCGCCAGCGAGGACGAGGGCGCCACCTGGTCACCGACGAACGAGGGACCCACCAACTGCTCCGTCGACGACCTGTTCTGGATGGACCGCACGCTGGTCTGCGTCACGCACGGGCGCGGCATGTTCCGCATCGACTTGTCGGACGTGGCGTGACTGCCGGCTGTCGTCTCAGCAGCCGTCTCAGCTGTCGTCTCAGCTTTCGGCGGTGGTGCCCGTGGTGGCGAACGCGGCCAGGTCCTCCGCCGTGCGCGGGCCGTCCGCCGGGTCGGGCAGCAGGCCCCGCGCGTGCAGCAGCCGGGCCGCCGCGACACCCCACGGCAGTCGCAGACCCGCCTGCTCCAGCAGGTCCGCGCGGGCGAGGAGTTCGGGTGCCGGACCGGTCCGCACGCCCGCCGGGGTGAGCAGGGCCGCGTCGTCGGCCCAGCGCAGCGCCAGGTCCACGTCGTGGGTGGCCATCACCACCGTGGTACCGCTCGCCCGCAGCCCGTCGAGGGTGGCCAGCAGCCGCTCCTGGCCGTCCGGGTCGAGCCCGGCGGTCGGCTCGTCGAGGATCAGCACCCGGGGCCGCATCGCGACCGCGCCCGCGATCGCGGTCCGCTTGCGCTGCCCGTACGACAGCAGATGGGTGGGCCGGTCGGCCAGCGCGGCGATGTCCAGCGCGGCCAGCGCCTCCGCGACCCGCGCCCGCACCTCCGGGTCGGGCAGGCCCAGGTTGAGCGGCCCGAACGACACGTCCTGCGCGACGGACGCCGCGAACAGCTGGTCGTCCGGGTCCTGCACCACCAGCTGGACGGTCGTCCGCAGCCGGGTCAGCCCCTTGCGGTCGTAGCGCACCGGCGTGCCCTCGACCGCCAACTCGCCCTCGCGCGGGCGCAGCCCTCCGCTGAGCAGCCGCATCAGCGTCGTCTTGCCGCTGCCGTTGCGGCCCAGCAGCGCCAGCGCGCGCCCCGCGCGCACCTCGAAGTCCAGCGCGCTGAGCACGGCGGGGCCGTCCTCGTACGCGAACGAAGCGCCCCGCAGGGCGACCAGGACGGCGGCCTCGCTCATGTCAGCGTGCCCTTCCCGTACGCATCCAGTACGAACGTGAGCGCGACCAGCGCCGCCAGCAGGGCGCAGCTCGCGGCGGTGAAACGGACGGAGATCCGGGCCTCGGGGACCAGGACCCGCAGGGTGCCGTCGTAGCCGCGCCCGGCGAGCCCGGCCTGGAGCCGCGTGGCCCGGTCGAAGGCGCGGACGAACGCGGTGGCGCCCAGCCCGCCCAGCGAACGCCAGGTCGCGGCCCGCGTGGTGTGCCCCAGCCGGGCGGCCTGCGCGTCCCGGATCAGCCGCACCGAGTCCAGCAGCAGAAAGCTCATCCGGTACGTCACCAGCGCGACGTCGACGACCGGCGCGGGCACTCCGGCCCGCACCAGCCGGGGCAGCAGATCGGACATCGGCGTGGTGAAGGCGAACAGCAGCACCCCGAGGGAGGCGGCCGAGGTGCGCAGCAGCAGCTCCCCGGCCCGCACCGCGCCACCGGGGGCGAGCGCGACGAACCCCCCGGGCCCGCCGACCTGGACCAGCAGCGTCGCCGCGCCGGTCACACAGAACCCGAGCGGCACCCGGTACGCCCGCCACAGCCGCCGCCCGGGCACCCCGGCCGGGCCGAGCAGCACGACCAGCGCGGCGAGCAGCACCAGCGCCGCACCCGGCCACGGCGGCAGCGAGATCGCGAGCACCGTCAGACCGAGGCCGAGCACGGCCTTGTCCACGGGGTGACGGCGGCGCCAGCGGCTGCCGTGCGCCGCCGCGTCGATCGGCAGCACGCGCGCTCAGGCCCCGGACTCGCGCTCGGCACCCGCGGCGGCGTCCTGCGGCACCCCGGTGTCCTGCGGCACCCCCGCGTCCTGCGGCACCCCGGCGTCCCGTCGGGCCAGGGCGCGCTGCTCGCCCTGGCGCCGCCCGCGCCGCAGCCCGAAGTAGTACGCGAGGACACCCGCGCCGATCGCCGCCTGCACGGCGAACAGCGCCGACTCGATCTCCCCGGACGGCGGCTCGTACAGCGGCGAGAACCACGGCTCGTAGTCCGGGTCGATCTCGGTGATCGCCGTCTCCGCCTGGGCGTCGGCGCCCGTGAACGGCTCCTTCTCGTCGTCGCCGAGGCCGAGTGCCAGCGGCAGCACGGCGAGCGCGACGACGACGAGCAGCAGCAGAACGTTGATCCTCGTGTTCCTGCTCATCCCGCCACCGCCTCGGTCCCAGCCGGCTTCTCCGCGGCCCGCTTGCCCGCCACCAGCACGCCCAGCCGGGTCAGTTCACCCTTGCTGGACTGCACCAGCAGCCGCATGACCAGCACCGTCAGCAGCCCCTCGCTCACCGCGAGCGGGATCTGCGTGACGGCGAAGATGGCACCGAACTTGCCGAGCGCGCCCAGGAAACCGCTGCCCGGGTCGGGGAAGGCGAGCGCCAGCTGGACGCTGGTGACGCAGTAGGTGGACAGGTCGGCGACGAACGCGCCGAAGAACACGGCGACCATCAGCGGCACGTCACAGCGCCGCAGCAGGCGGTAGACGGCGTATCCGGCCCACGGTCCGGCGATCGCCATCGAGAAGACGTTCGCGCCGAGCGTGGTCAGCCCGCCGTGCGCGAGCAGCAGCGCCTGGAAGAGCAGGGTGATCGTGCCGAGCACCGCCATCGCGGGCGGGCGGAACAGGATCGCGCCCAGACCGGTGCCGGTGGGGTGCGAGCAGCTGCCGGTGACCGAGGGCAGTTTGAGGGCGGACAGGACGAACGTGAAGGCGCCCGAGGCGCCGAGCAGCAGCGTGCTCTCGGGATGCTCACGCACCTCACGGGTCAGGGAACGGACGCCGTGGACGACGAAGGGCGCGGACGCGACGCCCCAGGCGACCGCGTGCGCCGGAGGCAGGAAACCCTCGGCTATGTGCATGGCTCGAACAGACCCTCTCCAGCACCTCGTGGATGGTTGACGCGCCTTGGCCGGTCTCCTGGCTGACGGGTACCACCGCCCGAACTCCGCCTTCCCGGGTCCCGGAGGACCCAGTGGCTGCCCGCGAGGGCCGGAGCCGGACTTCCCGATCACAGTGGCGAGGGCCGCACCGGCATCACACCGGATTTCCCGTTCACCAAGGCGTGGTGACAGTAATGCCAGGCTCGGGGTGGTGACAAGCGCACCCCAGGGGCGCCCGGCGGCACCCTCCGCCCACCGGCGCACGCCCCTGGCGGCCCCGAGGCCCGCCCCGCCCGGCCACAGCACGCCCGCCGCCGCTCACCGCGGCGGCGCCGGTGACCACCGCACCACGACCAGCGTGCTCAACACCACACGGCTGTCTCCCCCGAGGCAGGGGGCGCCGGCCTTCGGGCGGCCGTCAGCCGCGCGGAGGGTACTGCTTGGGCAGCCGCATGCCCCGCTCGGCCATCAGCGCCCGCACCCGGTCCGGACGGTTCGTGATGACGCCGTCCACACCCAGGTCCATCAGCGCGGCCACCGTCGCCGGGTCGTCACAGGTCCACGGGATCACCCTCAGCCCGCGCGCGTGGGCGTCGGCGATCATCGCGCGGTCCGGGTAGAAGCGGAAGCCCGGGTCGCCGATCTTCCCGTTCTGCGGGAAGCCGTAGTTCGGAGACAGGGCCCGCAGGCCGGGGACGGTGGCGGCGGCCCTCACGAAGTCGCCGCCGTAGTCGTCGGCGTCGATCCCGCCCAGCCACGGGGAGGCGCCCTCCTTGCCGACCTGGAGGAAGTCGTGGTTGGTGAGGGCGACCAGCGGCCAGTCGGGCGCGAGCCGGTGCATCACCTTCAGCGCGCCCCAGTCGAACGACTGGATCGTGACCTGCTCCTCGATGCCCGAGGCGCGGATCTCCTCGTACACCCTCCGCACGAACAGCTCCCGCGGCGCGGTCTGTTCCGGCGCGCCCGCCTCGACCTTCGTCTCCACGTTGAGCGTGACCTGCCGCGCCTTGGACCGCTTCACCAGGTCCAGAACGTCCCGCAGCTCGATCATCCGGGCGCCCGGGACGCGCTCCTGCTCGGGATGGCCCGGCAGCTGCCGATAGCCGCAGTCCATCGTCTTGATCTGCGCGAGCGTCAGGTCCTTGACGTACTTGCCGACGTACGGGAACTGCGGGTCGCCGGGCACGACCGGGGCGGTGTCCCGGCACTTCTGGGCGCTGACCTGCCGGTCGTGGGTGACGACGACCCTGCGGTCCCGGGTGACCTGGGTGTCCAGCTCCAGCGTCGACACCCCGAGGCGCAACGCCTTCGCGAACCCCTCCAGGGTGCTCTCGGTGGTCATCCCGAGGCCGCCGCGGTGGGCCTGGAGGTCGAAGTGGGTCTTCGGGGGCGGAACGCCGGGGCCGGTGGTCGCGTGAGCGGGTACGACGGCGGGGGCGAGGGTAATCAGGGCGGGGGCGAGGGTCAGCGCGGCGAGGAAGCGCCTGGTGGAATGTCTGGCGGACATCGAGACCTCACTCGTTCGTCGGAGGGGGCGCCTCTTGGACGCTAGTTCGACCTCGGGCGGGCCAGAAGAGCGGGGGAGTGAGGGGGACGTGAACGCTCGGGGAATCCGAACCGGTCACTCCCGCGCCGCCCATATCCCCCGTACATGCCCCAGATGCCGCGTCATCACCTCGCGCACCGCCGTCTCGTCCCGCGCCAGCAGCGCGTCCAGCAGTTCCAGATGCTCCTCGGCGGACGCGCGCAGCCGCCCCGCCTCCGCGAGGGCGGTCAGGCCGTAGAGCCGGGAGCGCCCGCGCAGGTCGCGGACGACCTCCACGAGGTGAGCGTTGCCCACGAGCGTCAGCAGCTGAAGGTGGAAGCGGGTGTCCGCCTCGACGTAAGCGATGAGGTCACCCGCGGCCGCGGCGGTGACGATCTCGCGGGCGGCCGGGCGCAGCGCCTTCAATGCGGCCGGTGCGGCGGTGCGCGCCAGCTCCGCCACGGTCGGGATCTCGATCAGCGCGCGGATGTGCGTGTACTCGTCGAGCTGCCGCTCCGACACGGCCGTCACCCGGAACCCCTTGTTGGGGACCGTGTCGACCAGCCCCTCCTTCACCAGGTCCAGCAGAGCCTCCCGCACCGGCGTCGCCGAGACACCGAACCGGGCGGCCAGCGCGGGCGCGGAGTACACCTCGCCCGGCCGCAGCTCACCCGCGATCAGCGCGGCCCGCAGGGCGTCACCGACGCGCTCGCGGTAACTGCTGCGTCTGCCGCCGAGCACGGGCAGGTCGGGGTCGGAGGGCGCCGGGGTCGCGGGGGTCGGCCGGGTGGGCATCGGAGGTCTCCAACAAGGCGAGGTCGAAACGGTCGTACGACGCATCAGAGCACGGACCGACGGACGGTCAGAGCACGAATCCCGCCGGGAACGGGTCGGTCGGGTCGAGCAGATACTGGGCGGTGCCGGTGATCCAGGCGCGACCGGTGATGCTGGGCAGCACCGCCGGCGTCCCGGCGACCTCCGTGGTGCCGAGCAGCCGGCCCGTGAACCGCGTACCGATGAACGACTCGTTGACGAACTCGGTGTCCAGGGGCAGTTCGCCGCGCGCGTGCAGCTGGGCCATCCGGGCGCTGGTGCCGGTGCCGCACGGGGAGCGGTCGAACCAGCCGGGGTGGATGGCCATCGCGTGCCGGGAGTGCCGGGCGGTGGAGCCGGGGGCGGCCAGGTACACGTGGTGGCAGCCGCGGATCGACGCGTCCTCCGGGTGCACGGGCTCGTCCTCGGCGTTGACGGCGTCCATCAGCGCGAGTGCTGCCCGCAGCAGGTCGTCCTTGCGGGCCCGGTCGAACGGCAGGCCCAGCTCGGTCAGTGGCAGGATGGCGTAGAAGTTGCCGCCGAACGCCAGGTCGTACGTCACCGTCCGCCCGTCCGGGAGCGTCGCCCGGCGGTCCAGGCCCACGCAGAACGACGGTACGTTCCGCAGCGTCACCGCCCGCGCCGCGCCCTCCTCGACGGCGACGTCCGCGACCACCACCCCCGCCGGGGTGTCCAGACGGATCGTGGTGACCGGCTCGGTCACCTCGACCATGCCGGTCTCCACCAGTACGGTCGCCACCCCGATCGTGCCGTGCCCGCACATCGGCAGATAGCCGGAGACCTCGATGTAGACCACGCCCCAGTCGCAGTCCGGCCGGGTCGGCGGCTGGAGGATCGCGCCGCTCATCGCGGAGTGCCCGCGCGGCTCGTTCATCAGCAACTGCTTGACGTCGTCTCGGTGTTCACGGAACCACAGCCGCCGCTCGTTCATCGTCGCGCCGGGGATCGTGCCGATCCCGCCGGTGATCACGCGGGTGGGCATGCCCTCGGTGTGCGAGTCGACGGCGTGCAGGACGATGCTGCTGCGCATGAGCGGGTCCCTTCTGTGCGGCATGCGTGGGGCGTTGCGGGCGGGTGTGCGGCCAGGGGGTGTCTCGCCGATCATGCCGGGCTCCCGGCGCCTGGCACCGCGCCTCGCCGCGTTGTCGTCGGTCGCCAACTCCCCCACGCTCGGCTGCGCTCGCGCGGGGGCACCCCCATCGCGCTGACTCCCTCCTCCGCCTTGCGATGCACGGCACCAGACGCCGCTCGCTGATCCGGCCTGATCGACGAGACACCCCCTAGCTCAGGCCCGCGGCCAAGGCCTTCTCGGTGGCGGCGCGCACGGTGGCCTCCTGCTCCGGAAGCAGCGGCATCCGCGGCGGCCGTACGGAACCGCCGTACCGGCCGGCGAGGTCCATCGACAGCTTGATCGCCTGCACGAACTCCACCCGGGAGTCCCAGCGCAGCAGCGGGTGCAGCTGCCGGTACAGCGGTGTCGCCGTGGCGAGATCCCCGGCCGTGGCCGCGCGGTACAGCTCGGCGCAGGCGCGGGGAAGCGCGTTCGGATACCCGGCGATCCAGCCCTTGGCGCCCGCGACGGCCAGCTCCAGCAGCACATCGTCCGCCCCGGCCAACAGATCCAGCTCGGGGGCGAGTTCGGCGATCCGGTAAGCTCGCCGGACATCGCCGGAGAACTCCTTCACCCCCTGGATCCAGCCCTCGCCGTGCAGCCGCGCGAGCAGCCCCGGTACGAGATCCACCTTGGTGTCGACCGGGTTGTTGTACGCCACGACCGGCAGCCCGGCCCGCGCGACCTCCGCGTAGTGCGCCAGCACCGAACGCTCGTCGGCCCGGTAGGCGTTGGGCGGCAGCAGCATCACCGCCGCACAGCCCGCCTCGCCCGCCTGCTCGGCCCAGCGCCGGGCCTCCGCCGAGCCGTACGCGGCGACCCCCGGCATCACCCGCTCGCCGCCGACCGCCGCCACCGCCGTCTCCACCACGCGGGCGCGTTCCCGCGGCGTGAGCACCTGGTACTCGCCGAGCGAGCCGTTCGGGACGACGCCGTCGCAGCCGTTCTCCAGCAGCCAGGCGCAGTGTTCGGCGTAGCGGTCGTAGTCGACGGAGAGGTCGGGGGTGAGGGGGAGGGCGGTGGCGACGAGGATGCCGTGCCAGGGGCGGCGGGGGCCGGTGGGGCCGGTGGGGCCGGCCGGGGTGGCGTTCGCGGTGCCATTCGTGGCCATGGGCGGGCCTTTCGATGGGTGAGGGGACATGGCACTGGCTGTTCTGTTGTCGGTGTTGTCGGTGTTGTCGATGTGTCGGTGTATCGATATGAGGGCGTCAGTCGTGGCTGCCGCGATTGCGGTGGTCGCCGTGGTCGCCGTGGTCGCCTTGGTCGACATGCTCGTCGTGCTCGCCGTGGTCGCCTTGGTCGACATGCTCGTCGTGCTCGTCGTGCTCGTCGTGCTCGTCGTGCTCGCCGTGTTCGTCTTGTGTGTCGTTCTCGCTGTGCTCGTCGTGCTCGCCGTCGGCCAGGACGCCGAGCGGTACCGGACGGGCGAACGGCCGTCGCGTGTCGGCCGGTTCGCAGCCGGCGAGCGCGGCCACGCCGGGCGCGCACATCCGGCCCTGGCACCAGCCCATCCCGGCCCGGGTCAGCAGCTTGACGGTGCGCAGGTCGCCCGCGCCGAGCGCGCCGGCGGCCTCCCGGACGGCCCCGGCGGTGACCTCCTCGCAGCGGCACACCACCGTGTCGTCGGGGATCAGCTCAGGCCGGGGCGCGGGCGGGACGTACACCTCGTCGAGCGCGGCGAAGAACCGGCGCAGCCGGGTGCGGGCGCGGTCGGCCGCGGCCCACGCGCGCGGGTCGGGCTCGGCGCCCCGCAGCCGCGCGGCGAGGGAGCGCCCGGCGATGTGCCCTTCGGCGAGGGCCAGGGCCGCACCGCCGATGCCGGTGGCCTCGCCCGCCGCCCACACGCCCGGAACGGTGGTGCGCTGTTCGCCGTCGACCTGGACGGCCTGCCCCGCCAGACGGCAGCCGAGGGTTTCGGCCAGGTCGGTGTGCGGCAGCATGCCGTGGCCCACGGCGAGGGTGTCGCAGGCGATGCGGCGCCGCGTGCCCGGTCGCTCCCGGCCCGCCGGGTCGAGGGCGGCGACCGTCGCGGAGCCGAGCCGCTGCCGCCGGTCCCCGTGGGCGGCGACGACGATGTGACGGAACATCAACTCGGTGCGCCGGCCGAGCAGCCGGACCGCGTATCCCGCGCCCTCGACGAGCTTCGCGGGCTCGGCGGCCAGGGTCCGGGCGTGCCGTAGGAAGGCGACCGGGGCGGCGGACTCGACCAGCGCGGCCACCTCGGCGCCCGCCGTGGCGAGCCCGGTCGCCACCGGCAGCAGCAGCGGTCCGGTGCCCGCCACGACCACCCTGCGCCCGGGCAGGACGAGCCCGCCCTTCAGCATGGCCTGCGCCCCGCCCGCGGTGACCACACCGGGCAGCGTCCAGCCGGGAAACGGCAGCACCCGCTCGTACCCGCCGGTGGCGAGCAGCACGGCGTCCGCGCGCACGGTCACGGACTCCGTCTGCGCCGGTCCCGGCAGCGCGTGCACGGCGAAACCCCGGGACTCCCGTTCGGCGAACCAGACGTGATGGTCGCTCAGATGGGTGATCCAGCCGGCGGCCAGGTGCGCGGCGAGTCCGGCCCGCAGCCGCTCCCAGGTACGCCACTGGTGGTGCAGCCGCTGCGGGGCGCGGGCGCCCAGACCGGGGGCGGGCTGCCGGTAGAACTGCCCGCCCGGCTCCCCGCCGGAGTCGACCAGCAGCACGTGGACGCCCCGGGCGGCTGCCGCGAGCGCCGCGGCCAGGCCCGCCGGACCGGCTCCGATCACGGCCACGGACGGCCGCCGCCGCTCAGCCATCGTGACCCGCCCCCTCCTGCCCCGCCCCCTCCTGCCCCGTCCCCTCTTGCCTTGCTGTCCCTTCCTGCCCCGTCCCCTCCTGGGTGCGGACCTCGATGCCGGGCTCGACCGGGACCAGGCAGGCCCGCTGGTTGGGCCGGCCGTCCACCGTCACCAGACAGTCGAAGCACACGCCGATCCCGCAGAACACGCCCCGCGGGTCGCCGGTGTCCCGCGTGGTGCGCCAGCTGGTGACGCCGGACGACCAGAGCGCGGCGGCGACGGTCTGGCCGGGCAGCGCGGGGAGCGTGCGCCCGTCGAAGGTGAAGGAGAAGGCGGCGCCGGGGCGGGCCCGGGCCAGGCGCGGCGGACTCGTACGGCTCCCGCGACCTGGGCGGCCCCACCGGTGACTCATGCTCTCTCCTCCTCCAGGAAGCGGTCCGGGCGGAACGGCGCGAGGTCGAGTTCCGGCCGCTCACCGGCCAGCAGGCGGGCGATCGACTGCCCCGTGCCGGTGGCCAGCCCGATGCCCGCGCCCTCGTGCCCGCAGGCGTGATAGAGCCCCGGCACCCGGGGATCGGGCCCGATGGCCGGTAGATGATCCGGCAGATACGGCCGGAATCCGACGTAGGTCCGCATCGCCCGGACCTCCGCCAGGAACGGGAAGAGCCGTACGGCGCCCGCCGCCAGCGCCCGGACGGCCGGCAGCGAGACCGAGCGGTCGAAGCCGACGCGTTCCCGGCTCGCCCCGATCAGCACCGGTCCGGCCGCCGTCGACTCCACCACCGGCGAGGTCTGCAGGGCCGCCGAGTCGCTGGCCACGTCGGCCACATAGTCGGCGGCGTACACCTTGTGCCGGACGCGCCGGGGCGGCAGCGGCTCGGTGACCAGGACGAAGCCGCGCCGCGGGAGCACCGGCAGCGAGACGCCCGCCAGCGCGGCGACCTCGCCGCCCCAGGTCCCGGCCGCGTTCACGACGGCCGGGGCGTGCAGCTCACCCCGGTCGGTGCGTACGCCGCGCACCACGCCGCCGGAGGTACGCAGCACCCCCGTGACCGTCGTCCCGGTCAGCAACCTTGCGCCCGAGACACGGACCAGATGCGCGGCGGCCAGAGCGGGCATGACCTGCGCGTCCTCGGGATACAGCACACCGCCCGCAAGCCCGGGCGCCAAGTCCGGCTCCAGCGCACGCAGTTCGTCGGCCCCGACGCTTATTGCCCGCACCCCGGCGGCCTGTTGAGCGGCGGCGAAGTCGTCGAGGGCGGCGAGTTCCGCGGGTCCGGTGGCGACGACCACCCCGCCCTTGGGCTCGTACTCGAACGCCGTACCGAACTCCTCGGCCAGCTCCGCCCACAGGCGACAGGAGTGCAGCGCGAGCAGCAGCTCCGGGCCGGGCGCCTTGTCGGACACCAGGAGGTTGCCCTCACCGGCACCCGTGGTGCCGCCGGCCACCGGGCCACGGTCCACCAGGGCCACATCGAGACCCGAACGGGCCGCGTACAGCGCGCAGGCGGCGCCCACCATGCCGGCGCCCACGACGACGACGTCGTAGCTCGGTTGCTTGGCCACGCCAGTAATATGTCACATGGCGCTCCGCGTGGGGAGAGGGCGAAAAGCGCGTGAGGGAACCGGGGGAGCACTGCATCATGACGCGGATGACCGTGAACAACATCCTGCTGTCCGGCATCGTCGGTTCGACCGCGTACGGACTCGCCCACGAGGACTCCGACGTGGACCGGCTCGGCGTGTTCGCGGCGCCCACCGAGTCCCTGCACGGACTGCACGCGCCGAAGGAGTCCCACGTCTCCACGGCCCCCGACCGCACCCTGCACGAAGCCGCCAAGTGGTGCCGGCTCGCCCTCGCCGGCAACCCGACCGTCATGGAACTCGTCTGGCTGCCCGACGAGTTGTACGAGGTGCGGACCCCGCTCGGCGACGAACTGATAGACATCCGCACCTCACTGCTGAGCGCCCGCCGGGTGCGCGAGGCCTACCTCGGCTACGCCACACAGCAGTTCAGGAAACTCCAGAACCGCTTCGCCGCCGACGAGAACGGCACCCCCGTCCGCAGGCGCTCCGCCAAACACGCCCGCCACCTCAAGCGGCTGTGCCAACAGGGCTACGAGCTGTACACCACCGGCCGGCTGACCATCCGGCTCGAAGACCCCGAGAGCTACCACCGCTTCGGCGAGGAGGTCGCCGCCGACCCCACCGCCGCGCTGCCGCTGCTGCGCCACTACGAGGCCGCCTTCGACCGCACCCGCAGCGTCCTGCCGGAACAGCCGGACGAGCACGCGGCCGAGGCGTGGCTGCGGCGCGTCCGGGCGCACTTCTACACACCGGAGACGGCGGAGACCGGCTGAGACCGGCTGAGACCGGCCGAGAAAAACCCGGTGCTCCGCACGGGGCGCCTTCCCTACACTCGCCGGAGTGATCGCGCACCGTCGACTCGTGGTGGTGCGCCGCGTCTCCACGTGAGGCGTCGTCAGTCGAGTGAGGGGAGCCGGGCCGTGCGTGACCGCACCGCTGTCGCCGTTCCCCGCTCCCGCTACGAGGTGATCCTGGTGTCCACGGCCGTCCGGTGCCCGCTGCGCGGCGGCCACCGGATGCCGTGACGATACGAGACGACACGCGACGTAACACTTACGCGATGAGGACGGTGGCGTAGCCACCCCTACGCGCGTGCCGTGCCCCGTCGTGCACCCCTGCATCAGCGGGACCCTCGTTTCCGCCGTCCGGCCAATCGCGCTGCCCTTTCACACGAAACGAACTCCGAAAGGCCACGGGCCGTGCGCACGAACGCCGTCAACACCCTCGCCTCCGTCCGCAACCTGGGCATCCTCGCCCATGTGGACGCGGGCAAGACCACCGTCACCGAGCGGATCCTCTACGCCACCGGCACCACGCACAAGCGCGGCGAGGTGCACGACGGCACCACCGTCACCGACTTCGACCCGCAGGAGCGCGACCGCGGCATCACCATCTTCGCGGCAGCCGTCAGCTGCGCCTGGGACGGCCACCGCGTCAACCTGATCGACACCCCGGGCCATGTCGACTTCGCCGACGAGGTGGAGCGCTCGCTGCGGGTGCTGGACGGGGCGATCGCGGTCTTCGACGCCGTGGCGGGCGTGGAGCCGCAAAGCGAGTCGGTGTGGCGGCAGGCGGACCGGCACGGCGTGCCCAGAATCGCCTTCGTCAACAAGCTGGACCGTGCCGGCGCCGACCTCGACACGGCGGTCGCGTCGATCCGGGACCGGCTGCACCCGGCACCGCTGGTCGTCCAGCTGCCGATCGGAGCGGAGGACGCCTTCCGGGGCGTCGTCGACCTGGTGCACATGCGCGCGCTGACCTGGGACGAGGCCGGCGAGGCCATGGCAGAGGGCCCGGTCCCGGAGGACCTGCGGGAGGAGGCACTGAGGCGCCGACGAACACTGGAGGAGACGGTGGCCGAACTGCACGCGGGCGCGCTGGAGGCGTTCTGCGCCCGCGAGACGCTGTCCTCCACGACGCTGTCCTCCACGACGCTGTCCTCCGCGACACTGCGCGACGCCCTGCGCGACCTCACCCACACCGGCGACGGCGTGGTCGTCCTGTGCGGCTCGGCGTACCGCAACCGCGGCATCGAACCCCTGCTGGACGCGGTGGTGGCGTACCTCCCCTCACCGGCGGACGTCCCACCGGTGCGAGGCGTCAGCGCGGAGGACGAGACGGCAGAAAAGCAGCCGACCGAACGCCCGGCCGACCCCAACGCCCCCCTCTCCGCCCTCGCCTTCAAGGTGAACGCGACCCCCACCGGCCGCCTCACCTACCTCCGCGTCTACTCCGGCACCATCGAGAAGGGAGACACCGTGTGGGACGCGACCGCCCACCGCGCCGAGCGCGTCGGCCGCATCCTGCGGGTCCAGGCCGACCGGCACGCCCAGTTGGACCGCGCGGTGGCCGGCGACATCGTGGCCGTCGTCGGCCTGAAGTCCGCGAAGGCCGGCACGACCCTGTGCGACCCGCACGCCCCGCTCGTCCTCGAACCGCCCAGTGCCGCCGACCCGGTGGTCTCGGTGGCGGTCGAGGCACGCCGCTCCACCGACACCGACCGGCTGGCCACCGCCCTGGCCCGGCTCGCCGAGGAGGACCCGTCCCTGGTGGTGCGGACCGACCCGGAGACCGGCCAGACGGTGCTGTCGGGCATGGGCGAACTGCACCTGGAGGTAGCCGTGGAGAAGATCCGCCGCACCCACGGCCTGGAGGTCGCCATCGGCCGCCCGCGGGTCGCCCACCGCGAGACGGTCGTACGCGGCGTCAAGGGCCACGTCCACCGGCACGTCAAACAGGACGGCGGCGCGGGCCAGTTCGCGCACGTCGTCCTCGACGTCGAGCCCCTGCACCCCGAACCGGGCGGCACCGGCTTCGAGTTCCGCTCCACGGTCGTCGGCGGACGCGTTCCGCAGGAGTACGTCCGGGCGGTCGAGGCGGGCTGCCGTGACGCGCTGGCCGAAGGCCCGCTCGCCGGCCACCTGGTGACGGGTCTGCGGGTGACCCTCACCGACGGAGCGACCCACGTGAAGGACTCCTCCGAGATGGCCTTCCGCACCGCCGGCCGCGCGGCCCTCCTCAGCGCCCTGCGCGCCTCCGCCATGGCCATCCTCGAGCCGGTCGCCGACGTCACGGTGACCGTCCCCGAGGACGCCGTGGGCAGCGTCCTCGGCGACCTCTCCGCCCGCCGCGGCCGAGTCACCGACTCCACCGTCCGCCCGGGCACCGCGGTCGTCACAGCCACCGTCCCCCTGGCCGAACTCTTCGGCTACGCAACCCGCTTGCGCGGCCGCACGCAGGGGCGGGGGACGTTCACGGCTCGGCCGACGGGGTATGCGCCGACGCCGGCGGGGACGCCGACGCGCTAGCGCCGTAGAGGGCACCCCCGAGCGCCTCCCGGGGAGGTCCTTCCCCAGTGGGGGAGGGCCTCCCCGGTCTCCCCGCTCAACCAGGCCCCCCGACCCGTAACCCTGTCGTTGCCCCTCGCAACCCTCCAGGTAGTCTCTAGAGACTCATCGTCATCGCGGCCCGACGGGCTTCCGCTCCGCCTCGGCGGAGTCTCGAAGGACATGCCCCCACCCGCACGAGTCACTTCGTGCTGCCCGGGGGAAGTCTTGCTGTTCCGCGCGTCTGCGAAATCGGTCGCTGCCATGGCGCTCGACAGTTCGCTCTATTTCCACCTCACCGAGCAGTTCGTGCACCTGCACGGTTATCAGCCGGGCCCCTCGGAGGCGCGCTCCTGGCAACGCAGCATTCCCGCGCTGGCCACGGCGCTGAACGACGCGGGCCTCGGCGATGTCGAGGTGATGCTGGAGTATGCCCTGCCGCTGAACAGCAAGCGCGCCGACGCCGTGCTGGCGGGGATCCATCCCCGCACGGGTGAGCCCTCGTACGTCGTGGTGGAGCTGAAGCAGTGGAGCCAGGCCGAGCCGGACGAGGACGATCCGACGCTGTGCCACGTCGATCCCTACGCGCATCCCGTTCTCAACCCGATCGAGCAGGTACGCCGCTATTGCCAGTACCTCGTCGACTTCAACGGCGCGGTGTCCGAGCACCCACACCGGGTCAGCGGAGTGGCGTTCCTCCACAATGCCACCGCGTTCGGTGTCGGTGGCCTGTTCGACGTCGAGTCGGACGAACGAGGCCGGCTCTTCACGAGTGACCGGCGCGGAGAGTTCCTGGACTACCTTCGTGCCAGGCTCAGCGACCGGCACGCCGGTGCCCGCGCCGCCGACGAACTCCTCGCCGGCAAGACGGTCCCGTCGAAGCAGCTCATGTCGGTCGCCGCCAAGGAGGTTCGGGAACGCGAGCAGTTCGTGCTGCTCGACGAGCAGCAGGTTGCCTATCGGATGGTACTCAACGCAGTGCGCAGGGCACGGCGATCCGATCACAAGGAGGTCGTGGTCGTCACCGGCGGCCCCGGCACGGGCAAGAGCGTCATCGCGCTCGCCCTGCTCGGCGAGCTGTACCGGCAGGGCGTGCCCGCTCTTCACGCCACCGGCTCCCAGTCGTTCACGAAGACGATGCGCAAGGTCGCCGGTTCCCGCAAACGGGAGGTCCAGGAGCTGTTCAAGTACTTCAACAGCTTCATGACAGCGGAGAAGAACAGTCTCGACGTGGTGATCTGCGACGAGGCCCACCGCATCCGCGAGACGTCCGCCAACCGGTACACACCGGCCGCCCACCGGACCGGCAAGCGGCAGATCGACGAGCTGATCGACGTGGCGAAGGTGCCCGTCTTCCTGCTCGACGAGCACCAGGTCGTCCGACCGGGCGAGATGGGAACGGTCGGTGACATCCGTGCCGCAGCGGCCCGACGAGGCCTGACCTGCCATGTCGTACCGCTCGACAGCCAGTTCCGGTGCGGCGGGAGCGACGCCTACCTGCGCTGGGTGGTGCGCCTTCTGGGGCTGGAGCCGGGCGGGCCGGTGGTATGGGACCCCGACGACCGCATGCGGCTGCTGCTGGCGGAGAGCCCGGAAGAGATGGAAGCCTTCCTGGACGAGCGACGCGGCCAGGGATACGGCGCCCGGATGTCCGCCGGGTACTGCTGGCCCTGGTCCCCGGAGCCGAAACCGGGTCAGCCTCTCCCCGCGGACGTGCGGATCGGGGACTGGGCGCGGCCATGGAACCTGCGCGGTGAGCGCTCGGTCTCCGGCGCGCCACCGTCGGCCCTGTGGGCGACGGACCCGGCGGGCTTCGGCCAGGTTGGCTGTGTCTACACCGCCCAGGGATTCGAATACGACTGGTCCGGCGTCATCATCGGCCCGGACCTGGTGTGGCGCGGGGACCGCTGGGTCACCGACCGGACGGCTTCGAAGGACCCTGTGTTCAAGCGGTCGACGCCGGACACGGATGTCGACCGGTTGATCCGCAACACGTACAAGGTTCTCCTGACCCGGGGAATGGTGGGGACGGTGCTGTACTCGACGGATCCGGAGACCCAGGACAAGCTCCGGGAGCTGGTGGGCATGCCGCTGGCCGCGGCCATGAGCGGCTGAGTTCTCCGCCTGCGGGCGCGCGTTTTCCGCCAACCTGCCACGTGGCCCGGCACGGACTGTGGTTCGGTGGCCGATCGAGTGGCCCGGCTCCTTAAGATCACTTGTACCTACTGCGGCCCGACGGGCTTCCTCCACACGAGGACACGCCCCCACCCGCACGAGTCACTCGTGCCCTGGGGGAACCACCTCGTGTCCATGCTCCTGCTGAGACTGTCGGCGCAGGATCTGCTCACCCTTGACTCGAGGCGAGCCATGGTGCCTCACCTCGCTGCCCGCTACCGGTATTTCCAGGGGCGCGATGTGTCCGCGTCGGAACGCGAGGCGTGGGCCGAGAGCCTGGTCGAGCTGGCGGAAGACCTGGTCGCGGCCGGCCGGGGAAACGTCGAGATGATCGTCGAGTGCGCGGCGACGGTCGACGAACCGGAGAGAGGAGAGCCACGCCTCATCGATGTGGTGCTCGCCGGACGGCACCCCGAGTCACACCTCCCGTCCTTCCAACTCGTCGAGCTTAAGCGGTGGTCGACGGTCACGCGGGTGGAGGCGGCCACCGCGGAGCTGGTGCGCGTGCCCGGCATCGGGAAACCCAAGCGGCATCCGGCACTGCAGCTGCGGGACACCTTCCAGCTGTTCACCGGGGAGCGGGGACCGCTGCGTGACATCGAGATCGAGTGCGGAGGATTTGCGTACCTGCACAACGCCACCGACGCGTCGGTGCGACCACTGTTGGACACACTGGCACCGACCGGTGCCTACGAGCGGGTGTACACCCAGGACAGCCGCGACCTCCTCTTCGAGGACTTGCGTCGGCATTTCGCGGAGGACGGTGCCGCCTCCGAGGCGGAGCGACTCCTGCGCCTGATGAACCTGCGCAACACCCCACTCCTCGACGCCATGATCCGATCCCGGGGTGAGGACACGGTGTTCACCCTGCGGAGGCAGCAGAAGAAGGTGGCCAGGAGCGTACTGGAACGCGCCGACCGCATCCTGGGCCGACCCGGCGAGGAGACCCCGCCGAACGACGGGGAGCGAGCCGTGTTCATCGTGACGGGCGGCGCGGGCACCGGAAAGAGCGCGGTGGGTCTACAGCTGAGGGCCGACTTCGAGGCGGCCGGCCGAACGGTGAAGTACGCCAGCGGCAGCCGGGCGTTCAACGGAGCACTCAAAGAGCAAGTGGGGTACAGCGAGGACGACTTCAAGAAGAGATTCGCCTACTTCAGCCACTTCGTGACACCCCCGGACCCGCCTTTGGACGTCCTCATCTGCGACGAGGCGCATCGCATCAGGGAAAAGACCGTCGATATCTACCAGCGGGAGGAGATGACCGGGAAACAGCCCCAGATCGACGATCTGCTGGACGCCGCCAGACTCACGGTCTTCTTCCTCGACGAGAGCCAGTCGGTGCGCCCCAAGGAAGTCGGAACGGTGAGTCTGATCGAGGAGGCGGCCAAGGCCCGGGGGATCGTCCCGCTGCGATACGGGCTGCGGGAGGAATGGCGCTGCGGAGGCAGCGACGCCTACATCCGGTGGGTGCGTGCCGTGCTCGGTATCGAACCGGGAAGCACCGAGTGGACCCCCGACGGACTGATGCACGTCGAGGTGGCCGACAGTCCGGAGGAACTCGAGCACATCATCCGGACCGAGGCGGAGGCCGGCGCGACGGCTCGGATAGTGGCCGGTTTCTGCTGGCCGTGGACCGCTCCACGCGGAAAGGGCAAGTCGGCCCGGCTGGAAGCGGACGTCAGGATCGGTGACTGGCACCGCCCATGGAACGCCAAGAGCAGTCACTTCTGTGAAGGCGGAAGGGTCCCACCGTCCACGATCTGGTCCGTGCATCCCTCCGGTATCAACCAGATCGGCTGTGTCTACACGGCCCAGGGCCTGGAATGGGACTGGTGCGGGGTGATCCTCGGCGGCGACATGGTGAGGCGCGGTGACCGCTGGGTCTATCGCAAAGGCAAGTCGTACGAGGAGCCGGAAACAGGTGTGAAGCGTGTCAAGGTTTCCGGTTCCTTCGACAGGAAGCTCCGAGAGGCAGTGGGTGGGGAGGAGGAGAAGGCAGAGGCGTTCGCGCGGTGTGTCCGGCACGCCTACCACGTGCTCATGACCCGGGCGAGCCGGGCGACGGTGCTCTATTCGACGGACGAGGAAACACAGGACTATCTGAAGGCCTGTGTGGGTGAGGTGCAGATTCACGGGCTCCGTCCCACCTGGGAAAGCCTTCCGCCCGAGGCGAGGACGCCGCACCTGCCGAGCCCGAAGAGAGGGGGCAAGGGCATTCCTCCAGGGCAGGAGCCCCTCTTCTGAGCCACCTGTCGCCCTTGGACGGGCATTTCGGTCGGAGAAGAGTGGCGGGCTCGCCGGACCCGCCACATGGTGCCTGCCTCAGATGAGGTGGCGCGCTGCCGCCGCCAGCGTCTCCAGCACGAGGTTGGAGACGACGCCCGCGGCGACGCCGACCAGGATCTCGCGGATCCAGGGTCGACGCGCAGGCTCACACTCGTACGGCTCCATGAGGACCACCCCTGTCGTGGGATCGGAATGGTAGGACCGCCCTACCGGGCATCCGCCTCATTCGTCACTCACGGTCAGTGGGCTGACCCAGGCTCCGCCTTCGTGTCCTCCGGGAAGGTGCGCAGCGAGCAGGAAGCCTATCGCACCAGGCCGGATCGTGATCAACCAATTGCCCAGCCCCGCAACAGCGTTGGAGCCGACTGGCGCGGCATGGTGTCCGAGACAGTCCCGGCGCTCAAGCGGATGGCCTATTGCATATGATGTGCAAGTGCAACGTCGTGACTACACCATCAGGCCGGCCACCCCAGCAGACCTGGACGCCGCCCGGGCGGTGATGCTCGACACCGTGTACCGCGACTTCGGTACGGGGTACGTGCCCCGCTGGCACGGCGACATCATCGATCCGGCCGCCGCCTACCTGGCCCCCGCGCGCCACACCCTGCTGGTGGCGGTCGAAGAGGACAGCGGGGACGTCGTCGCCACCGCCGCGCTCGACGCCCGCGGGCCCGCACATCCGCCGAACCCGAGGGAGGTCGCCGAGCGGTTCCCGTCGGGGACGACCGCGCAGGTGCGGCGGGTGTACGTCCGGCCGGAGCACCGCAGGCGCGGGCTCGCGCGGCGGCTGGTCGCGGAGTTGGTGGCGTTCGCGGAGGCGGACGGCGGGTATCGGGCCGTCTATTTGCACACGGATCCGTCGGTGCCGGGTGCGGAGGGCTTCTGGCGGTCGCTCGCCAAGGTCGTGTGGGACGAGCGCGAGGACGTCGGCGGCGGGCAGGGGATCGTCCACTTCGAGATACCGATGGGGCGGTAAGGTGCTGCGTTCCCAGGGCTTGGGCAGCTGTCCGTGGGGCCGAGACGGCTTCCTCGGCCGCCGGCCCGATCATGCCGGCGGCAGCCCGGCCACCAGCACCCTGCTGGACGCGGGGTTACCCGCGGCCGTGCCGTGGCTGGTGCCGGCCGCCGTACCGGTGGGGGCGGTGGCGCTGCTGCCGCGACGGGCCCATCCGGTCGCTCGCGTAGCATCCGCCGGGTGAAGCGCGATCTGCCCGACGGCCTGACCCGGCGTGCCCGGTCCTTCCTCGGTGCGCACGCGGTCCGCCTTGACGCCAGGCCGATCCGGGAGGAGCGCCAGTGGTACCTGGACCGGGGCGTTCCGGCGGCGGTGGTCGACCGGATGACGGCGTTCCACGAGCGCTGGGGTGGCCTGGTGCTGCCACCCGCCCCAATGTACGACGGCGGCCCTCTGCCCTTGAGCGCCCACTCGCCCGAGGAACGGGCGCCCGACGGCTGGTGGTTCGAGGTCGGGTCACAGCGGACGGCGGTCCCGTACTCCTTCATGATCGGGCCCGCCGGTGAGTTCGGCCTCGACGGCGAGCGATGGGCGCCGCTGCACGCCGGCGTCGAGGGCTGGGTGGAGTCGGTAGCCCTGCACCACCACGCGTCCCTGGAAGCCAAGCGCATCACCCGGGTGGTCGGCGAGGACGTGGAACGTATCGACCTCGACGGCTATGAGCCCGTGCGCGAGGTCCGCGGGCTGGCCGACGCCTGGTGGCGCGGCACGGACACGCTGGTGGCCGTCTACCGAGGAGAGGCCGACTGCCTCGACTTCCCCCGCGGCCGCACCGCCTGGATGTACTCCGGCCTGGACTGGTGGGGGCTACGGGGCGGAGTGGACGACGACGAGGTGGTGGTCTGAGGCCAAAGACATGGCCGTCACCTGTCCCGCCGACTGCACTTGTGCCATGGCCGCCACGGATTCCGCGCCCGCGAGTTGCGTCACGGTGGCCGTCGACTTCCTCTGCGCCGGGGCCGCCACCGGTCCCGCCGAGACTCCCTCCGCTACGGCCGCCACCGGTCCCGCCGAGACTCCCTCCGCTACGGCCGCAGCCGACCCCGCCGACGCCTCCTGCACAACGCCCGCAGCCGACCCCGCCGACGCCTCCTGCACAACGCCCGCAGCCGACCCCGCCGACGCCTCCTGCACAACGCCCGCAGCCGACCCCGCCGACGCTGCCTGCGCCATGACCGTCACCGATCCCGTCGGCGCCCCCTGCGCCACGAACGCCACCGAGTTCGCCGACGCCCCCTGCACCACGCCCGCCGCAGGTGCCCCCGCCCCCGGGTCCCGCCGCACCACCCGCGACCTCCGCCACAACCACCGCACATCGCGCCCGAACGACCACACCAGCAGCCCCAACGCCACCGCCACCACTCCCGCGTTGACCGCGCCGGGCAGCAGACCGGAGGCGGCGATCAGCAGGAACACGCCCTGGATCGCGGCGACCGCCTTGCGGGCGGTGCTCGGGGGCAGGGGGGCGTTCAGCCACGGCTGGACGCGGGCCGCGGCGACGAAGGCGTACCGCATGGCGCCGATCAGCAGCACCCACGGCCCCAGCTCCCGGGAGACGTACACACTCAGCACGAGGATGAGGAACGCGTCGACCTCCATGTCGAAGCGCGCCCCCAGTGCCGACGAGGTCCCCGTCCGTCGCGCCACCTTCCCGTCCACGCCGTCGAGGACGAGCGCGACCGCCGTCAGGCCGACGAGCAGCGCGACGGGCGGCGCTCCGCGGAACGAGTCGGCGACGAGGGCCGTCACCGCGCCGACGAGGGTGGCGCGGCCGAGGGTGACGCGGTTGGCGGGGCCGAAGGAGGCGAGATCGGAGCGGTGGACGGCGCGGGAGAGGACCGCCCAGCCGACGACCGCGAAGAGCAGGCCGGTCAGCCGGCCCGCCGGGCCCATCCCGATCGCCGAGCCGAGCAGGGCCAGCAGCAGGATCTGCAGGCCCGCGCCCACCGCGGCCTCCTGCTGGACCGGCCTCGCACCGTATGTGTTGTTCAGGGCCACCGCACATCCTCCGGCCGTGTGACAGAGTCGATCAACGCCGCGTACTGTGCGCGGCCTGTGCCATCTCGGTACGTGCACCACTGGCCGACCGTTCAGGAGGACCGCCGATGACGCGCACCGCACGTGCGTTCTGGCTCACCGCTCCGGGCCACGGAGAGATACGCGACGCCGAGCTTCCGGAGCCGGTCGAGGGGGAGGTGGTGGTGCGCGCGCTGTGGTCGGGGGTGAGCCGGGGCACGGAGACGCTGGTCTTCCGCGGCGGTGTGCCGCGCAGCCAGTACGCGGCGATGCGGGCGCCGTTCCAGGAGGGCGACTTCCCGGGGCCGGTGAAGTACGGCTACCTCTCCGTCGGCGTCGTCGAGGAAGGGCCGGCCGGGCTGACCGGCCGTACCGTCTTCTGCCTGCACCCGCACCAGACCCGCTACGTCGTTCCCGCCTCCGCCGTCACTCCCGTCCCGGACCAGGTGCCCGCCGAACGGGCCGTCCTCGCCGGCACCGTGGAGACCGCGGTCAACGCGCTGTGGGACGCCGCACCACTGGTCGGCGACCGGATCGCGGTCGTCGGCGGCGGCATGGTCGGCTGCTCGGTGGCCGCGCTGCTGGCCCGCTTCCCGGGCGTACGCGTCCAGTTGGTCGACACCGACCCCGCCCGCGCCGAGACCGCCGAGGCCCTCGGCGTCGGCTTCGCCGCCCCCGCCGACGCGCTCGGCGACTGCGACCTGGTCGTCCACGCCAGCGCCACCGACCAGGGCCTCGCCCGCTCCCTCGAACTCGTCGCCACCGAGGGCACGGTCCTCGAACTCAGCTGGTACGGCGACCGGAAGGTGAGCGTGCCGCTCGGCGAGGACTTCCACGCCCGGCGGATCACCCTGCGCAGCAGCCAGGTCGGCACCGTCTCCCCGGCCCGCCGCGCCCGCCGCTCGTACGGTGACCGGCTCGCCCTCGCCCTGGACCTGCTCGCCGACCCGGCGCTCGACGCGCTCATCACGGGCGAGTGCGCCTTCGAGGAGCTGCCGGACGTGCTGCCGCGGCTGGCCGACGGCCGGATCCCGGCGCTGTGCCACCGGGTGCGTTACCCGGTCTGACCGCCGCTGAACAAGGGAAGGCCATCAGCCGTACTAGTCGGCATCGATGCACCGCACCCGAAGGGGCGTTCCCTTGTTCAGTGTCACCGTCCGCGATCACATCATGATCGCCCACAGCTTCCGCGGCGAGGTCTTCGGTCCCGCGCAGCGCCTGCACGGAGCGACGTTCCTGGTGGACGCCACCTTCCGGCGGCCCGAGCTGGACGACGACAACATCGTCGTCGACATCGGCCTGGCCACCCGGGAACTCGGTGCGGTGGTCGGCGAGTTGAACTACCGAAACCTCGACAACGAGCCCGACTTCGCCGGGGTGAACACCTCCACCGAGTTCCTCGCGAAGGTCATCGCCGACCGGCTCGCCGAGCGGGTGCACAAGGGCGCGCTGGGCGCGGGTGCGCGGGGCATCGCGGGCATCACGGTCACACTGCACGAGTCGCATGTCGCCTGGGCGAGTTACGAGCGTGCCCTGTGACCGACGCGATGACCGAACAGCCCACGCTCGGCTACGTCCCCGTCCAGGCCCCCGCCCTGGTCGGCGCGGAGATCGTCCGGATGTCCCTGCGGACCGTCCACTTCGTCCTGCCGGGCGGCGTCGACGACCCGTCCGCGCCCAGCGGCGGCAACGCCTACGACCGGCGCATCTGCCTGGACCTGCCCGGCTTCGGCTGGCAGGTCCAGCGGCACCCGGTGGCCGGCGCGTGGCCCCGCCCGGACGCCACCGCCCGCGCCGAACTCGCCACCGCGCTACGGCAGTTGCCGGACGGCGCGGTCGTCCTGCTCGACGGGCTCGTCGCCTGCGGCGTCCCCGAGGTGATCGTCCCGGAGGCGGAGCGGCTGCGGCTCGCCGTCCTCGTCCACCTCCCGCTCGGCGACGAGACCGGCCTCGCGCCCGAGACGGCCGCGGACCTGGACGCCCGCGAGCGGGAGGTCCTGCGCGCGGTCCCCGCGGTGATCGCCACCAGCGACTGGGCGGTCCGCCGGCTCGTCGCCCACCACGGGCTCGCCCCCGACCGCGTGCACGCCGCCGCGCCCGGCGCCGACATCGCGCCCCTCGCGCCCGGCACCGACGGCGTGTCACGGCTGCTGTGCGTCGCCGCGGTCACCCCGCGCAAGGGCCAGCACCGACTGGTGGAGGCACTGGCCGCGGTCACCGACCTGCCGTGGAGCTGTGTGTGCGTGGGCGGACTGACCCAGGACCGGGAGTACGTCGCCCGGCTCCGGGCCCTCATCGACCACCACGGCCTCACGCACCGTATCCACCTCGCGGGGCCGCAGTCCGGGGCCGCCCTCGACGCCAGCTACGCCGCCGCCGACCTGATGGTCCTCGCGTCGTACGCCGAGACCTACGGCATGGCGGTCACGGAGGCCCTGGCGCGCGGCATCCCGGTGCTGGCCACGGACGTGGGCGGCCTCCCGGAGGCGGTCGGCCGCGCCCCGGACGGCGGGGTGCCCGGCATCCTCGTCCCGCCCGAGGACCCGGCCGCGCTCGCCGCGGAGCTGCGCGGCTGGTTCGGCGAGCCGGACGTGCGCCGCCGCCTCAAGGCCGCCGCGCGGGGCCGCCGCGCCGCCCTCGACGGCTGGGCCACCACTGCCCGCTCCCTCGCCGGCATCCTCAGCCGGCTCCCCAGCGAACCCCGGAGGGCGGCATGAACGACACCACGACGACGACCCACCCACCCCAGCGGGGCGGCCCGCGCCCGTCGCGACCGGAGCCGGAGGAGGGGGCGGGGGTGATGTCCCTGGCCCCGCCGGTCGCGGGGCCCGGAGACGGTGCCGTCCGAGGCGTGCCGCCGGTCGGTGGGCCGGGGGAGGGCGCGGGTTCGGACGTCTCGCCGGTCGGCGGGCCGGGGGAGGGCGCGGGTTCGGACGTGCCACCGGTCGGTGGGTCGGGGGAGGGCGCAGGTTCCTACGCGTCGCCGGTCGGTGGGCCGGGAGCGGCACCCGTGGCGTCGCCGAGCGCGGAGGCGGGAGGCGCTGTGGGCTCAGAGCTGTCTCCGGGTGCGGACGCCGACTCGGACGGGGCGCCGGGCGCCGGGACGGGGGCGGCGGAGGTGTCCGGGGTCATCGCCGGTGCCGGGCCCGCCGGACCCCCCGTGCGGGGGGCCGCGCGGACGGGGGAGCGGCCCACCGTGCGGTTGCGGGACGGCGGTGACGGTGAGGAGCCGCCGCGGTACGCGCCCGAGTGGCTGCGGCTGCGGGAGGGCGCCGACGCGGTGGCGCGGGCGGCGGAGTTGCTGGATCCGCTGCGGATCCGGCTGGCCAACCTGCCCGGCCGGGCCGGCGGGCTCGTCGTGCACGACCTGGGCTGTGGCACCGGCTCGATGGGCCGCTGGCTGGCGCCCCGGCTCGACGGCGCCCAGCACTGGGTGCTGCACGACCGCGACCCCTATCTGCTGCACTTCGCCGCCGTGGCCTCCCCGCGCTCCGCCGCCGACGGCAGCCGCGTCACCGTGGAGACCCGGCGCGGCGACCTCGCCCGGCTCACCGCCGACGCCCTCGCCGGCGCCTCCCTGGTGACGGCGTCCGCGCTGCTCGACGTCCTCACCCGCGAGGAGGTCGACACGCTCGCCGCCGCCTGCGCGGACGCCGGGTGCCCGGCGCTGCTGACGCTGTCCGTGGCCGGCCGGGTCGAACTGACCCCGCAGGACCCGCTGGACGGGGACATCACCGAGGCGTTCAACGCCCACCAGCGGCGTTCCGGACTGCTCGGCCCGGACGCCGTCGAGGCGGCCCGCGAGGCCTTCGCCGACCGGGGTGCCACGGTGCTGGTGCGGCCGAGCCCCTGGCGGCTCGGCCCCGGCGACGCGGCGCTGATCGTGCCGTGGCTGCGCGGCTGGGTGGGCGCCGCCGTCGAGCAGCGCCCCGAGCTGGCCGGGCCCGCCCAGAAGTACCTGGCGGCGCGGCTCGCGGCCTGCGCGGCGGGGGAGTTGCGGGTCACGGTCCACCACAGCGACCTGCTGGCGCTGTCCCGCCCGGCGAGCGGGGCGTCGTGACGCCGTCCCGCACCCTGCGCACCCACCTCGGCACCCTCGCCGGCACGGCCCTCCTCGCCGTTCTCGTCTGGCGGCTGGGCACCGGCGCCTTCCTCGACGGACTGCGGCGGATCGACGGGACCGCCCTGCCGGCGGCCGTAGGCATCGGTGTGGTCACCACCGCGTGCAGCGCGTGGCGCTGGCAGTTGGTGGCCCGCGGGCTCGGCATCCGGCTGCCGTACGGGCCGGCGGTGGCCGACTACTACCGGGCGCTGTTCCTCAACGCGGCCCTGCCCGGCGGCGTCCTCGGCGATGTGCACCGGGCCGTACGGCACGGGCGCGACGCGGGGGACCTCGGCCGGGGGGTACGGGCGGTGGTGCTCGAACGGGCCGCGGGGCAGGTGGTGCTGGCGGTGGCCGGTGCCGGGATCCTGCTGGTCGTGCCGTCCCCGGTGCGCGCGGAGGCCCGCCAACTCGCCCTGCCGGTGGCGGTCGCCGCGCTGGGCGCGCTCGCGGTCGGTCTCGCCGTACGGCTGAACCGGGGCCCGAAGGCCCGTACACGCCGCCGACTCGGGGCGGAGGTTCGGGCGGCGCTGTGCTCGCGGCGCAACGGGCCGGGAGTCGCCGTCGCGTCGGTGGTCGTCCTGGCCGGCCACCTCGCGATGTTCCTGCTGGCGGCCCGGATCGCCGGCAGCGACGCCTCCGCGCCGGTGCTGCTGCCGCTCGCGGTGCTCGCGCTGCTCGCCATGAGCCTGCCGCTGAACGTGGCGGGCTGGGGCCCCCGGGAGGGCGTCACCGCCTGGTCGTTCGGCGCCGCCGGACTGGGCGCGGCCGACGGCCTCACGGTCGCCGTGGTCTACGGCGTGCTGAGCCTCGCGGCGAGCCTCCCCGGCGCCCTGGTGCTCGCCGTCCGCCGCCCGGCCACCCGTCGCGGGCCCGTCCGCCGCCCGGCCACCCGTCGCCGGCCCGTCCGCCACCCAGCCGCTCGTCGGCCGCTCGTCCGTCCCCGCCCCGCGGGCCGCTACGCCCGGTCCGCCTCCCCGGCGGTGGACGGCTCGGAGGTGAGCAGTTCGAAACACGGGGCGAAGGAATCCCCCAGGCTCGCCAGCAGTTCCTTCCCCTTTTCCGCGGTGCCCAGGGAAGGCCGCCCGATGACCCCCGAATCGGTATAGGCGGACATACCGGTGGTGAGCAGATGACGCCGGTCGTCGGCGATGAAATCGGCCGTCTCATATCCGGGCCGGACCGATTCCGGATGAGTGTGCAGCAGGATGGAGGTCTCTATTTCGCCCGCGTGCATGTCGGTGAGCAGCGAGGTCACCACCTTCGCGCGTTCCCGCGCCGTCTCCCAGTCCTCCGGGGCCGGGAAGAGGGCCATGCGCTCGCCGCGCGCGGTGGACTCCTGGACGACGTTGCCCAGGACGTAGTTCCCGCCGTGCCCGTTGACCAGCACCAGCGCCTCGACGCCGGACCGGCGCAGCGAGGCCGCCATGTCCCGTATCACCGCGTGAAGGGTCACCGAGGAGATGCTGACGGTTCCCGGCCAGGCCGCGTGCTCGTGCGAGCAGGAGACGGTCACCGGAGGAAGGAGGTGCACCGGGTACGCGGCGGCGATCTCCCGGGCTATCGCGCAGGCGACGAGCGTGTCGGTGGCCAGCGGAAGGTACGGGCCGTGCTGCTCGAAACTCCCGACCGGAAGAACGGCGACCTGCCGTGGCACACCGGCCCCCCTGGCGCGCACGTCCTCCGTGGTGTCCGCCGGCAACAGACCCGAACCATTCATTTCTTCACGGCCTTTCGTCTCTGTTTGAGGAACTCAGATCATGACAGAAAACATCGGCGTCATCGGCGGAAAGCCGACGCACCGCACCGGCGTGGAACGCGTGGTGAATGCCCCGCTGCCGACCGTGTACGGACGATTTCAGGCGATCGGATATCTCGACCACGACCGCGGTGAGGAGCAAGTCGTCCTCGTCCACGGTGACATAGGCGCCGACGATGTCCTCACCCGGCTGCACTCGGAGTGCCTGACCGGCGACGCGTTCGGCTCGCGGCACTGCGAGTGCGGCGACCAGCTGGCGTCGGCGCTGCGCGCGGTCGTGGCCGAAGGGGCCGGCGTCGTCGTCTACTTGAGGGGACACGAGGGCCGTGGCATCGGGCTGCTCGGCAAGTTGCGAGCGATGGCGCTGCAGGCGGAGGGGCTGGACACGGTCGAGGCGAACCTGGCGCTGGGCCTGCCGGTGGACGCCCGCGACTACGGGGTCGCCGCCGGGATCCTCCAGGACCTCGGGGTGCGGTCGGTGCGGCTGATGTCCAACAACCCGCGCAAACGGGAGGCGTTGGTGCGGCACGGCATACAGGTCGCCGAGCAGGTCCCGCTGCTCATCCCGCCGTGCGAGAACAACATCACCTACCTGCGTACGAAGCGGGAGCGGATGGACCACCATCTGCCCCACCTGGACGCGGTGGCCCACTGGTCCTGAGCGGTCCCGGGCTCGCGGGACGAGGCGCGGCAGGGACGGCCCCGTCGGGGGGCGGGACCGCCCCTGCCGCACCGGTCACCGCGGTCCGCCCCACCACCGGGGGCCGGCTACCGGCGTGACGACGGTGACGACAGCGGCGCGACCGCCTCGTGGACCAGCCGCTTCAGATCCGGGTAGACGGTGTGCGAGCGGCGTGGCCGCAGCTGGGTAAGGAACTGCACGGTCAGGTCCCGGCCCGGGTCGACCCAGAACGTCGTCGTCGCCACCCCGCTCCAGCCGAAGGTGCCGAGACCGGACGGCGCCTGGGTGCGGGACGGGTCGATCACCACGGACACGCCGAGCCCGAAGCCGACGCCCTCGTTGCCGGGCTCGTCGTGGGCCGGGCGGCTGCCGAAGGAGCGCAGGTCGGCGCCGCCGGGCAGCTGGTTGGAGGTCATCAGGCCGACGGTGTCGGGGGCCAGCAGCCGCACCCCGTCCAGTTCGCCGCGGCGGCGCAGCAGCTCCATGAACCGGTGGATGTCGTACGCGCTCGCCACCATGCCCCCGCTGCCGGACAGGAACCGCGGCCGGCCGTGCAGCGGTAGTCCGGGGATCGGTTCGATCCCGCTGCCGTCCTCCTTCTCGCCGTACAACTCGGCGAGCCGGCCCGCCTGTTCGTCGTCGACCTCGAACCCCGCGTCCGGCATGCCGAGCGGCCGGAAGATCCGCTCGGCGAAGAACACGTCCAGGGACGTGCCCGACACGACCTCGATGACCCGGCCGAGTACGTTGCTGGCCACCGAGTAGTTCCACTGGCTGCCCGGTTCGAACTGCAGCGGCATCCGCGCGTACACCTCGACCGTGCCCGCCAGGTCGGTGCCCGGCGCCACCGACGAGTGCAGGCCGGCCTCGCGGTAGAGCGCGTCGACCGGGTGGGTGTGGTAGAAGGCGAAGGTCAGGCCCGCGGTGTGGGTCATCAGATGCCGGATCCGTATGGGACCGGCGGCGGGGCGGGTGCGTACGTCGTCGCCGGAGCCCTCGACGTAGACGCGGGCGTCGGCGAACTCCGGCAGATACCGGGCGACCGGGTCGTCCAGCGCGAGCCGCCCCTCCTCCATCAGCAGCAGCGCGGCCACCGCGGTGAACGGCTTGGTCATCGAGTAGATCCGCCACAGCGTGTCCGGCCGCACGGGCAGTCCCGCGGCGATGTCCCGGTGCCCGTACGTGGTGAGGTGGGCGACCCGGCCACCGCGCGCGACGGCCACGAGGAAGCCGGGCAGCCGCCCGTCGTCGACCTGACGGGCGAAATGCCGGTCCAGCCGCTCCAGCGCCCGCGCATCCAGTCCCGCGGCCTCCGGTTCGACCTCTTGTCGCAGCTGTGCCATCGCTCTCCTCCGATCGCGTTCGTCGAGGTGCGATCGGGCATACCCCGTGCAGAAGCCCTCAGACCTCATGGTCCCCCAGCCACCTGCCGAGCTGCAGCGACAGAGGGCGTCCGCCGACGCCTCGCGCCGAGGGCCGTGCCCTCCCGCACGGCCACACGTGGCCTGCGGCCTGCGGGCGTCCGGGTGACTGGCAGTCGCCGTGGCGCGGGTGCGGGTGCGGGTGCGGGTCCGAGCCCGGGGCCCGGCGGCTCACCGGGTCTCATGTCCGGCAACCGCCGCCGCATGGCTCCGCGTCGGTGTCCTCACCGGCCTGAGCCCGGCAGTCGCCGTCGCGCGGGTGCGGGTCCGAGCCCGGGTCCCGGCGGCTCGCCGGATCTCACGTCCGGCAACCGCCGTCGCGCGGATGCGGGCCCGAGCCCCGGCCCGGCGGCTCACCCCGCCTCACGGCCGGCCGTCGCCGCTGTAGCGCCACCCCGCTCGGGCCGTTCCTCGGCCTTCGCCGCCGCCCGCCCGGGCAGCGCACCGCCCATCACCGCAGCCACCGCGCCCAGCAGCGCCAGGACCAGCAAGGGGGTGCGCAGGGAGCCCACGTGGATGAGCAGGGCTGCTGCGGCGACGCCCAGGGCGGGGCCGGTGTTCAGTGCGGTTTGCTGGAGGCCGCCTGCCACTCCGGCCGACTCCGCGGGGGCGTGTCGTACGACGACGTGGGTGGCCGCGACCATCACCGTGCCGAATCCGGCGCCGACCAGGGCGAAGCCGGTGCAGAGGGGGAGGGGGGCGGATGCGGTGGAGAGGATCGCGATGCCGGAGGCGAGGACGAGCATGGCCGTGACGGTTGTCCGCCGGGCTCCGGACCGCCGTAGCAGGACCGCGCACACGGGTGCCGCGGCGATCATGAAGACGGCCAGGGGCAGGCTGCGCAGGGCGGTCTGGAAGGGGGTGAGGCCGAGGGTGTCCTGGAGGAGGTACACGCAGACGAACAGCGTGCCGTGCAGCGCGGCGGAGGCGGCGATGAGCACACCGAGCGCGGAGCCCACGGACGCCGACCGGATCACGTCGGCGGGCAGCAGCGGGTGCGCGGTCCGCCGCTCGTGCCGTACGAACACCATCCCGGCGACGACGGCGACCTCGAGAGCCGGTGCCGCCGCGGCGAGGCCGCCCGAGTCGGCGACGCCCCCGAGGCCGTGCACGAGGGCGGCGAGGGTCAGCGCGAGCAGCAGCGCGCCGGGGAGGTCCAGCCGCACGGCGGTGCGCGGCGGCTCGGGCCTGCGCGTGGCCAGGGCGAGCAGCCCGAAGAGCGCCGCCGGCGCGACCTGCGCGAAGAACACCGCCCGCCAGCCCAGCTCCGTCACCAGCACCCCGCCGAGAAGCGGCCCGGCGGCGGCAGCCACCCCTATCGCGGCGGTACGCACGGCGAGCGGCCGGCGCAGCCGGTCCGGCGGGTAGGCGGCGCGCAGCATGCCGAGCGTGGCGGGCTGGAGCAGTGCCCCGAACACGCCCTGGGCGACCCGCAGCGCGATCACCCAGCCGATGCCGGGCGCCAGCCCGATCCCGGCCGACGCGGCGGCGAAGCCGAGCATGCCGAGGCCGAAGAGCCGCCGGTGCCCGTACCGGTCGCCGAGCCGCCCCGCGAACACCAGCAGCGCGGCCACCGCGACGAGATACCCGGTGGTGGTCCACTGCACCTGTGCGAAGGAGGCGTCGAGATCCCGTTGCAGGGTGGGCTGGGCGATCGTCAGGACGGTGCCGTCCAGGGCGACCACCACCGCCCCGGCCACGCTGCTCGCCAGCGTCAGACGGCGGTTCACCGGCCGGACCCGGGGCCGAGGTGGGCGTCGAGGGCGGTGCGCAGCAGCGGGTCGAAGTGCTCGGTGCCGGTGGCGAGTTGGAGGCTGCCCCAGCCCCACAGCTGGGCTATGCCGTGCAGGTTCGCCCACAGCGCCGCCGCCACGGCACGGGCGTCGGCGGCGTCCGGACGCGCCCGGCCCACCAGCTCCACCAGGAGGCCGAAGAGGGGAAGGCTGGTGTTCCGCAGGCCCAAGTGCTCGCTTTTCAAGAGATCGTGACGGAACATCAGCTCGTACATGCCGGGACGGTTCAGCGCGAACTCCAGATACGCCCGGCAGAGCGCCGCCACCTGCTCGCGCGGGCTCGCCGAACCGTCCCCGAGCGCCTCCCGCGCCCGCTCGCCCAGCGCTTCGAAGCCCCGGCGGGCGATCGCCGACAGCAGTTCGAGATGGGTGGGGAAGTGGCGGCGCGGTGCCCCGTGGGAGACGCCGGCCCGGCGGGCGATCTCCCGCAGGGTCAGCGCCTGGGCGCCCTCCCGGTTCACCAGGTCGACGCCGACTTCCACCAAGCGGGCACGCAGGCCCGGCTCCTGATCCTCCGCAGCAGTCATAGACAGTGTCTACCAGGTGGTCGTAGACACTGTCTACTCCCTGTGGTCAGCGGGGAATGCGGGTCCATGGTCGGCAAGTTGTACCGAGTCATGACCCAAGACCCCCTGCTGACCCTGCTCTCCGAAGGCCACGACGGTGTGCTCGTCACCCTCAAGCGCGACGGCCGCCCCCAGCTGTCCAACGTCAATCACGCCTACGACCCGGACGAGCGGATCCTGCGTGTCTCCCTCACGGACGACCGCGCCAAGACCCGCAACCTGCGCCGCGATCCCCGTGCCTCGTACCACGTCACGACCACCGACCGCTGGGCCTACGCGGTCGCCGAGGGCACGGCCGATCTCACCCCGGTCGCCCGGGACCCGCACGACGAGACGGTCGAGGAACTGATCCGCCTGTACCGCGCCGTCCGCGGCGAGCACCCCGACTGGGACGACTACCGCGCCGCCATGGTCCGCGACCGCCGCCTGGTGCTGCGGCTGAGGGTGGAGCGGGTGTACGGCATTCCCCGGCGCTGAGGCGAGCCCCCCGGCGGCGTTCCGCCGGAGGGCTCTGGGGGGCGACGCGTTGGCCGGATCAGGCCGCGACCGTCTCCCGGCCGGGCGCCTCCGCGAGGGTCCGCTCGCCGAGGCGTTCGGTCGGCACCCGGTGCGTCTCGCGGGCCGAGAGCGCGGCGACCATCGGCGGCACGCACAGGGCGGCGGTGAACAGGGCCACCGAGAACCAGTCGTCGCCGTCCGGACCGGCGATCCGCGCCGCGAACGTCACCGCGAAACCGGCGACCGCGAACCCGATCTGGGTGCCGATCGCCATGCCGGACAGCCGCACCCGGGTCGTGAACATCTCGCCGTAGAACGCCGGCCACACCCCGTTCGCCGCGCTGTAGACGACACCGAAGGCGACGATGCCGAGCAGGAGCGTCAGCGGGTAGGAGCCGGTGGAGATCGCCCACAGGTACAGGAACATCGCCACCGCGCTGCCCGCGGCGCCGATCAGGAACACCGGGCGGCGGCCGACGCGGTCCGACAGCGTGGCCCACAGCGGGATGGCGGCGAGCGCCACCACGTTGGCGAGCGCGCCCACCCAGAGCATCCCGGAGCGGCTCATCCCGACCGCGTCGCTCGTCGCGTACGCCAGCGCCCACACGGTGAAGATCGTGCTGACCGAGGCGACGAGAGCGCCCGCGACCACCCGCAGCACATCCGCCCAGTGCTCGCGCAGCAGGATCGCCAGCGGCAGCTTGGCGACGCCCTCCGTCGCCGCCTGCCGGGCGAAGGCCGGGGTCTCGTCCAGCTTGCGGCGGATCACCCAGCCGACCACGGCGACCGCGACGCTCAGCCAGAACGGCACCCGCCAGCCCCACGCCAGCAGATGCTCCTCGGGCAGCGCGGCGACCGGGATGAACACCAGCGTGGCCAGCAGCTGGCCGCCCTGCGTGCCGCTCAGGGTGAAGCTCGTGAAGAAGCCGCGCCGGCCCGGCGGCGCGTGCTCCAGCGTCATCGAGTTGGCGCTGGCCTGCTCGCCCGCCGCCGAGATGCCCTGGAGCACGCGGCACAGCACCAGCAGGACCGGGGCGAGGGTGCCGACCTGGTCGCGGGTGGGCAGACAGCCGATGAGGAACGTCGACAGGCCCATCAGCATCAGCGTGAAGACCATGATCTTCTTACGGCCCAGCCGGTCGCCGAAGTGGCCGAGGACGAGCGCGCCGACCGGCCGGGCCGCGTACGCCACGCCGAAGGTGGCTAGCGACAGCAGGGTCGCGGTGGCCGGGTCGGACTCGTCGAAGAAGATCTCCGGGAAGATCAGGGCGGCCGCGCTGCCGTAGATGAAGAAGTCGTAGTACTCCAGCGCGCTGCCGATCCAGGCGGCCGTGGCCGCCTTCTTCGGCTGGCCGGGCGGGGCGGCGGAGGCAGGGGTGGGGACGGACACGGCGGCTCCTTCGGGGGGCTCCAACGTAAGCGGAGTGCGGCGAGAGGGGAAGTGCCGGAGCTCGGCTAATTAACCCACTGGATAGTTAATCCGGGTTGGTTAGGGATGCTGCGCCCGTGTGTCCTGGGTGTCAAGGGTGCGTGCACGGAAGATTTCGCGAGCGGGCGCGCCGGGGATGCCGCACGGAGGTGCCGCACGGAGGTGCGCTGCGCTGCCGCCGGACTCAGTCCTCCGCGCGGTCCGCCGTCAGATAGGCGATCACCATGTCGCCGAGCATCGTGCGGTAGTGCTCCCGCTGTGCCGGATCGACCAGGTCCCGGCCGAACAGCGCGCCGAACGTGTGCCGGTTGGCGACCCGGAAGAAGCAGAACGAGCTGATCATCGCGTGCAGGTCGACAGCGTCCACGTCGGCCGTGAACAGCCCCGACTCCTGGCCCGCCGCCAGGATCCGGCGGATCACGTCGAGGGCCGGCGAGCCGATCCGCCCCAGCTCCTCGGACGCGGCGATGTGCTGGGCGTCGTGGATGTTCTCGATGGTCACCAGGCGGATGAAGTCCGGGTGCTGCTCATGGTGGTCGAACGTCAGCTCGGCGAGGCGCCGGATGGCCGCGACCGGGTCCAGATGCTCGACGTCCAGCTGCTGTTCGGCCTCGCGGATCACGCCGTACGCGCGCTCCAGCACGGCCGTGAACAGCTGCTCCTTGCCGCCGAAGTAGTAGTAGATCATCCGCTTCGTCGTGCGGGTGCGGGCGGCGATCTCGTCGACCCGGGCGCCGTCGAAACCGGCACGGGCGAACTCCTGCGTGGCCACGTCGAGGATCTCGGCCTTGGTGCGGGCCGCGTCGCGGATGCGCCCGTTCGGTCGTGCCGGTTCGTCGACGCTGGTCATCGGGATCCTTCGGGCGAGGGGCCAGTGCCGAGATTCTAGAAGGCCCTCGGCCGGGGCTTCCCCTCCCGGGGTACGACTGCTATGACTAACGTACTAGTTCGTACATTAGCTGGCCGTCGGCGCCCCACAGCCGTCGGCGGCGACCCGCACAGGAGGTCCGCGTGCCCCAGGAGTCGTATCTCGTCGGACTCATCGGATCCGGCATCGGACCCTCGCTCAGCCCGGCGCTGCACCACCGCGAGGCCGACCGGCAGGGCCTGCGCTATCTGTACCGGCTCCTCGACCTCGACACCCTCGGCCTGCCCCCCGAGGCCGTCGGCGACCTGGTGCGCGCCGCCCGCGACCTCGGCTTCGACGGCCTGAACATCACCCACCCCTGCAAGCAGCTCGTCCTCGGCCACCTGGACGCGCTCGCCCCGCAGGCCGAGGCGCTCGGCGCGGTCAACACCGTCGTCTTCGACGGCGGGCGCGCCGTCGGCCACAACACCGACGTCACCGGCTTCGCCGCCTCCTTCGCCCGCGGCCTGCCCGACGCGCCGCTGGAACGGGTGGTCCAGCTGGGCGCCGGGGGCGCGGGCGCCGCCGTCGCGCACGCCCTGCTCACCCTCGGCGCCGAGCGGATCACCGTCGTCGACGCGCTGTCCGAGCGGGCCGCAGCCCTCGCCGCGTCCCTCACCCGGCACTTCGGCGACGGCCGCGCCACCGCCGGCACCCCCGACCGGCTGCCCGGGCTGCTCGCGCGGGCCGACGGCGTCGTCCACGCCACCCCCACCGGCATGGCCGCCCACCCCGGACTGCCCTTCCCGGCCGCCCTGCTGCGCCCCGAGCTGTGGGTCGCCGAGGTGGTCTACCGGCCGCTGGAGACCGAGCTGCTGCGCACCGCCCGCGCCGCCGGTTGCGCCACGCTGGACGGCGGAGGGATGGCCGTATTCCAGGCAGTGGACGCCTTCCGGCTGTTCACCGGACGCGAGCCGGACAGCGCCGCGATGCTGGCGGACATCGCCGAACTGGCCGGGGCAGTGACCACCGCCCCGTAGCGGGTCCGCCCTGCCGTGGGCCCGCCTCGGAGCGGGTCCCGCGCCGTCGCCGGGCCGGCACCGATTGCAGGGCCGCCCCCCCATGGCGGGACCCCCCATGGATGGACCACCTGGAGGGACCCTCCATGGCGGGACCCCCCATGGAGGGACCACCCCCTCATGGCGGGACGGCACCCACGGTCAGGACCGGCGCCACAGCCGGGCCGGCACCCCCAACGGGGACCGGCACCCACAGCCGGGCCGGCACCCACAGCCGGGGGCCGGCACCCCCAGGGGGACCGGCACCCCAGCAGGTCCCGCCTCCCGGCAAGGCCCGCGCAGAGAAGAACGTGAAGAGAAGAAGAGGTACCGCCGTGCGTACGTCCATCGCCACCGTCTCCCTCAGCGGACCCCTCACCGAGAAGCTGACCGCCGCCGCCCGGGCCGGTTTCGACGGTGTGGAGATCTTCGAGAACGACCTGCTGGCCAGCCCCCTCGGCCCCGAGGAGATCCGCAGCCGCTGCGCCGACCTAGGCCTGAGCATCGACCTCTACCAGCCGATGCGGGACGTCGAGGCCGTGCCCCCCGAGGAGTTCGCCCGCAATCTGCGCCGCGCCCGGCGCAAGTTCGAGCTGACCCGCCGGCTCGGCGCGGACACCGTGCTGGTGTGCTCCTCGGTCTCCCCGCTGGCCGTGGACGACGACGCGCTCGCCGCCGAGCAGCTCAGCGCCCTCGCCGACGCTGCCCGGGAGTACGGGGTGCGGGTCGCCTATGAGGCACTCGCCTGGGGACGGCACGTCAACACCTACGACCACGCCTGGCGGATCGTCCAGGCGGCCGGGCATCCCGCGCTCGGCACCTGCCTGGACAGCTTCCACATCCTCTCCCGGACGTCCGGCCCCAAGGACCTCGACGGCATCGCCGACATCCCCGGCGAGAAGATCTTCTTCCTCCAGCTCGCCGACGCCCCGCTGCTCGCCATGGACGTGCTCCAGTGGAGCCGCCACTACCGCTGCTTCCCGGGGCAGGGCGGATTCGACGTCGCGGACCTCGTGCGCCGGGTCCTGGCCACCGGCTACGACGGCCCGCTCTCCCTGGAGGTCTTCAACGACGTCTTCCGGCAGGCCGAGGCCGGACCGACCGCCGTCGACGCCCGCCGCTCGCTGCTGGTCCTCCAGGAGGCCGTCGGCGCCGCCGCCCTCCCCGAGCCGGTCGTGCCCACCGGGATCGCCTTCGCCGAGCTGGTCACGCCCGACCCGGAGCCCGTCGCCGCGCTGCTCACCGCGCTCGGCTTCGCCCGGACGGCGCGGCACCGCGGCAAACCCGTCGATCTGTGGCAGCAGGGCGAGGCCCGCGTCCTGGTCAACACCGGCCGGGCGGCCCTCCCGCACTCCCGGCGCCCGAGCGGCGGAACTCCCGTCGACGGCGCCGGACTCGCCGCCGTCGGCCTGGAGTCACCCGACCCGGCCGGTGCCGCCCGCCGCGCCGAGGCCCTGCTCGCCCCCGTCCTGCCCCGCCGCCGCGCCACCGGCGACGCCCCACTGGACGCGGTCGCCGCCCCCGACGGCACCGAGCTGTTCTTCTGCGCGACCGGCGACCCACGACTCCCCGACTGGCTCGACGACTTCGAGCCCACCGCACACGAGCCGGCCGCCCCCGACATCCGCCGCATCGACCACCTCGCCCTCACCCAGCCCTGGCACCAGTTCGACGAGGCCGCCCTCTTCCACCGCAGCGTCCTCGGACTGCGCGCCCAGGAGAGCGTCGACGTCGCCGACCCGTACGGCCTGCTGCGCAGCCGCGCCGTCACCAACGACGACGGCAGCGTCCGCATCGCGCTCACCGTCGGCGCGGCGCCCACCGACGACACCCTCCGCGCCCAGCACATCGCGCTCGCCACCGACGACGTGGTCGCCGCGGCCCGCCGCTTCCGCGCGGCCGGTGGCCGGCTCCTGCCCGTCCCCGCCAACTACCACGACGACCTCGCCGCCCGCTTCGACCTGCCCGACGAGGAACTGGACACCTACCGCGACCTCGGCATCCTCTACGACCGCGACGCACACGGCGTCTTCCGCCACTGCTACACCCGCACCGTCGGCCGGGTCTTCTTCGAACTGGTCCAGCGCGACGGCGGCTACCGCGGCTACGGCGCCCAGAACGCGCCCGTCCGTCTCGCCGCCCAGCACGCCGTGCGCCACCTCACAGGCGGTTGAACGTCCGGGACACACCGGCGACCACGGCCGTCGCCAGAATCCAGCCGGTGACGACCAGGACGTACGACAGCGCCTGGTGCCAGCCCTCGGGCGCGAACGCGGCCTCCTGCCCGAAGGAGATCACCGGCAGCAGCAGGTCGAGGGTGTAGAACACCGGGTTGAAGTCCGGGGCCTCGCCCGGCTTCAGCGGCGGCGGATGCTCCAGCGCGTAGGCGACCGAGCCGACGGCGAGCAGCGACAGCAGCCAGCCGAAGGCCCGCATCGGCCGGAAGCCGTAGCCGACGGCGGCGTCCTGGACATGGCCCCACAGACGGCCGTACCAGGGGAGGGTCGAGCGGTGCCGGCGCTGCTTGGCGAGCTGGACCAGCCGGGCCGCGTGGTCGTCGCCGATCCGCCGGTAGGCGGCGGTCAACTGCTCGTAGGCGTGCGGGACATAGCCGTCGCCGTCCCGCTCCAGCATCGGCAGCCGCCGCTCGGCGGGCTCGTGCGGGGTGAGGGAGGTGTAGCCGAGGCCGCTGATCAGCACCCGCTGCGGCAGCATCTCCGGCTCCACGAACAGCACTTCCACCTGGGCGCGGCGCAGGTTCAGGGTGCCCTCCATCGCCGGGCCCCTGCGCAGCCACAGCTCCCCGATGGTGGCGCTGGTCGCCCGCAGCGCCGCGCCGGAGGGGTTGGACAGATGGGCGTACGACAGGTCCAGACGGCCCGCGATCCGCGCGCCGCGCAGGCCGACCCAGCCGCGCACCCGGGCCTGCCGCAGCAGGAAGTCCCCCTCCACGGCGAGGGTCTGGGCGTCGATGACGAGGCCCTGGTCCCGGTCGAGCCGGGCCTCCCTGAAGTTGACCGAACCGGTGACCGAGGCGCCGTTGAGCCGTATCTCACCGCGCGCGTGCAGCCGGGGCGCCCACAGGTCGTCGTTGATCACCGCCTGGTTGAGCTTGAGCACCGGTCCCGCGCCGTCCGGGGCGGCCAGCTCTGCGTCCTCCAGGAAGAGCGCGCCGGATATCTGGGTGCCCGCGAGCTGCACCGGCCCGGAGATCCGGCAGCCGCTCAGTCGCAGGGTGCCGTCGACGCGGGCGCTGCCGAGGCCGAGTCCGGGCAGGACGGAGCCGTGGAGGCTGAGGCGGCGCAGCTGGATGCCGTACAGCTCGGGCCGCTCGGTGAAGTGGCAGTGGCTGAGGCGGACCGGGTGGGAGTCGAGGAGGGCGTGGGTGAGGTCGAGGGGGCCGGTGATCCGGGCGCCGCTGACCTTCATGGCCGCGATCTCGCCGTCCTCCTGCGGCGCGTGCAGCAGGAGGGCCTTCAGCACGGAGGCGCGGAGAGTGCGTTCGGGACCCCAGGACGCCCCGTCCGTGGCGTCCTCGCCCTCATGGGTGCGGAAGTCGACCCGCTCACCGCGGGCGAAGGCCCGCCAGACGCGCAGTTCGGCCGGTGTCAGATCGTTGATCTCCATCAGCCGCGACTCTGGCGGGCCCGTTGACCAGTGTCAACTCGCGCTGTGCGGACGGACGTTCCACTCGGTGACGACCGGCCGCCCGTGTTCCGTGGACGGCCGGCTCACGGTGCCCGTCGCGAGCTGGAACAGCCGCCCCTCCGCGGACCGCGGACCCAGGTGACGGGCCGTCAGGACACGCGGGAAGTGGGCGTGGGCGACGAGGACCACGTCACCACAGCAGATCCCCCACTGCGGTCGCCTACTTCTTCGCCGACTCGACGGCGTGCCCGCCGAACTGGTTGCGCAGCGCGGCGATCATCTTCATCTGCGGGGAGTCGTCCTGGCGGGACGCGAACCGGGCGAAGAGCGAGGCGGTGATCGCGGGCAGCGGCACGGCGTTGTCGATGGCGGCCTCCACCGTCCAGCGGCCCTCGCCGGAGTCCTCCGCGTAGCCGCGCAGCTTCTCCAGGTGCTCGTCCTCGTCGAGGGCGTTGACCGCGAGGTCCAGCAGCCAGGAGCGGATGACCGTGCCCTCCTGCCAGGAGCGGAAGACCTCGCGGACGTCGGTCACCGAGTCGACCTTCTCCAGCAGCTCCCAGCCCTCGGCGTAGGCCTGCATCATGGCGTACTCGATGCCGTTGTGGACCATCTTCGCGAAATGGCCCGCGCCGACCTTGCCCGCGTGGACATAGCCGTACGGCCCTTCCGGCTTCAGCGCGTCGAAGATCGGCTGGACCCGCTCCACGTGCTCCTTGTCGCCGCCGACCATCAGCGCGTAGCCGTTCTCCAGGCCCCACACACCGCCGGAGACACCGGCGTCGACGAAGCCGATGCCCTTGGCGCCCAGCTCGGCGGCGTGCTTCTCGTCGTCGCTCCAGCGGGAGTTGCCGCCGTCGACGACCGTGTCGCCGGGCTCCAGCAGGTCCGCCAGCTCGTCGATGACGGACTGGGTGGGGGCGCCGGCCGGGACCATCACCCACACCGTGCGGGGCGCGTCCAGCCGCTCGACGAGTTCGGCGAGGCCGCTCACGTCGGACAGGTCGGGGTTGCGGTCGTAGCCGATGACGGTGTGGCCCGCGCGGCGGATCCGCTCGCGCATGTTGCCGCCCATCTTGCCCAGGCCGATGAGTCCGAGTTGCATGATGATTACTTCTCTTCCTTGAGGTCGCGGTACGCCGCGACGAGAGCGGCGGTGGAGGGGTCGAGGCCGGGGACGTCGGCGCCCTCGGTGAGCGCCGGCTCGACGCGCTTGGCGAGGACCTTGCCCAGCTCGACGCCCCACTGGTCGAAGGAGTCGATGTTCCACACGGCGCCCTGCACGAACACCTTGTGCTCGTACAGCGCGATCAGCTGGCCCAGCACCGACGGGGTCAGCTCGGGGGCGAGGATCGTGGTCGTCGGGTGGTTGCCGTGGAAGGTGCGGTGCGGGACCTGCTCCTCGGCGACGCCCTCCGCGCGGACCTCGTCCGCGGTCTTGCCGAACGCCAGCGCCTGCCCCTGCGCGAACAGGTTGGCCATCAGCAGGTCGTGCTGCGCCTTCAGGTCGTCGCTCAGCTCGGCCGCGGGGCGGGCGAAGCCGATCAGGTCGGCGGGGATGAGCTTGGTGCCCTGGTGGATGAGCTGGTAGTAGGCGTGCTGGCCGTTGGTGCCGGGCGTGCCCCACACCACCGGGCCGGTCTGCCAGTCGACCTCCCGCCCGTCCCGGCCGACGTACTTGCCGTTGGACTCCATGTCCAGCTGCTGGAGGTAGGCCGTGAACTTCGACAGGTAGTGGCTGTACGGCAGGACGGCGTGCGACTGGGCGTCGTGGAAGTTGTTGTACCAGATGCCCAGCAGGCCGAGGATCAGCGGCGCGTTGGCCTCGGCGGGGGCGGTGCGGAAGTGCTCGTCGACCGTGCGGAAGCCGTCCAGCATCTCCCGGAAGCGGTCCGGGCCGATGGCGATCATCAGGGACAGGCCGATCGCCGAGTCGAAGGAGTAGCGTCCGCCGACCCAGTCCCAGAACTCGAACATGTTGTCCGGGTCGATGCCGAACCCGGTGACCTTCTCCGCGTTCGTCGACAGGGCGACGAAGTGCCTCGCCACGGCCTTCTCGTCGCCGAGCCCGGCGGGTCCGTTCAGCAGCCAGTCGCGGGCCGAGGTGGCGTTGGTGATCGTCTCGATGGTGGTGAAGGTCTTCGACGCGACGATGAACAGCGTCTCCGCCGGGTCCAGGTCGCGGGTGGCCTCGTGCAGGTCGGAGCCGTCCACGTTGGACACGAAACGGACCGTCAGATCGCGTGCGGTGAACGGCCGCAGTGCCTCGTACGCCATGGCGGGGCCGAGGTCGGAGCCGCCGATGCCGATGTTGACGACGTTGCGGATCCGCTTGCCCGTGTGACCCGTCCACTCACCGGAGCGGACCCGCTCGGCGAAGGCGGCCATCCTGTCGAGCACCGCGTGCACCCCGGGCACGACGTTCTCGCCGTCGACCTCGATCACCGCGTCGCGCGGCGCGCGCAGCGCGGTGTGCAGCACCGCCCGGTCTTCCGTCGTGTTGATCCGCTCACCGCGGAACATGGCGTCCCGCAGCCCGAACACGTCCGTGGCGGCGGCGAGTTCGCGCAGCAGCGCCAGCGTCTCATCGGTGATCAGGTGCTTCGAGTAGTCGATGCGCAGGTCGCCGACGCGCACCACGTACCGCTGCGCGCGGTCCGGGTCGGCGGCGAACAGCTCGCGAAGATGCGCCTGCCAGGCGGCGCGGTGGTCCTCCAGGGCCGTCCACTCGGGACGCCGGGTGAGCCAGGGGGAGTCGGACATCTCAGGCGTTCTCCTTGGTGTCCTCGCCGCGCAGGGCGACGGCGTACATCTCGTCCGCGTCGAGGCGCCGCAGCTCCTCGGCGATGAGTTCGGAGGTGGGGCGCACCTTCAGGGCGAGGGTGCGCGGCGGCTGGCCCGGCAGGGTGAGGGTGGCGAGCGGGCCCTCGGGCCGGTCGATGACGATCTCGCCCTTCTCGGTGCCGAGCCGGACGCCGGTGACGACCGGGCCGGCGGTCTCCACCCGCTCGACCCGCACATGCAGCCGGGCCTCCAGCCAGCGGGCCAGCAGTTCGGCGCTGGGGTTGTCGGCCTCGCTCTCCACGGCCGCCGAGGTGATCGTCAGCTTGGCCTGGTCGAGGGCGGCGGCCAGCATCGACCGCCACGGGGTGAGCCGGGTCCAGGCGAGGTCGGTGTCGCCGGGCGCGTACGAGCGGGCGCGGGCCTCCAGGGCCTCCAGCGGCCGCTCGACGGCGTACATGTCGGTGATCCTGCGCTGCGCCAGCGCGCCCAGCGGGTCCTTCGCGGGGACCTCGGGGGCGTCCACCGGCCACCACACGACGACCGGCGCGTCCGGCAGCAGCAGCGGCAGCACCACCGAGTCGGCGTGGTCGGAGACCTCGCCGTAGGTGCGCAGTACGACGGTCTCGCCGGTGCCGGCCTCGGAGCCGACCCGGACCTCGGCGTCCAGCCGGGACCGGGTGCGCTCGCGCGGGGTGCGGGCGTGCCGCTTGATCACGACCAGGGTGCGCGAGGGGTGCTCGTGGGAGGCCTGCTCGGCCGCCTTGATCGAGTCGTAGGCGTTCTCCTCGTCGGTGACGATCACCATCGTCAGGACCATGCCCACGGCCGGGGTGCCGATGGCGCGGCGGCCCTGCACCAGTGCCTTGTTGATCTTGCTTGCCGTGGTGTCGGTCAGGTCGATCTTCATGGCCTGCGCCAGCTCCGTCCGTCTCGTGCGAGCATCTCGTCGGCTTCCTTCGGTCCCCAGCTGCCCGACGCGTACTGGGCGGGCCTGCCGTGCGTGGCCCAGTACTCCTCGATCGGGTCGAGGATCCTCCAGGACTCTTCCACTTCCTGGTGACGGGGGAACAGGTTCGCGTCGCCGAGCAGCACGTCCAGGATCAGCCGCTCGTACGCCTCGGGGCTGGACTCGGTGAACGACTCGCCGTAGGCGAAGTCCATCGTCACGTCCCGGATCTCCATCGAGGTGCCCGGCACCTTGGACCCGAACCGGACCGTGACGCCCTCGTCGGGCTGGACGCGGATGACGATGGCGTTCTGGCCCAGCTCCTCGGTGGCCGTCGCGTCGAAGGGGGAGTGCGGCGCCCGCTGGAAGACGACCGCGATCTCGGTGACCCGGCGGCCGAGCCGCTTGCCGGTGCGCAGATAGAACGGGACGCCCGCCCAGCGGCGGTTGTCGACGCCGAGCTTGATCGCCGCGTAGGTGTCGGTGGTGGAGTCGGGGCTGATGCCGTCCTCCTCCAGATAGCCGCGCACCTTCATGCCGCCCTGCCAGGCCGGCGCGTACTGCCCGCGCACGGTGTGCCGGCCCAGGTCCTCCGGGAGGCGGACGGCCTTCAGCACCTTCAGCTTCTCGGTGAGCAGCGACTCGGCGTCGAAGGCGGCCGGTTCCTCCATGGCGGTGAGCGCCATCAGCTGGAGCAGGTGGTTCTGGATGACGTCCCGGGCCGAGCCGATGCCGTCGTAGTACCCGGCCCGGCCGCCGATGCCGATGTCCTCGGCCATCGTGATCTGCACATGGTCGACGTACGACCGGTTCCAGATCGGTTCGAACATCTGGTTGGCGAAGCGCAGCGCCAGGATGTTCTGGACGGTCTCCTTGCCCAGGTAGTGGTCGATCCGGAAGACCTGGTCCGGCTCGAACACGTCGTGCACGATCGCGTTCAGCTCGCAGGCGCTCTTCAGGTCGTGCCCGAACGGCTTCTCGATGACGGCCCGCCGCCAGGCCCCGTCCGGGGCGTCCGCCAGACCGTGCTTCTTCAGCTGCTGCACGACCTTCGGGAAGAACTTCGGCGGTACGGAGAGATAGAAGGCGTAGTTGCCGCTGGTGCCGCGGGAGGCGTCCAGCTCCTCCACGGACTTGCGCAGCTGCTCGAACGCCTCGTCGTCGTCGAAGTCGCCGGGGATGAACCGCATGCCCTCGGCGAGCTGCTGCCAGACCTCCTCGCGGAACGGGGTGCGGGAGTGCTCGCGCACCGCGTCGTGCACCACCTCCGCGAAGTCCTGGTTCTCCCAGTCCCGGCGGGCGAACCCGACGAGGGAGAAGCCCGGTGGCAGCAGACCGCGGTTGGCCAGGTCGTAGACGGCCGGCATCAGCTTCTTGCGGGACAGGTCGCCGGTGACGCCGAAGATGACGAGCCCGGACGGGCCCGCGATCCGCGGCAGCCGGCGGTCGCGCACATCGCGCAGCGGGTTGGTCCAGCCGACCGCCGGTGCGGTCGGCGCTTCGAGCGGGTTCTCGCTCATTTACGCGTCAGCTCCCTTGCTCAGCAGGGACTTCGTCACCGCGTCCAGCAGGTCCTGCCACGCGGTCTCGAACTTGGCGACGCCCTCGTCCTCCAGCTGCTGGACGACCTCGTCGTAGGAGATGCCCAGCCGCTCCACGGCCGCGAGGTCGGCGCGGGCCTGGGCGTAGCCGCCGGTGACCGTGTCGCCGGTGATCCGGCCGTGGTCGCGGACGGCGTCCAGGGTGGCCTCGGGCATGGTGTTGACCGTGCCCGGGGCGACCAGCTCGTCCACGTACAGGGTGTCCTTGTACGCCGGGTCCTTCACCCCGGTCGACGCCCACAGCGGGCGCTGCTTGTTGGCCCGCGAGCCGGCCAGGGCCAGCCAGCGGTCGCCGCCGAAGACCTCCTCGTACGCCGCGTAGGCCAGCCGCGCGTTGGCGAGCGCCGCCCGGCCCTTGAGGGCGAGCGCCTCGTCGGTGCCGAGGACGGTGAGCCGCTTGTCGATCTCGCTGTCGACGCGGGAGACGAAGAAGGAGGCCACGGAGTGGATGGTGCTCAGGTCCCGGGCCGCGGCCTGCGCCTTCTCCAGTCCGGCGAGGTAGGCGTCCATGACCTCGCGGTAGCGCTCCAGGGAGAAGATCAGCGTGACGTTGACGCTGATGCCCTGGGCGACGACCTCGGTGATGGCCGGCAGACCGGCCTTCGTCGCCGGGATCTTGATCATGACGTTGGGGCGGTCCACCAGCCAGGCGAGCTGCTTGGCCTCGGCGATCGTGGCCGCCGTGTCGTGGGCCAGCCGCGGGTCGACCTCGATGGAGACCCGCCCGTCCCGCCCGCCGGTCGCCCGGTACACGGGCTCCAGGACGTCGGCGGCGGCCCGCACGTCGGCGGTCGTCATCATCCGCACCGCCTCGTCGACCGTCACGCCCCGCACGGCCAGCTCGGCCAGCTGCTCCTCGTAGCCCGCGCCGGAGCCGATGGCGGCCTGGAAGATGGACGGGTTGGTGGTCACGCCCACCACATGGCTGGTCTCGACGAGTTCGGCGAGGTTGCCGGACGCGATCCGACCGCGGGACAGGTCGTCCAGCCAGATCGACACGCCCTGGTCGGACAGGCGCTTGAGGGCTCCCGCGGGCGCGGTTGCTTCGGTCACTGTGATCATCTTCTTTCTGCGGTCGGATCAACCACGTGCGGCGGCCAGGGATTCCCGGGCGGCGGCGGCGACGTTGTCGGCGGTGAAGCCGTAGGCGGCGAACAGGGTCTTCGCGTCGGCGGAGGCACCGAAGTGGTCGAGGGAGACAATGCGTCCTGCGTCACCTGTGAACCGGTACCACGTCAGGCCCACCCCGGCTTCCACCGCGACACGAGCCCGCACGGACGGCGGAAGGACGCGGTCGCGGTAGTCCTGGTCCTGCTCCTCGAACCACTCCACGGACGGCATCGACACCACCCGGGCGCCGATCCCCTCGGCCTCCAGCGACTCGGCGGCGGCGACGGCGAGCTGCACCTCGGAGCCCGTGGCGATGAGCAGGACGTCCGGGTCGCCGCCGGCCGCCTCGCGCAGCACATAGCCGCCCTTCGCCGCGTCCTCGTCGGGCTCGTACGTCGGTACGCCCTGACGGGTGAGGGCGAGCCCGTGCGGGGCCGGCTGGGTGGCGTGCCGGCGCAGGATCTCGCGCCAGGCGATGGCGGTCTCGTTGGCGTCGGCCGGGCGGACCACGTTCAGGCCCGGGATGGCGCGCAGCGAGGCCAGGTGCTCGACCGGCTGGTGGGTCGGGCCGTCCTCGCCGAGGCCGATGGAGTCGTGCGTCCACACGTACGTCACCGGGAGCTGCATCAGCGCGGACATCCGCACCGCGTTGCGCATGTAGTCGGAGAAGACGAGGAAGGTGCCGCCGTAGATCCGGGTGTTGCCGTGCAGCGCGATGCCGTTCATCTCCGCGGCCATCGAGAACTCGCGGATGCCGAAGTGGACGGTACGGCCGTACGGGTCCGCCTCCGGCAGCGGATTGCCCTCCGGCAGGAAGGAGCTGGTCTTGTCGATCGTCGTGTTGTTCGAACCGGCCAGGTCGGCGGAGCCGCCCCACAGCTCGGGGATGACCTCGCCGAGCGCCTGGAGCACCTTGCCGGACGCGGCACGCGTGGCGACGGACTTGCCCGGCTCGAAGACGGGCAGCTTCTCCTCCCAGCCCGCGGGCAGCTCGCCCTTGCTGATCCGGTCGAACTCGGCCGCGCGCTGCGGGTGGGCGTTTCGCCAGGCGGCGATCCGCTTGTCCCAGGCGGCGTGCGCCTCGGCGCCCCGGTCCAGCGCCCGGCGGGTGTGGGCCAGCACCTCGTCGGCGACCTCGAAGGCCTTCTCCGGGTCGAAGCCGAGGATCCGCTTGGTGGCGGCGACCTCCTCCTCGCCGAGGGCCGAGCCGTGCGAGGCCTCCGTGTTCCGCGCGTTCGGCGCGGGCCAGGCGATGATCGTGCGCATCGCGATGATGGACGGCCGCCCGGTCTCGTCCCGGGCGGCCTTCAGCGCCGCGTACAGGGCGTGCACGTCGATGTCGCCGTCCTCGGCGGGCTCGATCCGCTGGGTGTGCCAGCCGTAGGCCTCGTAGCGCTTCAGCACGTCCTCGGAGAACGCGGTCGCGGTGTCGCCCTCGATGGAGATGTGGTTGTCGTCGTAGAGGAAGACCAGGTTGCCCAGCTTCTGGTGCCCGGCGAGCGAGGAGGCCTCGGCGGAGACGCCCTCCTGGAGGTCGCCGTCGGAGACGATCGCCCAGATGGTGTGGTCGAACGGGGACTCGCCGGCCGGGGCGCCCGGGTCGAACAGGCCGCGCTCGTAGCGGGCGGCCATCGCCATACCCACGGCGTTGGCCACGCCCTGGCCGAGCGGACCGGTCGTGGTCTCCACACCGGCGGTGTGCCCGTACTCGGGGTGCCCGGGCGTCTTGGAGCCGTGGGTGCGGAACGCCTTCAGGTCGTCCAGGGTCACCTCGTACCCCGCCAGGTACAGCTGCGTGTAGAGCGTCAGCGAGGTGTGACCGGGGGAGAGGACGAAGCGGTCACGGCCCGTCCACTCGGGATCCGCGGGGTCGTGCCGCATCAGCTTCTGAAAGATCGTGTACGCGGCGGGGGCGAGGCTCATGGCCGTGCCCGGGTGCCCGTTCCCGACCCGCTGCACGGCGTCCGCCGCCAGCAGGCGCGCGGTGTCGACGGCCCGCCGGTCGAGTTCGGTCCACTCGAGGCCCTCGGTTGTCTGCGCGCTCATCTGATCGCAGTCCCCTTAAAAAGTCATCGAATTCAGTGTCTTCGCTGGTCAGCCGCGTTCGACTCTAAAAGTCTGACTTTTTCGCGTGAAGGTCCGGGTGTGTCAGCCTGTGGTGAAAGTGGGACACCCCGACGGCACAGCGCGCGACCGAGGCGGCACAAGAACGACATGGCGGACAGAACCCAGCACGGCGACGACGACGGCATCAGAACCTTCGCCTTCCCCGCCGACCGCAGCATCAGCGGCGTCGGCATGCAGGTGGGGCCGATGGGCGCCGGCCACACCTGGCACTCCGAGGCGCCACTCGGCCGCGTCCACCGCATCGACTTCCACGTCGTGATGGTCTTCGCCGCCGGCCCCGTACGCCACATGATCGACTTCACCGAGTACGAGGCGACGGCCGGCGACGTGCTGTGGATCCGCCCGGGACAGGTGCACCGTTTCACGACCACGAGCGAGTACCGCGGAACCGTCCTCACCATGCAGCCCGGTTTTCTGCCGCGCGCCACCGTCGAGGCCACCGGCCTCTACCGCTACGACCTGCCGCCCCTGCTCCACCCCGGCCCGCCGCAACTCGCCGCCCTGGAAGCCTCCCTCGCCCAGCTCCGCCGCGAGTACGAGGACACCGCCACCCTCCCCCTCGGCCTGCACACCGCCGTACTGCGCCACTCCCTCACCGCGTTCCTGCTGCGCCTCGCCCATCTCGCGGCAGGCTCCGTGGAGGCGTCCCCGCAGCACTCCGACACCACGTTCACCCTCTTCCGCGACGCCGTCGAGGCGGGCTTCGCCACCAACCACAGCGTCAGCGCCTACGCCGACGCCCTCGGCTACTCCCGCCGCACCCTCGTCCGCGCGGTCCGCGCCGCGACCGGCGAGACGCCGAAGTCCTTCATCGACAAGCGGGTGGTCCTGGAGGCCAAGCGCCTCCTCGCCCACACCGACCTCCCCATCGGCCGGGTGGGCGCGGCGGTCGGCTTCCCGGACGCGGCGAACTTCTCCAAGTTCTTCCACCAGCACACGGACATGACACCGGCGGCCTTCCGCGCGGAGCTGAGATAGGCGAAACGGGGCCCCACGCGCGCGTGGAGCCCCGTTTCAGGGGAGGCGGGCCGCCGTCAGCGGCCGAAGTGGAACCAGTTCACGTTCACGAAGTCCGCGGGCTGTCCGCTGGTGAACGTCAGATACACGTCGTGGGTGCCGGTGACCGAGGAGATGTTCGCCGGGATCGTGCGCCACGACTGCCAGCCGCCGGTGTTGCCGACCGCGAAGCTGCCGATCGGCGGGTTGCTCCGGCTGTCCAGCCGCACCTCGACCAGACCGCTCACCCCGGAGGCGGCCCCGCTCGCGACCCGGGCGACGAACTGACGGGCGGGCGTGGACCCGAAGTTGACGCCCCGGTAGAGCGTCCAGTCCCCGTTGGCGACGGCGCCGATGTTCTGGCCGCCACCGGTGTCGGAGGTGGACTCGGTGATCACACCCGACTGGCCGTCGAACGACTCGGCCTGGATGGCGCTGTAGGCGTCACGGTTGCCGGTCGGCGGGGGAGTGGTACCGCTCCCACCGGACGACAGCACCTGCACGTAGTCGACGACCATGGAGTGGCCGGGAACCGTGCCCGCGTCCGGCCCGCCGCCGAAGGCGTCGGGGAAGCCGCCGCCCATCGCCACGTTGAGGATGATGAAGAAGCCGTGGTCGGTGGCGTTGGACCAGGTCGTCGCGTCCACCTGGTTCTCGCGCACGGTGTGGTAGTTGACGCCGTCGACGTAGAAGCGGATCTCCTCGACGCTGGTCGAGCGGTCCCACTCCATGCGGTACGTGTGGAAGCCGGCCTGGCAGGTGGTGCCGGGGCAGGTGGTGGAACCGCCGATGCCGCTGGTCTCGTTGCACGGGCCGCCCGGCGAGGTGCCGCAGTGCATCGTGGCCCACACGGTGTTCAGGCCCTGGGTGTTCTCCATGATGTCCAGCTCGCCGACCGCGGGCCAGTTCCAGTAGTTGCCCCGGTACGGCGCGCCGAGCATCCAGAACGCGGGCCAGTAGCCCTTGGCGGCGGCGCCGGTGACGTTCGGCACCTGGATACGCGCCTCGACGCGCAGCTTGCCGTTCGCCGGGGGCTGGAAGTCGGTGCGGTTGGTCTCGATCCGCCCGGAGGTCCAGCGGCCGGAGGCGTCGCGGCGCGGGGTGATGCGGAGGTTGCCGTTGCCGTCGAGGGAGACGTTGTCCCTGCTGGACGTCATCGTCTCGATCTCGCCGGTGCCCCAGTTGGCGGGACCGCCCGGATAGCCGGTGCCGGTCGCGTACTGCCAGTTCGCGGTGTTCACGCCGCTGCCCGCGGCGCCCTCGAAGTCGTCGACGAAGACCTGCGTCCAGCCGGACGGGGGCGGTGGGGCCGCCGCCGTCGCGGAGGGCGCGGTGACCGTCGCCGCTGCCGCCGCCAGGCCGAGGACGCCGGCGACGGCGGTCAGTGCCCGCCGCAGCGGGCGCCGTCTGTGCGGTATGCCGGAGGTTGCACTCATGTGGGGGTGCCTCTCGGGTACGGAAGTGGATGCGCGGGTGTCCACGAGAGCGCCCTCGGCATGCTGAGAGCGCTCTCAGGGTGCGCCCAATGTGCTCGCCGCCACCGTCGGCGTCAAGAGGTGAAACCGAGAAACTCCTTACCCGCCAGGGGAGTTCACTCCCTGAAGGAGGGAGCGCACTCCCCTGAAGTCCCCCGAACGGGGCAAACGGGTGCGCGTCAGCCGGTGGCCGCGCGGTACGCGTACACGGTCGTCGACACCGCGCACACCCCGGGCTGGATCATCTGCACCCGCAGTGTGCCGCTTCCGGCGTCGTAGTCGACGCCTTCCGTCTCATAGGCGTCACCCGTGCACACGCTGCGCTGCGGCAGGGCGAACAGGCTCGTCACCGTGCCGGTGACGGGGCTGCCGTCCAGCGCGCGGGCCAGATCGACCTGGAGCAGCGGACGCACCTCGGGGAAGTGGGCGCCGGTGGCGTCGTTGGAGGCGCACACCAGACGGGTGGCGGTCACGAAGTCGCACCCCTGGATGTCCCGCACCGGCCGGTCCAGCGTGATCTGCCCGGCCTCCGGCAGCGTGCCGCCGGTCGCCGGGGTGCTCGGGTTCAGCAGCGGGGCGGGGAAGACCTGGAGCCGGCGCTGCTCGCCCCATTCCCCGGAGACCAGCCACCGCGCGTCGGGCGAGACGGCGGCGAAGGAGTTGTTCACCTTCTCGCCCTGGCCCAGCGGATGGACGTACTCGTAACGCTTCCCGGCCGGGGTGGTCACCGCGAACATCTTCGACGAGGCCGTGTCCGCCCCCTGGTAGGCGTCCACCACATGCCCGCGCGCGATGTCCGGGTCCCCGACGTGGTTCCAGCCCTTCAGGCGCAGGCTCAGCGGGATGTCGGCGAGCCCCCGGTACAGCAGGGAGCCGTCCGCGTGGCTGGCGAGGCCCTGCCCGCCGCCCAGGGTGTCGGTGTACGCCGTCGCGGTCTCCGTCCAGGACGGCGCGCCCGCCGCGGAGGCGGTGCCCGCGCCCAGGGCGAGGGCGGCGGTGACGGCGGCGAGGCTGAACAGATGACGTCTCATCAGACTCCTGTCCGAACGTGGGAGATGGCGTTCGCATCGAACCACGGACCGGCCCCCCGGTCACCGTGGCGGGGCGGGCGAGGACACGGCGAGCGCGGACACGACGAGTACTGTGCACACCGTGCCGGGCGCGGCAGGTGGGCCCGGCGAGTACGTGCGAAGAAGGCGGGAGCGGCGTGAGGCTGACGATTCTGGGCGGCGGCGGATTCCGGGTGCCGCTGGTGTACGGGGCGCTTCTCGGGGACCGGCGCGAGGGTCGGGTGAGGGAGGTCGTCCTCCAGGACACCGACGCCGGCCGGCTCCGCGCGGTCTCCCGGGTGCTGGCGGAACAGGCCGCCGACGTCCCGGACGCCCCCGCGGTCACCGCCACCACCGACCTCGACGAGGCGCTGCGCGGCGCCGACTTCGTCTTCTCCGCGATCCGCGTCGGCGGCCTCGAGGGACGCGCGAACGACGAGCGGGTCGCCCTCGCGGAAGGAGTGCTCGGCCAGGAGACGGTCGGCGCCGGAGGCATCGCCTACGGTCTGCGGACGGTCCCCGTCGCGGTGGACATCGCCCACCGGATCGCCCGCCTCGCCCCCGACGCCTGGGTCATCAACTTCACCAACCCGGCCGGACTGGTCACCGAGGCCATGTCCCGCGCGCTGGGCGACCGCGTGATCGGGATCTGCGACTCACCGGTCGGCCTCGGCCGCCGTATCGCCCGTGTCCTCGGCGTCGCCAACCCGGCCGAGGCGTGGATCGACTACGTCGGCCTGAACCACCTCGGCTGGGTGCGCGGCCTGCGGGTGGGCGGACGCGACCAACTGCCGCGCCTGCTCGCCGACCCCGCGCTGCTGGGCTCCTTCGAGGAGGGCAAGCTGTTCGGCGCCGACTGGCTGCGCTCGCTCGGCGCGATCCCCAACGAATACCTGCACTACTACTACTTCAACCGCGAGACCGTCCGCGCCTACCAGGAGGCCGAACGGACCCGCGGCGCCTTCCTCCGCGAACAGCAGGCCCGCTTCTACGCCGAGGCCGCCGACCCGGCCGTCTCCGCGCTGGCCGCCTGGGACCGCACCCGCGCCGAACGCGAGGCCACCTACATGGCGGAGAACCGGGAGGCCGCCGGGGCCGGCGAGCGCGACGCCGACGACCTGTCCGGGGGCTACGAGAAGGTCGCCCTCGCCCTGATGCGGGCCATCGCCCGCGACGAGCGCACCACCCTCATCCTCAACGTCCGCAACCGCTCCACCCTCGCCGTCCTCGACGCCGACGCGGTGATCGAGGTGCCCTGCCTGGTCGACGCAAGCGGCGCCCACCCGGTCGCCGTCGACCCGCTGCCCGGCCACGCCACCGGCCTGGTCTGCTCGGTCAAGGCCGTCGAACGGGAGATCCTGACCGCCGCCGAGACCGGCTCCCGCGCCACCGCCGTCAAGGCCTTCGCCCTGCACCCACTCGTCGACTCGGTGACCGTGGCCCGCAGACTGGTGGACGGCTACACGGCGGTCCACCCGGGTTTGGCGTACCTGAAGTAGCGGTGCGGGACCACCGCGGAGGAGGTGAGCCAGGGGCGCGGGGAACCGCGCGACCAGCCCTCACGACCCGCACCCGGCCCACGCCCTAAAGCGACACCACCTCGGCCGCCAGACCGACGGAGTCGACCCGCTGCTGCGGCAGCGAGAACTGCCGCAACGGCCGAGGCCCCGCCACCACCGTGTAGTCCTGCCCCAGGAACGGCGGCGTGATCTCGCCGGGGTCGTCTCCGAGCGCCAACCGCACCGCGGCCCACGGCGCGTTCACCCCGCACAGCGACAGCTGGTGCAGCCCGCCCGCGGGCCGCGTGTTCACATCCATCAGCACCGGACGATCGCCGAACATCCGGAACTGGATGTTGGACAGATAGTGCAGCCCGAACCCCTCCGCGATCCGCCGCGCCGGCTCCAGCCACTGCTCGTGCAGGGTGAACCCGCGCCGGCGGCCGTTCTTGGTACGGCCCACGGCCAGCCGCACCAGGTTGTCCGGGCCGGTGAGGCAGTCCACCGACACCTCCGGCTGCTCCAGCCGGGGCATCACCAGCCAGTCGACCGGCTCCTCGGCCTGCCGCATCGCCTCCACCACCAGGTCGAGCGGGACGTAGGGGCCCGGGAACCCGTTGAGGTGAAGGAGTGAGAAGGGGGCGCGCGTGACGACGCGGAAGCCCACCCCGCCCGCGCCGGACACCGGCTTGAAGCACGCCTTGTGCCCCGCCGCCTCCAACTCGTCGACGGCGGTGACGAGTTCGTCGGCATCGCGGACCCGCCACCACGGCGGCACCGGCACCCCGATCGCCTGCACGGCCTCGTAGGCGATCGCCTTGTCCTGGAAGACGGCCACCGCCTCCGGCGGCGGCGCCAGCAGCGCCGTACCGACCGCCTCGAACTCGGCGCGGTGCGCCACGATCGCCGCCTGGTGCAGCCGCGGCACGAACACGTCGATCCCGCGCCGCGCGCACAGATCGAGGGCGAACTCCACATACGCCGCGGGCGACAGGCCCTCGGGCTCCAGATCAGCGGTGTCGGCCGCGGCCAGCACCGGCGAGTCCGGGTCCCCGTGGGTCGCATGGATCTCCACCGCCCGGTCGCTGGGATTTCGGCGCAGCTGATCCATGAAGAACACGTTCTCCGCGTACGTGCGGTTGAGCCAGACGCGTACGCGAGAGACCATGCAGGCCGCCTTTCACGGTTCGCGGGCACGGCGAAGCAGGGCCGGGCCCGGCCAGAGGGATGAAGGGAGGGACACCAAACCGCCCCCGGAAAGGGGGTTCAGGCGGTGGTGTTGGGGCAGATCATACGGCTTTCCGGAGCCCTCGCGTGCAACGCGTGCGTTACGGATTATCCGATCATGCACACTCGGACCGCCGGTTCCTGATATCTCTCCCGCACCACCTCCCGCACCGCGCCCCAGACGTGCTCCCGGGACCCCGCCCCCTGAGCACCCCCCTGTCCCACCGGTGGGGCGCGCCGAGCGCGTGGTCGCCCTTGCCCGACGCCGCGCGGGTGTGTTCTCGTGGTGCCGTCCGCGTGATCGCGTGATCGGAGGGGGCGACAGGTGACATCGACGGCCGGTGGTGCCGGGCAGCTGCTGGCCATCAGCGACCTGCACATCGGGTACGAGGACAACCGGGCGCTGGTCGAGAAGCTGCGCCCCGACACCGACGACGACTGGCTCCTGGTGGCGGGCGACGTCGCCGAGAAGGTCTCCTCCATCGAGTGGGCCCTGAAAACCCTGGCCGGCCGCTTCCGCAAGGTCGTCTGGGTTCCCGGCAACCACGAACTGTGGACCCACCCCTCGGACCCGGTCACCCTGCGCGGCGCCGCCCGCTACGAGCACCTGGTCGAGATGTGCCGCGGCCTCGGCGTCGTCACCCCCGAGGACCCCTACCCGGTCTGGGAGGGCCCCGACGGCCCCGTCGCCGTCGCCCCGCTGTTCCTCCTCTACGACTACTCCTTCCTCCCCGCGGGCTGCGCCACCAAGGAGGAGGGGCTGGCGTACGCCCACAAGACCGGCGTCGTGTGCAACGACGAGTACCTGCTCCACCCCGACCCCTACCCGACCCGCGACGACTGGTGCCGGGCCCGGGTCGCCGAGACCGAGGCCCGCCTCGCCGCGCTCCCCGGGGACCTGCCGGTCGTCCTGGTCAACCACTGGCCGCTGGACCGCCATCCGACCGAAGTGCTGTGGTACCCCGAGTTCGCCATGTGGTGCGGCACCCGGCTGACCGCCGACTGGCACCGCCGCTTCCCGGTCGCGGCCATGGTCTACGGCCACCTGCACATCCCGCGGACCACCGTGCACGAGGGCGTCCGCTTCGAGGAGGTGTCGGTGGGATACCCCCGCGAATGGCGCAAGCGCCCGCAACCGCCGGGCCGGCCGCGCCGCATTCTGCCCACGGAGGCCTGAGCCCGGTGATCGAGGAACTGCTGCCCGACACGGTGGTCGCGGTCGAGGCCCATGGCACCGACGAGGCCGGTTTGGCCCCGCTCTTCCCCGAGGAGGAGGCGTTCGTGGCGCTGGCCGTGGCCAAGCGGCGCCGCGAGTTCGCCACGGTACGCGCCTGCGCCCGCCGCGCCATGGAGAAGCTGGGCGTGCCCCCGCAGGCGATCCTGCCCGGTGAACGGGGCGCGCCCCGGTGGCCCGACGGGCTGCTCGGCAGCATGACCCACTGCGACGGCTACTGCGCCGCCGCGCTCGTACGCGCCACCGACCTCGCCTCCCTGGGCATCGACGCCGAACCGCACGCTCCGCTCCCGGACGGCGTGCTGGAGGCCGTGGCCCTGCCCGCCGAGCAGCAGCGGCTGCGCCGGCTGGCCGCCGCGCTGCCCGAACTGCGCGGCGACCGGCTGCTGTTCAGCGCCAAGGAGTCCGTCTACAAGGCGTGGTTCCCGCTCACCGGGCGGTGGCTGGAGTTCTCCGAGGCCGACATCGACCTCACCGTCGACCCCGGCGACCGCACCCGCGGCGGGTTCCGCGCCGAACTCCTCGTCCCCGGACCGCTGCTGGGCGAGCGCCGCGTCGGCCACTTCGAGGGCCGCTGGATCGTGAGCCGGGGCCTGGTGGCCACGGCGGTGACGGTGCCGAACCCCTGACACGCGACCCCGGCCGGAGCGCCCGCCCCGCACCCCCTGACCTCCGCCCCGAGGTTCAGGAGTCGGTGCCGTACGCCTCGCGCACCACCGGGACCGGCGGGCACCAACCGTGCAGCAGCCGGAAGAACGCCTCCTCGTTGCCGCTCAGGCCCGCGTCCGCCAGCGCCTGCTCCGCCTCGGCGAGCACGGAGGGCGGCACGACGGGTGGCCGGGGCGCCCCGTGCGGGCCGGGCGCGCTGTCGAAGGCCGCCCTGACGGTGTTCAGCAGACGCAGATAGGCCTGGACGGCGGCGCGCTCGCGGTCGGTCGGTACGGCAGTGGACATCGGTCGGCTCTCCCCGTCTCGACAGCGTGCCCCGCGCGGCGCGGGGTCTGTCTCCAGCTTGCCGCCCACCACTGACAATCGGGCCTCACGCCCGCGCGGTTCGCTCGCTCAGCGGAGCCGAGAGCACGGCGGAGCGAGCGGGGAAAGCCTCTCCACGCCGGGCCGAACGGTCGATCTTCCGCTCACCCGGGGTTTCGGCGCCCACGCTGACGTCGTGTCAGCTCTCCGGCCGCCTGACGCTCTCCAGGAGCATGTCCAGCCATTCGGCGACCTTGTCGCGGTGCTGGTCGGTGGGGAGCTGGGCCGCCCGCCAGGCGATCCCGCGCACACCGTGGTCCTGGAGCAGCCGCTCCAGCGGGTCGTCGGCGGAGGCGGCCGCCGCCGCGCGCTCACGGTCGGCGAGCTTCTGCAGCAGCTCCTGCTCCGTGCGTTGCAGGGCGCCCGCCAGTGCCTCGGGGTCCTCGGCGGTCAGAAAGCCCGCGTGCACCCGGAAGAAGCGCTGGATGGCGTCGCAGTGCTCCATGGTGGGGCGGCGGTCGCCGTTGATCAGTGCCCCGGCCTGCTGCCGGGACATGCCGGCCCCGTCGGCGATCTCCTGCTGGGTGTACCGGCGGCCGTTCGGCTTCAGCCGGGTGCGCCGCAGCAGGTCCAGCCGCTGCAGGAAGCGCGCCTGCACATCGGGCTCCCCGGCGGGCCGGCCGCGCAGCAGCTCCTTGACCACCGGCTCGGGGACACCGCAGGCGACGGACAGCCGGGCGGTGTCGAAGACCTCGGAGTGCGGCACGCCGAGCCGGTCGGCGAGCGCGGTGACGCGGGCGACCACGGCCGGCAGCACAGCCGTCGCCGTGGCGCCCGGAACCTCGTAGCCATCCGTCACCGACAGGTCTCCTACGTCTCTCACAGGCTTCTCACAACTGGTTGCCGTGAACTTCCCGGAGATTAGCCGGTGCTTCGAACTCACATCCAGGTCTCGCCACAACTGTGGCCAATTTCAGCCGTCAACAGGCATGAAATGCCACGATAGTTGACACGCCTCGCGTCGGGGCATCAGGATCAAGGCGCCGCGTGAAGGCCGCAGAGGCAAGAGGGGTGACCTCCCGATGGCATATCAGGCAGGAGGGCAGCGGTCCGAGCTGCGGCCCGTACCCGAGTGTCCCGAGGCCCAGGCGTATCTGGAGGACTACGCCGCACTGCTCCAGAACGTCCCCTTCCCGTCCGTCGTCGTCGACCAGGGCTGGGACGTCGTCCTGGCCAACAACGCCTTCGAGACACTTTTCCGAGGCGTGGGACCGCACCCGACGGCCATGCCGTGGGACAACTTCCTCAGATTCGTCCTGTTCCACCCGGACGCCGGCACGGTGCTCGGCGAGCACGAGGCGCGCTGGTGCCTGCCGATGCTCGCGCACTTCGCCGCCGCCGTGGAGCGGCACGCGCAAGACGCCCGGCTCCAGGCGATCCGCCGCGAGATCGCCCAGGACCCCATCATGGAGGCCGCCTACCGGCAGGGCCTTCCGCACTGGATCCGCGCGGTCGGTGAGGCGGCCGTCGAGCACGACGGCGCGATCCGTCCGCTGCTGCACCCCGACCCGCGCTGGGGTGCCACCGACTGCCGTATCGTCGGCGAAACCCCCCGAATGTTGCAGAAGCTGGGCTACACCCGGCTGACGCTGGTGCTGCGCGAGCCGCGCCGCCCGGCGTCCGCCCCGCGCCGGCGCGTCGGCGCCCGCCGCGCGGCGGGCCACCTCAGCGTGGTCCCCGCCCCCGAGGCCTGACCGGGCACCGTCGGCGTTCAGGTCGCCGACGGCGCCACGGTCGGGCCGGGGCGCACGCCCTGTCGGCCGCCCGCCGTGACGCCCGCCTGCCGTGGCGCTGCCCTTCACGACGCCACCCGTCATGCGGTCCGGCTGGAAACACACCCCACGTACCCACGACTTTCACACGGGCGCCACCACACCCTTCCCTGACGTTTGGTGCTCTTGGAACACTCCTTCCGCGCGCATTCCGTCATGTCCATCCGGCCGGTCGAACAACGTCAGGACGAGAGGTCCCCACTCATGCCCGAAGTCAACCGGCGCAGATTCCTTCAGATAGCGGGCGCCACCACGGCGTTCAGCGCGCTCGCCAGCAGCATCGAGCGGGCCGCCGCGCTCCCGGCGAACCGCCGCTCGGGGACGATCGAGGACGTCGAGCACATCGTCGTACTGATGCAGGAGAATCGTTCCTTCGACCACTACTTCGGGAAACTGCGCGGTGTCCGCGGCTTCGGCGACCCCCGCCCGGTCACCCTCCCCAGCGGCAAGCCGGTCTGGCACCAGCAGGACAGAGGCAAGGAGATCCTGCCCTTCCACCCGGACGCCGACGACCTCGGCATGCAGTTCCTGGAAGGCCTGCCGCACGGCTGGACCGACGGCCAGCAGGCCTACAACGGCGGCAGGTACGACAAGTGGATCCCCGCCAAGGGCACCACGACCATGGCGTATCTGACGCGCGAGGACATCCCGTTCCACTACGCCCTCGCCGACGCCTTCACCGTCTGCGACGCCTACCACTGCTCCTTCATCGGCTCCACCGACCCGAACCGCTACTACATGTGGAGCGGATACACGGGCAACGACGGCACGGGCGGCGGCCCCGTCCTCGGCAACGACGAGCTGGGCTACGGCTGGACCACCTACCCCGAGCGGCTGCAGAAGGCCGGGATCTCCTGGAAGATCTACCAGGACATCGGCGACGGCCTGGACGCGGCCGGCCACTGGGGCTGGATCGAGGACGCCTACCGGGGCAACTACGGCGACAACTCCCTGCTCTACTTCAACAGTTACCGCAACGCCCGGCCCGGCGACCCCCTGTACGACAAGGCCCGCACCGGCACCGACGTGAAGAACGGCGACGGTTACTTCGACCGGCTGCGCGCCGACGTCCAGGCCGGCACCCTGCCGCAGATTTCCTGGATCGCCGCCCCCGAGGCCTTCTCCGAGCACTCCAACTGGCCGTCGAACTACGGCGCCTGGTACATCGCCCAGGTCCTGGACGCGCTCACCTCCAACCCGGACGTCTGGGCGAAGACGGCCCTGTTCATCACGTACGACGAGAACGACGGCTTCTTCGACCACGTGGTGCCGCCGCTGCCGCCGAAGTCCGCCGCGCAGGGCAAGTCGACGGTCGACGTCTCCCTCGACCTCTACCCGGGCGACGCAGGGCGCCCGGCCGGCCCCTACGGCCTCGGGCCGCGCGTGCCGATGCTGGTGGTCTCGCCGTGGAGCAAGGGCGGCTGGGTCTGCTCCGAGACCCTCGACCACACCTCGATCATCCGGTTCATGGAGCGCCGCTTCGGCGTCCACGAGCCGAACATCTCGCCCTGGCGCCGGGCGATCTGCGGCGACCTCACCGCCGCGTTCGACTTCTCCCGCAAGGACAGCGAGCCCGCCGCGCTGCCCGACACCGACGGCTACGCGCCGCCGGACCGCGAACGCCACCCCGACTACCGGCCGACGCCGCCCGCGCACCCCGACATGCCCCGCCAGGAGCGCGGGTTGCGCCCGGCCCGCCCGCTGAAGTACGCGCCGCTGGTGGACGGCTCGGCGGACACGGCGGCGGGGAAGTTCACCCTCACCTTCGCCTCGGGGACGAAGGCGGGGGCCGCCTTCCTCGTCACCTCCGGCAACCGCACCGACGGGCCGTGGTTCTACACCACCGAGGCCGGCAGGAGCGTCTCGGACACCTGGAACTCGGTGTACTCCAAGGGGGCGTACGACCTGACCGTGCACGGCCCCAACGGCTTCCTGCGCGCCTTCAAGGGGCGCAACAAGGTGGCCGGCCCCGAGGTGACCGCCCGGCACACCGGCGACGACGTCGAGCTGACCTTCACCAACAAGGGGTCCGGCACGGTCGGGCTGAAGCTGGCCGACGGCTACACGGGCACCGCGCGGAGCGTGCGGGTGCGGCCCGGCGAGGTCGTCCGGCACACCGTCGACCTGACGGCGACCCGGCGCTGGTACGACCTCACGGTCACCTCCGACGCCGACCCGGCGTACCTGCGGCGCTTCGCCGGGCACGTCGAGAACGGGCAGCCCGGGGTGAGCGACCCGGCGATCGCCACCGAGTAGCCGCTCACAGCGGAGTGAGGTGCCCCGGACCCGGCTGCGGTCGCCGCTGCGACTGCCGGGGCACCATCGGCGGCTCGGTCGGCGCTGCGGCGGGCAGGCTCGGCCCGGTCAGTGGTACGGCGGGCAGGCTCGGCTCGGTCAGCGCTGCGGCGGGCAGGCTCGGCCCAGTCAGGGATACGGTGCGCGGGGCCGGCTCGGGTGTGGGTGCCGGCTCGGGTGTCGTCCGGGCGAGCAGCACCACGCCCCACGACGCCAGCGCCGCGCCCGCCAGCGCCAGCAGCACCCCGGCGGGTCCGCCCTGGAGGCGTTCGCCCAGCAGGGACAGGCCGATCACCGCGGCGGCCACCGGGTTGGCGAGGGTCACCATCGCCAGCGGCGCTCCCAGACCGCCCCGGTAGCCGGTCTGCGCCAGCAGCAGCCCGCCCGTCGCGAACGCCGCGACCAGCAGCGCCACGGAGACCACCCGGACGTCGAGCACGGGTCCCGCGTGGTCGGTGGCGGCGACCGTCACGGTCTGGGTGAGGGCGGAGGCGACACCCGAGGCGATCCCGGAGGCGGTGGCGTGCCGAAGGCCGGGCCGGGCGCCGGGCCGGGCCAGCGAGCCGATCAGCACGGCGGTGACGCCCGCGACCACCAGCGCCTCGGGCACGCTGAGCACGTCGTCGGGCGCGGGCCCGGACGCCGTGACGAGCACCGCGGCCAGCCCGGCCAGGGTGAGCGCGGTGCCCCGCCACTCGGCCGCGCTGACCCGCCGCCCGGCGATCCGCGCGCCCAGCGGCACCGCCGCGACCAGGGTGAGCGCTCCCAGCGGCTGCACCACGGTCAGCGGGCCGTACTTCAGGGCGACCACGTGCAGCAGCGCGCCGGTCGCGTTGAGCGCCACGGCCACCCACCACGCGGCGCTGCCGAGCAGCCGCAGCGTCCCGGCGCCGGAGCTGCGCGCGGCCAGCCGTTCCTGGGCGACCGCGGCGGCGGCGTAGGCGACGGCGGAGAACACCGACAGGACGAGGGCGAGGACGGTGGCGCTCATCGGCCCGCCTCCACGAGCGCGGTCCGCGGGGCGGGCGCGCTTCGCCGGGCGGGCGTGGTCTGTGGGGCGGGCGCGGGGCCGGGCAGCACGGGACGGGCCGCCGCGTCCTCGGCGCGAGCCTCGGCCCCCACCGATACGGCCGTACGCCGCGGCGGACGCAGCACGGCCAGGGCGAGGCCGAGCAGCGCCGTGGCCACCAGGGCGTCGAGCCAGTAGTGGTTCGCGGTGCCGACGATCACCAGCAGGGTCAGCAGCGGGTGCAGCAGCCACAGCCGCCGCCACCGCGACCGGGTCGCGGCGATCATGCCGATCGCCACCATGAGCGCCCACCCGAAGTGCAGCGACGGCATCGCCGCGAACTGGTTGGAGAGGGTGTCGGTGGCGGGCGGCCCGTACACCGACGGCCCGTAGACCTGCCCGGTGTCGACCAGCCCGGCCGCCGCGAGCATCCGCGGCGGGGCGAGCGGGAACGTGAGATGCAGCACCAGCGCGGCGGCGGTCACGGCGGCCAGCACCCGGCGCGCCCAGACGTAGTGTCCGGGCCGGCGCAGGTACAGCCAGACGAGGAAGGCGGCCGTGGCGGGGAAGTGCACGGTCGCGTAGTAGGTGTTCGCGATCCGTACGAGGGTGTCGCCGTGCAGCAGCAGTGACTGGACCAGGTCCTCGCCGGGCAGATGGACCGCTCGTTCCCAGTCCCACACCCGGTCCGCGTTGCGGTGGGCCTCCCCGGTGTGACCGGTCGCCAGCCGGCGGCCGAGTTTGTAGACGAGGAAGAGCCCCGCGACGAGCAGGAACTCACGGACGAGCGGCGGCCGGGCTATCGCGTCGGGCTCCGCCTCTTCAGGCTCGGTGCGGGCATTCATCCCCCGGCCCTTTCGCTGACGGTGGTGCATGAGTGGCAAGCGCGGAACCAGAGGCTCCGGATACTGGACCGCCATCCTATCGATACGGTCGCGTACCGATACGCCAGTGTACCGATACGGTTCAGTACCGGTACACTGGTGTATCGACAGGGATGAATCACACCCGCGCAGCCAGGGAGAACCGCCGATGACGTCGCAGGCCGCGGACCGACCGGAGACGGTCGTCGCCTCGCGCCGCTCCAAACTCACGCCTGAGCGTGAGCAGGAGTTCTTCGACGCCGTCCTGGAGCAGATCCGCGAGTGCGGCTACGACGCCGTGACCATGGAGGGCGTCGCCGCCAGCACCCGCTGCAGCAAGTCCACCCTGTACCGGCAGTGGAAGACGAAACCGCAGTTCGTGGCGGCCGCCCTGCGCTCCAGCCGGCGGGTGCGGTTCGCCGGCATCGACACCGGCTCGCTCGCCGGCGACCTGCGCGAGGTCGCCCGCTGCGCCGCCGCGTGGTCCGCGAAGGACACCAAGCTGCACCAGGCGCTCGGGCACGCGGTGACCCAGGACAAGGAACTGGCCTGCGCGCTGCGCGAGGCGCTGGTCGAGCCGGAACTGGCCGCGCTGGAGGAGATCCTGCGCCGGGGCGTCGAGCGCGGAGAGGTGCCCGCCGGGCATCCGGCGCTGCCGTTCGTGCCCGCGCAGCTCTTCGGCGTCCTGCGGGTCAGGCCCGTCCTGGAGGGCGAGTACGCCGATCCGGACTACCTGGTCCGGTTCGTGGAGGCCGCCGTGCTCCCGGCGCTCGGCCTCGACTGAAGACCCAGGCCGCGCCGTCCACGGGATGACTGGACGGCCGGTCTGACCGCGCCGCACCGTGGGGACGGGGGCGGCGCGCACCCCCCGGCCGGGTGGGGTTCCTCTGGAGCGGAGAGGCGCCCCACCCGGCCGACTCGTCGGTGCGGGACGGTCAGACGTCCTGCCCGTAGCCGCCGCCGGGGGCGGCCTTGATGCTCTTCGTGATCTCGTCGATGAGGGACACCGTCTGGTCGTCGTCCACGCCCACGCGCACCACGACGATCCGCTCGGCGTCCGCCGGGGAAGGGAAGGCGATCGACTGGACGAGGCCGTCGGCGCCCTTGCTGGTGACCGCCTTCCAGCGGACCAGATAGCCCTTCTGCCCGGCCACGGTCACCGCCTTCGAGGCGAGCACCTGGTGGGAGGTGATCTTGCCGTAGGAGGGGCCGCCGTAGGACTCCTCGGCGTTCTCCGCGATGTCAGCCTTCGCGACCGCCTCCGGGGTGCTGCCCTTCGTCTTCAGCAGCTCGGCGGGCGCCGAGTACGCGCCGCCCTTGGTGCACGTCTGGGAGGTCTGGCCGGGGCAGGGGTAGGTGTCGTCGGACGCCAGCTGCGCGCCCACGGCCATCGCCCGCCCGGTCCAGCCGTCCGGCACGCGGATGCTGATCCCGTTGACCGGGTCGGACACCGTGCCGCCGGCCTCCACCTCCGGCTGCCCGGGCCCCGACTCGTCGCCGTCCTGCCCGCCGGAGCCGCCGTCACCGCCGTCGTCGCCGAACGGGCCGTCCTGCCCGCCGGAGTCGTCGCCCCGGCCGTCGGGCCCCTGCTGGGAGTCGGCGCGGCTCGCCCCGCCGCCCCCGTCGTCCTTGGTCAGCGCGTACACACCGACGCCTATGCTCGCCAGCACCGCGGCGGCCACGGTGACCGCGATCCCCGTCCGCAGCCACCGCCGCGGCGCGGGCGGCTGCTGGGCGGGATACCCCGGGTAGCCGGGGTGCGCGGGGTAGCCCGGCTGCGTGGGGTAGCCGGACTGTGCCGCATAACCCGGCTGCGTCGGATGGGCGGGGTACCCCGGGTAGCCCTGGGGCGCTGGATGGCCGGGCTGCGCCGGGTGGCCCGGCTGGGCCGCGTAGTCGGGCTGCGCCGGGTAGCCGGAGTACGTCGGCTGGCCGGGCTGGGCCGGGTAGCCGGGGTACGCCGAGTGGCCCGAGTGGCCCGGGTGGCCCGGGTGGGCCGGGTGGGCCGGGTGGGCCGCATGGGGCTGGCCGGGATGGGTCGGGTGGACGGGGTGGGCCGGGTGACCGGGCTGCGCGGCGGCGGGTTGTCCTGCGTCGCCGCCCTGTCCTGCGCCGGCCGCGCGCCCGGCGGTGGGTTGTACGGCGACTTGTCCGGCGCCCTCGGCCCGGCCCGCCTCAGCGGTCTGCTTCGCGCCGCCTGCGTCGGCTTCCCCTGCGGAGGCGGTTCCACCGGCGCCCCCGGCCTGTGCCGCGTCGGCGGCGCCCTTCGCGCCAGCGGCCTGCTCGGCGCCACCAGGCCGCGCCGCGTCGTCGGCCGTCACCGCGTCTCCTGCTTGCCCAGCGGAGGCGGATCGACCGGTGCCCCCGCCCGGCCCCGCCTCGGCGGGCTGCTCCGCGCCCCCGGCCTGTGCCGCCTCAGCGGCCTGCCCTGGGCCGTCGCCCCGCCTGGCGTCACCGGTCGACACCTCGTCGTCGGCCCTCACCGTGGCACCGGCTTCCACCGCGGAGGCAGGTTGCCGCGCGCCGCCGGCTTCTCCCGCGGCCCCGTTCTCTGCCGCGTCAGCGGCTCGTTCCGAGCCGATGTTCCGCACCGCGTCAGCGGCCTGCCCCGTCTCGCCGGACCGACCCGGCTGGGTCGGCTCTTCCGGCTGGGCCTGTCGGCCCGCCGCCGGTGGACCCCAGGCGGCGGCCGACCCCGCGGGACGGATCTGGTCCGTCCACGCCTTGCCGTCCCACCAGCGCTCGGTGGCGGGACCGTCACTTGTCTGCCCGGGGTCGGGATACCACCCGGGAGGAGTCACCTGCGTCATGACCCCACCGTATGAGGCGACGGTGAAAGCCGGATGAGAGGGATCCGGCCCCGTGACCACCGATAACGGACACACCGTCATGTACCGCTCACACCACCCCGGACATTCCGGCCGTCACCGCTCACACAGCCCCGCCGCTCACCTCGCCTCCGGCCGCTCCACCCCCGGCCGCTCCACCCCCGGCCCCTTCACCTCCGGCCGCTCCACCTCCGGCCGCTCCGCCCCCGGCCGCTCCACCCCCGGCCCCTCCACCACCAACCGCTCCGGCGCGCGCCGCGCCGCCCTCGGCAGGCGCAGGCCGAGCCGCCCCGGGGTCACCGAGCCCAGGACGCTCGCATGCCGGGCGCCCGTGCTCGCCGGGACGGTGCCCGGCAGGCCGTGGACGGTCAGGAAGCCGAGGACGGCGAAGGCGTACGCCTCCTTCGCGTCCGCGGGCAGCCCCAGTTCGTCCGAGGTGCGCACCGCGACCCCGGCCAGCCGCTCGCGCAGCATCCGCATCAGCTCGGGGTTGCGGGTGCCGCCGCCGGAGGCGATCACCTCCGTGCCGCCGACCCGCCGCACCGCGTCGGCGACCGTCTCGGCGGTCAGCAGGGTCAGCGTGGCCAGGACGTCCTCGGCGGGCAGCGCGCCGAGACCGGACAGCGCCCGTCGCAGATGGCCGGCGTGGAACAGTTCCTTGCCCGTGGTCTTCGGTGGCGGCAGCGCGTAGTACGGCTCCGCCAGCAGCCGCCCGAGCAGCTCCGGCCGGACGGTGCCGCGGGCCGCGAGGGCGCCCTCCGCGTCGTAGGGCAGCCGCCCGTCGCCGAACTCCCGGGCCGCCGCGTCGAGCAGTGCGCACCCCGGCCCGGTGTCGAAGGCCGTGCCGTCGGGGGCGGTGAGGTTGGCGATGCCGCCGATGTTGAGTGCGACCGGGGTGCCCGGCCGGCCGCGCAGCCACAGCAGGTCGACGAGGCTGACCAGCGGCGCGCCCTGGCCGCCCGCGGCGATGTCGCGGGGCCGGAAGTCGGCGACCACAGGCAGCCCGGTGGCCTCCGCGATCCAGGCGGGCTGCCCCAGCTGGAGCGTGCCGTGCACCTGCCCCGCCTCGGCCCAGTGGTACACGGTCTGTCCGTGCGAGGCCACCAACTCCCCTAGCTCGCCGCACAGTTCACGGTCGGCTCGGACGGCCGCCGCCGCGAAGGCCTGCCCGATCCGGGTGTCCAGCCGGCACACCTGCGCGAGCGAGCAGGTCCCCGGCGGCAGCGCCGCCGCGAGCGCCGCCCGCAGCCCGGCATCGTACGGCTCGCTCACCATGCCGAGCGGCCTCAGCACCAGACGGTCGTCGACGAGACGCAGCTCGGCCGCCGCCGCGTCGATCGCGTCGTACGACGTACCGGACATCATCCCGATCACCCGCATACGTTCACCCGCAAAGGGTCAGACCGCATTCGATCACCCGCATTCGATCACCCGCATACGTTCACCGCGCCTCCGTAGCCGGGGCCCGCGCCGGTGTCGCCGCCAGGGCGAGCGCGCTGACCGCGCAGGCCGCCGCCGCGTAGTAGGCGGGGACGTCCACGTTCCCGGTGCGCTCCACGGTCTCGGTGATGACGAGCCCGGCGCAGCCGGAGAAGACCGCGTTGGACAGGGCGTAGGCGAGCCCGAGGCCGGTGTAGCGCACGGTCGTCGGGAACATCTCGGCGAGCAGCGCCGGACCCGGACCCGCCATCAGGCCCACCACCGCGCCCGCCACGCACACCGCCAGGCCCTGCGTCACGCGTGACGCGTCCGGGTCCTGGAGCAGGTTCAGCAGCGGCACCGCGAGGACGGCCACGAGCAGCGCGCCGGTCAGCATCACCGCCCGTCGGCCGACCCGGTCGCTGAGCGCGCCCGCCGGGAGGATCGCCGCCGCGAAGCCCGCGTTGGCCAGGACCGTGGCGATCAGCGCCTGCTGAAAACTCGCGTCGAGGGTGCTCTGGAGATAGGAGGGGAGGACGACGAGGAAGGTGTACCCGGCCGCCGCCCAGCCCATGATCCGTCCCGCGCCGAGCGCGATCGCCCGCCCGACCTCCCGCCCCGGCGGCCGGACCACAGCGCCCCGGCCCTCCGCCCGGAACGCCGGCGTCTCGTCCAGCCGCAGCCGCAGCCACAGCGCGCCCAGCCCCATCGGCAGCGCCAGCAGGAACGGCAGCCGCCACCCCCAGGCGCTCACCTGCCCCTCGCTCAGCACGGTGGCGAGCAGCGCGGCCACGCCCGCCCCGCCGAGCAGACCGAGCGCCACCGTGAACGACTGCCACGCCCCGTACAGCCCACGCCGCCCCGGCGGCGCGAACTCCGTCATCACCGACACCGCCCCACCGAACTCGCCGCCCGCGCTCAGCCCCTGAACCACCCTCAGGAACGTCAGCAGCCAGGGCGCGAGCGCCCCGGCGGTGTCGTACGTCGGCAGTACCCCGATCAGCGTCGTCGCGGCCGTCATCAGCACGATGACGAGGATCAGCACCGGACGCCGGCCGATCCGGTCGCCGAGCCGTCCGAACAGGGCCGCGCCGACCGGCCGGAAGAAGAAGGCCAGCGCGAACGAGGCGTACGTCCGCACCAGGCCCTCGATCTCGCTGCCGCCCTCGGGGGTGAAGAAGCGCGCCGCGATGACCGTGGCGAAGTAGCCGTAGACACCGAACTCGTACCACTCGATGAAGTTGCCCACCGAGCCCGCGACCAGTGCCCGGCGGGACCGCGTCGGTGTCTCAGCCATGCGAACCAGCGTCGGCAGCAAGGCATCTGACTGTCAATCACTTTCACTGGACCAGCCGAAACCATCCGCCGGGCCGCCCCCTATACCCGCTGTTCACCCGTGACGGCAAGAGGTCGTACGACCCTCCACCGCCAACCGGCCAGTAGGGCTACGCTCGCCCTGTACGTCGTTCGGGCGACTTGGGGAGGTAGCGGGATGACGGAGGTACGGCCGACGACGGCCGCCTCGGCTTCCCTGTGGGAGCGCGACCGGGAGATCGACGCCATCCGGCGGGCCGTCGACGCCCTGTGCGCCGACCGGTCGTCCGCCGGCAGCCTGCTGGTCTTCCGCGGCGAGGCAGGCCTCGGCAAGACCGCGCTGCTCGCGGAGACCCGCCGGATCGCGGAGGAACGCGGCTGCACGGTGTGGTCGGCGCGCGGCGGCGAGACCCTGAGGTCCGTGCCCTACAACGTGGTACGGCAACTGCTGCAGCCCGCGCTGGTGACGATGCTGCCCGAGGAGGCGCGCGACTACCTCGGCGACTGGTACGACATCGCCGGACCCGCCCTCGGCATAGCGGACCCCGGCGAGCGCCAGCCCGACCCGCAGGGCGTGTGCGACGGCCTGGTCGCCGCCGTGCGCCGGCTGGCCCGGCGGGACTGGCCGCTGGTGCTGCTGGTCGACGACGCCCACTGGGCCGACCAGGAGACCCTGCGCTGGCTCGCCGCGTTCGCCGAGCGGCTGCACGACACGCCCGTGCTCCTCGTGGTGGCCCGCCGCCCCGGCGAGGCCACCGGCGCCCGCGCCCGCCACCTCGACGCGATCGCCACCGCGGCCGCCGGGACCGTCACCACCCTGAGCACCCTCACCCCCGAGGCCGTCGCCGGACTGACCCGAGCCACCGTCGGCGCCCACGCGGACGGCCCGTTCTGCCGCGAGGTCTGGGCGGTCACCGACGGCAACCCGTACGACACCGTCGAACTCCTCGCCAAGGTCCTCGACAGCGAGCTGGACCCGACCGAGGCCTCCGCCGGGGAACTGCGCGCCCTCAACCGCTCGGCGCGCGGCGGCGGCCTCGTCGCCCGCCTCGAGGAACTGGGCATCGACGCCACCCGGTTCGCCTGGGCCGCCGCCATCCTCGGCACCGGCATCACCGTCGACCTGGTCGCCAAGCTCACCACCATGAGCCTGGAGCAGGCCGAGCGCTGCGCCGGGCTGCTCACCAGCGCCCGCATCCTCACCGCGCCCGACCCCGCCGGCGCCCGGGCGGCCGACGGCGACCTGGAGTTCGTCCACCCGCTGATCGCCACCGCCGTCTACCACTCCATCCCCGACGCGCTGCGCCGCGCCATGCACGGCATCGCCGCCCGCATCGTCACCGACCTCGGACTCGGCGCGGCGGCCGCCTCCCGGCACCTGCTCCAGGTCCACCCCGACGACGACGCCGAACTCGTCGACCAACTGCGCGAGGCCGCCCGCGAACACCTCGCCGTCGGCGCGCCCGACGCGGCCCGGCAGTGCCTGGAACGCGCCCTCCAGGAACCGCCCCGGCCCGAGGTGCAGGCCCACGTCCACTACGAACTCGGCTGCGCCACCCTGCTCACCGCGCCGGCCAAGACCGTCGACCACCTCCAGACCGCGCTCGCCCTGCCCGGCCTCGACGGCGCCGAACGCGTCGACGCGGTATTCCGCCTCTCCCAGGCACTCCTCCACAACGACCAGCTCGAACAGGCCGTACGCACCGTCGAGGCGGAGGCCGCCCGGCACGAGGAGGGGCCCGCGCGGATGCGGCTGCGGGCCGTCCAGTACATGTGGGAGGGCATCTACGCCGGCGAGTCCGCCACCCCGGGCCGCTCCGAACGGCTCGCCGCACTCGCCCGCCATTGCACCGGCCGCGACAACTCGGAGCGGGCCCTGCTCATCCTGCGCGGCTTCGACGCCATGACGCACGGCGAGAACGCCGAGGAGGTCGTCGAGGTCTGCGACCGCGCTCTCGTCAACGGCCGCCTCGCGCCCGGCCTCGGCTGGACCGACACCGAGTGGGGCGTCGAACTGCTGATGATGCTCGGCAGCTCCTACGCCTACACCGACCGCCTCGACCGCGCCGAGAACCTGTTCTCCGAGGCCCTGCGCACCTACACCACGGCCGGCTGGAGCGGCGGCCACCTCGCCCTCGCCCACGCCTTCCTCGGGCTCGCCTTCCGCCGGCAGGGCCGCCTCAAGGACGCCGAGCAGGTGCTGCGCGAGTCCCTGCGGATCGCCGAACGCGTCGGCCGCGGCCTGCCCCTGTACTGGTCGGCGACCTGCGGACTGGTCGACACCCTCCTCGCCCGCGGCCACGTCGACGAGGCCTGGACCGTCGCCGAGCAGTACGGCTTCGCCCCGCCCTACCCGTCGACCATCGTCCTCCCCGACACCCGCTCCGTGCGCGGCCGGCTCCTGCTCGCCGTGGGCCGCACCGAGGAGGGGATCAACGAACTGGAGGCCGCCGAGAAGGCCGCCGCCGCGCGCGGCGGACACAACCCGGTGCTGGCACCCTGGACCGTCGACCTCGCCCGCGCCCTCGCCGTCCAGGACCCCGGCCGCGCGGCCCGGCTCGCCGCCGACGTCCGCCGCCAGGCCGAGCGCTTCGGCACCGACACCGCCATCGGCGAGGCCCTGCGCTGCGCCGCCGCCCTGGAGACCGGCCAGCGCCAGGTCCGCCTCACCGCCCAGGCCGTCACCTACCTGGAAGCCTCCCCCTGCCAGTACGAACACGCCGCCGCCCGCATCGAACACGGCCTCGCGGCCCGCTCGGTCCCGGAACTCAACCGCGGCCTGACACTGGCACGTTCGTGCGGCGCGGACGGGCTGGTGAGGCAGGCGGAGGAGGCGCTGGCTGCGCTGGCACGGTGACGGGCAGCCGGTGGCGGCGCATGCCGGGTGGCGGGGCCGACCGGCTACGGCGCTCGCCGACAGGCGGGGGAGGCTGGATGCGGAACAGAACCCGGCGTACAGCCCGACTCGTCTGTCACCCCTTATTTTCGCAGGTCATAGGCCATCTTCTCGGAGTGGCAAAGCCACTCGGGTCGATTCCGGGTCGGATTCGCCCCGGACACAGGGGAGTCAAGCTGACGATGTACGCCGTGTACTGCCCGTCTTGTCTCATCCATAAGGGATGAATGGGGCATTTCAGGTGCTGAGCAATTGCATGGTGCAGTCGAGAATGGCTGCAAGACACCATCGCTCGACCGGGAAATACTGTCCGACATGTCGCCTCGGCGCGCCCTCGCCTGTGGTAAGCCGACGTCTGATTCTTTGGGGGATGCTGATTCCGGCATGGTCCTGAGGCGTAGGAACATCGTCTGGGTGCTGCCAGCCACTGGGGTGGTCGTCGGACGATGGCTCTGCGTAGGCGTTCCTCACCCTGGCTTTGCTCCACCTGCACGGCACCCTCCGCCATCCAGCAGAGGCCCTGTCCGGGGACTCCAGAGCTCCCAGCCGATCAGGCCCCAGCCCACCATCAAGACGCCAAGATCACCAGTGCAGTGGCGTAGATCACGAGGATGCTCAGCCGATGGCGATCCGGGGATGGGCGGACGGTGTGATCCAGCCCATGATGCGGTCCATGGTGGCCCGGGGCACCGACACACAACCAGCCGTAGCGCCACTGCCGTTGACGTGCAGGAAGATGCCGGCGCCAGCGGCCCGGGGTGGCGGGCCAGCGGTTGAAGTTTATGACCAGTGCCTTGGCGTACTGGACGGGGTAGTTGATGAGGTGCTCACTGCCACGGTCGCCGGACTCGGTGAGCGGGATGACCGGGGCTGCCGCTGCATCGCCGGAGCCCGCCCCTGTGCCGCTTGCGGATCCGGTGGTCTCTTTCGCAACGCTGCCTGGTGTGGAGGCGGATGCCGAGGCTGAGGCGTGGCCGGAGGCCGTGGTGGAGGGGCTGGCGGAGGGGGAGCCGGAGACGCTGGGCGAGGCGGTGCTGAAGGTGTCGGTGGTGGGGTCCTGCGGGGACTGTGACACCTCCATCGAGTCGGAGGCCGCCGTCTGCTGGTCGTCGTGCCCGCCGCAGGCGGAGGTCACAGCGAGGGCGCTGAGGACTGCGGCGGTGATCAGAACCTGCCGGGGAAGGGCTTGCGCGCTAACTCCTTGCATAGCGGAAAAGGGCGAGGTCAGCTCGTGGTCGCGGCTGAGGTGGCCAAGGCGCCGGTGCGGGAGGCGCGGCCGAACACGCCGGTGGCGGTGGCGCTTTGGACGTGCTTGGCGCGGATGGCGAGGGCGCAGCGGGCCTGGCCGCCTTTCTCGCCGAGGACGATGCTGACGATCGGGTCCTTGCCGAGCGGAACGTGGACGGTCTTGCGCCACGGCAGTGCGGCCGCTTTGACGACGACGGCCTGGCCGGTTTCGCTGCGCGCCTGGTAGGTGATGTCGGCGGTGCCCTGACCGGTTACTTCGTAGGTCACCGCGGCGGCGGGCACGCGGCGCTCCGGCGCGTCGTCAGCGTCACGAGTGTCGAGCACGCTGTAGACGAAGAGACCGCCGCAGGCGGCTAGCGCGGCGCCGGCCACCGACAAGCCCGCCCGGTCCGCCCGCCACGGTGGGAGGGCTCGCGGTCCGCAGGTTCGGCGTGCTCCGAACGCCTGCCCTGCTCGTCGCCGACCGAGGCCACGTCGTTCGGAGTGTCGTCCGGTTCCGCATCGGCCTGCGTTTCCGGTACCCCCGGGTCCGAGCGGAGTGCAGTGGATTCCCGGATGTCTCCGGCCATGAATTAACCCCCTCAAAATCGGAGTACTCGGGATTTGATCCGGGCGGTTATATCGGATGCCGCGAACCGATGGCAAGCGAACGGAAATAACGGGCACCCGGCGCTTCGTTTGGCCCCAACTGTCTTACATGTCTGGTCACTTGACACGAAGACAGTGGAATGAATAGAAACCCGGCGCCGCCGCTATGGCATTCATCCATGCAGGTGGAGGCGGTTTCCAGTGGCATGTTCGGGCCGTGAAATTTCGAGGAGAGGTTTGGCGTGAGACCCAGACTGGGCAGGCTTGTGGCGTGCCTGGTGGTATCCGCGGTGACAAGTACCGCGCTGCCCCAGGTCGCGTATGCGGCGCCCGCTGATGATGATGACGGCAAGGGGATTGTCGACACCATCAAAGGCTGGTTCGAGGACGATGACGAGGGAGACGGAAATCCTCCGTCGTATGACGAACTGGAGATAGCCGACCGGCAGAAACTGTCGAGGGGCAAGGTTGCTCCGCGGGCGAAGCGCGTGAAGGAGCTGACGGGCCGGCGGACGGCGCACGCGCGGTTCTGGCAGTTGTCGGACGGCCGGGTCGAGGCGGAGTTGTCGGCGGTGCCGACGTCGTACCGTTCCGGTACGGGCAAGAAGGCGACCTGGAAGTCGATCAGCACCGCTGTGCGTGGCACGAAGGCGAAGGGCTTCGAGTTCGCCAATACCACGAACAACGGGCGTAGCTGGTTCGGTGGGGACGCTGACCGGCTGGTGCGGTTCGAGTCGCCGAGTGGCCGTTCGGTCGCCCTTGGTCTCGAGGGAGCGAGCGGTTCGCTGAAGCCCACGGCGAAGGGCTCGACCGTCACGTACAAGGACGCGGTCCACGGCGCGGATCTGGAGTACGCGGTCGGTCCGGGCCAGGTGAAGGAGAACATCATCCTCGCCGAACGCCCCGACGGGCCGGTGAGGTTCACCTTCACGCTGGACACCGACGGGCTGACTCCGAAGGCGCGCAAGGACGGCTCGATCGCGTTGTACGGCGAGTTGCCGCACACGCCGGAGCTGGTGATCCCGGCGCCGTACATGACGGATGCGAAGAAGGCGAATCGTTCCGTCTTCGGTCAGACCTACAGCACCAAGGTCACCCAGAAGCTCACCAAGGACGGCGACTCCTGGAAGCTGACGGTCACACCGGACGCGAAGTGGCTGGGGGCGAAGGAGCGGCAGTATCCGGTCGTCATCGACCCTACGATCACGATCGCGCCCAGCCCGTCCGCTTCTCAGGATGTCATGGTTCTGTCGGACCAGGCGTCGGTCAACTTCAACACCAGCTGGAAGCTTTCGGCGGGCAGGACCGACACGGGCACGGCCCGGTCGCTGATCAAGTTTCCGCTGAGTGAAATCCCGTCGGGTACGCAGATCGACTCGGCGCGTCTGGAGATGTACTTCGACCAGGCGCACACCACCAACGCCAACAACGTCACCATCGGCGCCTACCGGGCGACCGGGTCGTGGAGTGAGTCGACGGCGACCTGGTCGAATACCAGTTCGCTGGTGGGCGAGTTGTCCGGGACCAGCGTGCAGGTGGACGACGGTGATCCGGGGACGACGGCGGCGGTCGGCTCGTGGAAGCCGGGGTCGCAGACGTACGGGATCGACGGCGACTACCTGTACAACAAGGACTCGATCACCACTGACACTTACACCTGGCAGCCGAGGATCCCGGAGACGGCTTCCTACCGGGTGGACGCGCACTATGTGACTGCCTCGGACCGGTCCACGGCCGCCCCGTACACGGTGACCGGTCAGGACGGCACCGCCACCTACACCGTGAACCAGACGGCCGGTTCGGGCGGGGTGTGGGCCTCCCTCAACGGCGGCGCGCAGATCGACTTCGCCAAGGGCACGGCCGGCAAGGTCGTTCTCGGGGACACCGACAGTGCGACCGCGGTGATCGCGGACGCGGTGCGCTGGGTGAACCCGGCGACGATCGTGAAGAACACCGGCGAGTACAACCAGTGGCACAAGTTCCCGGTCACGGACACCGTGCAGAAGTGGCTGGACGGCACGGCCACCAACCACGGCTTCGTGCTGAAGGCCACGGACGAGTCGTCGACGGCCCCGACCGGCGGCCCGCGCTACGAGGCGGGTGACGGCAGCGACTACGGCGGCGAGACGTCCACGATCCCCCGGCTGACGGTGACCTACGGCAAGGTCGGCACGACGCTGAACTCCCCGACTGTGGTGCATTCCACCGGCCCGGAGTTGTCGTGGAAGGCGTACTCCAACACGACCGGTGACTCGGGTCTGGACATCGTGGAGTACCAGCTGCACCGCTCCACGCAGCAGGCGTTCACGCCGTCCGCGGCGACCCTCATCGCGCCGATCGACAAGTCGGCCACGACGTACACGGACACCACCGCGACCCCGACTCCGAACTCCTACAGCGGGGAGATCGGTCGGTCGTACTACTACCAGCTCGCGGTCAAGACCGCGGACGGCCAGCTGCTCGGCTCGCCCACGCGCATCGTGGGCGTTCCCAAGACCGGCCGCACCATGCGGCTGATCCAGGGCACCTCCGGCGTCACCGACACGACGCTGTCCTCGGCCCAGCCGACCACCAACCAGGACACCATCCAGTCCTGGGGCGTCGGCCAGAAGTGGCTGAGCGTGGGCAACAACTCCTCCACCTACGGCAAGACCCGCGCGGTGATGAAGTTCACCACGTCGGACATCCCGACCACGGCCACGGTGACGGAGTCGCGGCTGTTCATGTGGGGCGCGGAGACCACCACCGGAACCGACGGCGCGATCTACGAGCTGCGCGGTTTGAACCGGGACTTCTCCGAAGCGTCGGCCACCTGGAACAACGCCACGTCCACCACGGCGTGGACCACGGCGGGCGGTGACCACTCCGGTACCGTCTCCGACACCGTCGCGCAGGTGTCGGAGGTGGGCCGCCACTGGTGGGACGCCACCTCGCTCACCCAGGGCTGGATCAAGACCCCGACCTCCAACAAGGGCGCGATGGTCAGGCTGAAGGACGAGTCGTCCACCGGACCGCAGGAGCGCACCCTGTTCCTGGCGTCGGAGGCCTCCGACTACCAGCTCGGCCCGCTGCTGCGCATCATCTACGTCGACTCCACCACCGACGACACCTACTACGCGCCGCAGACCCCGGCACGCATGACCCCCAACTCCACCTACACGGTGGACTTCACGGTCACCAACACCACCGCCAGCGCGTGGGCCGCGGGTGAGCGGCAGCTGTCGTACACCTGGAAGCTCCCGGACGGCACGGACGTCACCAACGGCGGCAACCAGGCCGCCACGGCCATCCCGGCCCTCAGCCCCGGCCAGTCAGCCGTGCTCCAGGCGCAGGTCAAGACGCCGATCAACTCCGATTCCGGCAACAAGCGCACCGAGTACGTGCTCGGCTGGGACGTGCGCAAGGTCTCCGACGGCACCTGGCTGTCCGCCGGCACCGGCGGCATCCCGCCGCTGAAGCAGAACGTGGCCGTCGAGGACCCCACCTCCAACGCCCTCGGCCTGGAGAAGTTCTACTCCTACACCGGCAAGAACACCGGCGCCGGCTCGACGGTGATGAACAACCTCGCCTTCGGCAACAGCGTCTGGTCCTACAACGCGTTCACCAACCCCGGCCGCGGCCTGACCACGTTCGCGCGGTTCGCGTACAACTCGCTGGACACCTCCGACACCGTCTCCGGTCCGGGCTGGTCGGCGCAGCTGGCCGGTCCGATCCGGCTGGGCGGGCACCTGGACTTCCACCCCAACCCCAACGCCAACGCCACCGAAATCCGCCTCCCCGACGGCGACGGCACCACACATACCTTCCGCAAGCAGGCCGACGGCACTTGGAAGGCCCCGGCCGGCGTCCACTACCGCATCACCATGAAGGCGGGCCTGGACTGCACCCCCAACAAGGACCCGGTCCCGGACGCCTGGACACTGCTGCGCCCGGACGGCACCCGCTTCCTCTTCGGCTGCGACGGCTACCTGACCTCGGTGGTCGACAAGAACGGCAACACGCAGACCTACACCTACGAGGAACGCCAGTCCAACCACAGGCCGACGAAGTTCCTCAAGTACATCACCGACCCGGCCGGCCGCAAGTCACTCCGCATCGGCTACTACCTCAGAGGCGACGCGACCTACTCGTACGTCAATGACAGCGGCGCCCTCGTCTCGGGAACCAACCTCACCGACCCCCACATCTACGACCACGTGGCGTCCATCACGGACATCTCCGGACGCCGGATCTCCTTCTACTACACCGACACGGGCCTGCTCGGCCGCCTCGTCGACGGCAACGGCTCCAGCCAGCCGAAGACCTTCAAGTTCACCTACGATGCCATCCAGGGCAACAAGAACGTCAAGCTGGTGACCGCCACCGACCCGCGCGGCAACAGCACCCGGCTCGCCTACAACCAACCGCCGACGGACGACCCGAAGTACCACTGGTGGACCAAGACGATCACCGACCGCCTCGGCGGTGACACCGGGTTCGTCTACGCGGCCAACGCCACCAACACGAAGTTCACCGATACGACGATCACGGATGCTGAGTCCCACACGACGAAGTACGTCACCGACGACTTCGGCCGCCCGGTCCAGACGACCAACGCCAAGTCCCAGACCACGAAGATGAGCTGGGACGCGGACAACAACGTCACGTACCTGGAGGAGGACAACGGGGCGAAGACCGCGTACTGCTACGACCACAAGACCGGCTATCCGCTCTGGCAGCGCGACGCGGAGAACAACAAGACGGGCGTGCCGGACCAGGCGACCTCTTGCTGGACGGGCACGTCCAACGTGACGGACCCGTCCAAGTGGCCGGCCAACGCGGCGAAGTACGAGTACCAGACGCGCGCGGACGGCTACTCGGCCGACCTGGTCCGCAAGACCTCCCCGGAGGGGCGCGCCTGGAAGTTCGGTTACGACTGCTTCGGCAACCTCAAGACGGTCACCGACCCCAAGGGCACGGCCACCTGGACCACGGGCGTCTGTGAGCCCACCACCAGCGGCTACACCACCAAGTACACCTATGACTCCTACGGTCAGCTGACCAAGGCCACCGACGCCAACGGCAACCCGACCACGTACAGCGACTTCGGCCCGACCGGCTACCCGAACACGATCACCGACGCGAAGAACAACGCAACGAAGTTCGAGTACGACGAGCGTGGCCAGGTCACCCAGGTCACCGACGCCTACGAGAAGGTGACCACGCAGACCTACGACGTCTTCGGGCGTCCGCTGGTCAACACGGCGCCCAAGGACCAGGACGCGGGCGTTCTGATCACTACTCCGGCTCCGGAGTACGACGCCAACGACAACATCACCAAGTCGACGGCACCCAACGGAGCCGTCTCGACGGCGGTGTACGACAACGCGGACCAGGTCACTTCGGCGACGGCGCCGACGAACAACCAGACCGCCCCGCGCACCACAACGTACACCTACGACAAGGTGGGCCACCTCAAGACGACGACAGAGCCCAAGGGCACGGCGACGACAACGGACACGACCGACTACATCACGACGAACCACTACAACGAGATCTACCAGCTCACCTCCGTCGTCAACGCGAAGGGCGACAAGGTCTCGTACGAGTACGACAACGTCGGCAACGTCACCAAGGTCATCGACCCCAAGAAAAACGCGACGGCCGACACGACCGACTACACCACCAAGACCGACTATGACCTGAACCACCGCGTCACGGTCGTCACGGACGCGGCCGGCAAGACCACCAAGCGGGGCTACGACAAGGACTCGCTGGTCACGTCGACCACGGACGCGGAGAACAACACCACGCTCATCAGCTTCGACGAGCGCGGCAAGAAGACCGAGGTCAAGGTCCCGCACGACGGCACGTCGACCATCACGTACCGCACGACGAAGTACGAGTACGACCAGGTCGGCAACACCACAAAGGTCATTACCCCGCGTGCCGTCGCGGCCGGCACGACCACCGCTTTCACCGCCCGTACCGAGTACGACGCGTTGAACCGTCCGTTCAAGCAGTACCTGCCCTACGACCCGGCGGACACCCGCTACAACGATCCCAACGTCTACACGGAGACCACGTACGACAAGGTGGGCCGGGTGGCGAAGACCTCGCTGCCGCCGTCAGACGGCGAGACGGTCCGCAACGACACCAGCTTCAGCCACTTCGACAACGGCTGGGTGAAGTCGTCCACGGACCCGTGGGACATCGTCACGACCTACGACTACAACGAGACGGGTCAGCAGACCAAGCGGACCCTGACCTCGGCGGGCGGCTCCTCGGACCGCACCATGACCTGGTCGTACTACCCCGACGGCTCGCTGAAGTCGCGGTCCGACGACGGCGTTCCGATGGGTAAGTCGGTCGTCCTGGTGGACAACTCAGACACCCAGAACACCTCGAAGACCGGCACCTGGGCGAAGGGAGACATCGCCGGCCAGCAGGGCTACAACCACGAGACCCACACGGCGGGTACCGGTACCGGCGCCTTCACGTGGACACTCAACATCCCCAAGGACGGCACGTACACGGCCTACGTGAAGTTCCCGAAGGTGACGGGCGCCGCGACGACGGCCAAGTACACGCTCACCCATGGGACCGGAACGGTCGACAAGACGATCGACCAGAACGCGACCGCGAACCAGGGCACATGGGTCGCGCTGGGCTCCTACTCCTTCAAGCAGGGCAACACGGCGAAGCTGCAACTGTTCCAGAACAGCGGCGGCGTGGTGGTCGCGGACGGCGTGAAGCTCGTCCGTGACACCAGCGGCGACCCGGCCGACACGGAGAAGAACAACTTCGCCTACTCCTACGACCTCAACGGCAACCTCACGTCGATCGACGACACCTCGTCGACCGCGAAGATCGACGCGTATGCGATCACCTACACGGGCCTCAACCAGGTCCAGAAGGTGACCGAGTCGCTGTCCGGCACGGAGAAGAAGTCCACGTCGTACACGTATGACGCGAACGGCCAGCCGGAGACCGTTACGCACCCGGACCAGTTCTCCAAGTACACGTACGACCTGCGTGAGCTGGTGAAGACGGTCTCGGTCGGCAAGACGGCGACGGACACCAACGCCAAGGTGTCGTCATACACCTACACCGACCGTGGTCTGAAGCTCCAGGAGACCAAGGCCAACGGCAATACCGTCGACTACACGTACTACCTGGACGCGGCGCTGAAGTCGACGACGGAGAAGAAGCCCAACGGCACTCTCGTCAACTCGCACACCTACGCCTACGACCCGAATGGGAACAAGGCGCAGGACGTCGCAAAGAAGATGAACGCCGACGACAAGAGCACGTACCTGTCGTCCACCACGGACTACACCTACGACCCGGCCGACCGGTTGAAGAAGGTGGTGAAGACCGGCAACGGTGCGGGCACCGAGACCTACGTCCACGACGACAACGCCAACGTCATCAGCCAGACCGTCAAGAACGTCACCACCACCTACGACTACGACCGCAACCGCCTGCTGAGCGCCACGGCTGTCGGAGGGACGACGTCCACCTACAACTACGACCCGTTCGGCCGCCAGGAGTCGGTGACGTCGGGCGGCAAGGTCGTCGAGCGCAGCGTGTACGACGGCTTCGACCACGTCGTGGAGTCCCAGAAGATGGACGCCACGGGTGCGATGAAGTCGACGACCTTCACGTTCGACCCGCTGGACCGCACCGCGTCCAAGACGGCTGACGGCAAGACCACGACCTTCCAGTACCTGGGCCTGTCCAGCGAGGTCCTGGACGAAAAGGTTGCCGGCGAGCTGACCAAGTCGTATCAGTACAGCCCCTGGGGCGAGCGTCTGTCGCAGGTCAAGCACAACAGCGACGGCACGACCGAGGACGGCTACTACGGCTACAACGGCCACACCGACGTCGAGACCCTCACGGACAAGAACGGGGACGCCAAAGCCACATACGGCTACACGGCCTACGGCGCCGACGACACGTCGGAGTTCACGGGCATCGACAAGCCGGACGCGGCCGATCCGACCAAGGAGGTATACAACCCCTACCGCTTCAACGCCAAGCGGTGGGACGCCCAGTCCGGCACGTACGACATGGGCTTCCGCGACTACAACCCGGGCCTGAACCGCTTCACCACCCGGGACATGTACACCGGCGCCCTCGCCGACATGAACCTGGGCGCGGACCCCTTCACCGGAAACCGCTACGCCTTCACCGGCGGCAATCCGGTAACGAACGTCGAGATCGACGGCCACTTCTTCGCGCTTCCAGCGATCGCCTACTGGGCGGCGGGAGCCCTGGGCCTCTCCGCCTATGCCGCGACTCCGGAGGGCCAGCAGGGCCTTCGGGACGCGGGGCAAGCCATAGGCGACATGCTGAGGCCGTCCGCGGACGAGGCAAGTTCCACCGAATCATCCAGCAGACCACGCCCGGGTCCCACCCCCCAGCCGTCGCCGGGTCCCGGGCCCAGGCCTCAGCCGCGGGGTACCGACACGGATGACAGCCCTTGTACGTCGTCTCCCTCGATAGACGGGAGCCGGCTGTACCTTCCGCTCGAGGAGTTCACGGACAGGAACGGAGCCACGCAGTGCCGGGCGACCGGCGCGATGGCCCTGGTCGGCCCGGGTGACTACACAAAGCGTGGCACCTGCTACAAGTGCGAGACGGGATCCTACTCGCCCCCGGGCATGGACGAGATCCGGGCTTCGGGAGGCACCCCGCAGATCGGGCACCTGATCGGCTACGTCACGGGCGGTTCCGGTAGGGATCCCCGGAATCTGGTTCCGCTGCACAAGAACACGAACCACCCCGACATGTACAACAAGGTGGAAAAGCCGATACGTGATGCCTTGCTGGCCCGTAAGTGGGTCGCCATCAGCGTCACGCCGATCTACGGAAACGCCAACTCCGGCGTCCCAACCAGCCTCAACTACACGTATACGATCCTCGGGTCGGATCCGGTGCACTGCAGGATCATCAATCAGCCGGCGAAGGGAGGTACGACGTGCACGTGACGGCTACTTTCGACGACCTGCGGGAACTGCTGGGCGAGCCGCGTTTCCTGTGGACCGATCCGGAGCCGTGGTCCAGCCTCGAGCGGGAGCTCGGCATCCGGTTCCCGGAGGACTACCGGAAGTTCGTGGACGCCTACGGACCGGTGCTGATCAACAATCAGCTGACCGTGTTCCACCCGGCGACGGTCTGGTACAACCTGGGAGAGGCGATCAGGGAAGAACCAGACAATTGGACCGACTTCGCAGAGGAGGACTTGCCTCCGTATCCGTTCGGCACCGGTCCGGGCGAGCTCTTCCCCTGGGGAAACTCGGCCTCGGGGGAGGCGGTCTACTTCAGAGTGCCGCGAGAGTCCTCTGAGCAATGGGCTATCGGGGTCATCGAGCACGACGAATCCGGATACCATGAGTATGCGATGACATTCAACGAGTGGATGCTGGCGTACCTCAGAGGTGAGGAACTGACCATCTGCTCACGAAATTTCGCGCCCGACCGCCCCTTCTTCAGTGAACTGCCACAGCCCTAGCGGCTGGTACCGGCAACGAACACAGCGAAGGCTCGTCAGGAACTCCTGACGAGCCTTCGCGATCCTTCGGACGGGCGACTCCTTGCAAAACTCCTCCCATTACCGAGCAGCGGCTTCTGTTCCCGCACCGCAGTGCACGGGGCTCGGAAGAGGACGATCTGCGTCCGCCTTGACCGAGTCCGTCAACGGCAACATCGACTCGACGACGCACGACGTGACCTGGTCGGCGTTCGACTACGACGTCCGCGACATGATCGACAAGATCACGAACGTGGGTTTCGCCAACCGCGGGCAACCAGCAGATCAGCACCTTCACCTCCACCGACCGCGGCCAGCCGCTGAAGCAGGTCGAGCCGAACGGCACCACCGTCGACTACGCCTACTACCTCAACGACGCGGTGAAGTCCCATCTGGAGAAGAAGTCGGACGGGACCACGGTGGTGGCCCGGCACGAGCTGGAGTACCACCTGAACGGGAACACACCAGGGCCTCCCGACCGCGAAGATCGACGCGTATGCGATCACCTACACGGGCCTCAACCAGGTCCAGAAGGTGACCGAGTCGCTGTCCGGCACGGAGAAGAAGTCCACGTCGTACACGTATGACGCGAACGGCCAGCCGGAGACCGTTACGCACCCGGACCAGTTCTCCAAGTACACGTACGACCTGCGTGAGCTGGTGAAGACGGTCTCGGTCGGCAAGACGGCGACGGACACCAACGCCAAGGTGTCGTCATACACCTACACCGACCGTGGTCTGAAGCTCCAGGAGACCAAGGCCAACGGCAATACCGTCGACTACACGTACTACCTGGACGCGGCCCTGAAGTCGAAACCGAGAAGAAGCCCAACGGCACCCTCGTCTCCTCACACCTACGCCTACGACGCCAACGGCAACAAGGCGCAGGACGTGGCGAAGAAGATGAACGCCGACAACCACGCGGCCTACCTCGAATCGAACACCAACTACACCTACGACCCGGCCGACCGGCTGAAGCAGTCCGTCAAGACTGGCAGCGGCGCGACGACCGAGACATACGTCCACGACGACAACGCCAACGTCATCACCCAGACGGTCAAGAACGAGACCACGCGGTTCGAGTACGACCGCAACCGCCTGCTGAAGGCAACCGTCGGCACCTCCGCGGCGACCTACAACTATGACCCCTTCGGCCGCCAGGAGTCGGTCACCTCGGCCGGCCAGGTCATCGAACGGAGCGTGTACGACGGCTTCGACCACGTTATCGAGTCCCAGAAGATGGGCGACTCCGGTGCGATGAAGTCGACGAAGTACACCTTCGACCCGCTCGACCGCACCACGTCGAAGACCGCCGACGGAAAGACCACCGAATACAGCTACCTAGGCCTGTCCAGCGAGGTCTTGGACGAGTAGGTCGCCGACGAGTTCACGAAGTCCTACCAGTACAGCCCGTGGGGTGAGCGCCTGTCTCAGGTCAAGCACAACACGGACGGTAAGACCGAGGACGGCTACTACGGCTACAACAGCCACACCGACGTCGAGACCCTCACGGACAAGAACGGTGACACCAAGGCGACGTACGGCTACACCGCCTACGGATCGGAAGACACCTCCGAGTTCACCGGCATAGACAAGCCCGACGCTGCGGACCCGACGAAGGAGGCGTACAACGCCTGCCGCTTCAACACCAAGCGTTGGGATGCCCAGTCCGGCACCTACGACATGGGCTCCCGCGGCTACAGCCCGGGCCTGAACCGCTTCACCACCCGGGACATGTACAACGGCGCCCTCGCCGACATGGGCCTCGGCACCGACCCGTAGACCGGCAACCGGTACGCCTTCACCGGCGGCAACCCATCAGCGGCATCGAGATCGATGGCCACTTCTCATGGGACGACATCAAGGGCGCGTTGAAGACCGGCACCAAGTTCGCAGCCAAACGAAACCCGATCGGCATAGGGCTGGACTTGGGCAGCTTTGTGTTCGGGTACGAGAACCCGATCGACAAGGGGATCGACAAGGGGATCGATAAGGTCTGCGATCTCTTCGAGGAAGGGAACGGTCGATTCAGGACGTTCCCGAGAGGACCTGGCGGTTGTAATGCCGGGGGCAGCGGCTGGCAAAACCCGGGAAGCCTCGACAGCGCGCACGGCAACCGCGCGACGTTGTTCGAGGCAGGCATCACCCGGGCGGACCTTCGGACAGGATCCGGTACAGACGTACGAAAGGTGATGCCGCCCCGTTACCGCTGGACCGGTCGCACCGCCCGGCATCACGGTCTCACCTCCCGCGAAAACATCAACGCCTGCCACCTGCTTTCTGATGTTCTCGGCGGAAGTGGCCTGGATCTGCGGAACCTGGCCACGTGTTCCCGAGGAGCCAATACGGTCCAGGATGGTTCCACTCAGGGCGCCAACAACATGTACACCTACGAAACGCAGGTGAAGAACGCGATCGAAAAAGAAGGGCAAACCGTTTACTGCAAGGTCACCGCGAACTATCAGGGTGTTCGCGCGGTGGCGACAGAGTTCCATATTTTCGCCATCGACTACCTTCCCGACGGAAGCCCCGGGCTCAAAATCGACAGAACAGTGCCGAACGAGCTCATCAGCGGCCGGAACCTGGGAACCTACCTCGATCCGACAGCCGGACAGCCTGTTCCCATAGCAGGGATGAATTGACGCCTCCACTGGCTCAACTTAGATTCCCTGCTGTCCTACTGTCGCGAAAAGACCCAAAAGGATGCACTCAATGTCAGCTCTGGGCGAACTCGCCGCGATGATGCCGTCGCCGCAGGACGGTGGTCCGTCGGTGCCTTGGGAGGAGCTCGAAGCGTCCTGGGGTGCTCCCTTCCCCAGCGACTACCGTGCCTTCATGGAAACCTACGGTCCCGGCGCGATCGAGGACTACCTGGAGATCCTCCAGCCGGCGACGTGGGATGCGCAGCGGACCGGCAGCGGAATGTCTCCGGGGACGAAGAATGCGCGTAAGGGCTGGGACTTGGAGCCTACGAAGGCCTTCTCGGTTGTCTCTCCTCCGGTCCTTATCGCATGGGGAGTCGACGCGAGCGCGGACGTCCTCTGCTGGGACGCCTCGGGTCCAGTCCCAGATGAATGGCCCGTGCTGGTGTGGAAGCGCGGCGCACATGAGTGGCGTCGTTATGAGTGCGGCATGGTGGAATTCCTGCGCCGCACGCTTCAGGGAGAACTGGAAAGTAACCCACTTGGTGACGCAGCCCTCTGGGGAAGGCAACGTGCCAAGTTCCTGAGCAGGGAGGAGGAAGAGCGACTCCTCGACGAGGGGATCGATCCGTGGGAATGACCGGGTAAGCGGTTCCAGGGCGCGACGGTCCGTCAGCATCCTCGGGCGGCCGCCGTGCCTTATTTCCGCGCCCCTATGCGGGCAGTGCGCACGGAGCGTCATAGCGCCTTGCCTCTGAGTCCAACATCCCATCTCGTCCGTCCGGGGTGCCTGACGAGTTGTTCCGCAACCTCATCGATCGGGGTGTCGCACAACCGCGGCCGCTTGTGGGCGGCGTCCTGGATGCGGGCGTCGCGAGGCCGAACAGTTCGCGGCGCTCCGGCCTCCATAGCCCGCAGGGCACCGGCGAGTTTGGTGGCGCGGTGGCTACTGGGACCCAGTTGACGGTGCACGGCGGTGTTCGCGCCAAGGCGGCGGCATGTTGCGCCGACCAGGAGTTCCGTCGGACGACGCCACGGGACTTGGCCGAGCGACTGGGTGTGCAGCTGCGCGCCTGGGACGACGGCCGCACGCTTCTGGAGAACCCGGCGTACAGCCCGACTCGCCGACTTCGACGCCCCGGGCGGGCGGGTTGGTCACCCCGCGGCCCCGTCCTCCTCCGCCAGCACCCGCTGCGCCGCCGCGAACGCCGAGTTCGCCGCCGGGACTCCGCAGTACACCGCCGTCTGGAGGAGGACCGCGCCGATCTCCTCGGGGGTCAGGCCGTTGCGGCGGGCCGCTCGTACGTGCATGGCCAGTTCCTCGTAGTGGCCGTGGGCGACCAGGGCGGTGAGGGTGATCATGCTGCGTTCGCGGCGGGTGAGGGTGGGGTCGGTCCAGATCTCGCCCCAGGCGTAGCGGGAGATGAAGTCCTGGAAGCGGGCGGTGAACGGCGTCTGCCGGGCCTGGGCGCGGTCCACGTGGGCGTGGCCCAGCACCTCGCGGCGCACCTCCATGCCCCGCCGGGCGTCCCCGTCGAAGTGCGAGCGGAGAGCCGTCAGTACGGCTTCGGGGCGTTCCGCGGGCGCCAGATGGGAGGCGCCGGGGATCTCCGTCAGCGCGGCGTCCGGTACGGCGTCGGCGATCTCCCGCAGATGTGAGGGCGGGGTCGCCGGGTCGTCCCGGCCGGCGATCAGCAGCGTCGGCACGCGGATGGCGGCGAGCCGGTCCCGCAGGTCGAACGCGGCGAGGGCGTCGCAGCAGGCGGCGTACGCCTCGGGGTCGGCCTCGCGGTGGTCGCGCACCAGCTCCGGGACGGTGAACCCGCGTGTGAACCAGCGGGCGTCCGCGGTCTCCGCCAGGTACGCCAGGCCCTCGCGGCGGACCAGCGCGGCCCGCTCCTGCCAGGGCTTCGCCCCGTTGAAGTGGGCCGAGGAGCAGATCACGGCCAGGGACGACAGCCGCTCCGGGTGATGTACCGCCAGGTGCAGTCCCACCGCGCCGCCCAGTGACACGCCCGCGTACGCGAACCGCTCCACGCCCAGCGCGTCGGCGAGCGCCAGCACCAGGTTCGCGAGGTCGCCGACGGTCGCCCCTGCGCCGATCAGGTCGGCGGCGGAGCCGCCGTGGCCGGGCAGGTCCCAGCGGATCACCCGGTGGGTGGCGGACAGTTCGGGCGCGACTTTGTCCCACAGGGCGTAGGAGGTGCCCAGGGACGGTCCGAGCAGCAGCGGGGGAGCGGACGGGGCGCCTTCGGCACGGTGGTTGAGCAGCTTGTCGGTCACTCTCGCTCCAGAGCGCGGTCGGTGAGGGCTCCGGCGGAGCCGGTGTAGTGGGCCGGGTCGAGGTCGGCGTCCGCCAGCTCCGGCGCCTCGGCGAGCGGGCGGCCCTCGGACGCAAGCCGGGTGAGCAGCTCCTTGGCGCGGGCCCGGCCCAGGGCCGGGGTCAGCTCGGCGGACAGCCGCTCGGAGACGATCGATCCGTGGGTCAGGTCCAGGTGCTCGCGCATGACGTCGGGGCGGACCCGCAGTCCCTCCGCCAGTGCGGCGGCGTCCTGGGCCGCGCCGCCCACCAGCCGCAGCAGGTCCCTGAGCGGTTCCCATTCGGCGTGCCAGGCTCCGGCCGGGCGCTCGTCCTCCGCCGCCAGGGACCCGTACAGCGTGGCCGCGAGCTGGGGCGCCCGGCGGGCGGCGGCGGCGAGGAGGGTGGACCGCACGGGGTTCGACTTGTGCGGCATGGCGGACGAACCCCCGCCGCTGCCCTCCGCCACCTCGGCGATCTCGGTGCGGGAGAGGGTGAGGACGTCCACGGCGAGCTTGCCGAGCGCGCCCGCCGTGAAGGCGAGGCACCCGGCGAGGTCGGCGATGGGCGTGCGCAGGGTGTGCCAGGGCAGGCCGGGCGCTCGCAGGCCGAGTTCACGGGCGTACTCCGTCGGCAGCGCGGTCGGATCGCTCGCGCCGTACGCCCCGAAGGCCGCCAACGTGCCCGCCGCCCCGCCGAGTTGGGCGGGCAGGGAGTCCCGTACGGCGCTCACCCGGTCCCGCGCGTCCAGCACCAGCGAACGCCACCCGGCCGCCTTCAGACCGAACGTCGTCGGGACGGCGTGCTGGGTGAGGGTCCGGCCCGGCATCGCGGTGTCGCGGTGCTCGGCGGCGAGGCGGGCCAGCGCCCGCTCGGTGCGGGCGAGGCCGGCCAGGACCAGGTCCAGGGTGCGCGCCGCGACCAGCATCGCCGCCGTGTCCATGATGTCCTGGCTGGTCGCGCCCCGGTGCACGTACGGGCCGTGCTCCTCGCCGACCGCCGCGGTCAGGTCGGCGACCAGCGGGATCACCGGGTTGCCGCCGCCGCGGGCGCGCTCGGCCAGCGACGCCACGTCGAACCGGCCGGGGTCGGTGGCCTCGGTGACCGCCGTCGCCGCCTCGGCCGGGACGAGACCGAGCGCGGCCTGGGCGCGGGTGAGTGCCGCCTCCGCGTCGAGCAGCGCCCGCAGATACGCGGCGTCACTCGTCGCGGAGGCGGCCGGGGAGCCCGCCCATCCGGGGGCGAGCAGACCGGTGTCGGAAGCGTCGGATGTCACTGGAACTCCAGGAAGACCGTCTCGCCTTCGCCCTGAAGGCGGATGTCGAAACGGTAGGTGCCCTTGCCGTCGTCCTTCGCGATCAGCGTGTCGCGGCGCGCCCCGTCGAGCCGCGCCAGCAGGGGGTCGGCGGCCAGCGCCGCGTCGTCGCCCGGCAGATAGATCCGGGTGAACAGGTGGACGAGCAGCCCGCGCGCGAACACGCACACGCTGAGGTACGGCGCGCTGTGCCCGCGCGCGCCGGGCCGCAGGGTCCGCGCGGACCAGTGGCCGCCTGCGTCGGTCTGGACGCGGCCCCAGCCGGTGAACTCCACGCCGTTGCGGCCGAGGAACCCGCCGGTGGCGGGGTCGCGGCGCATCGAGCCGTCGACCCGCGGCAGCTCGCCGTCCGGGTCCGGTCCCCACAGTTCCAGGAAGGCGTCCGGCAGCGGATTGCCCTCGCCGTCGTACACGTACCCCTGGAGGACGATGGTGTCCGGGTGGCCGACGGGCGCGATGTCGCCGCCGCCGGGGAACGGCAGGGCGTGGCCGTAGAAGGGGCCCACCGTGTGCGACGGGGTGGGCAGCACGGTCTCCGGACGGCTCGTGTCGATCTTCGTCATGGCGGGTCAGCGCCCTTCTTCCAGCCAGGTGGCCCGCGGGCCGTCGAGCACGATGTCCCAGTGGTAGCCCATCGAGAACTCCGGCACCGACAGGTCGTGGTCGTACGTCGCGATCAGCCGCTGCCGGGCGGCGTCGTCCGTCACCGACTGGATGATCGGGTCGTACGGGATGAGCGGATCGCTGGGGAAGTACATCTGCGTCACCAGCCGCTGGGTGAACGCCGTACCGAAGATGGAGAAGTGGATGTGGGCCGGGCGCCAGGCGTTGAGGTGCTGGCGCCACGGGTAGGGGCCCGGCTGGATGGTGGTGAAGTGGTAGCGGCCCTCGGCGTCGGTGAGGGTGCGGCCCACGCCGGTGAAGTTGGGGTCGAGCGGGGCGTCGTGCTGCTCGCGCTGGTGGGCGTAGCGGCCCGCCGAGTTCGCCTGCCAGATCTCGATGAGCTGCCCGCGGACCGGGCGCCCGTCGCGGTCGAGCAGGCGTCCGGAGACGGTGATGCGCTCGCCGATCGGCTCCCCGGTGTGCTGCCGGGTCAGATCGTTGTCGATCTCCGTGATGTCGCGCTCGCCGAAGGCGGGGGAGGACAGCTCCACCAGCTCCGGGTCCTTGGTGACGTCGATGGTGACCGGCGGCTGCTTCGGGTGCCGCAGCACCGAGGAGCGGTACGGCGCGTAGTCGCGGCGCGGGTGGTGCTCGACCGGGGCGCCGTCGGCGACGCGCTTCTCGTACGCGGCGCGCTCGGCCGCGATCTCCCGGTCGATGTCGTGCTGAGTGAGTGTCATGGGCGGTTCCTAGCGCTCCAGGACCAGGGCGAGTCCCTGGCCGACGCCGATGCAGAGGGTGGCGACACCGACCCCGCCGCCCTTGCGGGCGAGCTGGTGGGCGACGGTGCCGGCGAGGCGGGCGCCGGAGGCGCCGAGGGGATGGCCGAGGGCGATGGCCCCGCCCTGCGGGTTGAGGATCGCGGGGTCGAACGCGGGCCACTCGGCGACGCAGCCCAGCACCTGGGCGGCGAACGCCTCGTTCAGCTCCAGCACGTCGAGGTCGGCGAAGCCCTTGCCCGCCTTGGCCAGCGCCCGGTTGACGGCCTCGACCGGGGCGAGACCGAAGTAGTGCGGGTCGGTCGCAAAGACGCCGGTCGCCGAGATGCGGGCGAGCGGTTCGCGGCCGGTGGCCCTCAGGCCCTCCTCGTCGACGAGGAGCAGCGCGGCGGCGCCGTCGTTGAGCGGGGAGGCGTTGCCCGCGGTCACCGTGCCGCCGTCCTTCCGGAAGGACGGCTTCAGCCGGGCCATGGCCTCCAGGGAGGCGTCGGGGCGGACGCACTCGTCGGCGCCGACGACCACCGGGTCACCCTTGCGGCGGGGGACCGGCACCGGAGTGATCTCCGCGTCGAACCGGCCCTCGGCCTGCGCCCGGGCCGCCTTCCGATGGCTCGCCAGCGCGAACTCGTCCTGCTGCTCGCGCGTGATCTTGTGCTTGTCCGCGATGAGTTCGGCGGACTCGCCGAGCGGGATGGTCCACTGCGGGTCCATCCGCGGATTGACCATGCGCCAGCCGAGGGTGGTCGAGTACAGCTCGGTGTGGGCGGCGGGGAAGGGCGTGTCGCTCTTCGGCAGCACGTACGGCGCGCGGGTCATCGACTCGACGCCGCCCGCCACGGCGATGTGGGCGTCGCCGACGGCGATGGCGCGGGCCGCCTGGATCACGGCCTCCAGACCGGAGGCGCACAGCCGGTTCACGGTCACGCCCGGCACCGAGGTGGGCAGGCCCGCCAGCAGCGCGGCCATGCGGGCGACGTTGCGGTTCTCCTCACCGGCGCCGTTGGCGTTGCCGAAGTAGACGTCCTCGATCCGGGACGGGTCCAAGTCGGGTGTACGGCCGAGGAGTTCGCGCAGCACGTGGGCGGCGAGGTCGTCCGGGCGGACGGCGGCGAGGGCGCCGTTGTAGCGGCCGACGGGGGTGCGGACGGCGTCGATGACGTAGACGTCCCTGAGGGTGCTCATGACGCGGCGCTCTCCTCGCTGACCCGGACCTTCGCGGCGGTCCTCGCGGTGATCTCCTCGGGGGTGACGCCGGGCGCGGTCTCGACGAGGACCAGGCCGTCGGCGGTGACGTCGAGGACGCCGAGGTCGGTGATGATCCGGTCCACGCACGCCTTGCCGGTGAGCGGCAGGGTGCATGCGTCGAGGATCTTCGGTGAGCCGTCCTTGGCGGTGTGGGTCATCACGACGATCACCGTGCGGGCGCCGTGGACCAGGTCCATCGCCCCGCCGATGCCGGTGACCAGCTTCCCCGGCACCGCCCAGTTCGCCAGGTCCCCGCGGGCGGAGACCTGCATCGCGCCCAGCACGGCGACGTCGATGTGGCCGCCGCGGATCATGGAGAACGAGAGCGCCGAGTCGAAGAAGGACGCGCCCGGCAGGACCGTGACGGTCTCCTTGCCGGCGTTGATCAGATCCGGGTCGACGGCGTCCTCGGTGGGGTAGGGGCCGGTGCCCAGGATGCCGTTCTCCGACTCCAGGACCACCTCGACGCCCTCCGGGAGGTGGTTGGGGATCAGCGTGGGCAGGCCGATGCCGAGATTGACGTACTGCCCGTCCTTCAGCTCGCGCGCCGCGCGGGCCGCCATCTGCTCACGTGTCCAGGCCATCAGCCGCTCACCGTCCGCCGCTCGATCTTCTTGTCCGCCGCCTGCTCCGGGGTGAGCGCGACCACGCGCTGGACGAAGATGCCCGGCAGGTGGACCGCGTCCGGGTCGATCCCGCCGGGCTCGACCAGCTCCTCCACCTCGGCGATGGTGATCCGCCCGGCCATCGCCGCGAGCGGGTTGAAGTTCCGGGCGGACTTGTTGAACACGAGGTTGCCGTGCCGGTCGCCCTTCGCCGCCCGGACCAGCGCGAAGTCGGTGCGGATGCCGCGTTCCAGCACGTACTCCACGCCGTCGAACTCCCGCACCTCCTTCGCGGGCGAGGCGAGGGCGACGCCGCCCTCACCGTCGTAGCGCCAGGGCAGTCCGCCCTCGGCGACCTGGGTGCCGACACCGGCGGGGGTGTAGAAGGCGGGGATGCCGGCGCCGCCGGCCCGCAGCCGCTCGGCGAGCGTGCCCTGCGGGATCAGCTCCACCTCCAGCTCTCCGGCCAGGTACTGGCGGGCGAACTCCTTGTTCGCTCCGATGTAGGAGCCGGTCACCCGGGCGATCCGGCCGGCCGCCAGCAGCACGGCGAGGCCGGACTCCATCGCCCCGCAGTTGTTGGAGACCACCGACAGCCCCCCGACACCCCGCTCGTACAGGGCCTCGATCAGCACGTTCGGCACACCGCTCAGCCCGAAGCCGCCGACCGCCAGCGACGCGCCGTCACCCACGTCGGCCACCGCCTCGGCGGCGCAGGCCACCACCTTGTCCATCCGAGAAGTCCCATCTCTGCACCCGAATAGTCAGGGCACTGACTATTTCAACGAGGTGCTCGACACGCTGCCACTGGGCCGCCAGCCTCGTCAAGACCGGTATCGTTCAGTGCACCCACGAATTGCCAACGAATTCTCCAGCGATGTCGAGCACCCGGGAGCGCACATGGTCGCGGTGGACCTCAATAGCCAACTCGGGCATCTGGCCCGGCGGCTCCAGCAGGCGCACCACCTGCTGTGGAACACGATGGTGTCCGAGGAGATCACCTCGCCCCAGTTCGCCGTCCTGAACACGCTCGTCACCGAGCCGGGCCTGGACCAGCGCACCGTGGGGGAGCGGGTGGGCCTCGACCGGTCCACCATCGCCGAGGTGATCGGGCGGCTCGTCTCCCGGGGGCTGCTCGGCAAGGTCCGCGACCCGCAGGACGGCCGCCGCTTCCTGCTGCGCCTCACCGAGGAGGGCGAGCGCACCCAGCGCAAGCTGGCGGTGCGCGCGGCCCGCATGAACCAGGTGTTCCTCGCGCCGCTCTCCGAGGAGGAGCGCAGCCAGTTCCTCGGGCTCATCCAGCGGGTGTCGGACGGGGCGGAGGGGCTGCGGCATGCGGGGGAGCCGCTGACGGCCGGGCGGTGACGGTGCGAAAGGGCCGCGGCGGCCGGTGCCGTTGGGCCGCCGTGACCCGCGCTGATGGGCTCAGGCCTTGGCGAACACCACCCAGACCTGCCCCTTCGCGAAGTTCACCGGCGCGCCGTCGTTCGTCGTGAAGTGCGTCCCCTCGGACGCCGACCCCCGCTTCCACCGCACCTCGTGGACCTTGCCGTCGCGCAGCACCTCGGCCCGGCCCGAGCCCACCGTCTCGGTGAACGGCGTGTTGTTGCCCAGCGAGTCGTAGTAGTCCGACTTGCGCAGGTTCACGTACTGCACGACGACCGTCGCGGGCGCCACCGGACCCGCGTCCGTGGTCGTGGCGGCCGTGCCGTCCATCGACACCAGCCAGCGGCCCCACCGCTCCGACCAGGTGAACGTGAACCGCGCCGCCGGGTACGTCACGGTCCGCGAGGCGGTCTCCGTGCCGCCGGAGGGGGCGGCGCCGTAGCGGAAGCCGGTGGTCAGCGCGGCCGGGCCGGCGGGCTCGGGCAGCAGGGCGCCGGGGCGCAGATAGAGGTTGTGCGGGGCGGGCCGGCCGGTGCCCCGGAAGTAGGCGCCGGGGGTCAGGCCGGGTGGCTCGGCGCGCACCGGCGCCTGCTCGATCAGCGGCAGCAGCTTGCGCTGCGCACCGGAGAACGCCAGCGTCGGCCGGTCGAACTGGCCCAGCAGCTCCAGATCGGTCTCCCGGGCGCTGCGTACCGGGCCCACGGCCTTCGGCAGCCGGGTCGCGTACACCGCCATCAGCCGGCTCAGTCCGCCCTCGACCTGCTCGACGTAGACCACGTCCGCGGCGTTCAGTCCGGTGTGCGGGCGGGCCCGGCGGACGTTGTCGATCTTCACGGCGAGCACCGAACCCTTGCCGGGACCGCTCTCCGGCGGCTCCGTGGACTCGGTGGCGCCGGGCTCCCGGTCGCGCCCCCGGCCGTCGTCGGCGGGGCCTTCGCCGCCCGTGCACCCTGCCGTCAGGGAGGCCGCCAGCGCGACGGCCAGCAGCGCCGCCGCGGTGCCGAGGCGCCCCCGGCGCGCCCGGGGCCGTGCCGTCGCCTCGTCGGGCCGCCCCCGGCGCGCTTCCCCCGGTGCCGCCGTCGTGCCGACGCGCCTCAGGGGTGCTCTTCGTGCTGTGCCCACCGTCGCCACCCGCCCAGTCCCGTGTCCTCGATTGTGCGCTTATCGGCTCATCTATGGTCATACCCGATCATTTCGGAAGTTCCGCCCCGCTCGCGTCGGTGGCGCGCGCGGAATGCGCCGATCGGCTCACGCCCGCGGTTCGGCGGGGCGCGTCCGGGTACCCGGGGCGCTGCCAACCGCAGGACAGGCCCCCGGGGCGCGAGAGAGGGAGCGCGGACGATGAGGGCAGTGACATGGCAGGGCAAGCGGAAGATCAGCGTGGAGAGCGTGCCCGATCCACGGATCGAGGAGCCGACCGATGCGATCATCCGCGTCACCTCCACGGGGCTGTGCGGCTCCGATCTGCATCTGTACGAGGTGCTCACCCCGTTCATGACCCCCGGCGACATCCTCGGCCACGAGCCCATGGGCATCGTCGAGGAGGTCGGCGCAGGAGTGCCCGACCTGATGGCCGGCGACCGGGTCGTCGTCCCGTTCCAGATCGCCTGCGGCAACTGCTGGATGTGCCTCAACGCGCTCCAGACCCAGTGCGAGACCACCCAGGTCAGCGCCGAGGGGATGGGCGCCGCGCTGTTCGGCTACACCCGGCTGTACGGCGCGGTCCCCGGTGGCCAGGCCGAGTACCTGCGGGTCCCGCAGGCGCAGTACGGCCCGATCAAGGTGCCCGAGGGCCCGCCCGACGACCGTTTCGTCTACCTCTCCGACGTGCTGCCCACCGCCTGGCAGGCGGTCGCCTACGCCGACATCCCGCAGGGCGGCAGTGTCGCCGTGCTCGGCCTCGGACCCATCGGCGACATGGCCTGCCGGGTCGCCCAGGTGCGCGGCGCCGGCCGCGTGTTCGGCGTGGACCTGGTCCCCGAACGGCTGGAACGGGCCCGGGCGCGCGGCGTCGAGACGTACGACCTGAAGAGCTTCGACAACGAGAAGGAACTCGTCACCGCCATCCGCGACGAGACCGACGGGCGCGGCCCCGACGCCGTGATCGACGCGGTCGGCACCGAGGCGCACGGCAGCGCGGTCGCCAAACTCACCCAGCAGGCCGCCGCCCTGCTGCCCCGGTCCCTCGGCGGCCCGCTCGCGGAACGCTTCAGCGTGGACCGGCTCGCCGCCCTGTACACCGCGATCGAGCTGTGCCGCCGCGGCGGCACCCTCTCCCTCGTCGGCGTCTACGGCGGTATGGCCGACCCGCTGCCCATGCTGACGCTGTTCGACAAGCAGCTCCAGATCCGGATGGGGCAGGCCAACGTCCGCCGCTGGACCGACGAGATCATCCCGTACCTCACCGACGAGGACCCGCTCGGCGTCGACGACTTCGCCACCCACCGCGTCCCGCTGGAGGACGCCCCGCACGCCTACGAGATGTTCCAGCGCAAGCGGGAGGGCGCGGTCAAGGTGCTGATGACGCCCTGAGGGGCGGGAGCCACCTGAGGTCCCCAGGGCTCACGCCTCGCCGAAGATCTCCGCGAGGTCGTACCGCACCGGCTCCTCCAGCTGGGCGTATGTGCAGCTGTCCGGGGTCCGGTCCGGGCGCCAGCGGCGGAAGCGGGCCGTGTGCCGGAACCGGGCGCCGTTCTCCATGTGGTCGTACGCCACCTCCGCGACCCGCTCCGGACGCAGCGGCACCCACGACAGGTCCTTCTTGCCCGACCAGCGGCTCGGCGCGCCGGGCAGCCGGGCCGACTCGTGGGCGGCCTCCTCCGCCCAGGCCGCCCACGGATGCCCCTGGACGTCGTCCATCCGCAGTGGCTCCAGCTCCTCCACCAGCGCGGCGCGCTGCCGCATCGGGAACGCGGCGGACACGCCCACGTGCTGGAGCACGCCCCGGTCGTCGTACAGCCCGAGCAGCAGCGAGCCCACCACCGGCCCGCTCTTGTGCAGGCGGTACCCGGCCACGACCACGTCCGCGGTCCGCTCGTGCTTGATCTTGTACATGGCGCGCTCGTCCTGGCGATAGCGCAGATTGCGGGGCTTGGCGATCACCCCGTCCAGGCCCGCCCCCTCGTACTGCTCGAACCAGTGCCGAGCCACCTCGATGTCGGTCGTCGCCGGCGCCACATGCACCGGGGGCGTCGCCTGCGACAACGCCCTGACCAGCAGCGCACGCCGGTCCTCCAGCGGCACGTCGAGCAGTGACTCGTCGTCAAGGGCCAGCAGGTCGAAGGCCACGAAGGAGGACGGCGTTTTCTCCGCCAGCATCCGCACCCGCGAGTCGGCCGGATGGATCCGCTCGGTCAGCGCGTCGAAGTCCAGCCGCCCCTCCCGCGCGATCACGATCTCCCCGTCCAGCACGCAGCGCTCGGGCACCCGCTCCTTCAACGCCCCCACCAGCTCCGGAAAATACCTGGTCAGCGGCTTCCCGGTACGACTGCCCAGCTCCACCTCGTCCCCGTCCCGGAACACGATCGCCCGGAACCCGTCCCACTTCGCCTCGTAGTGCATGTCCGGCGGGATCTTCGCCACGGACTTGGCGAGCATCGGCTTCACTGGGGGCATCACCGGCAGATCCATGCTCCGATTCTGCGCTGATACGCGCCTGTATGCCCGGTATGCGAGAAAGGTCCGGCACGCCTACCGTGGCTGCATGGGTGAAGCGGTGGAACTCGAGGTGGGTGGCCGGACCGTGCGGCTGACCAATCCGGACAAGGTGTTCTTTCCGGAGCGCGGGTTCACCAAGCTGGATCTCGCCCGGTACTACATCGCCGTCGGCCCCGGGATCCTGCGTGCCCTGCGGGACCGGCCCACCACGCTGGAGCGCTACCCCGACGGGGTGACCGGGGAGTGGTTCTTCCAGAAGCGGGCGCCGAAGAGCATGCCCGACTGGATTCCCACCGCGCACATCACCTTTCCCAGTGGCCGCACGGCCGACGAGATGTGTCCGACGGAGGAGGGCGCGGTCGTGTGGGCCGCGCAGTACGGCACGCTCACGTTCCACCCCTGGCCGGTGCGCCGGGATGACGTCGACCGCCCCGACGAACTGCGCATCGACCTCGACCCGCAGCCCGGCACCGACTACGACGACGCCGTGCGCGCCGCCCACGAACTGCGGGCGGTGCTGGAGGAGTTCGGCGGGTTGCGCGGCTTTCCGAAGACCTCCGGCGGGCGCGGGCTGCACGTCTTCGTGCCCATCGAACCGCGCTGGACCTTCACCCAGGTCCGGCGCGCCGCCATCGCCGTCGGGCGGGAGATGGAGCGGCGGATGCCGGACCAGGTGACCATCAAGTGGTGGAAGGAGGAGCGGGGCAACCGCATCTTCCTGGACTACAACCAGACCGCCCGGGACCGCACCATCGCCTCCGCCTACTCCGTACGGCCCCGCCCGCACGCCCCCGTCTCGGCGCCGCTGCGCTGGGAGGAGGTCGGCGAGGCGCACCCCCGGGACTTCGATCTCGCGACCATGCCCGCGCGCTTCGCCGAGGCCGGCGACGTGCACGCGGACATGGACGAGCACCGCTACTCCCTCGACGCCCTGCTCGACCTCGCCCGCCGCGACGAACACGACCACGGGCTGGGGGACCTGCCGTACCCGCCCGAGTATCCGAAGATGCCGGGGGAGCCCAAGCGGGTACAGCCGAGCAGGGCGAAGAAGACCTGACCTCCTGCCTCCTAGAGTTCCCTGATCCTGATGTCCCGGTACGAGATCACGTCCGTCGTGCCGTGCACCTGGAGCCCGATGTAGCCGGAGGAGAACCGCCGCCCGTCCGTGCCCGGGTCGTCGGCGCGCGGCGGGGAGAACTCCTGGCCGCCGATGTTGTCGAACTCGTTGATCAGCACGCCGTTGCGGTAGACCGAGTAGTGCTGGTCGACCACCCGGATCTCGTAGTCGTTCCAGGTGCCCTTCTGGGTGACGCCCGCCCCGGCCAGCCCGACCCGGTCGAAGCCGTAGACCGAGCCCGTCTTGTACATGTCGCCGTCGGGCCGGTCGAGCACCTGCACCTCGTGCCCGTACTTGATGGCGACCCACTCCGGCCGCGGCTCCTCCGGGTGGTCGTGGACCCAGGGGAAGCGCACGAAGACACCGGAGTTGGCGTTGCCGGTGCCGGGGGCGTCGTCGCGCCACTGCAGGCGCAGCGAGAAGTCGCCGTACTTGCGCTGCGGGAACCACAGCATCCCGAGCCCGGCCTTGGTGGTGCCGCTGGTCATCGACCCGTCGGCGTTCAGGGCGAAGGAGCCGCCGCCGACGTGCTGCCAGGCGGCGAACGACTCCGCGCTGCCGTCGAAGATCTTGCGGTAGCCGTCAGTCTGGCCCGGCTTGCCGATACCGGACTGGCGGGCCGCCCGCTGGATCGCGTTGTACTCGCGCTGGTCGACGACCCCTTCGCGCAGCAGCCTGTCGAGGACCGTCTTCACATGCTTGAGGAACAGCGCGTGCGAGGACCACTCCTTCTCGTCCTCGATCAGCTCGTTGATCCGGCACCGGTTGTTCGTGACCCGGTTGGGCACGCCCGAGTCGACGGTGCCGACGATGACCGTGAGGCGTTCGTCGTACTCGGGGCAGTCCGGGGCCGGTACCTGGCCCGAGACCACGGTGAAGCTCACGGTGCGGGCCGGGGAGGTGTTGCCGGCCTTGTCGGTGGCGCGGTAGGCGACGGTGTGCGCGCCGGCGCGGTCGACGACCAGCGGTGCGGTGTAGGCGAGATACGGTCCGCCGTCGAGCGAGTACTCGATCCGGTCGACGCCCGACCCGCCCGCGTCGGTCGCGGTCACGGTGACCGTGGCCCGGTTGACGTACGCCCCGTCGGAGTTCTGCGTTCCCTCCACGGTCACGCCGGTGACCGGTGGCGTGGTGTCCTGCGGCGGCGCGGCGACCACCGTGAACTCGACGCTCTTGACCGCCGCCACGTTGCCCGCCTTGTCGGTGGCGCGGTAGCGGACCGTGTGCGTGCCCGCCTGGTGCACCATCACGGGCGCGGTGTACGGCTGCCAGGCGCCGGACGCGCCGAGGGCGTACTCGATGGTGTTCACCCCGGACCCGGTGTCCGAGGCGGTGACGGTGACCGTCGCCATGTCGACGTACGCGCCGTTCGCGTCGCGTTCGCCGCTGACCGTGGCCGAGGTCTCCGGCGGCGTGGTGTCGTCCGACGGCGGGGCGACGACGGTGAACTCGACGCTCTGCTCGGCGGAGACGTTGCCGGCCTTGTCGTAGGCGCGGTAGCGGACGGTGTGGGTGCCCACCTGGTCGACGACGACCGGGGTCGTGTACGGCAGCCAGTCGCCCGTCGCGCCGATCGCGTACTGGACGCGGTCGACCCCCGACCCGCCGGCCTCGTCCGTGGCCCGGACGGTGACGCTCGCCGACCCGACGTACTGCCCCTGCCCGTTCCGCGTCCCGGTCACCTCGGCGGTGGCCTCCGGCGGCGTGGTGTCCTCGCCACTTCCCTCGGTCACCACCAGGATGCCCTGCATGGAGCCGTGGCCGGGGATCGTGCAGTGGTAGAAGTAGCGGCCCGGGGTCAGGGTGACCTCGGCGGTGTGCCGGCCGCCCATGTCGTCGTTGGGGCTCGCGAGGATGTTCAGCGGGACGTCGCCGTTGAACTCCGGGTCGTTCGTCGCGAACGTCAGGGTGTGCGGCATGCCGGTGGTGTTGCCGGTGGCCGCGCTGTTCTCGAAGACGATCGTCGCCGGGCCCGCCACCGCGGTCGCCGGTGCCGAGGTGTACTTGGTGATGTCGTCGCCTGCCGTCCAGGTGAGCACCTGCGCGGCTTCGGGCGCGGCGGGCGGTTCGCTCTGCCCGAGCGCCGCCGGGGCCGCCTGCACCCCGAGCAGCAGGAGCAGCCCCGCCAGCAGGGCGGCCACCGCTCTTCGTTGACGTCGTACGGTTCTCACGACTGCGACCCCCTCGCCAGCTGGTCGGCGGACGGAGTCGGACCGCCGCCGGTGTACGTCACCCGCCACAGGGCCGACTTGGCGTCCGAGGTGAAGAAGCCGCGGCCGTAGTCGAGCACGTACAGCGCGCCGTCCGGGCCGAACTTCCAGTCCATCAGGTTCTTGATGCCGTCGTTGCCGACCGGGACGATCTTCTTCAGCGACTCGGAGTGCACCGGCAGTCCGCCGTCGCCCTGCGTCCTCGGATCCATCAGCACGGCGTTGCGCGGCTGGTCGGCGTCGTAGAAGTCGCCGACGAACCACTTGCCGTCCCAGTACGCGGGCCAGGCGACGTCGCTTCCGGGCGTGACGTCGGCGTGCCGGTAGACCGGCCCGTTCATCGCGGCCTGCCCGCCGCCCTTCAGCCACGGCAGCCGGTAGGTGGCCTCCTCCGGCTTGTACGACGGGACCCCGGCGGCGTCGCGCGGGAAGTCCGGGCCGCCTCCCTGCGGGGAGTACCAGATGTTGTTGCCGGTGACCGGCGGGAGATTGACCAGGCCGTCGTTGTTCGGCGACTCGTTCCTCGGGTGGTCGCAGTCGTACCAGCCGAGCGGCTTGGACGGGTCCGGCAGGTTCCGGTCCCGGTAGGGCTGCTTGTTGCCCATGCAGTACGGCCAGCCCCGGTTGCCCGCCTTGGTGATGACCGCGAACGTGTCGTACTTCGCGGGGCCCCACACCGGGGACGGCGCCGAGGCGTCCGGGCCGACCCAGCCCGCGTAGAGGATGTCGGTGGTCTTGTCGACGAAGATGCGCGCCGGGTTCCTGACGCCCATGACGTAGATCTCGCCGCGGGTCTTGCCGCCGCCCTCGTCGGTCTCCCTGCCGGTGAAGAGGTTGCCCTCGGGGATCGTGTACGTCCCGTCGGGCTCCGGGTGGATGCGCAGGATCTTGCCGTTGAGGTTGTTGGTGTTGCCGGCGGTGCGGCGCGCGTCGGCGAAGGACACGCCCTTGTAGTTGGGCTCCGGGTTGTTCCCGGAGTAACCGTCGCTGAAGCGGCTGGAGTTGTTGTCGCCGGTCGCGATGTACAGGTTGCCCTTGGAGTCCCAGGCCATGCCGCCGCCCGCGTGGCAGCAGCTGTGGATCTGCACCGGCCACGCGAGCAGCACCTTCTCGCTGCCCAGGTCCAGCTTGTTCGTGGCCCGGTCGAGGGTGAAGCGGGAGACGCGCCGCTCGGCCATCCGGGTCTCGCGGTCGATCTCGGAGTGCGGGGTGTAGTGCAGATACACCCACCCGTTCTCCTCGAACCGCGGGTCCAGTTCGATGCCGAGCAGGCCCTCCTCGACCTTGACCAGTTCGTCGCCGCCGCCCTTGTTGCCGAAGACGGTGAGCGCTCCGGCGAGGGTTACCTGCTTGGTCCTCGGGTCGTAGACGTGGATCTCGCCCTTGCCCTTGCCGATGTCCGGGTTGTTCCAGTCGGTGATCACCGGCTGGGAGGAGTCGGCGCCGCCGCGCCCGATGTAGAACACCCGCCCGTCGGGGGCGGTGACCAGGCCGTGCGGTTCGCCGATCTGGTCGTTCTGGCCGGGCTGGTTGGGCTTGGTGAGCCGCTCGGCCTTGTAGTTGCCGTTGATCGTCGCCTTGCAGTCGGCCTGCACGAGGCGGGTCGTCCACAGCAGGGCGCCGCGCAGATGGGTGCGGAAGTCGGTCTCGTCGTACGACGACACCGTGCCGCCCATGCCGGTGTAGAAGGACCGGCCGCCGTCGTAGTCCCGGCACCAGCTGACGGGATGGTCCCAGCCGTTGGCGCCGGCCCCGGGCCGGTAGGTGGACTCCCGTACCCGGGCGACCGTGTGCACGGCACCGGACGGGTTCTTCACCCAGTTGAACCACCGGTCCGGGCGCTTCCACTGCACCGGCAGATCCTTGGTGGCCGGGTGCCGGCGGTCGCCGACCTCGACCGTCGCCCGCTGGACGGCGGTCGGGCTGGAGGCGGCCGGGCGGGCGCCGATCAGTCCGGTGAACCAGTCCGAGTACGGCTCCGCGCGGGCCGCGTCATGGAGACCGACGAAGCCGCCGCCCGCCTCCATGTAGGCCTCCAGGCCCGCCTCCTGCTCCGGGTCGAGGACGTCGCCGCCCCCGGTGAGGAACACGATGGCGTTGAACCGGCCCAGCTTGGCCTCGTCGGTGAAGACCGAGGCATCGTCCGTGGCCTCGACCTTGAATCGCTGGTTCACCGGACCGGACAGCCCGATCCGCTCGATGGCCTCGATCCCGGCGTTGACGAGGGGGGATTCGCCCCCGGCCGCCGCCGAGCCGTAGAAGATCAGCACCCGTACGTTCGCGCCGCCCGGGGGCGACTTGACGGACATCGTTGTCAGTGACGGCTCCGGCGCCGGGCGCGCGTTCGCGGCGGTGCCGGAGAGGAGTCCGGCGGTGAGGAAACCGGCGGTCAGGGCGGCTGTCGCAACCCGTCTGCCGGTCCTCGACCGTCGTCGTTCCCTCGGTCTGTGGTGCGATGTGGACCGCATGTGGTCACCCACCCCTCGTCGGTCACAGCAACAGCGCCAAGGAAGTTAGACCTCTTTGCGCGGTTCGCCAATAGGTATGACCGGGAAGGGTCGAACTTTGTCCTGGGTGTGGATAAACGCGGTGCGCCCCGCTACCGTCTCGAATTCCGTACCGGAGTGGGGAGTTCGGCATGGACAGACGTGGGTTCAACCGGCGGGTGCTCCTGGGCGGCGCGGCCGCCGCGACATCGTTGTCCCTGGCGGCGGCGGTCGAGGCCACCGGCGCCGGCGCCGCGGAGCCGGTGAGGACGGCGCCGGCCGGCGGCGAGGTGCGGCGGATCCGGCTCTACGCCGAGCGGCTCGCCGACGGGCAGATGGGCTACGGCCTGGAGAAGGGCAAGGCGACGATCCCCGGGCCGCTGATCGAGCTGAACGAGGGCGACACCCTGCACATCGAGTTCGAGAACACCATGGACGTGCCGGTGAGCCTGCACGTCCACGGCCTGGACTACGAGATTTCCAGCGACGGCACCAAGCAGAACAAGAGCGACGTCGAGCCGGGCGGCACCCGCGTCTACACCTGGCGCACCCACGCCCCCGGCCGCCGCAAGGACGGCACCTGGCGGGCGGGCAGCGCGGGTTACTGGCACTACCACGACCATGTCGTCGGCACCGAACACGGCACCGGCGGCATCCGCAAGGGCCTGTACGGGCCGGTGATCGTGCGCCGCAAGGGCGACATCCTGCCGGACCGGACCCACACCATCGTCTTCAACGACATGACCATCAACAACCGGCCCCCGCACACCGGTCCGGACTTCGAGGCGACGGTGGGCGACCGGGTCGAGTTCGTGATGATCACGCACGGCGAGTACTACCACACCTTCCACCTGCACGGTCACCGCTGGGCCGACAACCGCACCGGCACGCTGACCGGCCCGGAGGACCCCAGCCCCGTCATCGACAACAAGATCGTCGGCCCGGCGGACTCCTTCGGCTTCCAGGTGATCGCGGGGGAGGGGGTGGGCGCCGGGGCGTGGATGTACCACTGCCATGTGCAGAGCCATTCCGACATGGGGATGGTCGGGCTGTTCCTGGTGAAGAAGACGGACGGCACGATTCCGGGGTACGAGCCGCACGACCCCCACGAGCCGCACCAGCACTGACGTCAGCCGATGTCCAGGACGGTCCACTCCGTGCCGGGCCGCTCCTGGACGTAGAGGCGAGGGCCGCGGCAGACCAGCCGGCGGCGGTCGAGCCGGCCACCACCGGGACCGAGCAGACGGCCCTCGGTCACCGGTCGCACCGCGGTGTCCGTGAGACGGCAGTCGACGAGCCGGTCGTGGTCCTCGCCGTAGCCGCCGAACAGCACCGCGCGATCGCCGTGCACGGCGAGGCCCTTGACCCCTTGCACGGGGTTCTTCCGCACCCGGATCGCGTGCCCGGCACCGATCTCCAGCAGCGGGAAGTCCGTGTAGGTGCAGGCCCACGCGGTGTGCCCCGACACGTTCAGCGCGTAGCAGTCGGAGATCCAGTCCGCTCCGTCGACCGGCTGGTACGACCACACGCTCTCGCCCGTGCTGCTCCAGTGGCGCAGGCCGGGAGCGCTGAGCGGGTCGTCGCCGTAGACGCCCTCGTCGAAGTAGCCGACCCACAGGCCGCCCGCCGCGTCGGTCAGCAGATGCTCGATGGCGTCGCCGACGCGGAACGTCCGGGAGGGGCGGCCCAGCGCGTCGAAGACCTGCACCTGCTCGTCGCCCTCCCGGGACCGGCTGTCCGCCACCAGGAAACCGCCGTCGGGGAGGGCGGCGAGGTGCGGGAAGCGGGCGGTGAGGGCGCTCAGGTGCGTCTCGTGAGGCGGCCCGTCCCCGACGGTGACCACCACGGCGTCGTACGGCTCACGCGCCGCGCCGCGCGGTCGGTGCTCCCCGAGGAGCCAGTGCGCACGGCCCTCGGCGTCCACCGTGCTGTGCAGGACGGTCCGGTCGTGATGGCCGCGCGGCAGCCGTGCGTACGGCTCGAGCCGCGTCTCGGCGGGGCTAGGGGGCATGGGCGCCTCTCGTCGTCATGCCGTGATCGTCATCGGCCGACGCCCCGCGCGGCAAGGGATTTTGCGGTGCCGATGCCGCCGTCCGCCCGCGCGGGGGCCGTGGTTATCCTGATCGGCAACCGCCGAGGAGGAGCCCCGAAGTGACCGAGGGAGCGTCGCGTCCCACGCTGGAGGCCGTGGCCGCGCGGGCGGGCGTGTCGCGGGCCACCGTCTCCCGGGTCGTCAACGGCGGGGAGGGCGTCCGCGAACCCCTCGTGGAGCGGGTCCGCCAGGCCGTGGAGGAACTCGGGTACGTCCCCAACCAGGCGGCCCGCAGCCTGGTGACCAAGCGGCACGACGCGGTCGCCGTCGTCATCGCCGAACCGGAGTCCCGGGTCTTCGCCGACCCCTTCTTCGCGCTGCAACTGCGCGGCATCAGCAAGGAGCTGACCGCCCACGACAACCAGCTGGTGCTGCTGCTGACGGAGGGCCGTGCCGACCACGCTCGCGTGGGCCGCTACCTCGCGGGCGGCCATGTCGACGGCGCGCTGGTGTTCTCCCTGCACCTCGACGACCCGCTGCCCGGCCTGATCCAGCGCGCCGGGGTGCCGACGGTGTTCGGCGGACGGCCGGGCTGGAGTGACGCGACCCGGCAGGCGGTGTACGTCGACAGCGACAACCGGGGCGGTGCCCGCACGGCCGTGGACCACCTCGTCGGCCTCGGCCGCACCCGGATCGCGCACATCACCGGGCCCCTCGACCAGACCTCGGCGGCGGACCGGCTCGACGGCTACCGGGACGTGGTCGGGGACGCCGATCCCCGGCTGGTCGTGGAGAGCGACTTCACCCCGGCTGGTGGCGAGCGTGCCATGCGCGAACTCCTCGACCGGGTCCCCGACGTGGACGCCGTGTTCGCCGCGAACGACCTGACCGCCGCGGGTGCGCTGCGCGTGCTGCGGGAGCGCGGGCGGCGGGTGCCCGAGGATGTCGCCGTGGTCGGGTTCGACGACATGCTGCCGCTGGCCGAACAGACCGACCCGCCGCTGACGACGGTCCGTCAGGACATCGAGGAGATGGGGCGGTTGATGGCGCGGCTGCTGCTGCGGCGGCTGGACCGCAGGTCGCCGGGGGAGGCGGGGCGCGGTGCGGCCGGGCCGGACGCCGCTGCCGGGGCGGACGTTACGGCCGGGGCGGACGTCAGGGCCGGTTCGGATGCCTCGACCGGGGTGGTTCTGCCGACGACGCTGGTGCGGCGGGCGTCGGCGTAGCCTCGGTTGACTCCCGCTGCTGCTCCTCTGTCGCCTTCTACGGCTGCTCCTCCTGCTGCGGCACGCTCTTGATCACCGCGAAGCGGGCGCCGTACGGGTCCGCCAGCTTGGCGATACGGCCCACGTCCGGCATGTCGGTGGCGGGCATCCGGACCGTGCCGCCCAGCCGCTCGGCGTCGGCGACGGCGGCGTCCGTGTCCTCGACCTCGAAGTACGGCAGCCAGTACGGGTCCGCGTCCGCCTCCGTCGGGTCGTCGGACAGCGGCACCATGCCGCCGAACATGGACTCCTCGCCACCACCCGCGGGGTTGACCGTGGTGTAGACGCCGCCGGGGAAAGGCACGCCGAAGGTCTCCAGGCCCAGCACCGCGCGGTAGTACGCGGCGGCGGCCGGCAGGTCCTGGGTGTACAGCTCCACCCAGCACAGCGAGCCGGGTTCGCCCGCCACGCCGATCCCCTCGGTCCCGCCCGGCTGCCAGACGCCGAAGCGCACGCCCGCCTTGTCGGTGAGGAGCGCCATGCGGCCCTGGCCCAGCACGTCCATGGGCCGCAGCAGCACGCCGCCGTGCGCCTGCTCGGACGCCTGCGCGGTGGCCTCCGCGTCGGGGCTGAGGAAGTACACCGTCCAGGACGGCGGGCCCTGCTCCGGCGTGGTCCGCATGCCGCCGGCCACCGTCCGGCCGTCGAGCTGGAAGAAGCCGTAGCCACCGGCCTCAGGGCCCGCCGGCCGGAAGCGCCAGCCGAAGAGACCGCCGTAGAAGGAGACGGCACCGTCCAGGTCGGGGAAGCCGACGTCGACCCAGTTCGGAGCGCCGTCGACGAAACGGGTGGTGAGCATCCTCGCCCTCCTCGTAAAGGGGCCCGTTGCCTGCTCTGCCGAGTCTGGCACCGCCCACTGACACTCGCCGCCGGAAACCCCCGTCAATGGTCACGTTAAGTGACGGTTCGGGCCGTGACTGTTGGTGCCGTCTCCGCGTGCCGCCGTGCGCCGGACGCGCCCGCGCGGCATCATCGGGGCGTCCGACGGCTCCCGGAGCGCCGCGTTGATCCGTCGTTGATCGAACGTTTTTCGTCCTCGGCCAGGCTCGGGGACATGCACTTCGAAACGATCACCCCGGCCTTCTCCGCCTGGCAGTCGCAGGCCCTGTGCGCGCAGACCGGGGCCGACTTCTTCTTTCCCGAGCCCGGCAGCTCGGTGCGTGAGGCGAAGCGCATCTGCGGCATGTGCGAGATGCGCGCCGCCTGCCTCGAGTACGCCCTCACCCACGACGAACGCTTCGGCGTGTGGGGCGGCCTGTCCGAGAAGGAACGCCTCCGGCTGCGCCGCACCTCCCACTGAGCCGGTGCGACCGTCCGGTTAGGATCCTCGGGCGCGCACAGGGGGAGAGGCGGATGACGGACGCGGTCACGGAGGAGGAACTGGCGGCCTTCCACCGGGTGGTGGGCAAGCTGCGGGCCCTGCCCATCGACGACCCCGTACGGCTGCGCACCGAGCAGGTCGCCGCCTCCTTCGCCCGGGACGGCCGGCTCCGCCGCCGCAAGGCCCGCGGGGCCGAGACCTCGGCCGCCGACGCCTCGGTGATGGCGGCGACCGCGACCGGCGCCCTCGACCGGCGCGAGGACGCGCCGCTGACCGCACCCGGCTCCGGCGGGGCCTTCCGCAAACCGCGCGGTTGCTATGTCTGCAAGTCGCCCTATCGCCAGGTCGACTCCTTCTACCACCGGCTGTGCCCGCGCTGCGCCGCCGACAACACCGCCCGCCGCGCCCTGAGCACCGACCTGACCGGCCGTCGGGCGCTGGTCACCGGCGGCAGGGTGAAGATCGGCTTCCAGCTGGCCCTGATGATGCTGCGGGACGGCGCGGAACTCCTCGTCACCTCCCGCTTCCCGCACGACACCGTGCGCCGCTTCCGCGCCGCGCCGGGCAGCGAGCGCTGGCTCGACCGGCTCACCGTCCTCGCCGTCGACCTGCGCGACCCCCGCCAGGTGCTGGGCCTGTGCGAGGAACTGCGGCAGGAGGGCCGGCCGCTGGACATCCTCGTCAACAACGCCGCCCAGACCGTACGGCGCCCACCGGAGTCGTACGCGCTGCTGGCCGCCGGCGAGCGCGACACGCTGCCCGAAGGCGCCCGCCCGGCGCCCGGCTTCCGGCCGATGCGGATGATCGAGGGCGGGGCCGCCGCGCTGCCCGTCGTCCTGCGCGAGGCCGACGAGGCCGGGCTGCTGCCCGACCCGTCCCCGGAGAACTCCTGGTCCGCCCGGCTCGGCGCGCTCGACCCGGCCGAAGTCCTGGAGACCCAGCTCGTCAACGCCCTCGCCCCGGCGCTGCTGTGCGACCGGCTGCTGCCACTGCTGCTCGCCGCCCCGCACCCGCGCCGCTACGTCGTCAACGTCACCGCCGTCGAGGGCCGGTTCGCCGTGCGCAACAAGACGGCCGGCCATCCGCACACCAACATGGCCAAGGCCGCGCTGAACATGCTCACCCGCACCAGCGCCGCCCAACTCGCCGGGCACGGCGTCCACATGTGCGCCGTCGACACCGGCTGGATCACCGACGAGAACCCGGCCCCGAAGAAGGCCCGGATGGCCGGCTCCGGTTTCCGCACCCCGCTGGACGTGGTGGACGGGGCGGCCCGCGTCTACGACCCGATCGTGCGCGGCGAGGCGGGGGACCCGGTGTCCGGGGTGTTCCTGAAGGACTACCGCGTGGCCGAGTGGTGACGCGTGGCCGAGTCGTGACGTGGGTCGAGTGGTGACGCGGGGCCGAGTGGTGACGTGGGCGAGTGCTGACGCGGGGCCGAGTGGTGACGTGGGCGAGTACTGACGCGGGGCCGAGCCGGGGCCGGGGGCGGGCCGGTCAGCGCCGCATCGCCATGAACACCTGCGTCCAGAACCGCTGCTGCTGCTCCGACGCGCCCACCAGATAGGTGGCGCGCAGCTTCGGCGGCAGCCACGCCACCAGCCGGGTCACCGCCTCCCGGTGCTTCTTCAGCTGCGACAGCTCCGCGTTGGCGATGATCTGGTGGACCACGTCACTGTCGTTCCCGCCCTCGTCGGACCGCTCGGCGGCCCGCCGCAGCCGCCGCTCCCAGGCGTCCACGTCCCGCGCCAGCTCGCGCAGCCCCGTCACCGGGCGGCCCCGCAGCCGGTCGATCAGCGCGGTGAGCGGCACCGGGGCGTACTCGCCGTCCCCGAGGTAGACCGTCGCCATCTCCAGCGGCAGCCCCCGCCGGTGCAGCTTGATCAGCCGCTCCATGGTGCGCTTGGTGATCCAGGCGCGGCCCTCCTCGTCGATGTCGTGCTTCCACCACTCCAGCACCGTCTCCGCGTCCGCGCCGTACCGGTCGATCAGCCACTCGTTGGCCGGTATGTCCTCCGGCTCCACGGTGAGCGAGGCGGTGAAGCGGGACGCCTGGGCGATGTTGTTCCGCGCCACGAGCAGCTTGCGGCCCAAGTGGTACGGCGGGTTCTGGACGGCGACCTGGGCACGCAGGTTCTCGATCCGCCGGCCCGCCAGCGACCACTCCTGAGTGATCTCCATGAGCTTGGCGAACGCCGCCTTGTCCTTCGGCCGGTTGTACTCGTCCCACACGATCGCCTTGGGCTCAGGCCCGGTGAACCGCGCGGCCAGCAGATGGTCCAGGGTGCCGTCGGCCGAGGGCACCGGCGCGCACAGGTCCTCCACGTTGGTCACCGGCAGCGAGAAGTACAGCGGGTCCCGGCCCAGGCCCTCGCGCAGCGTCTGCCGCACCAGCTCCGTCTTGCCGCAGCCGGGCGGGCCCTGGAGCAGCACCGTCCAGCGGTTGCGCAGCGCGGCCCGCACCACCCGCCGCACCGGGTCGGGCACGGTCGCCGGGTTGGGCACGCCCAGCGCGGCGGCGATCCGGTCGAGGATCTCCGCCGTACGGTCCTGTCCCGGCCGCCCGTCCGGGTCGCGTTCGACGAGCCGCAGCCGCTCCCCGTCGAGCAGCGGCAGCCCCCAGCGCAGCGGGAAGCCCTCCCGGGCGTTGGCGAGGACGTGGTCGAGGGTGCGCGGGGAGAGCAGGGCGCGCAGCTCGGGGGAGAGCGACGCCCACACCGAGAACACCGGGTCCAGGTCCCAGCGGCGGTACTTGGCCGCGAGATTGCGGCGCCAGGAGGTGTCGTTCGCGGTGATCCGCATCGTCACCATGCGGTCCAGCAGGGCCAGGTCGCCGCGCCGGGCGGAGGTCTCGGACAATGACTCGTTGTCGGTGAGGAAGACGCCGATGCAGCCCAGGGCGCGCAGGTCGTGCTCGCCGAGCGTCCAGTCGCAGGCGATCTGCATCAGCTGCGACTGGATGGTGTCGCCCGCCTGGAGCGAGTCGTCGATCAGCAGCACGAACGGCCGGCCCGGCTTGAGCGCGCTCATCACCAGCTGCCGCAGCACCAGTTCACCACTGCGCGGATCGCGCACCGGGGCTCCGACGAGCAGGTCGTCGGGGGTCAGGTTCGCCGCCGGGACGTATACCAGGGTCGCCTCGGGATGGGCGCGGGCGATGTGCGAGAAGAACGTCGCCGTCTTGCCGATGCCGTGCTCGCCGAAGACCTGACCGGTCTGGCCGAGGTCGATCATCGCGTCGATGAAGGCCTCCAGCCGGGACACGCCCGTGCCGTCGTGCGGGGCGTGGCGCCGCGCGGAGGGGGCCGTCCGCTGCGCTTCCGTGGTCATCTATCGCGTTCCCGTCGTGACGCGATGGCAGGCCATCGCGGGTGTGTGCGTCTCGGGCCAGTCGGAGCCGCCCTCCGTGATCAGCCAGATCCACCGATCCGGCTCGGCGGGGGTGATCGGCGGCGCGTACCCGTCGGTGACGACGACCACGGCGTCCGGAGTGACGTCCAGTCGGCGGCCGTTCACCTCCGTACGGCCCTCCACGTAGTCCGCGACGGCCTGGAAACTCGTCCCGCCCCCGCCGTAGACCCTCCCCCAGACTTCGTCCGGGGGGACCCCCATCTCGCTTCGCTCGCCGGGCCGGAAGGGCATCACGACAGCGTCGAAGGAGAGCCAGTGCGCCACCACGCCGTCGATGGTGCCGACGAGTTCGGTGAGCCAGGACACCACGTGGTCCGGCATCGAACCGGAGGTGTCCAAGGCTATGACCAGCAGCTTCTCCCGGACGGGGCCGCGCCGGGAGAGCATCGGGTCGTGGCCGAGGGCCGCGAGGAGCGCGCCGCGCTTCTTCGGGTACACCAGCCGCTCGCCCTCGCGCAGGCGGGTGCCGAGCACGTCGACCAGCCAGCGCTGCCACCAGTCCACCGTCCGCGTGGCCGTGGTCTGCCCGCGCAGCACGCCCGCGCCGAGGTTCCCCCAGATCCGGGCGGCCCGCGCGGAGCCCTCCTCGGTGCGGCCCATCAGCTCCAGCAGCTCCCGCTCGGCGCCCGTGTGCCCGCGCCGGGCCGCCAGCAGCGTGTTGAGCAGCGCGGAGGAGACCACGCTGTCGATCGTCTCCTGGTCGGCGGGCACCGCGCCCTCCACCAGGCGCGGACACAGCCACGACTCCGGGACCGGCGGGTGGTGCATCCGGCGCAACTCGCCGTGCACCCGCAGGTCCGTGTCGATGAACACGCGGTACGGCACCGGTTCCAGGCCGTGCGCCGTCAGGTCCGCGTGGTACGCCTCGTACACCTTCCGCGGGTCGACGCCGGTCGGCCGGCCGTCCAGCAGGGGCAGCTCGCCGCGGCCGAGCCGGGTCAGCGCCACATGGTTGACGGAGACCTCGGCGGCCAGCGCGAACACCGGGTCGGCGCGCAGCTCGGGTTCGGCGAACAGATGCCGGTGCACGAGGTGGCGGGCTTCGTGGAACAGGACGAACTTCACGCCGTCCAGGCCGAGCCGGACGAAGCGGTCCGGGTTGTACAGCAGCAGGCAGGTGCCGTCGCCGGAGGCGACCACGGCGGCCGTGTCCACCGCCGTGGTCGGGATCTGGTGCGGGCACTTCGCGTACAGCCAGGACGCCACCGCCGACTCCGCCAGGCCGAAGTCCAGCAGCGCGGCCTCCTTCAGCCGGCGCGCCTCCTCGACGACCTCCGGATCCGCCGGCCGGTACCGCTCCAGCGCCCTGCGGTCGGCGAGATCGACGACCGGGGCATGCCGCCCCCGCTCCCCGTACCCCATGTCGTGCTCCCCCGTGGTGCTTCCCCCGCGATGTTCCCCGTGCCTCATTGGTAGCAGGCCCCACTGACAACGGGCCAAGGCATTACGCTCTGCCGCAAGGGCGGGGCCGTAGCGCAGAGGCAGGCGCATGGTCTCCAAAACCGAACACGCTGGTTCGAATCCAGCCGCCCCGCCCCCCTTCCCCTGTCCCGTCAGGCGATGGCGCCCGCGGTGACGATGAGTTCGGGCGCGGTCCCGTAGAAGGTGCCCATGAGCTGCGCGAGCACCGCCCACGCGTCGTCGCGAGCGCCCAGGTGGCCGCGGACGAGCGGACGCAGGGCGTCCTCGGCTTGGCGCACCCGTGTCGGGAACAGGACACGTCCCGTGGACAGCACCGAGAGCACGCTCCGCGCGGGACCGTGCTCCGTCGCGTACTCCGCGGGGCCGGCCAGCACCCCGGCCTGCCGGACCCGGTGGGTGAACTTCGGGTGGGAGCCGAACTGTTCCCGCAGCTCGGGCGGGCAGTCCGGGCGTACCGCCAGCGCCCAGCGGGCGTAACCGGGCAGCGCCCGCTCCGCGTCCGCCTCGGTGACGGACCGCCAGTCCGCGGGCATGACGACCATGGAGGCGGCGGCCCGCCCCGCCGCCATCGTGGTCGCCGCCCGCAACGCGCCGAGCAGACCGTGCCGTCGGTAGGCCTCCGGCACCGCCGGCTCACCCTTGTGGCGCACCAGGGTGTCGACCGGCACCGGCTCGGTCCGCCCCGACCCGAACGGCCTGCCCCGCACGATGGCCCGCCGCAACCCGTCCACGGCGGGAAGATGCCGCCACACCACCGCGTTGCCCAGCGGCTCGTCCTCCTCCAGGACCCACAACAGCACGGAGGCCGGTACGGCCGTATGGGGCGTTGCCTTCGCGCGCGCGGCGCTCGCGGCCCCACCCACCCACCATGATCAGCCCACCACCCAGAAAGCCACCCCCACCAGCCGCCCCGGAGACACTGAAACCTCCGGGGCGGGCCTCGGGCTCTCCCGGCCCGCCACCTGCCCCCGGCTGACCGGCCCCCACAACGAAAGGCTGCCCGTCCCCCGAAACGTCGCCCCGGCCCCCAACCACCAACCGCCGTGCGGACGCCCCGGACGCGTTCCGAGCGGCGGCGGTGGCCTATGTCCCGCGCCTAGAGCATGCTCGCCAAGGCGCGCTCAAGCCGGGCGAGGTGAGGCTGAATCCGCGTGAGGTCAGCCATCACCCGATCCCGCCCGTCCCCGGTACCCGCCCGGCGCTTGCGCTGCGGCAACCCGTGAACCCGCGCCTTCTCATACATCACTTGCGTCCTCCGGTCTGGGGCTCCATCCGCCCCATGAGTCGTTGACTGCCTCCACCAACATCAGCCCGCACCGCGCCCCTCACCGGCGGGCCTCGTGATGCCTGCGGCCACCTCACGCGACCGCCAGCCCGTCCACGAACTGGAGCATCAACGCCGTGTCGGCCATGAGGTGCTGCTCTCCCATCCCGGTCAGAGACGCCGCCAGTACCGCTTCCGGCAACTCGATCGGCGCACCCACAAGCGACACGTCCGGGGGCTTGCCTACGCCCAGTTCCGCATACACGACCTTGCCGCCGGACGCGGGCGCCCACATGTCCCAGCGATCACTGATCGCGTCAACCAGCCACAACCCCCGCCCGCCTTCGGCGTTAGCGCTCGCCATGCGCTGGATGGGTAGCTTCGAGTTGGGGTCCCATACGTCCGTCACGATCGAACACCCCTGGACCCGCACCTGAATGCCAACCAGCGCCCCGTCAGGGTCGCGCGTCGGGCCATGACCGTGCCTGACGGCGTTGGTCACCAACTCGGAGATGATCAGCGTCGCGTCGTCGACTACGTCGTCCACGCCCCAGACCCCGAGCACGTGTGACACGAGCAATCGCCCGAGCGGCACCGCCTCGCGCGTCGCGGGCAACTTCACCGACGCCGCCCCGAGAGGGGCCGGGTACTCGCTCACCCCGCCATCACCCCTACCTCTTCCGCTGGGGCGACCACGGGCCGCCGCTGGCCCACGATCCAGACCCGGCCGCCGATCCGCGCGGCCAAGTCCTGGCACATGAACCGCGCCAGCGCCTCGCACGGGTTCATGTGCGACAGCGACGGAATCACGATGTCGTGGACCCCGAAGACCTGGCAGTCCCAGAGCAGTTCGCACCACACGCCCAAGCGTTGACCAGGCCGCTGGACCGCGAACACGTCCATGAGTGCGAAGCCGCGCCGACCCGCGAAGGCGGCCAGTCTGCGCCGCATGTGGGGTAAAGCGGCGGCGTCCATGCCCGGCACGCTTGCGTAGCCGTAGAGAGTCGGGGTCATCGGGTACGTCCTCTCGGTCGTTCAGGCCACACCAAAAGGCGGGGGCCACCTGCCGCGACGTGCGCACGGCGGCGCTGCGGGGATATCGACCCGAGCTGTCCCGCGAACCCCGTCACTCTCCCGAGGGCACGTTCAGCTCACGGCAACGATCCCGTCACGGCCCGTGCCAAGCTGAGCCCCAGCATGGCCCTGCATCGGGGTCTCGTGCAACCGGTTCGGATGCATCAGCTGCATTTGGGATTTGACTTGGCGATCCGACCCCGCGTGAGCCACACTCGGCCCTGACCCGCTCATGCACATGAAGGGATGTGAGCGTGATCGGAAAGCCACCGACGGTGCGCCGACGTCGTCTAGCAGCAGAGCTGCGACGGCTGCGGAAAGCCGCCGAGCTGAGTCACGAGGAGGTGACCGAACAGACCGGCATCAGCCGCACCACGCTCTATCGCATCGAAAGCGCCCGCGTGACGCCTCAGCCACGCACCGTGATCACGCTCCTGGACACGTACCGAGTGGGCGACGCTGAACGCGGCGAGATCATCGAACTCGCCAAGGTGGCAGATACTCAGGGGTGGACGCGGCCCTATCACGCCGACCTGCGCGAGTCGCTCACGGCCTACATCGCTTTCGAAGCCGAGGCATCTGGGGTCCGCAACTACCAGAGCTTGTTCATCCCCGGCCTGCTCCAGACCGAGCAGTACGCGCGCGCCGTAATCCCCGGCGTGTGGCCATCGGCCACCACCAAGGACATCGACCAGCACGTACAGGCACGCATGGAACGGCAGGCGCTGCTGACCAAGGACAACCCCCTCGACCTCACGGTCGTCATCGACGAGGCCGCCCTACGGCGCTGCGTCGGCGGACCCGCCGTCATGGCCGAGCAGATGCAGCGGCTGCAAGTGGCCGCCAAGCAGCCGCACGTCAGCGTGCAAGTCATCCCGTACGCGGTCGGTGCCCACCCCGGGATGCCGGGGAGCTTCAGCCTGCTCAGCTTCCCCGACCCCGACTATGACGAACTCGTATACATCGACTCTATGGCCGGTGATGTCTTCCTCGAATCCGAAGCCGACATCAGCCAGTACACCAACACCTTCAACACTCTTCGGGCGCTGGCACTCAGCCCCGACGACTCGCTCAGCATGATCGCGACAGCGATGCACGACCTGACGCGAGAACAGGAGACAGCATGAACACCGCCGCCGACCTCGCCAACGCCGCCTGGTTCACAAGCTCATACAGCAGCGGCCAAGGCGAATGCGTAGAGGTCGCGCGCCTGCCCGGCGCGGTCGCCGCCCGCGACAGCAAGAACCCCACCGGCCCGGTCCTGGTGTTCACGCAAGACGGCTGGGCCGACTTCGTCCGGGGCGTCAACGCCGAAGAGTTCCGCCCATAAGACAGACTCCCAAGCCGCCCCCGCTCCGTCACCGGAGCGGGGGCGCTGGCATATTCCGGCGGCATGGAACGCCCGAAGTGGCCGAAAACCCCCGCCCCAAGTGGCCAAGATCCGTCCATAATGGTCGCGTTCGAACACCTGACCTGCAACGCAGCATTCGCGCGCGGCATATGACCCCGGCGGAACCGGACATACCGCATCCGAACCGGCACAAGGCGTAGCGGGCCGCGAAACATCGGCGTTACGTTCGAATGACTCAACCGGCTGCATATATGCGCCGAAGTCCCCCACGGCGCAAGCGGCCTTGGAACCCACGAAGGGACACACCATGTCACGAACGATCCAGCGGGCGTCCGTGCTCGCCGCCACAGTGGCGGCGCTCGGCCTCGTCATCGCCGCCCCCGCCAGCGCGGACGGTGTCGGCACGCAGGCCGTGATCGGCACCGCCTACCCGCAGACCAACTTCATGGGTACGCCGACGGGAAGCTTCGACGACACCTCCGTGGGCTGCACGGACATCCCGAACCTCGACGAGGTCACCAGGGCACGCTCGGCGACGAACATCGCGCCCTCGACCGGGGAGACCATCCAGCTCTACGCGGACTCCCAATGCCTGGTCCTGGTGTCCACGATCACCCCCGGCCAGTCCGATGACGGCCTGGACGCGAACGGCGACCCGAACCAACTCGGCCTCGTCGGGGCGGTGGCCTACATCTCGCTCTGAGCTCGTGACGTCCGTCCGGGCACTTCGCCCGTACCTGCGGGTCGGTGCCGCCGCACTGAGCGCGGCCACGACGGATCACGGTCCGTCTAGTCTGTGCCGTGCCCGGCGGTTCGCGCGCAAAGCGCGGGCCGCCGGGCACGGCCTTCTTGTGCGGCACCACAACGGGGGAGCCGCAACGGCGCGGCGGACGCGCGACGGCGGCAAGCGACGACGGCGGGAGCGCGGCGGCAGGAGCGGCGGCAGGAGCGGCGGCGCGCTGTTACGAGGACCCGCGACGGGCGGTCAGCGAACCGTCAAACGCCGGGGCATCCCCCCGTATGGCCCCAGCCGGCGTCCAGCCGGTGCGGCACGGCAGGGGAGCCATCGGGCCCCGCGGGGAGCCCGACCCGCCGCCGCACCCGCGCGGCGTCCTCATCCTCGATCAGACTCAGGAGGAAGCCGACCGCGTGTTCCGACGTGCTGTTGTACGACATGGCGTGCATGATGCCGCAGTCCGAAGGGCCGGCGCACGGCCGATTCGCAGGGTGGGCGGGGACGGTGGGGTCGGTCGCCCGCGTGGGGCGTGCGGAGGGTTTCCCGCCGCCTGCTGGGGGAGGGGGAGCGGCGTCGACGCGTTCGGCCTCCGGCGGGGACGGCTCGGGGGTTCGGCCTTCCGCGCGGTGACGCCTCCGGCGCTTCACCCTCCCGCGTCCCGCGTGGAGCGGCCTCGGGGGTTTCCGCCGCCCCCTGGGGGAGGGGTGCCCGATGGGACAAGCCCGCACCGGAGGAGGGCGCCCCGACGCCTTCGCCGCCCGCGCGTCTACATCCCCGACGGGTCAGCGGCCCCGCCCGGCTACATCCCGGACGGGTCAGCCGCCCGTGCGGGGGCGCCCCGACAGGGCTTCAGCCGTCCAGGCGGGGCACCCCGACAGAGCTTCAGCCGTCCAGGCGGGGCACCCCGACAGGGCTTCAGCCGTCCAGGCGGGGCACCCCGACAGGCCTTCAGCCGCCCGCGCGGGCCGCCATGCGGGCCTTGCGGGCCGCCAGCTTCTCGTCGAACTTCGAGGCCTCCGCATCCAGGCCGTCCAGGAAGAGGCCCAGCTCCTCCTGGGCCTGCCGGCCCTCGGGGCCGAGGCCGTCGATCTCCAGGACCTTCAGGAACCGCAGCACGGGCTGGAGGACGTCGTCGTGGTGGATCCGGAGGTTGTAGATCTCGCCGATGGCCATCTGCGCGGCGGCCCGCTCGAAGCCGGGGATGCCGTGACCGGGCATACGGAAGTTCACGACCACGTCCCGCACCGCCTGCATCGTCAGGTCGGGGGCCAGCTCGAAGGCCGCCTTGAGCAGGTTCCGGTAGAAGACCATGTGCAGGTTCTCGTCGGTCGCGATGCGCGCCAGCATCCGGTCGCAGACCGGGTCACCGGACTGGTGACCGGTGTTGCGGTGCGAGATACGGGTCGCGAGCTCCTGGAAGGCGACGTAGGCGATCGAGTGCAGCATCGAGTGCCGGTTGTCGGACTCGAAGCCCTCGCTCATGTGGGCCATCCGGAACTGCTCCAGCTTGTCCGGGTCCACCGCGCGGGAGGTGAGGAGGTAGTCGCGCATGACGATGCCGTGGCGGCCCTCCTCGGCGGTCCAGCGGTGCACCCAGGTGCCCCACGCGCCGTCGCGGCCGAAGAGGGTGGCGATCTCGTGGTGGTAGCTGGGCAGGTTGTCCTCGGTCAGAAGGTTCACCACCAGCGCGATCCGGCCGACCTCGGTGACCTTGGACTGCTCCTTGTCCCAGGCCTCACCGTCCTCGAACAGGCCGGGGAAGTTCCGGCCGTCCGACCACGGCACGTACTCGTGCGGCATCCAGTCCTTGACGACCTTCAGATGGCGGTTAAGTTCCTTCTCGACCACTTCCTCCAGGGCGTACAGCAGCCGGGCGTCGGTCCAGACGGAAGGGCTGCCGAGATGGGGGGAGGTGATCGTCACGGGTACTCCAGGGGGACGGGCTTCTACGTACAGTGGGCCGGCGGGCGGCACCAGAACCTACGGAATCGTAGGCTACGAATCCGTAGGTTACGACTCCGTAGGTTAAGGGCGCTGTAAAGACCGCTGATCAGACCCGCTTCCCAAGCGACGCCCCGGTGTGCACGAGAGCCCCGGGACCCGCAGGTCCCGGGGCTCGAGCGGTGAATCCGCCAGCCGGTCAGGCGTACAGCTCACGCAGCCGCACCGAGAGACATGTCACACAGCCCTCGAGCTTCTCGAACTCGCCGATGTCCACCACGACCGGCTCGTAGCCGAGGTCCGCGAACAGCTCGGCCGTCTTCGGCGCGCTGGCCGCCATCAGCAGCTTGTGACCGCCGAGCAGCACCACATGGGACCCGGACTCCTCCGGCACGTGCAGAAAGCGCCCGAACAGCGACGGCGTGTCCATCAGCGGGATGTGCCCGATCACCGTCCCGTCGGGCAGCGCCGTGACCGCGGACTTCAGGTGCAGCACCTTGCTCACCGGCACGGACACCACCCGCGCGCCCAGCGGCTCGAACGCGGCCCGCAGCTGCTGCACGCCGACCGCGTTGGTACGCCCGCCCCGGCCGACGTAGATCGTGTCACCGATCTTCAGGACGTCGCCGCCGTCCAGCGTGCCGGGCTCCCAGATCCAGTTCACCGAGCAGCCGAGGCTCGCCACGGTCTCCTCGACGGCGATGGTCTCGGCACGGCGGGACTGCGCGCCGGGCCGGGTGATCAGGGCGACGTTCTTGTACATGACCACGGTGTCCTCGACGAACACCGAGTCGGGGCAGTCGTCGGCCGGATCGACCTCGATGGTCTCCCAGCCGTGGGCGCGCAGCGCCTCGACGTACGCCTCCCACTGCTTCACCGCGCGGTCGAAATCGACCTCCGTACGTGCGACGTGCGTGACGAGGCCTTCGGCCAGGCGGGGGCTCGGGCGGCGGATGAGGGCCTTCTTGCTGGGCACGGGGGTCTCCGTATCGGATGGGTGTTTCCGGTCGTGGCCGAAACCCGTCGGGGTGTCGGCGCACATCATGCAGGCCCATTGTCGGAGAGGACGGCGCGGACCGGTGCGCACGGGGTCCGTGTGACCGTCCCGGCGCCCCACGCGGCCGACGCCCCGGCGCCGCGCGGCCGAGGCGTTCGACCTTGCGTACGAGGAGACCGCCCGGGCCTCGACCGGCCCCTCACGGCCCGGTCCCGACTCACCGCACACCCACCACCCGCCGCAGATGTTCACCGGTGAACGACCCTTCGGCGGCCAGCAGCTCGCGCGGTGTCCCCTCGAACACCACCCGCCCGCCGTCCCGGCCGCCGTCCGGGCCGAGGTCGACGACCCAGTCGGCGTGGGCCACCACGTCCAGGTTGTGCTCGACGACCACGACCGTGTTGCCCGCGTCGACCAGCCGGTCCAGCAGCGAGAGCAGTCCGTCGACGTCCGACATGTGCAGCCCGGTCGTCGGCTCGTCCAGGACGTAGATCGCCCCGGTGCGGTGCAGCCGGGTCGCGAGCTTGATCCGCTGCCGCTCGCCGCCGGAGAGCGTCGACAGGGGCTGGCCGAGGGTCAGATAGGTGAGACCGACGTCGCGCAGGGCGCGCAGCCGCCGCCGTACGCCGGAATCGTCGAAGAAGTCCAGGGCCTGCTCGGCGGTCATCTCCAGGACGTCGGCGACGGAACGGCCGCCGACCGTCAGCCGCAGCACCTCCTCCCGGAACCGCCGCCCCTCGCACACATGGCACGTGGTCGTCACCGGGTCCATGAAGGCCAGGTCCGTGTAGATCACCCCGCGGCCCTCGCAGGTGTCGCAGGCGCCGGCCGAGTTGAAGCTGAACAGGCCCGGGTCGGCGCCCGTCTCCCGGGCGAAGATCCGCCGTACGGTGTCCATCACCCCCAGGTAGGTCGCGGGCGTCGACCGCGCGGAGATGCCGATGGACGACTGGTCGACCACGACGGCCTCCGGATGCGCCTCGGTCAGCTCCGCGACCAGCGTGCTCTTGCCGGAGCCGGCGACCCCGGTCACCGCGGTGAGCACCCCGGCCGGGAAGCGCACGGTGACGTCCCACAGGTTGTGCCGGTCCGCGCCCTTGACCCACAGTTCGCCGCTCGCCGCGCGGGTGCGCTCCTTCACCTTCGTACGGCGTCCCAGGCACCGCCCGGTCAGCGTCCCGGACGCGGCCAGCTCGCGCGGAGTGCCCTCGAACACCACCCGCCCGCCGCCGGTGCCCGCGCGGGGGCCCATGTCGACCACGTGGTCGGCGATGGCGATCACGTCCGGGTCGTGCTCCACGACCAGCACGGTGTTGCCCTTGTCGCGCAGCCGCAGCAGCAGATCGCCGAGGCGGCCGACATCGCGTGGGTGCAGTCCGACGCTCGGCTCGTCGAAGATGTACGTCATCCCGGTCAGGCTGGAGCCCAGGTGCCGCACGGTCTTCAGCCGCTGCCCCTCGCCGCCGGAGAGGGTGGCGGTCTCCCGGTCGAGGCTGAGATAGCCGAGGCCGATCGCCTCGATGCGCTCCAGGGCGGCGACGGCGGCGCCCGCGATCGGCCGGGCCACCGGGTCGTCGATCTCCCGCAGGACCCCGATCAGATCGCCGACCTGCATGTGGGTGCAGTCCGCGATGGACAGCCCGTTGATCCGGGTGGCGAGCGCGGCGGCGTTCAGCCGTGCCCCGTGGCACTCCGGGCAGGTGTCCTCCACCAGGAAGCGCGCGACCAGATCGCGGGTCTTCTGGCTGAGCGCGGACAGGTCCCGCTTCAGATACAGCCGTTCGAACCGGTCGGCCAGGCCCTCGTAGTCGTGGGCCCAGGAGCCGCCCGAGCCCTCGATGGTGACCGTCGCGCCGCGCCCGCGCAGCAGGAACTCCCGCTCGGCGCCGGTGAACTCGCCGACCGGCTTGCGCGCGTCCAGTTCGGTGGCGTTGGTGTACGTCTTCCCGTGCCAGGTGCCCGGGGCGAACGGCGGGAACCGGATCGCCCCGTCCGCCAGTGACCTGGCGGGGTCGAGGATGCGGTCCCAGGCGGGCTGCACGGTCCGGCCCAGCCCGTCGCAGCGCGGGCACATGCCCGACGGGTCGTTGAACGAGTACGCCGTCGCGGGACCCGCGCTGGGCGTGCCGTGCCGGGAGAACAGCACCCGCAGGACCGAGTAGACGTCGGTCATGGTGCCGACCGTGGACCGCGAGTGACCCCCGATCGGCCGCTGGTCGACGACGATCGCGGGCGACAGGTCCCGCAACGCGTCCGCCTGCGGCTGCTCGTACTTCGGCAGCCGGTTGCGCACGAACCAGCTGAACGTCTCGTTGAGCTGGCGCTGCGACTCGACCGCGATCGTGTCGAACACGACCGACGACTTCCCCGATCCCGAAACGCCGGTGAACACGGTCAGCCGGCCTTTCGGGATGCGCAGGGTGACGTCCTTGAGGTTGTTCTCCCGGGCTCCGACGATGGTGATGAACTCGCTCATGCCTTCGAAGCTAGGCGGGATACCCGACAGCTTCTGGCGTGATTTCCGTGAGTTCCCCGTCCAGCATCAGCCAGCGCGTGATGCCGATGGACTCCAGGAACGGCAGGTCGTGGCTGGCCACGATCAGCGCCCCCTCGTACGACTCCAGGGCGGTGACGAGCTGGCGTACGCTCGCCATGTCCAGGTTGTTCGTCGGCTCGTCCAGCATCAGCAGCTGCGGCGCCGGTTCCGCCAGCATCAGCGCGGCCAGCGCAGCCCGGAAGCGTTCGCCGCCGGACAGGGTGGCCGCCTTCTGGTCGGCGCGCGCGCCCCGGAACAGGAAGCGGGCCAGCCGCGCCCGGATCCGGTTGTTGGTGGCGCCCGGCGCGAACCGGGCCACGTTCTCGGCGACGGTCAGCTCGCCGTCGAGGACGTCCAGGCGTTGCGGCAGGAACCGCAGCGGGACGTGCGCCGTCGCCTCGCCCGACACCGGCGTCAGCTCGCCCGCGATGGTGCGCAGCAGCGTCGTCTTGCCCGCGCCGTTGCGGCCGATCAGCGCGATCCGCTCCGGGCCGTACAGATCGAAACCACCCGCCACGCGCGCGCCGTACGCCAGTTCCAGCTCGCGCAGGGTGAGCACGCCGCGGCCCGGCGGTACGGCGGTGTGCGGCAGGTCGACGCGGATCTCGTCGTCGTCCCGTACGGCCTCCACCGCCTCGTCGAGCCGTTCCCGGGCCTCGGCGAGCTTCTCCTCGTGCATGATGCGGTGCTTGCCGGCCGAGATCTGGGCCTGCCGCTTGCGCTCGCTCATGATGATCTTGGGCTCACGCTTGTTGTCCCACATCTTCTGCCCGTACCGCTTGCGGCGGGCCAGCTTGACCTGGGCGTCGGCCAACTCCCGTTTCTGCTTGCGGAAGTCGGCCTCGGCGACCCGCACCATGCGCTCGGCCGCCTCCTGTTCGACGGCCAGCGCCTCCTCGTACGCCGAGAAGTTCCCGCCGTACCAGGCGATCTCCCCGGAGCGCAGATCGGCGATCTGGTCGACGCGTTCGAGGAGTTCGCGGTCGTGGCTGACCACGACCATCACGCCCGGCCAGGACGCGACGGCCGCGTACAGCCGCCGCCGCGCGTACAGGTCGAGGTTGTTCGTCGGCTCGTCCAGCAGCAGCACGTCCGGGCGGCGCAGCAGCAGCGCGGCCAGCCGCAGCAGCACCGACTCGCCGCCGGACACCTCACCGGTGGTGCGGTCGAGGTCGATGTGGCCGAGTCCGAGTTCGCCGAGGGTGGCCAGGGCGCGCTCCTCGACGTCCCAGTCGTCGCCGACCGTCTCGAAGTGCTCCTCGGACGCGTCGCCGGCCTCGATGGCGTGCAGGGCGGCGCGCCGCTCGGCGATGCCCAGCGCCTGGTCGACCCGCAGGGTGGTGTCGAGCGTGACGTTCTGCGGGAGGTAGCCGATCTCGCCCGCGATTCGCACGGTGCCGTCGGTCGGGGTCAGCTCACCGGCCATCAGCTTCAACAGGGTGGACTTACCGGACCCGTTGACGCCGACGAGCCCGGTGCGGCCGGGGCCGAAGGAGGCGTCGAGGCCGTCGAAGACGGAGGTGCCGTCGGGCCAGGTGAAGGACAGGGAGGTACAGGTGAGGAATGAATGCACAAGGGCCTCGCGGTTGCGTGATGCGGTCAGGGGCAACGCGTGTCGAGACACCGGGGAGCGGCGACCGTCGGAGGGGTCCGTGAAGGGCGGCAGGCCGGAGGTGGAATCCGGGGGGCCCTGTTCGTCGGCCAGAATGATGGGGACGCTTGGAACGCCTGGACTGGCTGGACGGCTCGACTGCCGAGGTCGCACGCGACGTACACACCTGTGTGTGGTGTGTGACGCGGTGTCTCAGGACCTCAGAGGAGCAACGTCCTTCTCCAATCGACGGCAACAGAACGCTGTACACCGTACGAGCGGCCGTCGGAGGGTGTCAACGCATTTACCGGCCGCCCGCGCGCGCGTCCCCCGCGCCGCGGGGGAGCCGCCGGGCGCGGGTACGGCGAGGGTGCGGCGCGAGTGCGACGCGGGTACCGCGGGACCGCTTCGGCTCGCGGGCCGCGTCACGGTGCGGACCGCCTCAGCAGGCGTCCCGCATCAGCACCGCCAGATCGTGGTCCAGGTCGAGATACGCGTCCTCAAGACCCTCCGGCACCAGGCGGCGCGTCGCCTCCAGGAAGCGGCGCACGTCGGCCGAGCGGACGTGCACCACGGCGGTGCCCTCCGGAGCGTGGAACTCCAGGACGGTGCGGTCGTAGCCGTACGGCCGGACCCGGACGTCCCCCTGGCCCTCGGGGCCTTCCTGACCGGCCGCGAGGAGTTCGCGGGAGAAGGTCCAGCAGACCTCCACGCCCTCCAGGGTGGCCTGGGCGGGGAAGGTCATCCGGACGGCGAACGGATCGCGCCGGTCGTAGTACAGCGTGGCCGGGATGTTCGGCATCCGCGGCGCGGCGGCGACGAGGCGGGCCTCGACGGGCTGCTCGATAACGGTGGACAACGCCTTGCTCCCTTGTGACGGCCGGACGGACTTCCGGGGATGAGGCCGGGCACAGGGAGAGACGCCGGAATCGGCGCGTCCGTGCATCTCCGTGCCGAGTGACCTCCGTCACCGTGTTCCATCCCGGCCGTGATTCAGTCATACGGATGTGCCGCGCGGTGCCTCATGTGGGAACCCCGGGGAGGCCCTCTGGACGCCCCCTCGGAGGTCCGCTAGCTTCGCCCGCCATGAGGCGCTGGGGGAGCACGCGACGCACGGTACCCGCGGTACGGGCCGACCGAGGGGCAGGCGCGGTACGGGCCGAACGAGGGGCAGGGACGGGGCGTGGTGGACGGGCACCCGCGGTGATCGCCGCCGTCGCGGCACTGGCGGCGCTCACGAGCGCCGCCCCCGCGCGGGCCCACGACACGGCCCCGACGACCCCGCCCCGGTCCTCGTCCTGGTCCTGGTCCCTGAAGGACACCGGCACCACCGACGTGCGCTTCCGCGGCCTCGCCGCCGTAGGCCGGGACGTCGCCTGGGTGTCCGGCACCGGCGGAACGGTCCTGCGGACCACCGACGGGGGAGCGAGCTGGCGGAACGTCTCGCCGCCCGGCGCCACTGGCCTCCAGTTCCGGGACATCGAGGCGTTCGACGCGCGGCGGGCGGTGGTGCTGGCCATCGGCGAGGGCGAGGCCTCCCGCGTGTACCGCACGGACGACGGCGGAGCGACCTGGACGGAGTCCTTCCGCAACACCGACCCGCGCGCCTTCTACGACTGCATGACGTTCTTCGACCGCCGCCACGGCCTGGCGATGAGCGACCCGGTGGACGGCAGATTCCGCATCCTGTCCACCCGCGACGGCGGCCGGTCCTGGACGGTGCTGCCCGACGCGGGCATGCCGCCCGCCCTGGAGGGCGAGGCCGGGTTCGCGGCGAGCGGCCAGTGCCTGGTCACCTCCGGCCCGCGGGACGTGTGGCTGGCCACCGGCGGGGCCGCACGCGCGCGCGTGCTGCACTCCGGGGACCGCGGCCTGACCTGGACGGCCACCGACACCCCGCTCCCGGCCGGCGACCCGGCCCGCGGCGTCTTCGCGCTCGCCTTCCGCGACCGCTCCCACGGCCTCGCGGTCGGCGGCGACTACCGAGCCGACCAGACGGCACCCCGCGCCGCGGCGCACACCGCCGACGGCGGCCGGACCTGGCGCCCCGCGGCAGCGGCACCGCCCGCCTACCGCTCGGGCGTCGCCTGGCTCCCGCACCACCGCTCCGCCGCCCTCGCCGTCGGCCCCACCGGCACCGACCTCACCACGGACGCCGGCCGCACCTGGCGCACGGTCGACGCCGGCTCGTACGACACCGTGGACTGCGCGGCGGACGGCGGCTGCTGGGCCTCGGGGGAGAAGGGCCGCGTGGCACGCCTGGAGCAGTGAGCGCGCGGGTGGGCCCATTCGTTGGCAATGTGGGTACCCGTTCACTCATCGTGAAAGGAAGTGAGCGGACATGCCTCGCGGTTCGAGCTCCAAACGGGAGCGCCAGTACGAGCACATCAAGAAGAGCGCCGAGGACCGGGGCGAGAGCACCGGGCGGGCCAAGGAGATCGCGGCGCGCACGGTGAACAAGGAACGCGCCCGCTCCGGCGAGTCCAAGACCGCCAGCCGTACCTCCACACAGGACATGTCGTCGTCCAAGCGGGGCGGCCAGCGCTCCGGCAAGGGCTCCCAGGGGCCCACCTACGACCAGCTGTACCAGGAGGCCAAGAAGCGCAACATCCATGGCCGTTCGGACATGAACAAGGCGCAGTTGCAGCGCGCGCTCGGCAAGTGAGCCGTACCGCCGGCCCGCGCGGGCGGCCGGCGCCGTACGCTCGTCGCCACCATGACGATCGTACGCATTCCCGCGGGCTGGCCCGCGACCGAGGAAGAGGCCCGCGCCGTCCAGGACGAGCTGCGGGCGCGGGTGGTGCTGGACGAGCCGGGGCCGCCGCCCGGCACCGGACACGTCACGGGGGTCGACGTCGCCTATGACGACGAGCGGGACGTCGTCGCGGCGGCGGCCGTGGTCCTGGACGCGGCGACCCTGGACGTCGTCGCCGAGGCCACGGCCGCCGGCCGGATCTCCTTCCCGTACGTTCCGGGCCTGCTCGCCTTCCGCGAGATCCCGACCGTGCTCGCCGCCCTGGACGCGCTCCCGTGCCCGCCCGGTCTCGTCGTCTGCGACGGCTACGGCCTCGCCCACCCCCGCCGCTTCGGCCTCGCCAGCCACCTCGGCGTACTCACCGGCCTGCCGACGATCGGCGTCGCCAAGAACCCCTTCACCTTCACCTACGACGAACCGGGCACCCCGCGCGGAGCCTCGACACCCCTCCGCGCGGACGACGAGGAAGTAGGCCGCGCCCTGCGCACCCGCGACGACGTCAAGCCCGTCTTCGTCTCCGTCGGCCACCGCGTGAGCCTCGACAACGCCTGCGCGCACACCCTGGCACTCACCCCCCGCTACCGCCTCCCCGAAACCACCCGCAAGGCCGACGCGTTGTGCCGCAGGGCGCTGCGCGAGGCGACGGGGGTCCAGAGCTGACGCGTACGCGCGTCCGGACGCTGAGTACGTCGCCTGAGTACCCGTACGGATGTGCCCGCGCCGCCCCCGTCGGCAGGCTTGCCGCATGACTTCGCACCGTGCTCCCAAGCCGCTCACCGACCCCCACCGCCCCATCGAGCGTGCCGTGACGGTCGCGCTCGTCCTCGCCACGCTCGCGGGTCTCGCGTGGATCGCCGGGATGGTCTACACGGTCGCGGAGTGGCCGTGGTAGGCAGACGCCGACGGGGTGCGGTCGCGCGCCGGTTGATCGGCGCGCGACCGCATCGCCTGCGCGAGCAGCGGGCATCCCCGGCCGCGGGCGGGTGCCGTCTCAGCGGCGGGCCGCCACCCGGAAGGTGATTCCCGCCGCGCGCAGCCGTTCGGTCAGTGCGTCGCCCATCGCCACCGCCGTGGTGACCTGGCCGGAGGTCGGCGGCAGGTCGTCGAAGGCGAGGCAGAGGGCCGACTCGGCGAAGATCTTCGCCGTCTCGTCGTAGCCGGGGTCTCCGCCGGAGACTTCGGTGAACACCCGCCGGCCGGCGCCCTCGCCGACGAAGCGCACCGAGAACCAGCTCCGCGCCCGCTTCTCGGCGCTCGGCCCGTCACCCGGCTTCAGCCGGTCGGACAGCCAGCGCCGCGCGGGCGGCACCTGGGCCGCCGCGAACAGCGCGCCGACGGCCGCCGCCCCGCCGACCGCTACCGGCAGCCGTCGCACGGCGGCGTAGTGCCGGTAGCGGAAGTCGGGCCCGTAGCGCTCCAGGGCCTTGGCCGAACGGCGCACGATCTGCGGATCGATGGTCGGCAGCGGCAGCGCCCAGGCGCCGACCTCCGGCGCGAACCGCGGACCGCCGGTCGGGGTGACCGCGCGGCGCCCCACCAGCCGCGGCTCGTGCCGGCGCCGGTCCCGCGCGGCGGCGACCATCTGCCGGCCGCGCGCGAACTGGTTCAGCGCGGAGGCGAACGTGCCGCCGGAGAAGGCCGCGTCCACCCGCACGAACCCGTCCACGGTCAGCGGCACCCCCTCCGGCAGCTGCCGGACCGTGAAGTACACGCCCAGATCGTGCGGCACCGAGTCGAAGCCGCACGCGTGCACCAGCCGCGCGCCGGTCTCCCGCGCGCGTGCGTCGTGCCGGACGTACATCAGGTCCACGAACTCCGGCTCGCCGGTCAGGTCGAGATAGTCCGCGCCGGTGTCCGCGCAGGCCGCGACCAGTTCCTCGCCGTACGTCACGTACGGGCCGACCGTCGTGGCCACCACGCGCGCGTGCTCCGCGAGCCGGCGCAGCGAGGCCGGGTCGGCGACGTCCGCCACCAGGACGCCGATCTCCGCGCCGCCGGGCAGCCGTTCGCGCAGCCGGTGCAGCTTGTCCTCGCTGCGGCCCGCGACGGCCCAGCGCAGCCCCTCGGGCGCGTGCGCGGCCAGGTACTCCGCGGTGAGCGTCCCGACGAACCCGGTCGCCCCGAAGAGCACGATGTCGTACGGACGGTCCGCCCTGTTCAGCCTGCTCATGACACCTCTCGCTCACCATCGAGCCTCGCAGCCCGCGCCGCTGTCGGTGGCTGAGGCTAGCGTGAGGGGTGCGAAGCCCGACGACGAGCCCGGAGGTGGACCATGGCGGTGGCCGCGCATGCCCTGAAGAAGTGGGAGAAAGTACGCGAGTTCGCCCTCTCCCTCCCGGGCGCCGCCGAGGAGTTCCCCTGGGGCGAGTCCGTCGCCAAGGTCAACAAGAAGGTTTTCGTCTTCCTCGGCGTCGACGACGGCAGCTATCCCCTCGGCGTCACCGTCAAGCTCACGGACGACACCGCCCACGCGCACGCCCTGACCGCCCCGGGCGCCGAGCCCGCCGGCTACGGCCTCGGCAAGGCGGGCTGGGTCAGCATCCCCCTGGAGCCCAAGGGTTCACCCCCGGCCGAGCTGCTGTGCGACTGGGTGGAGGAGAGCTACCGCGCGATCGCCCCGAAGCGGCTGATAGCGGACCTGGACGGCCGCTGAAGCCCGAGGCCGCCACGCGCGGCCGTGCAGCGGCCCCGCACAACCCTCCGCGCGACCGCCCGCCCGACGCCGCCGTCCCCGGTCGGCCCGACGCCGCCGTCCCCGGCCGGCCCGACGCCGCCGTCCCCACCCGGCCGAAAATGGCTAAGCGCTTGCTCGTTCAGGTCTTGTGTGGACTGAAACCCGTTCTTACCATCACCGGTGTTACATCAGTTGTGTCACAGCGAGGGGGCTGGATGACCACGGCCACGACGGCACCGCGCGGACCGCTCACCGGCGTCCGGGTCATCGAGCTGGCCGGCATCGGCCCCGGGCCCTTCGCCGCCATGCTCCTCGCCGACCTCGGCGCCGACGTGGTCCGCGTGGACCGCCCCGGCGGCCCCGGCCTCGCGATCGACCCGGCCTTCGACGTCACCCACCGCAACAAGCGCTCGGTGATCGTCGACCTCAAGGCCCCCGACGGCCCCGCGCGCGTCCTCGACCTCGCCGAGCGCGCCGACGTCCTCATCGAGGGCTACCGCCCCGGCGTCGCCGAACGGCTGGGCGTCGGCCCCGACGCCTGCCACGCCCGCAACCCGCGCCTCGTCTACGGCCGCATGACCGGCTGGGGCCAGGACGGCCCGCTCGCCCACCGCGCGGGCCACGACATCACGTACCTCGCGCTCACCGGCACCCTCGGCATGATCGGCGTCCCCGGCGCACCGCCGGCCGTCCCCGCCAACCTGCTCGGCGACTACGCGGGCGGCTCCCTCTACCTCGTCGTCGGCGTCCTCGCGGCCCTCCACCACGCCCGCGCCACCGGCACCGGACAGGTCGTCGACGCGGCCATCGTCGACGGCGCCGCGCACCTCTCCGCGATGATCCACGGCATGCTCGCCGCCGGCGCCTGGCAGGACCGCCGCGGCACCAACCTCCTCGACGGCGGCTGCCCCTTCTACGGCACCTACGAGACCGCCGACGGGCAGTACATGGCCGTGGGCGCGCTGGAACGGCAGTTCTACGACGAGTTCATGGCCCTCCTCGGCATCCCGGACCGGGCCCCGGCCCGCGACGACCTCGCGCGCTGGGCCGAACTGCGGGAAGCCATCACCGCGCGCTTCAAGTCCCGTACCCGGGAGGAGTGGACGGCCGTGTTCGAGGGCTCCGACGCGTGCGTGGCGCCCGTGCTGTCGCTGCGCGAGGCCCCGCACCACCCGCACCTCGCCGCCCGGTCCACCTTCACCGGCCACGGCGGCATCACCCAGCCCGCGCCCGCCCCCCGGTTCTCCGCGACCCCCACGGCGGTCCGCACCGGCCCGGCCCGCCCCGGCACCGACACAGCCTCCGTGGCCCGCGACTGGGACGTGCCGCGTCTCGTCTCCCAGCCGGCCGAGGCGGACACTGAGACCGGGAGCGACACCGACACCGGGGCCGCGACCGACACCGTGACCGGTACCGGGACCGTGACCGGTACCGGGACCGTGACCGAGACCGACGCCGGGGCCGCGACCCAGCCCCGGAATCCCTCCCCGCCGACCGAGCCCGTGCCCCGAAACCCCTAGCCCTCCCAGCCGGCCGTCCCAGCCCCCCCCGAGCCCCCCAGCCCCCAGCCCCCGAGCCCCGAGCCCTCGAGCCCACCCTCAGTGAAAGGCCCCCTCGTGAGCACCGAAGCGTACGTGTACGACGCGATCCGCACCCCGCGCGGACGCGGCAAGGCGAACGGCGCCCTGCACGGCACGAAGCCCATCGACCTCGTCGTCGGACTCATCCACGAGATCCGCGACCGCTTCCCCGGCCTCGACCCGGCGGCCGTCGACGACATCGTCCTCGGCGTCGTCGGCCCGGTCGGCGACCAGGGCTCCGACATCGCCCGCATCGCCGCCATCGCCGCGGGCCTGCCCGACACGGTCGCCGGCGTGCAGGAGAACCGCTTCTGTGCCTCCGGCCTGGAAGCGGTCAACCTGGCCGCCGCCAAGGTCCGCTCCGGCTGGGAGGACCTGGTCCTGGCCGGCGGCGTCGAGTCGATGTCCCGGGTGCCGATGGCCTCCGACGGCGGCGCCTGGTTCAACGACCCGATGACCAACCTCGCGGTCAACTTCGTGCCGCAGGGCATCGGCGCCGACCTGATCGCCACCATCGAGGGCTTCTCCCGCCGCGACGTCGACGAGTACGCGGCCCTGTCGCAGGAGCGCGCGGCCACCGCCTGGAAGGAGGGCCGCTTCGAGCGCTCCGTCGTCCCGGTGAAGGACCGCAACGGACTCGTCGTCCTCGACCACGACGAGCACATGCGGCCCGGCACCACCGCCGACTCCCTCGCCAAGCTCAAGCCGTCCTTCGCGGACATCGGCGACCTCGGCGGCTTCGACGCCGTGGCGCTGCAGAAGTACCACTGGGTGGAGAAGATCGACCACGTCCACCACGCGGGCAATTCCTCCGGCATCGTAGACGGCGCCGCCCTCGTCGCCATCGGCTCCAAGGAGGTCGGCGAGCGCTACGGCCTCACCCCGCGCGCGCGGATCGTCTCCGCCGCGGTCTCCGGCTCCGAGCCCACCATCATGCTCACCGGCCCCGCCCCCGCCACCCGCAAGGCCCTCGCCAGGGCGGGCCTGACCATCGACGACATCGACCTCGTCGAGATCAACGAGGCCTTCGCCGCGGTCGTGCTGCGGTTCGTGAAGGACATGGGCCTGTCCCTGGACAAGGTCAACGTCAACGGCGGCGCCATCGCCCTCGGCCACCCCCTCGGCGCCACCGGTGCGATGATCCTCGGCACCCTCGTCGACGAGCTGGAGCGCCAGGACAAGCGGTACGGCCTGGCCACCCTCTGCGTCGGCGGCGGCATGGGCATCGCCACCGTCGTCGAGCGCCTCTGAACTCCCCGCGGACACCAGACTTCTACGGAGACCCCTGTCATGACCGAGAGCACCACGATCCGCTGGGAACAGGACGACACCGGTGTCGTCACCCTCGTCCTCGACGACCCGAACCAGTCCGCGAACACCATGAACCAGGCGTTCCGCGACTCCCTCGCCGCGGTCACCGACCGCCTGGAGGCGGAGAAGGACTCCATCCGCGGCGTCATCGTCACCTCCGCCAAGAAGACCTTCTTCGCCGGCGGCGACCTGCGCGACCTGATCCGCGTCACCCCGGAGACCGCCCAGGAGCTGTTCGACGGCGGCATGGCGATCAAGCGGAACCTGCGCCGCATCGAGACCCTGGGCAAGCCGGTCGTCGCCGCGATGAACGGCGCGGCCCTCGGCGGCGGCTTCGAGATCGCCCTCGCCTGCCACCACCGGATCGCCCTCGACGCCCCCGGCTCCAAGATCGGCTGCCCCGAGGTCACCCTCGGCCTGCTCCCCGGCGGCGGCGGAGTCGTCCGCACCGTCCGGCTGCTCGGCATCGCCGACGCGCTGCTGAAGGTGCTGCTCCAGGGCACCCAGTACAACCCGCGGCGCGCCCTGGAGAACGGCCTGGTGCACGAGGTGGCCGAGACGCGGGAGGAGATGCTCGCCAAGGCCCGAGCCTTCATCGACGCCCACCCCGAGTCCCAGCAGCCCTGGGACAAGCCCGGCTACCGCATCCCCGGCGGCACTCCCGCCAACCCCAAGTTCGCCGCCAACCTGCCCGCCTTCCCGGCCAACCTGCGCAAGCAGACCGGCGGCGCCCCCTACCCGGCGCCGCGCAACATCCTCGCCGCGGCCGTCGAGGGCTCCCAGGTCGACTTCGAGACCGCCCAGGTCATCGAGGCCCGCTACTTCGTGGAGCTGGCCGCGGGGCAGATCTCGAAGAACATGATCCAGGCGTTCTTCTTCGACCTCCAGGCCGTCAACTCCGGCGCCAACCGCCCGAAGGGCGTCGAGCCGCGCCAGGTCCGCAAGGTCGCCGTCCTCGGCGCGGGCATGATGGGCGCCGGCATCGCCTACTCCTGCGCCCGCGCGGGCATCGACGTCGTCCTCAAGGACGTCTCCCTGGAAGCCGCCCTCAAGGGCAAGGGCTACTCCGAGAAGCTGTGCGCCAAGGCCGTCTCCCGCGGCCGTACCACCCAGGAGAAGGCGGACGCGCTGCTCGCCCGCATCACCCCCACCGCCGACGTGCAGGACCTGGCGGGCTGTGACGCGGTCATCGAGGCGGTCTTCGAGGACACGGCCCTCAAGCACAAGGTGTTCCAGGAGGTCGAGCAGATCGTCGCCCCGGACGCCCTGCTGTGCTCCAACACCTCCACCCTGCCCATCACCACCCTCGCCGAGGGCGTCGAACGCCAGGCCGACTTCATCGGGCTGCACTTCTTCTCGCCGGTCGACAAGATGCCGCTCGTCGAGATCATCAAGGGCGAGCGCACCGGCGAGGAGGCGCTGGCCCGCGCCTTCGACCTGGTCCGGCAGATCAACAAGACGCCGATCGTCGTCAACGACTCGCGCGGGTTCTTCACCTCCCGCGTGATCGGCCACTTCATCAACGAGGGCGTGGCGATGGTCGGCGAGGGCATCGAGCCCGCGTCGGTCGAGCAGGCCGCCGCGCAGGCGGGCTACCCGGCCAAGGTCCTGTCCCTGATGGACGAGCTGACGCTGACCCTGCCCCGCAAGATCCGCAAGGAGACCAGGCGGGCCGTCGAGGAGGCGGGCGGCACCTGGACCCCGCACCCGGCGGAGGCCGTCATCGACCGCATGGTCGACGAGTTCGGCCGCACCGGCCGCAGCGGCGGCGCCGGCTTCTACGACTACGACGAGAACGGCAAGCGGGCGGGCCTGTGGCCGGGGCTGCGCGAGCACTTCACCAAGCCCGGCCACACGATCCCCTTCGAGGACATGCAGGAACGCATGCTCTTCTCCGAGGCGCTGGACACCGTCCGGCTGCTGGAGGAGGGCGTCCTGACGTCCGTCGCCGACGCCAACATCGGCTCCATCTTCGGCATCGGCTTCCCCGGCTGGACCGGCGGCGTGCTGCAGTACATCAACGGCTACGACGGTGGCCTGCCCGGCTTCGTGGCCCGCGCGCGGGAGCTGGCCGAGCGTTACGGCGACCGGTTCACGCCGCCCGCGCTGCTGGTCGAGAAGGCGGAGAAGGGCGAGCGCTTCACCGACTAGCCCGGCAGCGGTCCGAGTGGCTCACCTCGCGCCCGAGCGGGTGAGCCACTCGCCCAGTTCCTCCCTGAGCGACCGCTGGAAGGTCGTCAGCAGCGCCTGCACGACCAGGGGCTGCATGTGCGCCGACAGCGACCGCGCGTCCCGCGCGTCCCGCTCCGACACCTCGCCCCGCAGCAGCTGGGACAGCTCACGGGCCGCGGCGCGCGAGTGCTCGATGAGGACCGCGCGCGCGGCCAGGATCGCCTCCTGCGACATCGGTACGTCCAGCAGCCGCACCCCGAGCCGGAGCAGGCCGAGGTCCACGCGGTAGCCGTCGCCGTCCGGCCGTACGACGTCCATGGCCACCAGGCGCTCCACCTCGTCGTCCCCCAGCGCCCGCCCGGCCCGCCGCTCCAGCTCCTCACGGCTCACCGTCTCCACGGTGTCCGGCGCCCAGGAGGCCACCACCGCGCGGTGGATCGCCAGATCCTGGGGGCTCAGGTCCGGCGGAAGCTGCTGCAGATAGCGCTCGATCCCGGCGAGCGTCATCCCCTGGTGCTGGAGCTCCTCGATGAGCGCGAGGCGGGCCAGGTGCTCACGGCCGTAGTGCCCCACCCGGCGCGGGCCGATCACCGGCGGCGGCAGCAGACCCCGGGTGCTGTAGAAGCGCACCGTCCGCACCGTGACACCGGCCCGCGCGGCCAGCTCGTCTACGGTGAGGGGCCGCTCCTCGGCGTGGCTTGTCATGCGCAGCAGTATCGCTGTCTCACCAGAAGTGTGAAACCGCTGCGGATCCTGTGAGAAGTAACGCTCTGTGACCTGGCTCACCGCGCGTGACCGGACCTTGTGGGAAGGTGCTGCCTTGGTCTGTGCCGCAACACCCAGGGTGGTGCGGGCCGAGTCACCGTACGGACACCCGGGACGTATCCCGCCCCGGGCGCACCAGAGAGTGGAACCACCCGTGAGCAAGGACGCCGTGGAAACGGCACAGGTCGCCGCACACCCCGAGGCGACCCAGGCGCCCGCGGACGCGGGCGACGCCGGTTACAGCAAGGACCTCAAGGCCCGCCACGTCAACATGATCGCCATCGGCGGCGCGATCGGCACCGGACTCTTCCTCGGCGCCGGCGGCCGCCTGCACAACGCGGGCCCCGCGCTCGCGCTGGCCTACCTGGTCTGCGGCATCTTCGCCTTCTTCGTCGTCCGGGCCCTCGGCGAGCTGGTCCTGTACCGGCCGTCGTCCGGCTCGTTCGTGTCGTACGCGCGCGAGTTCCTCGGCGAGAAGGGCGCGTACGTCGCCGGCTGGATGTACTTCCTGAACTGGTCGACGACCGGCATCGCCGACATCACCGCGATCGCGCTCTACACGCACTACTGGAGCGCCTTCACCGACATCCCGCAGTGGGTGCTCGCCCTGATCGCCCTCGCCGTGGTCCTCGCGGTGAACCTGATCTCCGTGAAGATCTTCGGCGAGATGGAGTTCTGGTTCGCGATCATCAAGGTCGCGACCCTGGTCGCCTTCATGTTCGTCGGCATCTTCCTGCTGGCCACCCAGCACGAGGTCGGCGGCCAGACGCCCGGTCTGCACGTGATCACCGACAACGGCGGCGTCTTCCCGCACGGCCTGATGCCCGTCGTCCTCGTCATGCAGGGCGTGATCTTCGCCTACGCCGCGCTGGAGCTGGTCGGTGTCGCCGCGGGCGAGACCGCCGAGCCGGAGAAGGTCGTCCCGCGCGCGGTGAACTCGATCATGTGGCGCGTGGGCCTGTTCTACGTCGGCTCGGTCGTCCTGCTGGCCCTGCTGCTGCCCGGCTCGGTGTACTCCGCGAACGAGAGCCCCTTCGTCACCGTCCTGTCGAAGATCGGCGTCCCCGCGGCCGGCGACGTGATGAACCTGGTGGTGCTGACGGCCGCGATGTCGTCCCTGAACTCCGGCCTGTACTCCACCGGCCGCATCCTGCGCTCCATGGCCATGGCGGGCTCCGCGCCCAGGTTCACGGCCCGGATGAACCGCAGCCAGGTGCCCTACGGCGGCATCCTGCTGACCTGCGCGGTGTGCGTGCTCGGCGTCGGCCTGAACTTCGTCATGCCGCACCAGGCCTTCGAGATCGTGCTGAACGTCGCCTCGCTCGGCATCATCTCCACCTGGGTGATCATCATGATCTGTCACCTGATCTTCGTCCGCCGCGCCAAGGCGGGCCTGGTGCAGCGCCCGTCCTTCCGGCTCCCCGGCAGCCCGGTCACCGAGATCGCCACGATCGCGTTCCTGCTGGTCTGTCTCGGCATGATGGGCAACGACCCGGAGGTCGGCCGCTGGACCCTCCTCCTCGTCCCGTTCATCGCCCTCGCCCTGGTCGCCGGCTGGTTCGGCGTCCGCCGCCGCGTCTCCGAGACCGCGGACCAGGAGCTGACCAAGCTCGTGAAGTAGCGGCGAAAACGGCAGCTCAGAGCCACTGTCAGTGGCATCGCCTACGGTGGCGTCATGTCGGAGATCGTTTATGTCCGGGGTGACGCCACCGTGCCGTCCGCGAAGGGCGTCAAGCTGATCGCCCATGTCTGCAACGACATCGGCGGCTGGGGAAAGGGCTTCGTCCTGGCCCTATCGCGCCGCTGGCCCGCACCCGAGGCCGCCTACCGCGCCTGGCACCGCGAGCGCGCGACGAACGACTTCGGCCTCGGCGCCGTCCAGTTCGTCCAGGTCGAACCCTACGTCTGGGTGGCCAACATGATCGGCCAGCGCGGCATCAGAACCGGCAGCAAGGGCGTCCCGGTGCGCTACGAGGCCATCGACACCGCCCTCGGCCGGCTCGCCGACAAGGCCCTGGAACTCGGCGCGTCGGTCCACATGCCCCGGATAGGGTGCGGACTGGCCGGGGGAAAGTGGTCCCGTGTGGAGCCGCTGATCATCGAGCGGCTGGTGCGGCGGGGCGTCCCGGTGACGGTGTACGACCATGGGGAGGGCCGGAGTTGAGCCGCGACACCGACGTACTCGTGCTGGGCGGCGCGGGCGTGGACACCATCGTCCACGTACCGGAGCTGCCGCTCCCGTACGCCGACAGCTACCTGATCCACGACGGCATCCGCACCCGCGCCGGCCAGACCGGCGACTTCACGGCCCTCGGCCTGGCCGCCCTCGGCCTGCGCACCCACCACCTCGACTTCCTCGGCGACGACCCCGAGGGCGACCTGGTGAGAGCCCTGCACCGCGAGCACGGCATCGCACTCACCGCGATCCCGCAGCCCGCGGGCACCAAGCGTGCGGTCAACCTCGTCGGCCCCGACGGCCGCCGGCTGTCCCTGTACGACAGCAGCCGCGGCCGGCCCGACGACCGCCTCCCCGAGGACACCGTCCGCGACCTGGCCGCACACAGCCGCCACGTCCACGTCTCCATCACCCAGCCGTGCGCCCACGCCCTGCCCACGCTGCGCGAGACCGGCGTGACGATCTCCACCGACCTCCACGACTGGGACGGCGAGAACCCGTACCACGAGCCGTTCGCCCTCGCCGCGGACCTCGTCTTCGTCTCGGCCGCCCGCCTCACCGACCCCGAGCGCACCCTGCGCCGCGTCGCCGAGCGGGGCCGCGCCCGCGCGGTCGTCGCCACGGCCGGCGCCGAGGGCGCCCACCTGCTCGCCGACGGCGAGCTGACCCACGTACCGCCGGTGACGCCCCCCGCGCCGGTGGTGGACTCCAACGGCGCGGGCGACGCCTTCGCCGCCGCCTTCCTCTTCGGCTTCCTGAACGGCGAACCGCCCCTGCGCTGCGCCCGCTACGGCGTGATCGCCGGCGCCCACGCCTGCACGGTGCCGTCGACGCGGGTCGACGCCATCGGCCGGGAGGAGTTGCTGCGGAGGGCGGCCGAACCGGACCCCTCGGTGACGGTCACCAGCCCCTAACGCGCGTGCCCGTGCCCGTGCCCGTTCTCGTGCACACCGTTCGTCGCCGCGATCTTCTTCCACGACTTCGGCTGCGCGACGGCCTTCGAGGTGCGGGTCGCGATCGAGGCGTCCCGTGCCGCCGTCACACCCGGCTTCGACGGCTGGTACAGCCAGGTGTCGAACAGCGCGGCCAGCGGCTTCCCGGACACCTCCTCCGCGTACCGCCGGAAGTCGGCGACGGTCGCGTTGCCGTGCGCGTACCGCTTCGGCCAGCCCTTGAGGATCGCGAAGAAGTCCTCGTCGCCGATCTCGTTGCGCAGCGCCTGCAACGCCAGCGCGCCCCGGTCGTAGACGGCGATGTGGAACTGGTTCTCCGGACCCGGGTCGCCGGGCTCGACCGTCCAGAAGGGGTCGTCGGCCGGGCGCGAGGCGTACACGTAGTCGGCGATCTCCTGCGCCGTCCCCTCGCCCTCGTGCTCGGACCACAGCCACTGCGCGTACCGCGCGAAGCCCTCGTTGATCCAGATGTCCTTCCACTGCCGCACGGACACCAGGTCGCCGTACCACTGGTGGGCCAGCTCGTGCACCACCACGGACGTGTTCGTGCCGTTCGCGAACTGCCGCGGGCTGTAGAACGGCCGGGTCTGGGTCTCCAGCGCGTACCCGGTGTCCGTGTTCGGCACGTAACCGCCGAGCGCGTTGTACGGATACGGCCCGAAGTACTCGGTCAGCCAGTCGGCGATCTCCCCGGTCCGCTCGATGCTGGCCCGCGCGGCCCCGTAGTGGTCGCCGAGGTCCTTGCTGTAGGCGTTGACGACCGGGATGCCGCTCTCCGTCTTCCCGGTGGTGACGTCGAACCGGCCCACCGCGAGCGTGGCGAGATACGTCGCCTGCGGCTTGTTGGAGCGCCAGTTCCAGCGGGTCCAGCCGAGGCGTGAACTCGTCGACTGGAGCGTGCCGTTGGAGATGGCCTGGGTGCCGTCCGGGACCAGCACCGACACGTCGTAGGTAGCCTTGTCCAGCGGGTGGTCGTTCGAGGGGAACCACCACCAGGCCGCCTCGGGCTCGTTCGCCGCGACGCCGCCGTCCGGGGTGCGGTGCCAGCTGGTGAAGCCGTACGCCTCCTTCTTCGACGGCACCTCGCTGTAGCGGACCACGACGGTGACGGCCGTGCCCTTGTCGAGCGGGGTCTTCGGCGTGATCTCCAGCTCGTGCTCGCCGGTCGCCCGGAACTTCGCGAGGGCGCCGTTGACTCGGACCTCGCTCACGTCCAGCAGGAAGTCCAGGTTGAACTTCGAAAGGTCCTGGGTGGTCCGGGCGAGGAGGGTCGCCGTGCCCTCCAGCCGGTCGGTGGCCGGCTGGTACTTCAGCCGGAGGTCGTAGTGGGAGACGTCGTAGCCGCCGTTGCCGTACGCCGGGTAGTAGGGGTCGCCGATGCCCGGTGCGCCGGGGGCGTGACTCGCGGCCGATGCCGGGATCGCCAGCAGGAGGGAGGCCGCGGCCAGCGCGCCCGGAGCGGTGATTCTGCGGTGCACGTCAGCTCCAAGTCCTAGGTGCGGAAACTTTGTTCGGATGTGTTCGGAGCCTATTCAGTCCCCGTATCACCGAGCATGTCCATGGCCACCCCTGTCACACGATCGCCATCCGGCCGTCACGATCACCCCCGCCGCGACGGCGGATTTCGGCCACACCCGTCCCGTACGACACGCCATCCGCCCTCTTCTGCGCGGGAGTTGATCCCCTGTAGCGTCCGCGGCATGCCGATACGCACGCGCTTCACGATCTGGAGACCGTTCGCGACGGCGGCCACCGCCGCCCTGATGGCCGGCTTCCTCACCCCCGCCACGGCCCAGGCCGCACCCCGCACGGACCAAGCCGCACCCGGCACGACGGCCCCGGCCACCTCCGCAGCGACTCCGGCCCCTTCCGCAGCGGCTCCGGCCGCCGCCCCCGCCAAGGCTTCCGCCGCCCCCCGCACCAGCCAGCCCGTCTACTCCTACGACAACGCCATCCGCGAGGCCGTCTGGGTCGACACCCGCCTCGACGGCGACGGCGACGGCCGCACCGACCGCGTCGCCGTGGACATCGTCCGCCCGCGCGAGGCCGCCCGGCAGGGCCGCAAGGTCCCCGTCATCATGGACGCCAGCCCGTACTACGCCTGCTGCGGGCGCGGCAACGAAAGCCAGAAGAAGACCTACGACGCGGCCGGGAACGTCGTCCAGATGCCGCTGTTCTACGACAACTACTTCGTCCCGCGCGGCTACGCGGTCGTCGGCGTCGACCTGGCCGGAACCAACCGCTCCGACGGCTGTGTGGACGTCGGCGGCCGCTCCGACATCCAGTCCGCGAAGGCAGTCGTCGACTGGCTGAACGGCCGCGCCAAGGCGTACACCACCCGCACCGGCACCACCCGCGCCAAGGCGACCTGGACCAACGGCAAGACGGGCATGATCGGCAAGAGCTACGACGGCACGATCGCCAACGGCGTCGCCGCCACCGGCGTCGAGGGCCTGGAGACCATCGTCCCGATCGGCGCCATCTCCTCCTGGTACGACTACTACTTCGCCAAGGGCGCCCCGCTGTTCGACTCCGGCCCGGACGGGCTGGCGTACCGCGTCGAGAGCCCCGAGGCCCGCGCCCGCTGCGCCGCCGTCAAGCAGCGCATCGTGGAAGGCGCCCCGCGCACCGGCGACTGGACCCCGCTGTGGACCGAGCGCGACTACGTCCGCCACGCCGACCGCGTCGAGGCCAGCGTCTTCGTCGTCCACGGCATGCAGGACCTCAACGTCCGCGCCAAGCACTTCGGACAGTGGTGGGACGCGCTCGCGAAGAACGGCGTCGAGCGCAAGATCTGGCTCTCCCAGGTCGGCCACGTCGACCCCTTCGACTTCCGGCGCGCCACCTGGGTCGACACCCTGCACCGCTGGTTCGACCACGAACTCCTCGGCTACGACAACGGAGTCGACGACGAGCCCATGGCCGACATCGAGCGCGCGCCCGACCAGTGGGTGACCTCGGCCGTGTGGCCGCCGCGGGCCACCCAGGCGGCCATCCTCCGGCCCGCCGAGGGCGACCTCGACGGCGTCGGCACCCTCGGTCTGCGCCCCGGCACCGGCACCGAGACCTTCACCGACAACCCGGAGCACGACGAGACCGACTGGGCCGCGCACATCGACCGGCCCACCCCCGACAAGGCGGGCTTCACCACCGCGCCGCTCACCCGCGACCTGCGGCTGTCCGGCTCCTCGAAGGTGACCGTGACCGCGACCCCCAGCACCTCCACCGCCCACCTCAGCGCCGTCCTGGTGGACCTCGGCCCCGGCACCATCCGCGACTACGCCGACGCCGGCGAGGGCATCACCACCCTCACCGACCGCACCTGCTGGGGCGCGAGCACCACGGGTGACAGCGCCTGCTTCAAGGAGACCTCGGCGAAGACCGCCGACGTCGACTACACGATCGTCAGCCGCGGCTGGGCCGACCTCGGCAACCACGCCTCCGCCACCGGCGTCCCGCTCATCCCGGGCAAGCCGTACACGATCACCCTCGACCTGGCCGCCACCGACCACGTCGTGCCCAAGGGCCACCGGCTCGCGCTGATCGTCGCCGGGACCGACAAGGACCTGATCGAGCCCCCGTCGAGCACCCCGACGCTCAGGCTCGACCTGTCCCGCACCTCCGCGCGCGTCCCGCTCGTCGGCGGCGCCACCGCCTTCGCGCGCGCCACCGCCGGTACGGCGATCGCGCTGCCGGAGACCGCACGGCTGGACGCCGCCCCGCTCGACGGCGTACGCGAACCACGCCCCGCCCACCCCGTGCCGTAACCCGGCCCCACGCGGAGCCCCACTACGCGAAGTCCCGCCAGGTGAAGGCCCGCTACGCGGAGGAGGCGCCGAAGGCCAGTCCCGCCGCCTCCTCCGCGCACCCCCACGCCACGGTGACGCCCGCGCCGCCGTGGCCGTAGTTGTGCACCAGCAGCCGCCCGTCCGGCAGCGTCTCCCGCTCCAGCCGCACCGCGTCCCGCGCGGGCCGCAGCCCCACCCGGTGCCCCAGCACCCGCGCCCCGGCGATCTCCGGCCGCAGCGCCGCACACCGCCGTACGATCTCCGCCGCGACCGCCGGATCCGGCTCCGCCGACCACACGTCCTCCTCGGCCGTGCCGCCGAGCAGCAGCCGGCCGGGCTGCGGGAAGAAGTACGCCAATTCCCCGTCGGCGCCGGTGGACACCGTCCACGTGCGGATGCCGGGGTTCTCCACCACGACCAGCTGCCCGCGCACCGGCCGCACCCCCGGATCGGGGACGAGCGTCCGGGCGCCCAGCCCCGTGCAGTTGACGACCACCGGCGCGTCGGGCTCGCTCAGCGCGGACACCGCGCGCTCCTCGACCACCCCGCCCGCCGCCCGCAACCGCTCCCGCAGCCACGCCAGATGAACCGCCATGTCGACAAGCGGCAGCCGCGCCCACAGCCCGGCCCCCGCGTACTCGTCCGCCGTCGCCGCCCGCAGCCCGGGCAGCCGCGCCGCGGCCCAGCCGCCCACCTCGTCCAGATCGGTCTCGCCCAGTACCCCTTCGACCATGCGTACGCCGGTCACCTCCGGCCGCTCGGCCAGCTCCTCGTAGACCGCAAGCGAGCGCAGCGCCCAGGCCCGTGCCGCCGCGACCGGCCGGATCCGGTACGGCCACCACAGAGCGCCCGCGACCGCCGAGGTCGTCCGCTCCACCGGCTCACGCGACCACAATCGGACCCGCCGCCCGCGTTCGGCCAGCACCACGGCGGTCGTCAGCCCGATGACCCCGCCGCCCACCACGACCACGTCGTCCCGCACGTCACCGTCCACGCGGGGGACGGTAGCGGAATGTGTCATGCCGCGCTCAGGACTGTGCCGGACTGGGGATACTCACAGCATGTCTGCCGCGTATGCGACCTTTGGCCTGGCACCGGCGATGCGCGCCGGAGGCGTCCTCGCGGACGGCGCGTACCAGGTGCACCGGGACTTCGTCGACTTCATCGTCGACGGACGCCCCCTGCTCTTCCGGCTCTCCGACCTGGACGCCGTGTCCCCGCTCGCCGCCGACGTGCCGCCCGCCATCTTCACCGCGCAGGTGCGCGCCCTGCTGCTGGAGGCCGAGGCACCGCTGCCCGGCGGCCGGTACGTCGTCTACGGCTGCCCCGAGTGCGCCGACCTCGCCTGCGGCGCGGTCACCACCGTCATCGAACGCGACGGCGACGACTACGTCTGGCGGGACTTCGCCTGGCAGACCGAGGAACGGGTCGACCTCGAACTCAACGGCTACCACGGGATAGGGCCGTTCCGGTTCCGCGGCGAGGAGTACCGCGCGGCCCTGCGCTCCCTCCTCGACGACGCCGAACCCGCCGCCGCCCGCCGCCGCGTCCTGCTCATCGGCGCCCGCGTCGCCCTGCTCGCCAAGCTCGCCGCGGCCCTGCGCACCATCGGCATCGGCGCCGACATCGCCCACGACGCCGACCACGTGCCCCCGGAGGAGCTGCGCGCCTACGGCGCCGTCGTCTTCGGCCGCGCGGTCGGCGCCGAGGAGCGCGCCGCCGTCCGCCGCGCCTTCGAACGCGCCGGGGTATCCGTCGCCTACGTCGACGGCCTCGCCCCGATCGTCCCGCTGCTCGTCGCCCAGATAGAACACGCACTCGACCGCAGCCCCGTGGAGCGGCGCCGCCTGACCCGGCTGGTCGCCGCCGACGGCGAGGCCGGAGTCGAGGTCACCTCACCCTGCCGGGTCGTCCTCACCGCGTACCGCCTCGACCGCCTCTACCGCACCCACACCCGCGAACTCTTCGACGGCGTCCTCGAACCGGGCCGCCACCGCATCCCCCTGGACGCCAGGGCCGTCAAGGGCGAGGCCTTCGTCGTCGCGCGGACGGCGGGAAGCGTGCTGGTGGAGGCGATGGCCCGGTGAGGAACAGGTGCCCGGCGGGGGAGGGCGGCCGTTAGGATCGGCGGTCTGATGACTGCCACCCTCGTCGCCAAGAACCTCGCCGCCGGCCACGGCGACCGCTCGCTGTTCACCGGCCTCGACCTCGTCGTGGCCCCCGGCGACGTGATCGGCCTGGTCGGCGCCAACGGCGCCGGGAAGTCCACCCTGCTGCGCCTGCTCGCCGGCCTCGACACCCCCGAGCAGGGCGAGCTGCGGCTCTCACCGCCCACCGCGACGGTCGGTCATCTGCCGCAGGAGCCGGAGCGCCGGCCGGGGGAGAGCGTGCGGGAGTTCCTGGCCCGCCGCACCGGCGTGGCCGCCGCCCAGCGCGCCATGGACGAGGCGACCGAAGGCCTGGTCGAGGGGAGGCCGGGCGCGGACGACGCGTACGCGGCGAGCCTGGAGCGCTGGCTCGGCCTCGGCGGCGCCGACCTCGACGAACGCGCCGAGGAGGTCGCCGACTCCCTCGGCCTCGCGGTCGGCCTCGACCAGCCGATGACCTCCCTCTCCGGCGGCCAGGCCGCCCGCGCCGGACTCGCCTCCCTCCTGCTGTCCCGCTACGACGTCTTCCTCCTCGACGAGCCCACCAACGACCTCGACCTCGACGGCCTGGAGCGCCTCGAACGCTTCGTCGGCGGGCTGCGCGCCGGCACCGTCGTCGTCAGCCACGACCGCGAGTTCCTCACCCGCACCGTCACCAAGGTCCTCGAACTCGACCTGGCCCAGCGGCAGATCAACCTCTACGGCGGCGGCTACGAGGCCTACCTCGAGGAACGCGAGGTGGCCCGCCGCCACGCCCGCGACGACTACGAGGAGTACGCCGACAAGAAGGCCGCCCTCCAGGAACGCGCCCAGATGCAGCGCGCCTGGATGGACAAGGGCGTGAAGAACGCCCGGCGCAAGGCGGGCAACGACAACGACAAGATCGGCCGCAAGTTCCGCAGCGAGGCCAGCGAGAAGCAGGCCGCGAAGGCCCGCCAGACCCAGCGCATGATCGAGCGCCTGGAGGCGGTCGAGGAGCCCCGCAAGGAGTGGGAGCTGCGCATGGAGATCGCCTCCGCCCCGCGCTCCGGCGCCGTCGTGGCCACCCTGCGTGACGCCGAGGTACGGCGCGACGGCTTCACCCTCGGCCCGGTCACCCTCCAGATCGACTGGGCCGACCGGGTCGCCGTGACCGGCGCCAACGGCGCGGGCAAGTCCACCCTGCTCGCCGCCCTCCTCGGCCGCGTCCCGCTCGACGCCGGCCACGCGGCCCTCGGCTCCGGCGTCCTGGTCGGCGAGGTCGACCAGGCCCGCAAGCTGTTCCACGGCCCCGAACCCCTGCTGGACACCTTCCGCGCGGCCGTCCCCGACACCGAACCCGTCGAAGTGCGCACCCTGCTCGCCAAGTTCGGCCTGAAGTCGGACCACGTCCTGCGCCCGGCCGCCACCCTCTCCCCGGGCGAACGCACCCGCGCCGCCCTCGCCCTCCTCCAGGGCCGCGGCGTCAACCTCCTCGTCCTCGACGAGCCGACCAACCACCTCGACCTGCCCGCCATCGAACAGCTCGAGTCCGCCCTCGACGCCTACACCGGCACCCTCCTGCTGGTCACCCACGACCGCCGCATGCTCGACGCGGTCCGGGTGACCCGCCGCCTGGAGGTCGCGGCGGGCAAGGTCACCGAACGCTGACCGCTCGGGGGGCCGCACCGGGTCGTGCAGCGGAAGATGGCGAGCCCCGCGTCGTTGCGCCCCGGGCCGGCCGGTTCGGAGGCCCCGCCGGGGATCCAGCGGCGCCGCTCCCGGACGACATCACGGCCGTACAGCGCGCCCCCGGCGTAGCCGCGGATGAAACGGGTCATGTCGGCGGGCGTGGGGACGATGCCACCCGAAGCCCACACCCCGGACATGCTCAGCACCTCGCTGACGTCCTCCGGGGGTTCGGGCGGGTCCACGGCGTACCCGTGCAGATACGGCTCGGGCAGCTCCCAGCCCTGCGGCAGGCTGGTGTTCCGCAGGCCGAGCGGTGGGTACACCAGCTTCTCCAGCAGCCGCTTCCGCCCAACTAGCCGAGCCGCGTCGCCAGCTCGGGGTAGTCGACCACGAATCCGTCGGCGTCGAAGAGAAGACCGTCTGCGGTGTCGAGGACGTACGAGATCCAGTACGGCTCCGGCACCGTGCCGACCGCCCGGCCGCGGGCCCGCAGCGCGTCCCCGGAGAGCACGGCCCAGGCGGTCTCGTAGCCCCGGCTCGCCATGACCTCCCAGGTCAGTACCCGTGCAGTCGTCATGGCGTGACCCTAGGGGCGAAACGGGCCCGGGCCCCGGCATAGCGCACCGGGGCCCGCGCCCGCGTGTCTCAGCTCCTGCCGCCCTGCTTCGGGTCGAGCAGGCCCGCGCGGCGCAGCGCGTCGGCCATGGCGCCGTTGACCGGTGCCGGAGCGGCCTGGCGTCCGCCGCCGCTCCCGCGACCGCCACCGTTGCCACGTCCGCGACCGCCGCCCCCGCCCTGCCGCTGCTGCGGCGGACGGCCGCCCCGCGGCTGGCGGCGCTCACCGGACGGCTGCCCGTCCTGCGGGGCCGCCTCGTCGTCCAGCCGCAGCGTCAGCGAGATCCGCTTGCGCGGAATGTCGACGTCGAGCACCTTCACCTTGACGATGTCGCCCGGCTTGACCACGTCGCGCGGGTCCTTGACGAACGTCCTCGACATCGCGGAGACGTGCACCAGACCGTCCTGGTGGACGCCGACGTCGACGAACGCGCCGAACGCGGCCACGTTCGTGACGACGCCCTCCAGGACCATGCCCGGCTCCAGGTCGGAGATCTTCTCCACGCCCTCCTTGAACGAGGCCGTCTTGAACGCGGGCCGCGGGTCACGGCCCGGCTTCTCCAGTTCCTTGAGGATGTCGGTGACGGTCGGCAGACCGAACGTCTCGTCCACGAACTCCTGCGGCCGCAGCGAGCGCAGCACGGCGGTGTTGCCGATGAGCGCGGCCACCTCCTGGCCGGTGGTCTTCACCATGCGCCGCACCACGGGGTACGCCTCGGGGTGCACGCTGGACGCGTCCAGCGGGTCGTCGCCGCCGCGGATCCGCAGGAAGCCCGCGCACTGCTCGTACGCCTTCGGGCCGAGCCGCGGCACCTTCTTCAGCTGCGCGCGGGAGGTGAAGGGGCCGTTGGCGTCGCGGTGCGCCACGATGTTCTCCGCCAGGCCGGAGGAGATGCCGGAGACCCGGGCCAGCAGCGGCGCGGAGGCGGTGTTCACGTCCACGCCGACGCCGTTCACACAGTCCTCCACGACCGCGTCCAGCGAGCGCGACAGCTTCACCTCGGACAGGTCGTGCTGGTACTGGCCGACGCCGATCGACTTCGGGTCGATCTTCACCAGCTCGGCCAGCGGGTCCTGGAGCCGGCGCGCGATGGACACCGCGCCGCGCAGCGACACGTCCAGGTCGGGCAGCTCCTGGGAGGCGAACGCCGACGCCGAGTACACGGAGGCGCCCGCCTCGGACACCATCACCTTGGTGAGCTTCAACTCAGGGTGCTTGGCGATGAGTTCACCGGCGAGCTTGTCGGTCTCGCGGGACGCGGTGCCGTTGCCGATCGCGATCAGCTCGACCGCGTGCTCCTTCGCCAGCCGGGCCAGCTTGGCGATCGCCTCGTCCCACTTGTTGGCCGGGACGTGCGGGTAGATCACGTCGGTCGCGACGACCTTGCCGGTCGCGTCGACGACGGCCACCTTCACGCCGGTACGGAAACCGGGGTCCAGGCCCAGCGTGGCGCGCGTGCCCGCGGGGGCGGCCAGCAGCAGGTCCCGCAGGTTCGCCGCGAAGACCTTCACCGCCTCGTCCTCGGCGGCCGTGCGCAGCCGCAGCCGCAGACCGATGCCGAGGTGGACGAGGATGCGGGTGCGCCAGGCCCAGCGGACCGTGTCCGTCAGCCACTTGTCGGCGGGGCGGCCCCGGTCCGCGATGCCGAAGCGGTTCGCGATGATCCCCTCGTACGACGACGGGCCCTCGGTCGGCTCCTCCGGCTCCAGGACGAGGTCCAGCACCTCTTCCTTCTCGCCGCGCAGCATCGCGAGGATGCGGTGCGAGGGCAGCTCGGTGAAGGGCTCCGCGAAGTCGAAGTAGTCGGAGAACTTCGCGCCGGCCTCCTCCTTGCCCTCCCGCACCTTGGCGGCGAGCCGCCCGCGCACCCACATGCGCTCCCGCAGCTCGCCGATGAGGTCGGCGTCCTCCGCGAACCGCTCGGTGAGGATGGCGCGGGCGCCGTCCAGCGCGGCCTGCGGATCGGCGACGCCCTTGTCGGCGTCCACGAAGGCCGCGGCGGCGGCCAGCGGCTCGACGGTCGGGTCGCCGAGGAGCCCGTCCGCCAGCGGCTCCAGACCGGCCTCGCGGGCGATCTGCGCCTTGGTGCGCCGCTTGGGCTTGAACGGCAGGTAGATGTCCTCCAGGCGCGCCTTGGTCTCGGCGCCCCGGATCCGGGCCTCCAGCTCCTCGGTCAGCTTGCCCTGCTCGCGCACCGAGTCCAGGATCGCGGCGCGCCGCTCCTCCAGCTCCCGCAGATAGCGCAGCCGCTCCTCGATCGTGCGCAGCTGCGCGTCGTCGAGCATCTCGGTCGCTTCCTTGCGGTAGCGCGCGATGAAGGGCACCGTCGAACCGCCGTCCAGCAGTTCCACGGCAGCCCTCACCTGCCGCTCCCGTACGCCGAGCTCCTCGGCGATCCTGCCTTCGATGGACCCTGCTCCGAGGGACCCCGGTGTCGTCACGATGCCGTACCGCCTTCTCCGCTTCGGGTTGCGCGGCAATTGTGGCAGGTGGCACCGACAACAGGGGATCAGGGCGGGTCATGGGCGCGGCAGGCCGTCACCGCCTGGGGCGTCACGCCCCGGGGCCGTCACGCCCGTCGGGTGCTCCGGCCGGAGGAGGAGGCTCCGCCGAACAGCCGGGCCAGCGCCCGGAAGGGCAGCGTCACGACCGTGGCGATGGCGCCACCGATCTGCCGCAGTACGTCCGCAATGGCACGGAACACGTGAATCTCTCCTTCGTCGCCTTGATTCGAACGTTCGCGCATGACTTGGGTACCTCGCCGAAGCCCCGGCACACATGGCAGGAAAGGTGGGTTCCTCGTCATTGCGGCCCTCCGCCGGGCCCCGAAGAATCGACGGTATGGCGCAGCGAACCGTGCTCGTCGTCGTCTTCGACGACGTGCAGAGCCTCGATGTCACCGGCCCCGTGGAGGTCTTCACGGGCGCCGAGCGGCGCACCCCCGGGTCCTACCGCATCCGCACGGCCTCCCTGGACGGCGGCCCGGTCCGCACCTCCAGCGGCCTGACCCTCGTACCCGACGAGGTCCTAGCGGACAGCGCCGGCCCGCACACCCTGCTGGTCCCCGGCGGACCCGGCACCCGCGCCCCGGACCCGCGGCTGATCGACTGGCTGAGGCGCACCGGGCCGCGCGCCGAGCGGCTGGTGTCCGTGTGCACGGGCGCGGTGCTGCTCGCCGCGGCGGGCCTGCTGGACGGGCGGCGCGCCACCACGCACTGGGCGTTCTGCGACACCCTCGCCCGCAACCACCCGGCCGTCGAGGTCGACCCCGATCCGATCTACGTCCGGGACGGCAACGTGGCCACCTCCGCCGGGGTCACCTCCGGTATCGACCTCGCGCTCGCGCTGGTCGAGGAGGACCTGGGCCGCGACACCGCCCTCACCGTCGCCCGCCACCTGGTGGTGTTCCTGCGCCGGCCGGGCAACCAGGCCCAGTTCAGCGCCCAGCTCGCCGCCCAGACGGCCCGGCGCGAGCCACTGCGCGACGTCCAGCAGTGGATCACCGAGCACCCGGCCGCCGACCTCAGCGTGGAGGCGCTGGCCGCCCGCGCCCGGCTCTCACCCCGCCACTTCGCCCGCGCCTTCCGCGCCGAGACCGGCACGACCCCCGGCCGCTACGTCGACCGGGTCCGCCTCGAACACGCCCGCCGTCTGCTGGAGGACACCACGGACGGCGTCGAGGAGATCTCCCGCGCCAGCGGCTACGGCACACCCGAGGCGATGCGCCGCGCCTTCGTCCGCGCGCTGGGAACCTCCCCGGCGGAGTACCGCAGCCGGTTCCGCCCGGCCCTCGCCCACTGAACCGGCCGCTGCAGCCCGGCTCTCGCCCACTGAACCGGCCGCTCCAGCCCGGCTCTCGCCCGCCGACCCCACCGCCTCACCCGTCCACCACCGAAGGGCCCCCATGCAGATCGCCATCGTCCTCTACGACCGCTTCACCGCCCTCGACGCCGTCGGACCGTACGAGACCCTCGGCCGTCTCCCCGGCGCCGAGCTGGTGTTCGTCGCCGAGCGGACCGGTCCCGTCCGCAGCGACACCGGGACCCTCGCCCTCACCGCCGACAAAACCCTCGCCGAGGTGCCGGACCCGGACATCGTGGTCGTCCCCGGCGGCCCTGGGCAGACCCCGCAGATGGAGAACACCGCCCTGCTGGACTGGCTGCGGGCCGCCGACGCGACCAGCACCTGGACGACGTCCGTGTGCACCGGCTCCCTGCTGCTGGCCGCCGCGGGCCTGTTGCAGGGCCGCCGGGCCACCTCCCACTGGCTGGCCCTCGACTTCCTCAGAGGCTTCGGCGCCGAGCCCACCGGCGAGCGGGTCGTCTTCGACGGCAAGTACGTCACCGCGGCCGGTGTCTCCTCCGGCATCGACATGGGCCTGGCCCTGCTGGGCCGGATCGCCGGCGACGAACACGCCCGGGCCGTCCAGCTCCTGACCGAGTACGACCCGCAGCCGCCCTACGACGCCGGGGCCCCGCACAAGGCCCCCGCGCACCTCGTCGAGGAGTTCCGCTCCAAGAGCCGGTTCATCCTGACGTAGTCCAGGTGAAGCGCGGCGAGCGGCGCTCCAGGAACGCGGCGACGCCCTCCGCGGTGTCGCCGCTCTCGCGCGCCCGCGCCGCCCAGTGCTCGTCCCGGTCGGTCCGCCCGTTCGCGAACTCCTTGGCCGCCGCCTGCGTCAGCTGCGAGCGCGCGGCGAGGATCCGGGTGAACTCGGCCACCCGCTTGGCGAGTTCGCCCTCCGGCAGTACCTCGTCCACCAGACCCGTCCGCAGCGCCCGCTCCGCGTCGATCAACTCGCCCGAGAAGAGGAGGTACTTCGCGGTGGCCGGGCCCACCAGCGACACCAGCCGCCGGGTGGAGGGCGCCGGGTAGACGATCCCCAGCTTCGCCGGCGTCACCCCGAACAGCGCGCCCTGCTCCGCGAACCGCAGATCGCAGGCCGCCGCGAGCTGTGAGCCGCCGCCCACGCAGTGCCCCCGGATCGCCGCCAGCGTCGGCTTCGGGAACGCGGCCAGCGCCTCCTCGGCGGCCACGGCCAGCCGCTGCGCCTCCTCCGGCGAGCCCTGGAGGGTGGAGATGTCGGCGCCCGCGCAGAAGGTGGCGCCCTCGCCGGTCAGCACCAGCGCGCGGACCTCCGGATCGGCGGCCAGCGAGTCGAGCAGCGGCGGCAGCGCCCGCCACATCGCGGCGGTCATGGCGTTCCGCTTGGCCGGGTGGTGGATGACGACGGTGGCGACCGAGTCGGCGACGCGGTGCAGCAGCTGGGGCTCCATGCGCGGGATGCTAGCCGCCCGGGGCGTACGTACGATCGGCAAGGGCCTGGTCTCCGGTCGCCCCGGCAGCCGGCCGGAGGGGGGACGACAAACCCGTACAACCCGAATAGTTCGCAAAGTCGGCACGGGCGGGACAGGAGCAGTCCTCCAACTGACGGTGTCATACGCCAACGGTTCAAAAACGTTCGATAGTCGCTGACTTGTGTTCAGTTCCTCGGCACGGGCGGGCCCGTTGTCACCATTCGACGTGTGGTGACAATCGAGCGCGAGGGTGGCGACCGGACGATGGCAGGCGGCGCAGAGGCACCCCTTGAGGAGAAGACGCCCGATCCGCTGCCGTACGAGGGCGTCTGGAGGTTCACCGCCCCCGCCGTCGACGCCTCGGTCCCGCAGGCCCGGCACGCCGTCCGGGACCTGCTGCTGCGTCAGTCCGTCCCCATCTGCGACGACACGGCCCAGGGACTGCTGCTGATCGTGTCGGAGCTGGTCACGAACGCCGTACGGCATGCGGCGCTGCTGTCGCCGATGCTCGCCGTGGAGATCGCCGTGGGCGCCGAGTGGGTGCGGGTCTCGGTGGAGGACAACCACCCCTACCGCCCCACCGCCCTGGAGGCCGACTGCGCGCAGACCGGCGGCCGGGGACTGCTCCTGGTCCGGGAGATCACCCGGGAGGCGGGCGGCGTGTGCGACGTCGAGCACACGGCGAGCGGCGGCAAGGTGATCTGGGCCGCCCTGCCGCTCGCCCCCACACGTCCGGCCTGAGCACCGAGGCCCCCGCCGGGATTCGCCGGGTCGGTGAAGGTGGGTTCCCGCGGTCGGAAGTGCCTACCAGCCCGCCGACGGCCCGGTCAGCTCCCTGATCGCCGGGCGGGCGGCGTCCAGCACCGTCATGAACCACGCCGAGAACGGGTCCCCGGCATGCCGCTTCGCCAGCTCCTCCGGGGTCACGAACGCGGTGGCGCCGACCTCCTCCGGGTCCGGCGCGAGCGGCGACTGCACCAGGCCCACGAACAGATGGTTGTACTCCTGCTCCACCAGACCGGACGCCGGGTCCGGGTGGTTGTAGCGGACCGTGCCCGCCTCGGCGAGCAGCGACGGGGAGACCCCCAGCTCCTCGTACGTGCGCCGGGCCGCCGCCGCGAACGGCGCCTCCCCGGGGTACGGATGACCGCAGCACGTGTTGGACCACACGCCGGGGGAGTGGTACTTGCCCAGCGCCCGCTGCTGGAGCAGCAGCCGGCCCCGCTCGTCGAACAGGAAGACCGAGAACGCCCGGTGCAGCTGCCCGGGAGGCTGATGGGCGGCCAGCTTCTCCGCGGTGCCGATCGTGACGCCGTTCTCGTCGACCAGTTCCAGCAAGATCGCGTCCGCGGTGCCGCTCGACGTGCTGTGCGTCGCGGTGGCAGGTGTGATCGGCATACCCATCCTTCGCCTCGTTCCTCGCGCCCCAGTCTGCCGTACGAATCCGGCACTCCCGGCACTTCCCGGCACGACCCGCATGTCCCGTCCGGGACGCCACCGGAAGAGGGGCCCGGTAGGTGATCGTGCCCTGGGCGATGCGCCAGGAACCGTCCGTACTGGTGTGCGGTCACCCGGGTCGGTGCCGCGGCTGCCTCAGTGGCAGAGCCGGGCCTCATGTTCCGCGTGGCCGCTAGGCTCCAGCTGGAATGTGCAGTGCTCCACGTCGAAGTGGTCGCCCAGGCACCCCTGCAACTCGTGCAGCATCTTCTCGTTGCCGATCGCGCCGAGGACGTCGGGACGGACGACGACGTGCGCGGACAGCACCGGCATGCCCGAGGTGATCGTCCACGCGTGCAGATCGTGCACGTCCTCGACGCCGTCCAGCGCCAGTATGTGGGCGCGCACCTCCGCCATGTCGACGCCCTTCGGCGCCGACTCCAGCAGCACGTCCAGCGTCTCGCGCAGCAGCTTCAGGGTGCGCGGCACGATCATCAGTCCGATGACCAGCGAGGCGATCGGGTCGGCGGCCTGCCAGCCGGTGGTGAGGATCACCGCCGCCGAGATCAGCACCGCGACCGAGCCCAGCGCGTCCGCCGCCACCTCCAGGAAGGCGCCGCGCACGTTCAGGCTCTCCTTCTGGCCGCGCATCAGCAGGGTGAGCGAGATCATGTTCGCCACCAGGCCGATCCCGCCGAACACCAGGGTCAGCCCGCCCTCGGTGCCGGCCGGGGTGATGAACCGCTGGATCGCCTCGTACAGCACGTATCCACCGACGCCGAGCAGCAGCAGGCAGTTGGCGAGCGCGGCGAGGATCTCGGCCCGGGCGTAACCGAAGGTCCGCTTCTCGGTCGGGGGCAGGTTGGCGAAGTGGATGGCCAGCAGGGCCATACCCAGGCCCAGCGCGTCCGTCGCCATGTGGGCCGCGTCGGCGATCAGCGCCAGCGAGTCCGCCAGCACCCCGCCGACGATCTCCACCAGCATCACGGTGATCGTGATCGCCAGCGCGATCCGCAGCCGGCCCCGGTACGCCGCGGCGGCCGTACCGGAGGCCGGTGCGGCGTGCGCGTGTCCGTGGTCGTGCCCAGCCCCCATGAAAGCCGCCTCCCGTACTCGGTCCGGATCACAGTGAACTACGGGTGGGGGGTATCCGGCAACGCGGCACTGAACACCGTTGTCATATGCCCTGACCTGCGGAAACGAACCGCAGGTCAGGCGGGTCGAACAGTCCGGCGGATCGCCCGGCCGGGTCAGCGGCCTTGGTGCAGCCGCCAGCCCCGCCACGCCGACTCGACCATCTCGCGTACGTCGCGCCGGGCCCTCCAGCCCAGTTCCGCGGCGGCCCGCTCGGCGGAGGCCACGGCGCGCGGCGCGTCCCCGGGGCGACGCGGCTCGACGACGGCCGGCCGGGCATACCCCGTCACCTCACCGATCAGCGTGACCAGCTCGCGCACGGAGACACCCTCGCCACGGCCGATGTTCAGGGTCAGATCGCCCTGCGCGTCCCCGGCGGACAGCCGGCGGGCCGCCGCGAGATGGGCCTCGGCGAGATCGGCGACATGGATGTAGTCGCGCACACAGGTCCCGTCCGGCGTCGGATAGTCGTCGCCGAAGATCCGCGGGGCCTCACCGCGGGTGAGCCGGTCGAAGACCATCGGTACGACGTTGAAGACGCCGGTGTCGGCCAGCTCCGGGGCCGCCGCGCCGGCCACGTTGAAGTACCGCAGGCAGACGGTCGCGATCCCGTGCGCCTGCCCGGCCGCGCGCACCAGCCACTCACCGGCGAGCTTGGTCTCGCCGTACGGGTTCACCGGCGCGCAGGGGGTGTCCTCCGTGATGAGATCCACATCCGGGTTGCCGTAGACGGCGGCCGAGGAGGAGAAGACGAACCGCCGGACCCCCGCCTCCGCGACCGCGTCCAGCAGCGTCGCGAGCCCGCCCACGTTCTCCCGGTAATACCGCGTCGGCTCGGCCACCGACTCGGCGACCTGCTTGCGCGCGGCGAGATGCACCACACCGGTCACCTCGTGCTCGCCGAGGACCCGCTTCAGCAACTCCCCGTCCAGCGCGGAGCCCCGCACCAGCGGAATCCCGGCCGGCAGCCGCGCGGGCATACCCGCGGACAGATCGTCCAGGGCGACGACCCGCTCCCCGGCCTCGGTCATGGCCCGCGCCACATGAGCCCCGATGTATCCGGCCCCGCCGGTGATCAGCCACGTCATGGTCGCCCACCCTAATCCCGGCGCCCGCCGCGAGCCGAGTCCGCACCGTGCCGCCGGCGCGGGCCGCCACGCTCCGGAACCGCGCCCTCACCCCCGCCGCGCGCCCTGACCGTCGTATGTCATGAATGTCCGTTCTGGGCGTACGGTTTTGTGCCCCGGCCCCCGGAGCCCTCATGATGATCACGGCGGAGCGGCGTGCAGTGCGGGGCGTCCGGGCCGTGAACAGGCGGTGAACACGGGCCTCCGATCATCCGATAGCCTCTGCCGACATGCCGCCGCCTGGTGCAGCCGATGGGCAGCCAAGGGGCGCCCCCACCATGTTCAGGCCCGGCGCCGTCCGCGTCGGCACGCAGGGAGTGAGTTCGGTTGTCGACCGCCATCCTCACCGGTCAGCCGGTCCCCGGATCGTCGATCGAGGGCGATCTGCGGTCCCTCGGCTTCGAGGTGCGCACCGCCGCCGACGCCGCCGACGCCGAGACACTGCTCGCCCAGGTACCCGGTGACCAGCGCGTCGCGGTCGTCGACGCCCGGTTCGTCGGCCATGTGCACGCCCTGCGCCTCGGTCTGACCGACCCCCGCTTCCCGCTGGCCGCCATCCCCGGCGCCGTCACCGCCCAGCCGGCCGGCCGCCAGGCCCTGACCCGCGCCATGGCCCGCGAGCACTCCGCCGGCGGCGGCGCACCCGCCGACGGTGACACCGCGCTCGCCGTGGACAGCCTCGCCGACCGCGTGGTCACCGCGCTCGACGCGGACGGCGCCACCGTGCACCGCCCCGAGCTGGGCAGCCTGGTCGCCACCGTCCCCACGGACCCGCAGACCCGCAACGAGGCCCGCCAGGCCATCGCCGCCGTCGACGACGAGGCGATCCGGCTGAAGTCGGCCGTGAAGGCCCGCGACGGCTTCTTCACCACCTTCTTCATCAGCCCGTACTCCCGCTACATCGCCCGCTGGTGCGCCCGCCGCGGCCTGACCCCCAACCAGGTCACCACCGCCTCCCTGCTCACCGCGCTGATCGCGGCGGGCTGCGCGGCCACCGGCACCCGCGGCGGCTTCGTCGCGGCCGGCGTCCTGCTGATCGCCTCCTTCGTGCTGGACTGCACCGACGGCCAGCTCGCCCGCTACTCCCTGCAGTACTCCACGCTCGGCGCCTGGCTGGACGCCACCTTCGACCGCGCCAAGGAGTACGCCTACTACGCCGGCCTCGCCCTCGGCGCCGCCCGCGGCGGAGACGACGTCTGGGCGCTCGCCCTCGGCGCGATGGTCCTCCAGACCTGCCGGCACGTGGTCGACTTCTCCTTCAACGAGGCCAACCACGACGCCACCGCCAACACCAGCCCCACCGCCGCCCTCTCCGACAAGCTGGACAGCGTCGGCTGGACGGTGTGGCTGCGCCGCATGATCGTGCTGCCGATCGGCGAACGCTGGGCCATGATCGCCGTCCTGACGGCCGTCACCACCCCCCGCATCACCTTCTACGCCCTGCTCATCGGCTGCGCCTTCGCCGCCACCTACACCACCGCGGGCCGCGTGCTGCGCTCCCTGACCCGCAAGGCGAAGCGGACGGACCGCGCGGCCACCGCGCTCGCCGACCTCGCCGACTCCGGCCCCCTCGCCCAGGCCCTCGCCAGGGCGCTCAGGAACCCCGCCCGCCGCCTGCCCGGCTTCGCCGTCCCGGCGCTCGCCCTGCTCGGCGGCGCCGCGGTCGTCGCCACCGCCGCGCTCACCGAGTCCGGCAGCCCCTGGCCGGCCGTCGCCGCCCTCGGCTACGCCCTCACCTCGGGTCTCGCCGTCGCCCGCCCTCTCAAGGGCGCCCTCGACTGGCTCGTCCCGCCGTTCTTCCGCGCGGCCGAGTACGGCACGGTCCTCGCGCTCGCGGTCAACGCGGGGGTGAACGGAGCGCTGCCGGCGGCTTTCGGCCTGGTAGCGGCCGTCGCCTACCATCACTACGACACGGTGTACCGCATCCGCGGCAACGCCGGCGCGCCCCCGGCCTGGCTGGTGCGCGCCACAGGGGGGCACGACGGGCGGACCCTGCTCGTCACCGTCCTGGCCGCGGTGCTCACCGCCGCGCAGTTCAAGGTCGCGCTCACGGTCCTCGCCGTGGCCGTCGCCCTGGTGGTGCTCGTCGAGAGCATCCGCTTCTGGGTGGCTTCCCATCTGGGAGGCGCGCCCGCCGTACACGATGAAGGAGAACCCGCATGATCGGCCTCGTGCTGGCGGCCGGCGCCGGACGGCGTCTGCGCCCCTACACCGACAGCCTGCCCAAGGCGCTGGTGCCGGTGGGGCCCGCGGGCATAGAGGGCGAACCGACGGTTCTCGACCTGACCCTCGCCAACTTCGCCGAGGTCGGCCTCACCGAGGCCGCCATCATCGTCGGCTACCGCAAGGAGGCCGTGTACGAGCGCAAGGCGGCCCTGGAGGCGAAGTACGGCCTGAAGCTCACGCTCATCGACAACGACAAGGCCGAGGAGTGGAACAACGCCTACTCCCTGTGGTGCGGCCGTGACGCCCTCAAGGACGGCGTGATCCTCGCCAACGGCGACACCGTGCACCCGGTCTCCGTCGAGAAGACGCTGCTCGCCGCCCGCGGCCGGGGCAAGAAGATCATCCTCGCCCTCGACACCGTGAAGAGCCTGGCCGAGGAGGAGATGAAGGTCGTCGTCGACCCCGAGAAGGGCATGACGAAGATCACCAAGCTGATGGACCCCGCCGAGGCCACCGGCGAGTACATCGGCGTCACCCTCATCGAGGGCGACGCCGCCCCGGAGCTGGCCGACGCGCTGAAGACGGTCTGGGAGACCGACCCGCAGCAGTTCTACGAGCACGGCTACCAGGAGCTGGTGGGCCGCGGCTTCCGCATCGACGTCGCGCCGATCGGCGAGGTCGACTGGGTCGAGATCGACAACCACGACGATCTCGCCCGGGGACGGGAGATCGCGTGCCGGTACTGACCAGGCTGATCCCCTCCCCGCTCGTCGTCGACATCCGCCCGGGCGCCCTCGACGACCTGGCCTGCGTCCTCGCCGACGAGCGCATCTCGCACTCCGGCCGGCTCGCCGTCGCCGTCAGCGGCGGCTCCGGCGCGAAGCTGCGCGAGCGGGTCGCCCCGCAGCTGCCCGGCGCCACCTGGTACGAGGTCGGCGGCGGCACCCTCGACGACGCGGTCCGGCTGGCGAGCGACATAAAGGCCGGCCACTACGACGCGGTCGTCGGCCTCGGCGGCGGCAAGATCATCGACTGCGCCAAGTTCGCCGCGGCCCGCGTCGGCCTGCCCCTGGTCGCCGTGCCGACGAACCTCGCGCACGACGGCCTGTGCTCGCCGGTCGCCACCCTCGACAACGACGCCGGACGCGGCTCCTACGGTGTGCCCAACCCGATCGCCGTCGTCATCGACCTCGACGTCATCCGCGAGGCCCCGGTCCGCTACGTCCGGGCCGGCATCGGCGACGCCGTCTCCAACGTCTCCGCCATCGCCGACTGGGAGCTGGCCAACCGGGTCAAGGGCGAGAAGATCGACGGTCTCGCCGCGGCCATGGCCCGCCAGGCCGGCGAGGCCGTGCTGCGCCACCCCGGCGGCATCGGCGACAACGACTTCCTCCAGGTGCTCGCCGAGGCACTGGTGCTCAGCGGTATCGCCATGTCCGTGTCGGGCGACTCCCGCCCGTCCTCCGGGGCGTGCCACGAGATCAACCACGCCTTCGACCTGCTGTTCCCCAAGCGGGCCGCGGCCCACGGCGAGCAGTGCGGGCTGGGCGCGGCCTTCGCGATGTACCTGCGCGGGGCCCACGAGCAGTCGGCGTACATGGCCGGGGTGCTGCGCCGGCACGGACTGCCGGTGCTGCCCGAGGAGATCGGCTTCACCCCGGAGGAGTTCGTCCGAGTCGTCGAGTTCGCCCCGGAGACCCGGCCCGGCCGCTACACGATCCTCGAGCACCTCGACCTGAAAACCCACCAGATCAAGGACATCTACGCCGACTATGTCAAGGCCATCGGTAGCTGAACTCCGGCCGGTCGTCCACCCCCCGGGGGTGAAGGACCGGCGCAGCGGTGAGCACTGGATGGGACGCCTCTACATGCGTGAGGTGTCCCTGCGGGTCGACCGCTACCTGGTGAACACCAGGGTCACGCCCAACCAGCTCACGTACCTGATGACCGTCTGCGGCGTCCTCGCGGCCCCGGCACTGCTGGTGCCGGGGATTCCGGGGGCGGTGCTCGGCGTGATCATGGTCCAGCTGTATCTGCTGCTCGACTGCGTCGACGGCGAGATCGCCCGCTGGAAGAAGCAGTACTCGCTCGGCGGGGTCTACCTCGACCGCGTCGGCGCCTACCTCACCGACGCCGCCGTCCTGGTCGGCCTCGGCCTGCGCGCCGCCGACCTGTGGGGCGAGGGCCGGATCGACTGGCTGTGGGCCTTCCTCGGCACCCTGGCCGCGCTCGGCGCCATCCTGATCAAGGCCGAGACGGACCTCGTCGGGGTGGCCCGCCACCAGGCGGGCAAGCCGCCGGTGCAGGAGTCCGCGGCCGAGCCGCGCTCCTCCGGCATGGCGCTGGCCCGCCGGGCCGCCGCCGCGCTGAAGTTCCACCGGCTGATCCTCGGCATCGAGGCGTCCCTGCTGATCCTGGTCCTCGCCATCGCCGACCAGGCGCGCGGCGACCTGTTCTTCACCCGGCTCGGCACCGCCGTCCTCGCGGGCATCGCGCTGCTGCAGACGGTGCTGCACCTGGTGTCCATCCTCGCGTCCAGCAGGCTGCGGTGAGGCCCGTGGACACATCGGGGGCCTCCCTGAAGGTCGGCGCGGTGATCATCACCATGGGCAACCGCCCGGAGGAACTGCGCGCGCTGCTGGACTCGGTCGCCAAGCAGGACGGCGACCCCGTTCAGGTCGTGGTGGTCGGCAACGGCTCGCCCGTGCCGGACGTCCCCGAGGGCGTGCGCACCATCGAGCTGCCCGAGAACCTGGGCATCCCCGGCGGCCGCAACGTCGGCATCGAGGCCTTCGGACCCGGCGGCCGGGACGTCGACGTCCTGCTCTTCCTCGACGACGACGGGCTGCTCGCCCGCACCGACACCGCCGAGCTGTGCCGCAAGGCGTTCGCCGCCGACGACCGGCTCGGCATCATCAGCTTCCGCATCGCCGACCCCGACACCGGCGTCACCCAGCGCCGCCACGTGCCCCGGCTGCGCGCCTCGGACCCGATGCGCTCCTCCCGGGTCACCACCTTCCTCGGCGGCGCCAACGCCGTCCGTACGAAGGTCTTCGCCGAGGTCGGCGGGCTGCCGGACGAGTTCTTCTACGCGCACGAGGAGACCGACCTGGCCTGGCGGGCCCTCGACGCGGGCTGGATGATCGACTACCGGTCCGACATGGTGCTGTACCACCCGACGACCGCCCCGTCCCGGCACGCGGTCTACCACCGGATGGTCGCCCGCAACCGGGTCTGGCTGGCCCGTCGCAACCTGCCCGCCCTGCTCGTCCCCGTGTATCTGGGCGTCTGGCTGCTGCTGACCCTGGCGCGCCGCCCCTCGCGGCCCGCGCTGAAGGCGTGGTTCGGCGGATTCCGGGAAGGCTGGACGACGCCGTGCGGTCCCCGCCGGCCCATGAAGTGGCGTACGGTGTGGCGGCTGACCCGGCTGGGCCGGCCCCCGGTGATCTGACAAGCTCGTCCCTGAGCGTCCGGGCCGGGCCGCGACCCGGCCCGGCTCACGCCAGGCCCGCACCGGCTGCGCATCTTCGAAGACGAAAGTTTCCAGTAGTGAGTGAGACAACGCAGGACGGCGGAGTCGCCGTGACCGAGCCACCGTCGCCCGACGAGCGGCTGACGCCGGCCGAGCTCGCCGCGAAGTACGGCCTGACCGTCAGCGGCGCCCGGCCCTCGCTCGTCGAGTACGTCCGCCGGCTCTGGGGACGGCGTCACTTCATCATCGCCTTCTCCCAGGCCAAGCTGACCGCCCAGTACAGCCAGGCCAAGCTCGGCCAGCTGTGGCAGGTCGCCACCCCGCTGCTGAACGCGCTCGTCTACTACCTGATCTTCGGGCTGATCCTGAACGCGGGCCGCGGCATGTCCCGGGACGTGTACATCCCGTTCCTGGTCACCGGCGTCTTCGTCTTCACCTTCACCCAGTCCTCGGTGATGGCCGGCGTCCGCGCGATCTCCGGCAACCTCGGCCTCGTGCGCGCCCTGCACTTCCCGCGCGCCTCGCTGCCGATCTCCTTCGCGCTCCAGCAGCTCCAGCAGCTGCTGTTCTCGATGATCGTGCTGGTGGCGGTGGCCTGCGCCTTCGGCAGCTACCCGGACCTGTCCTGGCTGCTGATCGTGCCGGTGCTGGTGCTGCAGTTCCTCTTCAACACCGGCCTCGCCCTGGTCGTGGCGCGGATGGGCGCGAAGACCCCGGACCTCGCCCAGCTGATGCCGTTCGTCATGCGCACCTGGATGTACGCCTCCGGGGTGATGTTCTCCATCCCGATCATGCTCCAGGACAGGCCGGCCTGGATCGCCGACGTGCTCCAGTGGAACCCTGCCGCCATCTACATGGACCTGATGCGCTTCGCGCTGATCGACGGCTACGGCTCCGAGAACCTGCCCCCGCACGTCTGGGCGGTCGCCCTCGGCTGGGCGCTGCTCGTCGCCGTCGGCGGGTTCGTGTACTTCTGGAAGGCGGAGGAGAGGTACGGCCGTGGCTGAGCAGCGCCCGGGGGAGCGGATCCCCACCGTCATCGCCGACGACCTGCACATCGTCTACCGCGTCAACGGCGCGAGGACCGGCAAGGGCAGCGCCACCGCCGCGCTCAGCCGGATCCTGAAGCGCGGCGAGGAGCGCGGGGTGCGCAAGGTGCACGCCGTGCGCGGAGTCTCCTTCGTCGCCTACCGCGGCGAGGCCATCGGCCTGATCGGCTCGAACGGCTCCGGCAAGTCCACGCTGCTGCGCGCCATCGCCGGTCTGCTCCCCGCCGAGAAGGGCAAGGTCTACACCGACGGCCAGCCCTCGCTCCTCGGGGTGAACGCGGCGCTGATGAACGACCTGACCGGCGAGCGCAACGTCATACTGGGCGGGCTCGCCATGGGCATGTCCCGCGAGGAGATCAAGGAGCGCTACCAGGAGATCGTCGACTTCTCGGGCATCAACGAGAAGGGCGACTTCATCACCCTGCCGATGCGGACGTACTCCTCCGGCATGGCCGCCCGGCTGCGGTTCTCCATCGCCGCCGCCAAGGACCACGACGTCCTCATGATCGACGAGGCGCTGGCCACCGGCGACCGCAAGTTCCAGAAGCGCTCCGAGGAGCGCATCCGGGAGCTGCGCAAGGAGGCCGGCACGGTCTTCCTGGTCAGCCACAACAACAAGTCCATCCGCGACACCTGCAACCGCGTGCTCTGGCTGGAGCGCGGCGAGCTGCGCATGGACGGCCCGACCGACGAGGTGCTGAAGGAGTACGAGAAGTTCACGGGCAAGTGACCCCGTGCGCCCTGGGCCCCGCCGGAACCGCTCCGGCGGGGCCCGGCGTGTGCAAAGGAAACGTCAACTCTGGCTCGCCGTAGGAATCTTGAGGCCAATCGGTGTGTTGTTGTGATGCGCAGGACACCCCCACGGTCCCCCCTGCGTTGTACAACGTAAGCTGTACCGGTGCCGAATCACGGCAAGTGGGGAGATAATGCGCGCCTCCCTCCGGAGGGCGGCCGTGCGAATGCCGGGCGGCGTGTCCGAAATAGTGTGAATTGGGTCGGCAGTGTAGAACGGGAGATGTGACGGCAATGGCTACGGAAACTCCCCGGCTCCCCGAAGCATGTGCCGTCCCCGCCCGAGGCAGCACGCGGTGACGGCGGCCGACACCGCGCACCGTGCCGCCCCGGAGCGCGCCACGCTCGACAAGGCCGCGGCCGAGAACTTCCCCGTGGCCCCGTTCTTCCTGCCCCGGGCCTGGCGCACCGACCTGATGGCGGTCTACGGCTTCGCCCGCCTCGTCGACGACATCGGCGACGGCGACCTCGCCCCCGGCGGCGCCGACGCCCGCCTGCTCGGCGTCTCCCCCGAGGAGGCCGAGGACCGGCTGCTCCTGCTCGACGCCTTCGAGGCCGACCTGCGCCGGGTCTTCGACGGCGAGCCCCGCCACCCGCTGCTGCGCCGGCTCCAGCGGACCGTGCGCCTCCGCTCGCTCACCCCCGAGCCGTTCCTCGGCCTGATCGCCGCCAACCGCCAGGACCAGCTGGTCGGCCGCTACGAGACCTACGACGACCTGCTCGCCTACTGCGAGCTGTCCGCCAACCCCGTCGGCCGCCTGGTCCTCGCCGTCACCGGCACCGCCACCCCCGAGCGGATCCGCCGCTCCGACATGATCTGCACCGCCCTGCAGATCGTCGAACACCTTCAGGACGTCGCCGAGGACCTCGGTCGCGACCGGGTCTATCTGCCCGCCGCGGACATGAAGCGTTTTCACGTCCGGGAGGCGGATCTCGCCACCCCCTCGGCGGGTGCGTCAGTGCGCGCACTGGTCGCGTACGAAGCGCAACGCGCCCGCGATCTGCTGAATGAAGGCGCCCCCCTCGTGGGTAGCGTGCACGGCAGGCTCAGGCTGCTGCTCGCGGGGTTCGTGGCGGGGGGAAGGGCGGCGCTCGACGCGATCGCCGCCGCCGACTACGACGTACTTCCCGGCCCGCCCAAGCCCGGCAAGCTCCGGTTGCTGCGCCAGGTGGGCGTGACTCTGCGAGGAGAGGGGTGATCCGGACCGTGGAGTCGGAACCACACGTGTCCGCACCGGTACTCGCCGCCTACCGCTACTGCGAGGCCGTCACCGGACAGCAGGCCCGCAACTTCGCCTACGGCATCCGGCTGCTGCCGACGCCCAAGCGCCGCGCGATGTCGGCGCTGTACGCGTTCTCCCGGCGCGTCGACGACATCGGCGACGGCGCGCTCACCGACGAGGTGAAGGCGGCCCGGCTCGAGGAGACCCGGGCGCTGCTCACCCGGATCCGCGAGGAGGACATCGACGAGGACGACACCGACCCGGTCGGCGTCGCCCTCGCCCATGCCGCCCGCACCTTCCCGATCCCGCTGGGCGGCCTGGACGAGCTGATCGACGGCGTGCTGATGGACGTGCGCGGCGAGACCTACGAGACCTGGGACGACCTCAAGCGCTACTGCCGCTGCGTGGCGGGCGCCATCGGCCGCCTCTCGCTCGGCGTATTCGGCACCGAACCGGGAGCGCGCGGCGCGGAACGCGCCCCCGAATACGCCGACACGCTCGGCCTGGCCCTCCAGCTGACCAACATCCTGCGCGACGTCCGCGAGGACGCCGAGGACGGGCGCGTCTATCTGCCCGCCGACGACCTCGCCAAGTTCGGCTGCTCGGGCGGCTTCGCCGGACCGACCCCGCCGGAGGGCTCCGACTTCGCCGGCCTCGTCCACTTCGAGGTCCGCCGCGCCCGCGCCCTGTTCGCCGAGGGCTACCAGCTGCTCCCCATGCTCGACCGGCGCAGCGGCGCCTGCGTCGCCGCCATGGCCGGCATCTACCGCCGCCTCCTGGACCGCATCGAACGCGACCCGGAGGCCGTGCTGCGCGGCCGTGTCTCCCTGCCGGGGCGCGAGAAGGCCTACGTCGCCGTCCGCGGCCTGTCCGGCCTCGACGCCCGCCACGTCACCCGACGCACCGTCAGGAGGCGCGTCTGATGCAGCACTCGGCCGCCAGCGAGGCGACCTCCGCGCACTCCGGTGGGACCCCGGCCCACCCCGGGCGCGCCGCCGGAGGCGATCGGGAGGCAACCCTCCGCCGTGAGGGCGCGTCCCTGTCGGCGGTGGTCCGTACCGGAGGCTTCCCGCTCGGCGCGGGCACGGGGGAGGGCGCACGATGACCGACGGCGCGAGGAGTGGACAGGTGCCGGTCGACCTCCCCCCGGGGCAGGGCCGGAGCGCCGTGGTGGTCGGCGGCGGGCTCGCCGGGATCACCGCCGCGCTGGCGCTCGCCGACGCGGGCGTCCGCGTCACCCTGCTCGAGGGCCGGCCCCGCCTCGGCGGCCTCGCCTTCTCCTTCCGGCGCGGCGAGCTGACCGTCGACAACGGACAGCACGTCTACCTGCGCTGCTGCACCGCCTACCGCTGGTTCCTGGACCGCATCGACGGGGCGGCGCTCGCCCCGCTGCAGGACCGTCTCGACGTACCCGTCCTCGACCTCGCCAAGCCCGAGGGCCGGCGGCTCGGCAGACTGCGGCGCGACCCGCTGCCCGTCCCCCTGCACCTGGGGCGCAGCCTCGCGACCTATCCGCATCTCTCGCTCGCCGAGCGCGCCAAGGTCGGCCGGGCCGCGCTCGCGCTCAACGGGCTCGACCTCGCCGATCCGGCCCTGGACACCCAGGACTTCGGCAGCTGGCTGACCGCGCACGGCCAGTCGCCACGCGCCGTCGAGGCCCTGTGGGACCTGGTCGGCGTCGCCACCCTCAACGCGGTCGCGGACGACAGCTCCCTGGGGCTCGCCGCGATGGTGTTCAAGACCGGTCTGCTGTCCGACCCGGGCGCGGCCGACATCGGCTGGCCCCGCGTCCCGCTGGGCGAACTGCACGACCGGCTGGCCCGCAGGGCGCTCGACTCCGCGGGCGTGCGCACCGCACTCCGTACACGCGTCACCTCCATCTCCCAGTACGGCAACGGGCGTTGGAGCGTTCAGGTTCCCGGCCGGACCATCGAGACGGACGCGGTCGTACTCGCCGTACCCCAGCGCGAGACGCACGACCTGCTGCCGGCCGGCGCCCTCGACGCGCCCGAGCGGCTGCTCCGGATCGGCACCGCGCCCATCCTCAACGTCCACGTCGTCTACGACCGCAAGGTGCTGAACACCCCGTTCCTCACCGCGCTCGGCACCCCCGTGCAGTGGGTCTTCGACCGCACCGAGGCGTCCGGGCTGACCGACGGCCAGTACCTCGCGCTGTCCCAGTCGGCCGCGCACGACGACATCGACGCCCCGGTGGCCGCCCTGCGCGAGCGGTACCTGCCCGAGCTGGAGCGGCTGCTGCCCCGCACCCGGGGCGCCGAAGTGAAGGACTTCTTCGTCACCCGGGAGCGCACCGCGACCTTCGCTCCCGCCCCCGGCGTCGGGCGTCTTCGGCCCGGCGCCCGCACCAAGGCCCCCGGCCTGTACCTGGCCGGAGCGTGGACCGCCACAGGGTGGCCCGCGACCATGGAGAGTGCGGTCCGCAGCGGCATCAGCGCGGCGGACGCCGCGCTGCGTGCCCTCGGCCGGCCCCGCCCCCGTCACCTCTTCGACGTCGAGGAGGCGGCCTGATGAACACGGTGAGCGGCGTGGCAGGTCCCCGCACCCCCGGTACCGCAACAAGAGGAGAGACTGTGCCCACTGTGCCCCCGGCCTCGAAGGCCGCTCGCGAGACCGCGGTGGACGTGACCGCGCTCCTGGAGCGCGGCCGGACCCTGGCCACTCCGGTACTGCGGGCGGCCATCGACCGCCTGGCGCCTCCCATGGACACGGTTGCCGCCTATCACTTCGGCTGGATCGACGCCGAGGGCAACCCGGCCTCCGGCGACAGCGGCAAGGCCGTGCGCCCCGCGCTGGCCCTGCTGTCCGCCGAGGTCACCGGGGCCGCCCCGGAGATCGGCGTCCCCGGAGCCGTCGCCGTCGAACTGGTCCACAACTTCTCGCTGCTGCACGACGACCTGATGGACGGCGACGAACAGCGCCGCCACCGCGACACCGTCTGGAAGGTGCACGGCCCCGCCCAGGCGATCCTGGTCGGCGACGCCCTGTTCGCCCTCGCCAACGAACTGCTGCTGGAGCTCGGCACGGTCGAGGCCGGCCGCGCCACCCGCCGGCTGACCACCGCCAGCCGCGCCCTGATCGACGGCCAGGCGCAGGACATCTCCTACGAGCACCGCGACCGGGTCACCGTCGAGGAGTGCCTGGAGATGGAGGGCAACAAGACCGGCGCCCTGCTCGCCTGCGCCTGCTCCATCGGCGCGGTGCTCGGCGGCGCCGACGACCGCACCGCCGACACCCTGGAGAAGTACGGCTACCACCTCGGCCTCGCCTTCCAGGCCGTGGACGACCTGCTCGGCATCTGGGGCGACCCGGACGCCACCGGCAAGCAGACCTGGAGCGATCTGCGCCAGCGCAAGAAGTCGCTGCCCGTGGTGGCCGCGCTCGCCGCGGGCGGCAGCGCCTCCGAACGGCTCGGTGAGATCCTCGCCGCCGACGCCAAGAGCAGCGACTTCGCGAACTTCTCCGAGGAGGAGTTCGCCGCCCGCGCCGCCCTCATCGAGGAGGCGGGCGGCCGCGAGTGGACCGCCGAGGAAGCGCGCCGCCAGTACGCCATCGCCATCGAAGCCCTCGACGCCGTGGACATGCCCGACCGGGTACGGGCGCAGTTCGCGGCGCTCGCCGACTTTGTCGTCGTACGAAAGAGATGATCACTATCGGTCGAATAGCCCTCGCGTAGTCGCCGGCCGGTGTGCGCGCAGACGCGCACCGGCCGACGGCGGACCCACAGCAGACAGCACGCCTTGCAGGACTGCACGAAGGGGAAGCCATGACAGCGACGACCGACGGAAGCACCGGGGCGGCCCTGCCGGCCCGCGCTGCCGCGGCCAGCGACACCGACATCACCCCCGAGGCGGCCGGGGTCCACGAAGCCGCCGTCCGCGCCACCTTGCGCGCCACCGACTTCCTGCTCTCCCGGCAGGACGCGGAAGGCTGGTGGAAGGGCGACCTGGAGACCAACGTCACCATGGACGCCGAGGACCTGCTGCTCCGCCAGTTCCTGGGGATCCGCGACGAGGAGACCACCCGGGCCGCCGCCCTCTTCATCCGCGGCGAGCAGCGCGAGGACGGCACCTGGGCCACCTTCTACGACGGGCCCGGTGAACTGTCCACCACCATCGAGGCGTACGTCGCCCTGCGGCTGGCCGGAGACGCCCCCGACGCCCCGCACATGGCGAAGGCCTCCGCCTGGATCCGCGCACAGGGCGGGATCGCCGCCGCCCGGGTCTTCACCCGGATCTGGCTGGCCCTGTTCGGCTGGTGGAAGTGGGAGGACCTGCCCGAACTGCCGCCGGAGCTGATCTGGTTCCCGTCCTGGTTCCCGCTCAACATCTACGACTTCGGCTGCTGGGCCCGGCAGACGATCGTCCCGCTCACCATCGTCTCCGCCAAGCGCCCGGTGCGCCCCGCGCCCTTCCCGCTGGACGAGCTGCACACCGACCCGGCCCGCCCCAACCCGCCGAGGCCGCTCGCCCCGGCGGCGAGCTGGGACGGCGCCTTCCAGCGGCTCGACAAGGGCCTGCACGCCCTGCGCAAGGCGATGCCGAAGCGGCTGCGCAAGGCGGCGATGAACGCCGCCGCCCGCTGGATCATCGAGCGGCAGGAGAACGACGGCTGCTGGGGCGGCATCCAGCCGCCGGCCGTGTACTCGATCATCGCCCTGCACCTGCTCGGCTACGACCTCCAGCACCCGGTGATGCGGGAGGGCCTGGCCTCGCTGGACCGGTTCGCCGTCTGGCGCGAGGACGGCGCGCGGATGATCGAGGCCTGCCAGTCCCCGGTCTGGGACACCTGCCTCGCCACGATCGCCCTGGTCGACGCCGGACTCCCCGCCGACCACCCGCAGTTGGTGAAGGCCGCCGACTGGATGCTGGGCGAGGAGATCGTCCGGCGCGGCGACTGGGCCGTACGGCGTCCGGAACTCCCGCCGGGGGGCTGGGCGTTCGAGTTCCACAACGACAACTACCCGGACATCGACGACACCGCCGAGGTGGTCCTCGCGCTGCGCCGGGTCAAGCACCCCCAGCCGGATCTGGTGGAGCGCGCCATCGGGCGCGGGGTGCGCTGGAACCTCGGCATGCAGTCGAAGAACGGCGCCTGGGGAGCCTTCGACGTCGACAACACCAGCCCGCTGCCCAACCGGCTGCCGTTCTGCGACTTCGGCGAGGTCATCGACCCGCCCTCCGCCGACGTCACCGCGCACGTCGTCGAGATGCTGGCCGTCGAGGGCCTGGCGCACGACCCGCGCACCCGGCGCGGCATCGACTGGCTGCTCGCCGAACAGGAACCGGACGGCCCGTGGTTCGGCCGCTGGGGCGTCAACTACATCTACGGCACCGGGTCGGTGGTGCCCGCGCTCGTCGCGGCCGGACTGCCCACCGCGCACCCGGCGATCCGCCGCGCGGTGACCTGGCTGGAGCAGGTCCAGAACGACGACGGCGGCTGGGGCGAGGACCTGCGCTCCTACAAGTACGCCAAGGAGTGGCGCGGCCGCGGCGTCTCCACCGCCTCGCAGACGGCCTGGGCGCTGATGGCCCTGCTGGCGGCGGGGGAGCGGGAGTCCCAGGCCGTCGAGCGCGGCATCGCCTGGCTCGCCGCGACTCAGCGGAAGGACGGCTCCTGGGACGAGCCGTACTTCACCGGCACCGGCTTCCCCTGGGACTTCTCCATCAACTACCACCTCTACCGGCAGGTCTTCCCGCTCACCGCGCTCGGCCGGTACCTGCACGGCGAGCCGTTCTCCGGCAAGCAGCGGGTCAAGCCGCTCGCCCAGGCCAAGGGGAGCTGATGACCGTACCGCCCGCCCCGGCCCCGCTGCTGATCGCCTGCGCGCTCGGCATCGAGCACCTGGCCCTGCGCCTGGGCGACCGCAGCGGCTCGGGCGGGCCCGTCACGGTGCTGCGCACCGGCATGGGCCCGAAGGCGGCCGAGCGCTCGGTCGCCCGGGTGCTGGCCGACCCGGCGCTCGCCGGTGCCGCCGTCCTCGCCACCGGCTTCTGCGCGGGACTCGCCCCCGGCATGCACCCCGGCGACCTGGTCGTCGCCGAGGAGACCCGCGACCCGCGCGGCGGCACCCCCTGCGTGGGCACCGACCTGCTCGTCAAGGAACTCACGCGCGCCGTGCCCGGCCGCACCGTCCACACCGGCCCCCTCACCGGCTCCGACCACGTGGTCCGCGGCCCCGAACGCGCCGAACTGCGGTCGACCGGCGCAATCGCGGTCGACATGGAATCGGCGGCCACGCTTCTGAGAGCCGTGCGCGCGGGCGAGCGCCCGGTTGCGGCCGTCCGGGTGGTCGTGGACGCTCCAGAACATGAACTCGTCCGTATCGGCACGGTGCGCGGTGGAATATCGGCTTTCCGCGTCCTACGTTCCATCCTTCCCGCTTTCTTTGAATGGCACCGTAATGTGCTGCTCCCCAGGAGGTGAGCCCGATGGCCATGCCGCTGCGCCAGTCCATCAAGGTCGCTACATATCTGGCTGAACAAAAGCTCCGCCGACGCGACAAGTTCCCGCTCATCGTCGAACTGGAGCCGCTTTTCGCCTGCAACCTCAAATGCGAGGGCTGTGGCAAGATCCAGCACCCGGCGGGGGTGCTCAAGCAGCGGATGCCCGTCGCCCAGGCCGTGGGAGCGGTGCTCGAATCCGGTGCGCCGATGGTGTCGATCGCCGGCGGCGAGCCGCTGATGCACCCTCAGATCGACGAGATCGTCCGGCAGTTGGTGGCGAAGCGGAAATACGTCTTCCTGTGCACGAACGCCATGCTGCTGCGCAAGAAGATGGACAAGTTCACCCCCTCCCCGTACTTCGCCTTCGCCGTGCACATCGACGGGCTGCGCGAGCGGCACGACGAGTCCGTCGCCAAGGAGGGCGTGTTCGACGAGGCGGTGGAGGCCATCAAGGAGGCCAAGCGGCGCGGCTTCCGGGTCACCACCAATTCGACCTTCTTCAACACCGACACCCCGCAGACCGTCGTCGAGGTGCTGAACTTCCTCAACGACGAGCTGAAGGTCGACGAGATGATGATCTCGCCCGCGTACGCCTACGAGAAGGCGCCCGACCAGGAGCACTTCCTCGGTGTGGAGCAGACCCGCGAGCTGTTCAAAAAGGCCTTCTCGGGCGGCAATCGGCGCCGCTGGCGGCTCAACCACTCCCCGCTCTTCCTGGACTTCCTGGAGGGCAAGGTCGACTTCCCGTGCACCGCGTGGGCGATCCCCAACTACTCGCTCTTCGGCTGGCAGCGCCCCTGCTACCTGATGAGCGACGGATACGTCCCGACCTACCGCGAGCTGATCGAGAAGACCGACTGGGACAAGTACGGTCGCGGAAAGGACCCGCGGTGCGCCAACTGCATGGCCCACTGCGGCTACGAGCCCACCGCCGTCCTCGCCACCATGGGGTCCCTGAAGGAGTCCCTGCGGGCCATGCGCGAGACGGTCTCCGGAAACCGGGAGTGACCTCATGACCGCCGTACCCCTGGGCATCCCCGAGGTGCCGGTCCGGCCGATCGCCGAGCGGCGCCCGTCGCGGCGGATCCAGGTCGGACCGGTGCCGGTCGGGGGCGGGGCCCCGGTGTCGGTGCAGTCGATGACGACGACCCGTACGTCGGACATCGGCGCCACCCTCCAGCAGATCGCCGAGCTGACCGCGTCCGGCTGCCAGATCGTCCGCGTCGCCTGCCCCACGCAGGACGACGCGGACGCCCTCGCGACCATCGCCCGCAAGTCGCAGATCCCGGTGATCGCCGACATCCACTTCCAGCCGAAGTACGTGTTCGCCGCGATCGAGGCGGGCTGTGCGGCCGTACGCGTCAACCCGGGCAACATCAAGCAGTTCGACGACCGGGTGAAGGAGATCGCGCGGGCCGCGAAGGACCACGGCACGCCGATCCGGATCGGGGTCAACGCCGGTTCGCTGGACCGGCGGCTGCTGCGGAAGTACGGCAAGGCGACGCCGGAGGCGCTGGTCGAGTCGGCGCTGTGGGAGGCGTCGCTCTTCGAGGAGCACGGCTTCCGCGACATCAAGATCTCGGTCAAGCACAACGACCCGGTCGTGATGATCGAGGCGTACCGGCAGCTCGCCGCGCAGTGCGACTACCCGCTGCACCTCGGGGTGACGGAGGCGGGCCCCGCCTTCCAGGGCACGATCAAGTCGGCGGTCGCCTTCGGCGCGCTGCTCTCCGAGGGCATCGGCGACACGATCCGGGTCTCGCTGTCCGCCCCGCCCGCCGAGGAGGTCAAAGTCGGCATCCAGATCCTGGAGTCGCTGAACCTGCGGCAGCGGCGGCTCGAGATCGTCTCGTGCCCGTCCTGTGGCCGCGCTCAAGTCGATGTGTACAAGCTCGCCGACGAGGTCACCGCGGGCCTCGCGGGCATGGAGGTGCCGCTGCGCGTCGCCGTCATGGGGTGCGTGGTGAACGGCCCCGGGGAGGCCCGGGAGGCGGATCTCGGTGTCGCCTCCGGCAACGGCAAGGGGCAGATCTTCGTGAAGGGCCGGGTCGTCAAGACCGTACCCGAGTCGAAGATCGTGGAGACCCTGATCGAGGAGGCGATGAGGATCGCCGAACAGATGGAGCAGGACGGCGTCGCGTCGGGGGAGCCGGCCGTCACCGTGAGCTGACACAGCACGGACCGAAGGGGGCCGAGCGTGACGATTCTGGAGACCATCCGGCAGCCACGCGACCTGAAGGCGCTGTCCGAGGCGCAACTGGCCGAACTGTCCGACGAGATCAGGGACTTCCTGGTGCACGCCGTCGCCAGGACCGGCGGCCATCTCGGGCCCAACCTGGGCGTGGTGGAACTCACCATCGCCCTGCACCGGGTCTTCGAGTCACCGGTCGACCGCATCCTGTGGGACACCGGCCACCAGAGCTACGTCCACAAGCTGCTGACCGGGCGTCAGGACTTCTCCAAGCTGCGCGGCAAGGGCGGCCTGTCCGGCTACCCCTCGCGCGAGGAGTCCGAGCACGACGTCATCGAGAACAGCCATGCCTCCACCTCGCTGGGCTGGGCCGACGGGCTCGCCAAGGCCCGGCAGGTGCAGGGCGGGAACGGCCATGTCGTCGCGGTCATCGGCGACGGGGCGCTGACCGGCGGCATGGCCTGGGAGGCGCTGAACAACATCGCGGCCGCCAAGGACCGCCCACTGATCATCGTCGTCAACGACAACGAGCGCTCCTACGCCCCGACCATCGGCGGCCTCGCCAACCACCTCGCCACCCTGCGCACCACCGACGGCTACGAGAAGGCGCTGGCCTGGGGCAAGGACGTACTGCTGCGCACCCCCGTCGTGGGCCATCCTTTGTACGAGGCCCTGCACGGCGCGAAGAAGGGCTTCAAGGACGCCTTCGCCCCGCAGGGCATGTTCGAGGACCTGGGCCTGAAGTACGTGGGCCCGATCGACGGGCACGACATCAGAGCCGTCGAGTCGGCTCTGCGGCGCGCGAAACGCTTCCACGGGCCGGTGCTGGTGCACTGCCTCACCGAGAAGGGGCGCGGCTACGAGCCCGCACTCGCCCACGAGGAGGACCACTTCCACACCGTGGGTGTCATGGACCCGCTCACCTGCGAGCCCCTGGCACCCGCCGGCGGGCCGTCGTGGACCTCGGTGTTCGGCGACGAGATGGTGCGGATCGGGGAGGAGCGCGACGACGTCGTGGCGATCACGGCGGCCATGCTGCACCCCGTCGGCCTCGGCACGTTCGCCGAGCGGTTCCCGGACCGGGTGTGGGACGTCGGCATCGCCGAGCAGCACGCCGCGGTCTCCGCGGCCGGCCTCGCGACCGGCGGGCTGCATCCCGTCGTCGCCGTCTACGCCACCTTCCTCAACCGGGCCTTCGACCAACTGCTGATGGACGTGGCCCTGCACCGCTGCGGGGTGACCTTCGTGCTGGACCGGGCCGGGGTGACCGGGGTCGACGGCGCTTCCCACAACGGCATGTGGGACATGTCGATCCTCCAGGTCGTACCGGGCCTGAGGATCGCCGCGCCGCGCGACGCCGACCAGCTGCGGGCCCAGCTGCGGGAGGCGGTCGCCGTCGACGACGCGCCCACCCTGGTCCGCTTCCCGAAGGAATCGGTGGGACCGGTCGTCCCCGCGGTGGACCGGGTGGGCGGCATGGACGTCCTGCACCGCGACGAGAATCCCGAGGTGCTGCTCGTCGCCGTCGGGGTGATGGCGCCCGTGTGCCTCCAGGCGGCGGAGCTGCTTCGGGCACGCGGCATCGGCTGCACGGTCGTCGACCCCCGCTGGGTCAAACCCGTCGACCCGGAGCTGCCCGGCCTCGCCGCCCGGCACCGCCTGGTCGCCGTCGTCGAGGACAACAGCCGGGCCGCCGGCGTCGGATCGGCGGTCGCGCTGGCCCTGGGCGACGCCGACGTGGACGTCCCGGTACGCCGCTTCGGCATCCCCGAACAGTTCCTCCCCCACGCCAAGCGCGGCGAGGTGCTGGCCGACATCGGGCTCACCCCGGTCGACATCGCGGGCCGCGTCAGCGCCAGCCTGGCGGCGCGGGCGGTGGCGGAGCAGTCGTCGGCGATCGCGTGGGCGGAGCAATCGTCTGCGATCTCGGGGGCGGGGCATCCGCCGGCGAGGGCGGGGACGGGGGCGGGGGCACGGGTGGACGCCGAGAGCGTGCCCGCACAGGGGGGCGTTCCGGACATTCCGGCCGGGAGCGCCGCCGTCGAAGTACCGCCGTCCAAGGAGAGCCACGCATGACCACCGCGGAATCCGCGTCCCAGCCCCCGGAGCCGGCGCCCGCCGGGGAGTTCGACCTGAGGGCGCTGCTGGCCGAGCGCGGCGCCGAGCGCTACGAGCTGCACGCCCGCCATCTCAACCACCAGTTGCCGCGCATGCTGCACACCATCGGCTTCGACAAGGTCTACGAGCGGGCCGAGGGCGCGTACTTCTGGGACGCGGACGGCAACGACTACCTCGACATGCTCGCCGGGTTCGGGGTGATGGGCCTCGGCCGCCACCACCCCGTCGTCCGCAAGGCGCTGCACGACGTCCTCGACGCGCACCTCGCCGACCTCACCCGCTTCGACTGCCAGCCCTTGCCCGGGCTGCTGGCCGAGCGGCTGCTCGCGCACAGCCCGCACCTGGACCGGGTGTTCTTCGGCAACAGCGGCACGGAGGCCGTCGAGACCGCGCTGAAGTTCGCCCGGTACGCCACCGGCAGACCGAGGATCCTGTACTGCGCGCACGCCTTCCACGGGCTGACCACCGGCTCGCTGTCCGTGAACGGCGAGTCCGGCTTCCGCGACGGCTTCGCCCCGCTGCTGCCGGACACGGCCGTCCCGCTCGGCGACCTGGACGCGCTGGCCCGGGAGCTGAAACGGGGCGACGTCGCCGCGCTGATCGTCGAGCCGATCCAGGGCAAGGGCGTCCACGAGGCGCCGCCCGGCTATCTGCGCGCCGCCCAGGAGCTGCTGCACCGCCACAAGGCCCTGCTCATCGCCGACGAGGTGCAGACCGGACTCGGCCGGACCGGCGACTTCTACGCCTACCAGCACGCGGAGGGCGTCGAGCCGGACCTGGTGTGCGTGGCCAAGGCGCTCTCCGGCGGCTATGTGCCGGTCGGCGCCACCCTGGGCAAGGACTGGATCTTCAAGAAGGTGTACTCGTCGATGGACCGGGTCCTGGTCCACTCGGCGAGCTTCGGGTCCAACGCCCAGGCCATGGCGGCCGGCCTGGCGGTGCTGTCGGTCATGGAGAACGAGCAGATCGTCGCCGGGGTCCGCGCCACCGGCGAGCTGCTGAAGTCCCGGCTCACCGCGCTGATCGACACGTACGAACTGCTCGCCGACGTACGCGGCCGTGGCCTGATGATCGGCATCGAGTTCGGCCGGCCCAGGTCGCTGAAGCTGCGCGGCCACTGGGCCATGCTCCAGGCGGCCCGCAAGGGCCTGTTCGCACAGATGGTGGTCGTCCCGCTGCTCCAGCGGCACCGGATCCTCACCCAGGTCTCCGGCGACCACCTGGAGGTGATCAAACTCATCCCGCCGCTCATCATCGGGGAGCGGGAGGTGGACCGGTTCGTGGACGCCTTCACGGCCGTGATGGACGAGGCGCACAGCGGCGGCGGTCTGATGTGGGACTTCGGGAAGACGCTGATGAAGCAGGCGGTGGCCAACAGGTAGCTTCCGAGGGCCCGGGGTGACTTTCCTGATTTTGCCCCTGAGGCAAGAAATTTGCCCCATGGGCAATGCCCCGGCTGAATGGAGTGGTGAACTCCTCTCCCGCCGAACCCGAGCCCGAGGCCGGCCCCGAGCCGTCCGGTGACCTGTCGGCCATGGCCCCGCAGCTACGCGCCCTGCGCCGCCGGGCCTCCCTCACCCTGGAGGCGGCGGCGCGCGCGGCCGGGCTGTCGCCCGCCCACCTCTCCCGGCTGGAGACCGGGCAGCGCCAGCCGTCGCTGCCGATGCTGCTCGCCCTCGCCAGGGTCTACGGTACGACCGTCTCCGAACTGCTCGGCGAGACGGTCGCCGACCGGGACGCCGTGGTGCGCGGTGCCGCGATGGAACCCACCGCGGCGGGCGGCTGGACGTACTGGCCGGCCGGCGCACCCGGACGCGGCATGCAGGCGCTGCGCGTGCACGCCCCCTACGGCTCCCAGGGCGACATCGTGCGCGTGCACCCCGGGGAGGAGTGGCTGTACGTCCTCAAGGGGCGGCTGCGGCTGAGCCTCGGGGACACCACGCACCGGCTCGGCCCCGGCGACAGCGCGCACTTCGACTCCCTGACCCCGCACCGCATCGCGGCGCAGGACCAGGACGGGGTCGACCTGCTCTTCGTCCACACCCTGCTCCAGAGCCCCACGGCCGCGCTGTGCCTCGGCCCCGCCACCCACCTCACCGGAGAGACGTCATGAGCCGTGTCCAGCAGAAGTTCGACCGCCAGATCTGGGTGCGGCTGTTCATCTACGTGGTGGCGGGGCACGCCTTCGCCGCCTTCCTCTACCTGCTGTTCGCGCTCGGCGGGAAGTAAGGCCGAAGGGAAGCGGGGCCGAAGGGCAGCAGGGCCGAAGCAGGGGGGCCGGGCGCGGGCGGCATCCGCGCCCCGGTTCGCCCCGGCTCAGTCGAGCAGGCGCTCCCGCAGCCGCTCCCGGGTCTGCGGGGTGACCTTCAGGCCCTGTTCCAGGTACGCGTCGACGCCGCCCCAGGTCTCCTCGATGGTGTCGAACGCCGCCGACAGATACTCGGCGCGCGCGTCGAAGAGGGGGCTCAGCAGCTCCATGACCTCGGGGGAGTAGGCCGCGGCGGAGCTGCTGCTGCGGTGCACCTTGTAGCGGCGGTGCTTGGCGTTGGACTCAAGGTAGTCGGCGAGGATCGCCTCGCGCTCGACGCCCAGGGCGAGCAGCGTCACCGCCACCGACAGACCCGCGCGGTCCTTGCCCGCCGCGCAGTGCATCAGGGCGGGCACGCTGTCCTCGGCGAGGGCGTGCAGCACCCGGGAGTGCTCGGCGGTGCGCTCCTTGATGATCATGCGGTACGAGCCGATCATCCGGTCGGCCGCCTTGCCGTCCCCGAGCAGGTCCCGCAGCTGGTCCAGATCGCCGTCGCGCACCATCTTCCAGAACTCGGCGCCGTCGGCCGGGTCGCTCAGCGGCAGGTTCACATTGCGCACGCCCGGCAGCTCGACGTCCGGACCCTCCAGCTTCTGGTCCGCCGCGTTGCGGAAGTCGAAGATCGTGTGCAGGCCCAGGGAGGAGAGGAAGGCCGCGTCCTCGGCGGTGGCGTGCGCGAGGTGGCCGCTGCGGTAGAGCACGCCGTACCGCACCCGGCGTCCGTCGACGGTCGGCAGGCCGCCCACGTCTCGGAAGTTGCGCACTCCGGCCAGTTCGGGCTCGGTCGACGGGACCTGCTGCGTCACGTGGGCTCCCTCCCAGTCGGCGCCGCCGGCGCTGGTCGTCGGCGGGCACGCCTCCGACCATACGACATGGATTCCTGAGGCAATGAGTTGTCCACAGGGGGCATACCCGGCCGGGGTCCGGTTGTCCACAGGCGTTGCCGAGAGGCCTCTCACGCCTTGATGATGTCGGGGCTTGAGCGGGGCTGTCGGAATCTGTGGGGGGCGTGATGCTGGACATCGCCGAGGACGGGCGGACGTGGCTGCTGTCGGGACCGAGGAGCGGTTACGCGGTCCATCTCACCGAGGACGACGAGCTGCTGCACCTGCACTGGGGGCCGAGGATCGCCCTCGCCGACGCGGAAGCCCTCGCCGCCCGCCCGCTGCCGGACGCCTGGCCCTTCGAGTCCGCGCTCGACGGCCGCGAGGAGTACCCGGTCGAGGGCGGCCCCCGGTTCGTCCGCCCCGCCCTGTCGGTGCGCACCGAGGAGCGGCGGGGCACCGAGTGGGCCTTCGAGACGTACGAGATCGCGCACCCCGGGAGCGCGGACGAGGAGCTGCGGCTGCGGTTCCGGGACGCGGGACTGACGATCACCCTGCACTACCGGATGCGGGACGACGTCGTCGAACGCTGGGCGACGCTGCGCAACGAGGGGCCCGCGGTGGAGTTGCTGCGCGCCGACTCCGCCACCTGGACGCTGCCCGAGCGCGACGGCTGGCGGCTGTCCCACCTGCACGGCCGGTGGGCCGCGGAGTCCCGGCTGACCACCGCGCCGCTCACCTACGGCGAGCAGGTCATCGGCAGCCGCCGCGGCCACACCGGGCACCAGCACCTGCCCTGGGTCGCCCTGGACACCGACGCGACGGAGGAGCGCGGCGAGGTCTACGGCTGCGCGCTCGGCTGGTCCGGCTCCTGGCGGATCGCCGTTGCCCTGCTGCCCGACGCGCGCGTGCAGATCACCGGCGGCGCCGGACACGACGACTCGGGGCTGACGCGGCTCGCGGCGGGGGAGTCCTTCACCACACCCGTCTTCGCCGGTCTGTGGAGCGACGAGGGCTTCGGCGGCGCGAGCCGCGCCTGGCATGCCTACCAGCGCGCCCATGTCATCCCCGACGCGGACCGGGACCGGCCGGTGCTGTTCAACTCCTGGGAGGCCACGGGCTTCGACATCTCGGAGGACGGGCAGCGCGCGCTCGCCCGGCGGGCCGCGGAGATCGGCGTCGAGCTGTTCGTCGTCGACGACGGCTGGTTCGGCGCCCGCACCAGCGACCGCGCGGGCCTGGGCGACTGGACGCCCAACCCGGACCGCTTCCCGGCCGGTCTCAAGCCGCTCGCCGAAGAGGTGCACGCCCTCGGAATGCAGTTCGGGATCTGGGTCGAGCCGGAGATGGTCAACCCGGACAGCGAGCTGTACCGGGCCCACCCGGACTGGGTGCAGCACCAGACGGGACGAAAGCGGACGGAATTCCGCAATCAGCTCGTACTGAACCTGGCTCGGGAGGATGTCCAGGAGTATCTGTGGGAGCAGCTGCACACGCTGCTCTCCAGTGCCCCCATCGACTATGTGAAGTGGGACTTCAACCGTTGCTTCACCGACGCGGGCTGGCCCGGCGAGCCCTATCCGCAGCGGCTGTGGACCGACCACGTGCGGGCGGTGTACGCCCTGCTGGACCGGCTGCGCGCGGCTCACCCCGGTGTCGCCTTCGAGTCCTGCTCGGGCGGCGGCGGCCGGATCGACCTCGGCGTGCTCAGCCGCACCGACCAGGTGTGGACCTCCGACAACACCGATCCCCTCGACCGCCTCGCCATCCAGCACGGCTTCAGCCAGATCCACCCCGCGCGCGTGATGGCCGCCTGGGTCACGGACAGCCCCAACACCCAGCTCAACGGCCGGGTCAGCTCGCTGCGCTTCCGCTTCGTCAGCGCCATGGCCGGGGTGCTCGGCGTCGGCGGCGACCTCACCCGCTGGAGCGACGAGGAGCTGGCGGAAGCGCGCGACTGGGTGGACCTCTACAAGGAGATCCGGCCGCTGGTCCAGCGCGGCGACCTGTACCGCCTGCGGCCTCCGGGCGGCGGGCTGAGCGCCGTCCAGTACGTCCTCGGGGAGGAGGCGGTCGTGCTCGCCTGGCTCCAGGCCCAGCATCACGGGGAACCCGTACCGGCGCTGCGGCTGCGCGGCCTCGACCCGACAGCGTCGTACGAATGCCGTGAAACGGGCGAAGTGCACCGAGGTGGTGTGCTGCTGCATCACGGTGTGCGCCTCGGACTGAGAGGTGACCTCGATGCGACGGTTCTCCGGCTCCGTCGTATCTGAGCGATCTGTCCGAATTGCAGCCTTGGTCGTAACTCGCTCTGGAATAAAGAGTTCTGGAGCGGTGTCACGTGAGCAGGCTCATATCCGTGACCGTGAGTCGTCGGTCATGTTCACGTAATTCAGGCGGTTTTCAAGGGCGTTCGCGGAAAAGGAAGGCTCCGTAATCGACGCAGTGTGACCGTGAATTCCGGGGCGGAAGAGATCGAAAAGGACCAGAGCGCAACCTTTCGCTTGTCCCCGTGCGTCCAGGTCGCTTACGTTCCACACCGATCCAGGCGGAACGCCGAATCCTGCCGCCGCCTGGTGCCCGCGCCAACCCACCCGTGCACGGCAGGAGCGGGGGACCCACAGGTTCACCGCCTGTTCCGGTCCTCGGAACAGGCTTGGGGTAAAGCCGCGTCTCGACGCGGCCGGGCATCTCCAGTCCGCACCCGACAGCTCACCTCGCAGGCGCCGGAGAGGAATTCGCCATGCCCGCGAAGGGTAAGCACCGCCGTCCGAAGACCCAGCGCTTCACCCGTTCCATCGCCGTCGCCGGCACCGGTGGCGCCGCGCTCGCGCTGCCCCTGATGGGGGCCGCCGGCGCCTACGCCGCCACCCCGCAGTCCGTTTCCGAGAAGGCCCCGTCCGTCGCCTCCGTGCAGCAGGCACCGGAGAAGAAGGCCGCCGAGAAGAACTCCGGGGTGCGGTTCTACACCGTGAAGTCCGGCGACTGCCTCTCGAAGATCGCCGAGGACCAGAAGGTCGACGGCGGCTGGCAGAAGCTCTACGCCGACAACCGCGCCGTCGTCGGCGAGGACCCGTCGCTGATCCACCCCGGCCTGAAGCTCTCCCTCGGCGAGAAGGCCACCGCGACCGCGCCGGAGAGCTCCCCCGCGGAGGAGTCGAAGCCGTCGCAGTCCTCCCAGGGACAGCCGCAGCAGTCGGCGCAGAAGTCGTCCGGCTCGTCGAAGGCGTCCGAGTCGTCGGAGTCGGCCCAGTCCTCGGCGTCGACCCCGTCGTCCTCCAAGCCGGCCGATTCCTCGTCCGCGCAGGCCTCCACCGCCGCCCAGACCACCACCTCCGCCACCCACACCGCCCCGGTCGCGGGCGCCGGCGTCGGCACCGCCTACAAGGTCGCGGGCAGCATGTGGTCCAGCGGCTACCACACCGGTGTCGACTTCGTCGTCCCCACCGGCACCTCGCTCAAGGCCGTCGGCGCGGGCACCGTCGTCTCCGCCGGCTGGGCCGGCGCGTACGGCAACCAGGTCGTCATCAAGCTCGCCGACGGCTACTACGCCCAGTACGCCCACCTGTCCTCGCTGTCGGTGTCGGCCGGCCAGTCCGTGACCGCCGGCCAGCAGGTCGGCCTCTCCGGCTCCACCGGCAACTCGACCGGCCCGCACCTGCACTTCGAGATCCGCACCACTCCGGACTACGGCTCGGACGTGGACCCGGTGGCCTACCTCCGCTCGAAGGGCGTCTCCCTCTGACGCCTCCCCGCCGCGCCGGTTCCTGACCCCGGCGTACACGCGCCGCCGATGGCCGGACCCCGATCCCCGGGTCCGGCCTTCGGTGTGTGCCGGGCTCCCGCGCGTTTCGGCGACGTTCCGGTGGTGGCTTATTCCGTAGTTGACCAATCCTTGAAGAGTGGCTTATCTCACCGCCCGTCAACCCCTGCCTACGGTCGCGTAAGTCACATTCAAAGGTGAATCATGGGCCGTTGTGGCAGACGATTCGAAGAATGACAGCAGATCAGTGATCGGGTCGTACGTGGCGGTGGGGGACAGCTTCACCGAGGGCGTCGGCGACCCCGGCCCCGACGGGGCGTTCGTCGGCTGGGCCGACAGGTTCGCGGTACTGCTCGCGGACCGGCGGCCCGAGGGCGACTTCCGGTACACCAACCTCGCCGTGCGCGGAAAGCTGCTCGACCAGATCGTGGCGGACCAGGTGCCGCGGGCCATCGAACTGGCGCCCGACCTGGTCTCGTTCTGCGCCGGCGGCAACGACATCATCCGGCCCGGCACCGACCCCGACGAAGTCGCCGAGCGGTTCGAGCGGGCGGTCGCCGCGCTGACCGCCGCCGCGGGCACCGTGCTCGTCACCACCGGCTTCGACACCCGGGGCGTGCCGCTGCTCAAGCACCTCCGCGGCAAGATCGCGACGTACAACGGGCATGTGCGGGCCATCGCCGACCGGTACGGCTGCCCCGTACTCGACCTGTGGTCCCTGAAATCCATTCAGGACCGCCGGGCCTGGGACCACGACCGCCTCCACCTCTCCCCCGAGGGGCACACCCGCGTGGCCCTGCGCGCCGGCCAGGTCCTCGGCCTGCCCGTCCCCGCCGACCCCGAGCAGCCGTGGCCCCCGCTGCCGCCGCGCGGCACCCTCGAGGTCCGCCGGGACGACGTGCACTGGGCCCGCGAGTACCTGGTGCCCTGGATCGGCCGCCGCCTGCGCGGCGAATCCTCCGGCGACCATGTCACCGCGAAGGGCACCCTGTCGCCGGACGACATCAAGATGCGGATCGCGTCGGTGGCGTGAGGTGACATGAGGTGGCGTCAGGGCGGGGCGGCTGCCGGTCGGGGGGCGGGGTACCGCGGCGTCGATGTCGCAGGGGTGACGGGGTGCCGGGGCGCCGACGTCAGCCGCATGACGGTCCGTTGACGCGGTAACCGGACCGTTGGCGCGGTAGCCGGTCCGGTGCCGGGCCCGGGACCTGCCCTCGCGTCCACCGGCGGGTCGTGCCCGCCCCTACGGCGCCCCGCGTCCCCCGGCCGGTCCGGGCCGCCGGGCGCCCTGGCCCTGCGGCAGCCCCAACTCCCGGGCCAGCGCCTCGTCCACCCACTGCTGGGCCCGTGTACGGGAGACCGTGCCGCCGTACGACGTGAGCTGTATGGCGAGCCCGTCGAGCAGGGCGGTGAGGCGCAGCGCGGTGGCCTCGGGGTCCGGGCAGTGGAACTCGCCCGCGGCCACGCCCTCGGCGACGACCTCGGTCAGGGCCGCCTTCCACCGCCGGTCGAGGTCCCGGGTGACCTCCCGCAGCGCGGGCTCGCGCAGCGCCGCCGCCCAGCCCTCGATCCACAGCCGCCAGCCCTTGTCCCGACGCGTGGGGGCGTACCACCGCAGGGCCGCGCGGAGCCGGCGCAGCGCGGTGGTACGGCGGCCGAGCAGCGCGCGCAGCCGGGCCAGATCGTCCTCGGCGGCGTACGCGAACGCGGCGGCGACCAGCTTCTCCTTCGTCGAGAAGTGATACAGGACCAGCGCGTTGCTCACCCCGAGCGCCGAGGCCACGTCCGCGATCCGTACCGCCGCCAGGCCCCGCGCCTCGATCTGCTCCACCGCGGCCCGCAGCAGCTCCTCCCGCCGCTGTTCCACGCTCAACCGCACTCTCGCCATCCGGTCACCCTAACGGCCCGTAACCGGCATCCCCGAAGCGCGCCGTACTGAACAGCGAGTCAGTACACGAGTCGGTACCGGGCCCTCGTCCGGCCGGGCCGACCCGTTGTCGGTGGGGCGGACCATAATGGAAGGCCTCACCGACTCCACCTGGAGGTACCGTGGCCGCTTCCCGTTCCCTGAGCTCCGGGCTCCGCGCCCTGCGGCCCGCGGCCTTCGGCGCGGACCCCGGCGGTGAGCGCCTGGCCCGGATCCGCAGATCGCCCCACTTCAAGGACGGCGTCTTCCAGAACCCCGGCGGCCCCTCCCGGATCCGCCCCTCCGGTTCGGCCCGCGACTTCGCGAAGGTCTACTTCGACAAGGACGCCCGCCCCCGCCGCACGCCCGAGAGCCGGGTGCCGGTCCACCCGACCACCCTCGCCGACCTCGCCAAGCCCCCCGCCACCGGACTGCGGCTGACCTGGATGGGACACTCCAGCGTCCTCGCCGAGATCGACGGACAGCGGGTGCTCTTCGACCCGGTCTGGGGCGAGCGCTGCTCCCCGTTCCCCTTCGCCGGTCCCCGCAGGCTGCACCCCGTGCCGCTCCCGCTTGCCGCGCTCGGCCCGGTCGACGTCGTCGTCATCTCGCACGACCACTACGACCACCTGGACCTGCCCACGATCAAGGCGCTGGCCGGCACCGACACCCTGTTCGCCGTGCCGCTCGGCGTCGGCGCCCACCTGGAGGCCTGGGGCGTGTCCCCCGCCCGCCTGCGCGAACTGGACTGGCACGAGTCGACCCGGGTCGGCGGCCTCACCCTCACCGCGACCCCGGCCCGCCACTTCTGCGGCCGCGGCCTGCGCAACGCCCAGCACACCCTCTGGGCGTCCTGGTCCGTCGCCGGCGAGGAGCACCGCATATTCCACAGCGGCGACACCGGCTACTTCTCCGGCTTCCAGCACATCGGTGCCGCGTACGGTCCCTTCGACGCCACGATGATCCAGATCGGGGCGTACAGCGACTTCTGGCCGGACATCCACATGACCCCCGAGGAGGGCGTACGCGCCCATCTCGACCTCCAGGGCGGCAGCCCCGCCGGGGTGCTGCTGCCGATCCACTGGGGCACGTTCAACCTGGCGCCGCACGCCTGGGCCGAGCCGGGGGAGTGGACCAAGGACGCCGCGGAGGAGGTCGGCCAGGCCGTCGCCCTGCCGCGCCCCGGCGAGCCGTTCGAACCGGCCGGGAAGCTTCCGGCGGACGCCTGGTGGCGGGCGGTGTCCCGGCCGATCGCCCACCCGTGGCGCCGGGCCAGGCCGGTGGAAACTCCTGCCGGTGACCGGGTGGACGATCTCGACCTCGCGGCTGAGCGCTGACGGCGGGTGACGATCACCTCTGCGGGATCGTGGGCGCCGAGCTGGGGTTGCGGCGACGGCCGCCTCAGCGTGTGAACTCGTCGGCGGTGACGGTCAGGCAGACGGCCACCAGGACGAGGTTCTTGAGGACGTACTGGCCTTCGAGCGTGGGCACGCCGTGGTGCCACATCTGTCCGGGCAGCAGGGCGAGGGAGGTGAAGACACCGGCCATGTGCGCGAAGAACAGGGCCAGGGCGGGCCGGAGCAGCAGGCCGGTGATCAGGGCGAGTCCGATCAGGCTCTCCGCGGCGCCCAGCAGCGGCATGGACACGGACGCGGGCAGCAGACCACCGGTGAGCTTCGTCATGGCGGCGGCCGCGATCTCCTCGGCCGGACTCCCGGCGGGGAAGAGCTTGAGCACCCCGAACCAGCAGTAGACGACACCGACGCTGATGCGCAGAACGGCGATGCCGCGCGCCCGGTAGTACTCGGCCGCGCGCTGTGCGGTCGTCCGGCGGGCCGAGGAGGTGCGCACGGCGGGAAGGAGCCGGTCGCGCAGCGCGCGGCGGGGGTGGCCGGGCAGGAACCAGGGGGTGTGGGGGTCGAGCATGTGGGGCCTCCGTACGGCGACCGGCCCGGGCGGGTGGCGGCCGAGCCGGTGACAGGGCGAGGGGAAAGACCCCGCGAGGTGGGCACCTCGCGGGGCCGGTGTGCCGTGGTGCCGGCTCAACTGCGTCCCGCTGGTGTCAGTTGAAGTTGACGTCGCTGCACAGGAAGTACTTCTGGTCCATGTGCGACGCCTTCCAGACGGTCACCACGACGTGCCGTCCGCTGTAGCCCGACGTACTGACGTCCGTGACGTAGTGGGCCTGGTAGGGATAGCGGCCGGTCCTCTTCACCAGTTCGAGGTCGTCCCACCCGATCAGCTCGTACTCCGGGTTGAAGCCCTGCTTGGTGACGTAGATCTCGAGCCAGTCCGCGCCGTGCCGGGCCTCGTCGTAGAGGTCGACGGTGAAGTCGTCGCCGATGTCGGTCGTCTTCCACGGGCCGGGGCGGTCGAGCGGGCGGTAGTTCGTCTCGCCCTGGCCGCCGGCGCTGCAGATCTGGCCGTCGGGGATGACCTGCTTGTAGTTGTCCCCGGTGTTGTTGGCGTAGACGGCCTTCCACGCGGTGATGGCGTTCGGGTTCTCGTGGTAGGTGCGGTAGCACATGGGGTCCTGGGCCTCGTCGGGCTCGTTGTGGCCCCACCGCTGGAGGCAGCCGTAGTTGCGGGTCTCCGGGGTGATCACCGTGCCGTGGGCGGAGGCCGACGGTGCGAGCGGAAGCAGGCACAGCAGGCCGGTGGCCAGCACGCCGGCGCCGAGCGCGGTGCGGCGCGTGGGTGTTGCGGGTGCGTGGTTCATGGTGCTCTTCCTCCGGTTGTTCCGGGACCACGGGCGGAGGTCTCCGACCCGTGATTTACGTGCTCATGACATTCCATGGGTCAGGCGTCGTGCGTGCCTGCCACCTCCTTCCTCGGGGCGGACCGCGTGCCCGCGCGGTGGGCGAGCAGCGTCGTCACCGGCCAGCGACCGGGGCCCAGGGCGGCGATGAGGAGGAACGCCCAGCAGAACAGGGCCGCCTTCTCGCCGCCGTTCTCCAGCGGGACGAGGCCGTCGGGCTGGTGGTGGACGAAGTAGGCGTAGGCCATCGACCCCGAGCAGAGGGTCGCGGCCGTCCGGGTGAACAGCCCGGCGAGTACCAGAGTGCCGCCGGCGAGCTGGATCACCGCGGCCCACCATCCGGGCCACTGCCCCGGCCCGGGTGCCGAACCTCCCTGAGGCCCGCCCAGGACGCCGAACAGCGTCGCGGCCCCGTGGCAGGCGAACAACAGCCCCGTGACGATGCGGAACAGACCCAGGACGGCGGTTTCGTGACGCGAGGGGAACTGCACGATGGCGCGCTCCTTCCAGGGGTGGCCGGTGTGAGGTGGCCGTCGGCGGTGCGGGTGCTCCGACGGCCACCGGTCGCGGTCAGCCGGTCAAGGTCAGCCAGTCAGGTCAGCTGGTCAGGTCAGCCGGTCAGGGTCCACTTCTGGCTGGCCCAGCCGCCGCAGTCCCACAGGTGCAGGCGGGCGCCGTCGGCGGTGCTCTGACCCTCGATGTCCAGGCAGCGGCCGGACTTGAGGTTCTTCAGCGTGCCATCGCTCTGGAAGGCCCACTTCTGGCTGTCCCAGGTGCCGCAGTCCCACAGGTGGGCCTTGGTGCCGTTGGCGGTGGCTCCGCCCTCGACGTCGAGGCACTTGCCGCCGGACTTCAGCTGCTGACCCTCGAGCGTCCAGGTCATGGAGGGCACATCCGCGCAGGCCCACTGCTGGATGCGGGTGCCGTTGGCGGTGCCGCCGGCGGCGCGGTCGACGCACTTGGAGGTCGCGCCGTTGACGATCTTGCCGCCGGTGCCCGGGCCGGGACCGGGATCGGGGTTGGTGCCGCCCGGTCCCCAGGCGTTCCAGTTGTCCCAGTTCTCGGCGTCGAAGCCGAGCCGGCCGAGCTTGTCGGCGGCCCAGTTGGTGCCGGACTTCTGGATGACGGTGCCGCCGACGGTGTAGTTCTCCAGCTTCAGGCCGCGGCTGTCCCGCGTCTCGTTGCCGAGCGTCACCTTCTGCCCGGCGCTGTTGCTGTACCGCTTGAGGAGGCTGACCTGCGAGGACGGGTCGAGCTGGTTCCACGCGTCGATCTTCAGGTTCTTGACGTGGATGTTCTCGGTGCTGGAGAGGGCGAAGACACGGATCGCGCAGTTGGTCATGCCCTCGACGGTGATGTTCTCGAACGTCATGTTCCGCACCCACGCGCCCGGATCGGCCTTGGTGGTCGAGCCCATGTCCTCCCAGTGGGAGGAGGAGTTGAGGATGCAGGTGTTGTACTTGACGTCCTTCCAGTACATCCGGTTGTGGATGACGTGGGTGTTGCTCACCCGGACGTTGTCGATGTTGCGCGGGGTCCAGCCCCACTGGATGACGGGACCGTTCTCGTTCTTCCAGACGACGGTGTTATCGATGCTGACGTCGCTGTGGTACATCTTCAGCACGTCGTCGTTGGCGTTGAAGAACGTGTTCTTCATGGTGCTGCCGCGGTACAGCTCGATGCCGTCGGTCTGCCAGTACCAGGACCCGACCTGCTTGTAGTTGTCGACCCGCATGCTGAAGGTCTGCTCGTCGCCGTAGACCACGAACGAGTGGTACGGCGGCTCGTTGATGGTCACACCCTGCAGGTCGAGGTGCTGCTGGCGGCCCGGCGCGGACTGGAACTGGAGCATCTTCACACAGCTGGAGTGGCAGTTGGACGCGCCGCTGAGGTGGTCGTAGTTGTTGTTGGTGTCCGCCTCGTAGACGTACTGCTCACCGGAGAGCACGCCGTAGCCGGTCACCTTGTACAGACCCTGGCTGTCGTCGGGGAAGCGGATGGCACCCTTCACATACGCACCCGGCGCCAAGTAGACCCACTTGACCTGCTTGGGCAGCAGCGCGTGGTACTTGGAGGTCATGTAGTAGGTGCCGGGACGGAAGTAGACGACCTCCTCGCTGATCGTGTTCAGGTTGGTGACCTGGCCCTGCGGCGGGTAGTGGATGCTGCCCGAAGACGCGGTCGGGATCAGCCGGTCCGCCTCCGCGCCCGTCGGCGCCGGCTCCGCGAAGATCATCATGGAGTTGCGGGGCTCGGTGTGGACAGCCCGGTTGCCGCCCCCGCCCTGCGTGGTGAGCTTGCCCGCGTCGTTCGCGGGGCCGGACATGTCGTTGTAGGCCGTGTAGAGCTGCGGGTCGAACTCCACCGAGAACCGGTAACCGGCCGAGCTGTAGGGAACCTTGACGCGGACGGTGTCACCGTCCACGAGTTCCTTGGCGAAGTTCAGGCTGCTGGGCTTGATCTTCACCTGGTCGGCCGACGAGATCGTCTGCCCCGTCTTGAGTGAGACGTCCACCCATACGTCGGTGGCGTACTGGAACGACGACCAGCTCATCGTCAGACCGGCCGACGAGGAGAACTCGGCGCCGTCCTCCTTGGTGTAGCCGATCTTGCCCTTGCCGCTGCGGGGGATGCTCATGTACGTGAACGAGTCGAACCGCGCCGCGGGGGCCGCGGCCGTGGCGACGTGCACGTCGTAGTAGGACGAGCGGCGCACCTTGTCGTTCGCGACGGGGCTGGTGGTGTTGTACTCGTGGTTGTCGTGCCACCACGTCTTGAGCTGTGGGCTGTCGGCGGTGGTGACGGCCGCGGCCTCGGCGGCGGGTGCCGCCTCGACGGGGAGTGGTCGCGCGCTCGCCGTACCGGCCGGCACGACGGCGCCGGCCAGGGCGAGAGCCAGGCCGGCGGCGAGCGCCGCCAGCCGGCTCAATCTTGCTGCGGGCATGACAAAGTCCTCATTCCGTTGCTGGGGAAGCGGCGCCCGTGGGCGCCGGACCTGCCGCACCCCACGCCCGCCGGGGCGGGCGCAGCGCTGGGGGCAGGTGGCGACAAGGCAGGAGTACGGCATCCGGCACCCTGCGGTGCCGAGGCCGGGTCGGACACAGGTGGCCGAGCCGCGCGCCGCCTGAGCGAGCTTCGCGCGGCCTGGCGCGATCAGGACTCCCTTCGAACCGGTGCTGGATGCGTGAGGGGTATCCGGGTCGTCCGGGGCCGGGGCGGGATGCGTCTCCGGAATCCCCGGGCCTCGGATGCCCCCTGGATACGGGACGGACGGGCCGGAAGGGCGGCCGGGCCGTTCGGGCCGTGGGCGCCGTGGGCGCCGTGGGCGCGGTGGGCGCGGTGGGCGCGGTGGGCGCGGTGGGCGCGGTGGGCGCGGTGGGCGCGGGAGGTGCGATGTGCGCCGGTGGGTGCGCCCGGCCGTCCGGCGGTCGTTCGCCGTTCTGCGGTCGCGAGATAACGTCGCGTCATTTCTTCGCCGTGTCAATGAAATGAACAAGATCTCTTCAAGTGCGCGCCTCGACGGTGCCCCGGATGCAGGGCAAAGCGGACCAAAGCTCGGATAGGTCACGCCGAGAGGCGGGGGTCACGGTTGCGTAACGCGCATTTTTCTTTCTTGACGCATGAAATAGGCGCGGTCAGACTCCTGTCAGACGCAGTCCGAGCAACGGTTCGCCGCCGGACCGTACCGACCTCTCCCGACCTCTCCCGTCCTCTCCCGCCCTCTCCCGACCGATCACCGCTTCGGAGGCATGTGTGATGACCCCGTCCAAGATCCGCTTCTCGGAGCTTGTCGGTGAGCAGACCCGCGCGGAGATCTTCGCGACGGTCCTCACCGCGGGGCCCATCTCGCGCACCCAGCTCGCCCAGCGGCTCGGGCTGGTGCCCTCCAGCGTGACGCGCATGCTTCCGCCGCTGCTGGAACACGACTACCTCCGCGAACTCGACACCGCCCCCCGAGGGCGGGGCCGACCGCAGAAGATGCTCCAGGTCAACCCGGACAAGCACATCGTGGTCGGCGCCAAGATCGGCCCGGCCCAGGTGTCCGCGGTCGTGACCGACATGGCCGCGGGGGTCCTGGCGCGCGCCGAGCAGCCGATCGCCGACCGCACCCCCGAAACCGCCCTGTCCGCCGTCGCCGACCTGACCCGGCGGGTTCTGGCGGAGGCGCCCGAAGCGGCGGACAGGGTGCTCGGACTGGGAGTCGGGGTCAGCGGTCACGTCGACTCCCATGCCGGAGTCTGCCGCTACTCCGCCCTGCTGGACTGGAACAAGGTCGACGTGGCGGGCCCGCTGCGCGAGGCGACGGGGCTGCCGGTCGTCGTGAACAACGACGTCAACACGCTGGTGGTGGCCGAGCGCTGGTTCGGTCAGGGCCGGGACGTCGACTCCTTCGCCGTCGTCACCGTCGGTCCGGGCATCGGTTGCGGACTCCTCCTCGACGGTGCTCTGTTCTCCGGCGCCACCGGCCTGGCCGGAGAGCTCGGCCACCTGCCGCTGGACCCGGGTGGCCCGATGTGCAGCTGTGGCCGCCGAGGCTGCCTGGAGGCCCTGGCCGGCGACCGCGCCGTCCTGCGCCACCTCCAGGACGCCGGAGTGCCCTGCGCGGGGATCACCGAGGCGATGGAGCTGGCCCGCTCGGGCACCGGCGCGGCACAGACCGTGGCCCGCTCCGCCTTCTCCGAGGCCGGAGCCGCCCTGGGCAGGGGCCTGGCGGGCATGTGCAACCTGCTGAACCTACAGAAGATCATCATCGCCGGTGAGGGCGCGGTGGCCCACGACCTGTTCGGCCCCGCCATGTCCCAGGCGCTCCAGGCCCACGCCTTCTCCACCGCCGCCCACGACTGCGACATCCACGTCGACCCCGTCCACCACGACCTGTGGGCCCGGGGCGCCGCCTGCCTCGTGATCCAGGACGCGGTCGGCGCGGCTCTGTCCTGACACACAGCTCCTCTCACACAGCTCATCTCCACGACACCAAGTACCCGACACACACGACGAGGTTTTGACGTGCCCGAAAACGCGGCCGGTCCCGCCGACTCCTGGTGGAGCAACGCGGTGGTCTACCAGATCTACCCCCGCAGCTTCGCCGACTCCGACGCGGACGGCATCGGGGACCTCCAGGGCATCATCGAGCGACTCGACTACCTGTCGCAGCTGGGTGTCGACGTGCTGTGGCTCTCCCCGGTGTACCCCTCCCCGCACGACGACAACGGCTACGACATCAGCGACTACCAGGACATCGACCCCCTGTTCGGCACGCTCGCCGACTTCGACCGCCTGCTGGCCGGCGTACACGAGCGCGGCATGAAGCTGGTCATGGACCTGGTCGTCAACCACACCAGCGACGAACACCCCTGGTTCACCGCCTCCCGGGACGCCGGACCGGACGGCGACAAGCGCGACTGGTACATCTGGCGCCCGCCCCGGGCGGGCATGGAGCCCGGCACACCGGGAGCGGAACCGAACAACTGGGAGTCGTGGTTCTCCGGCCCCGCCTGGACCTACGACGAAGCCTCCGGCGAGTACTACCTGCACACCTTCTCCCGCAAGCAGCCCGACCTGAACTGGGACAACCCCGATGTCCGCCAAGCCGTGTACGCCGTGATGCGCTGGTGGCTGGAGCGCGGGGTGGACGGCTTCCGCATGGACGTCATCAACCTGATCTCCAAGGACCCGGCCCTGCCCGACGGAATCGTGCCCGAGGGCGCCCGCTTCGGCCTCGGCCACCCGTACTACGTGTGCGGCCCGCGCATCCACGAGTACATCGCCGAGATGCACCGCGAGGTCTTCGCCGGTCATCCGCGCCCGCTGCTGACCGTCGGCGAGATGCCCGGCGTGACGGTCGAGGAGGCACGGCTGTTCACCGACCCCGCCCGCCGCGAACTCGACATGGTCTTCCAGTTCGAGCACGTCGGGCTCGATCAGGGCCCCGGCGGCAAGTTCGACGTCCGTCCCCTGAAGCTCACCGACCTCAAGGCCAGTCTCGGCCGCTGGCAGACCGGCCTCGGCGAGAGCGGCTGGAACAGCCTGTACTTCAGCAACCACGACCAGCCGCGTGTGGTCTCCCGCTTCGGCGACGACTCCCCGGCCTACCGCGACCGGTCGGCCAAGCTGCTGGCCACCGTGCTGCACCTGCACCGCGGCACGCCGTACGTCTACCAGGGCGAAGAACTGGCGATGGCCAACGCCCCGTTCTCCTCCATCGACGACTTCCGCGACATCGAGTCCCTCAACCACTACCGCGACCAGATCGCCCTCGGCACCGACGAGGCGCACATCCTCGAGGGGCTGCGCCACCGCAGCCGCGACCACGCCCGCACCCCGATGCAGTGGGACGCCACCGAGCACGCCGGCTTCACCGCCGGCACACCCTGGATCGCCGTCAACCCCGACTACGTCGACGTCAACGCCAAAGCGCAGCTCGCCGATCCCGACTCGGTCTTCCACTACTACCGGCGCCTGATCGAACTGCGCCACACCGAGCCCGCCATCACCCACGGCGACTTCCACATGCTCCACCCCGACCACGAGCAGCTCTACGCCTTCACCCGGCACGACGCCGCGTCCGGCACCGAACTGCTGGTGCTCGCCAACTTCGGCGCGTCCGACCTCACCGTCGACCTGCCCGACGGCTGGGAGGACAGCGACACCCTCATCGCCAACCTTCCGGCCACCTCACCTCTCACGAGCACCTGCACCCTGCGCCCGTGGGAAGCCCGCGTCCACCGCCGCCGTACCGCCTGACACCGCCCGCCCTTGTCGCAACGACGCACATCGAGGAACCAGCCATGAACAACCCGCGCACCCGCACCGTCCTGCGCAGAAGATCCCTCCTGCTCGCGACCTCCGCCTTGGCCCTGCTGGCACCGCTGACCGCCTGCGGCGGATCCGGCACCGCCGAGGGCGACGGCAAGACCCTGCGCCTGTGGCACTACGAGCAGCAGGACGGCGCCCTGAGCAAGGCGTGGGACGCCGCCATCGCCGAGTTCAAGAAGACCCACCCGGACGTCGAGGTCGTCTTCGAGCGCAAGACGTTCGAGCAGATCCAGCAGAACGCGGGCATGATCCTGAACTCCGACAAGGCGCCCGACGTCATGGAGTACAACAAGGGCAACGCCACCACGGGCCTGCTCGCCAAGCAGGGCCTGCTCACCGACCTCACCCCCGTCGTCGAGGAACGCGGCTGGGACAAGAAGATGAGCGAGAGCGCGTCCGTCACCGCCCGCTACGACGAGAAGGGCGAGATGGGCGGCGACAAGTGGTACGGCGTACCCAACTACGGCGAGTTCGTCCTCACCTACTACAACGACGACCTCTTCGAGAAGCACGACATAGCCAAGCCCACCGACTTCAAGAGCTTCGAGGCCTCACTGGCCGAGTTCAAGGCGGCCGGCATCACCCCGCTCGCCAACGCCGGCAACGACCACCCCGCGGGCCACTGGCTCTACCTGCTCGCCCTGTCCAAGGCGAACGACACCTGGGTCGACGACTACCAGCTCTACATGGGCAAGGTCGACTTCCACGGCCCCGAGATGACCTTCGCCGTGAACAAGTACAAGGAATGGCTCGACAAGGGCTACTTCGAGAAGAAGGACGTCGGTCTCAAGGGCAGCGACATGACCGAGCAGTTCGTCTCGCAGAAGCGGCCGATCATGGTCGGCGGCAACTGGTGGTTCGGAAGCCTGACCACGGACATCGAAGACTTCAAGTGGTCCACCGCCCCCTTCCCGGGCAGTGAGAAGACCCTCGGCTCCGGTGGCAACCACTGGGTCATCCCCACCAAGGCGAAGAACAAGAAGCTCGCCGAGGACTTCATCGACATCACCATGTCGGACAAGATCCAGAAGCTGATCGGCGAGCAAGGAAACGTCCCCCTCGCCGCCCAGGCGGACACGATCACCAACCCCAGGGCCAAGGAACTGATCACCGCCTTCGACACCTACCAGTCCGACAACGGCCTCGCCTTCTACCCGGACTGGCCCGTCACCGGCTACTACGACACGTGGCTGGCCGCCACCCAGAACCTGATGAACGGCGGCAAGCCCGACACGGTCCTCGACGAACTCGCGGCCCCCTACGAGAAGTACGTGGCCGGCCGGTCCTAGCACCACCGCGGCCGTCGTTCAGGGGACGGCGCCCCCGGCTTGCCGGGACGCCGTCCCGCCCACCTAGGAGCAACCGTGAAAACCACACGTCACCGGCGGTCCACGGGCTACGCCGTCTTCCTCGCACCGGGCCTGCTGCTCAGTCTGCTCTTCCTCGTCGTCCCGCTGGTGATGACCTTCTACTACAGCCTCACCACCTGGCAGGGCATCGGCACCCCCGCCTTCACCGGCCTCGACAACTACACCCGCCTCTTCCAGGACGCCGACTTCTGGGCCTCCTTCCGCAACATCGCCTTCGTCATCGTCGGCATCGCCATCGTGCCCACCGTCCTGGGCCTGTTCCTGGCCGCCCTGCTCTTCGACTACATCGGCAAGAAGCACGGCGACGGCATCGTCAGCGTCTTCCGCTCCGGCCTCTACCTGCCCCAGGTCATCCCCGTCGCCGTCACCGGCCTGATGTGGGGATGGATCCTCGCCCCCGAAGGCGCGATCAACAGCATCCTCGACACCGTCGGGCTCTCCTCGCTCGTCCAGAACTGGCTCGGCGACCCCGACCTCGCCCTGTGGGTCGTCCTCGGCGTCCTGGTCTGGATGCAGCTCGGCTACCCGCTCGTGCTGTTCATGTCCGGCCTGCAACGCATCGACCCCGAACTCTACGAAGCGGCCTCACTCGACGGCGCGACCTGGTGGCAGCGCTTCACCCGCATCACCGTCCCCATCCTGCGGCCCGAGGTGTACGTCGTCCTGGTCACCACCACCATCGCCGGCCTCAAGGTCTTCGCCCAGATCTTCGTCCTCACCGGCGGCGGCCCCGGCAACTCCACCCTCGTCCCCGCCTACTTCGCCTACCAGAACTTCTTCGAACGCGCCGACGTCGGCTACGGCTCCGCGATCTCCAGCACCATCACCCTCCTCGTGCTGCTCATCGCCGGAACGATGCTCACCCGCCAGGCCCGCGAGGACGGATGACCATGAAGACCGCCACGACCCCACCCGTAACGTCAGCCACCGAAAAGACCGCACCTCCGGCCCCCGCCCGGCCCACGGGGCAGCGCAAGCAGCGACCGGCCGGCAAACGCGGGGCGGGCTCCTACGCCGTCGTCGCCGCCGTCACCGTCTTCGTCCTCGCCTTCCTCGCACCCTTCCTCATCATCCTGGTCAACTCCTTCAAGACCAGCGCCGACTACCGCGCCAACGGTTCCCTCTCCTGGCCCGAGCAGTGGAACTGGAGCATCATCGGAGACGTCTGGGAACGCGTCGACTTCACCCAGAAGCTGGTCAACAGCATCCAGATCAGCCTCGGCGTCGTCGTCATCGCCGTCGTCCTGGCCCTCTTCAACGCCTACGCCATCGGAATCGGCCGCATCCGCTGGCGCACCGCCTTCCTGGTGTTCTTCCTCGGCGTCAACGTCCTGCCGCAGGAAGGCCTGGTCTACCCTCTCTACTACCTGTTCAAGGAACTGGGCCTCTACGACGGCAAACTCGGCTACACCATCCTGGTCGGCATCACCTACAGCGCCTTCGGCACCTACCTGCTCTCCTCCGTCTTCAGCACCTTCCCCCGCGAACTGATCGAGGCCGCCTCCCTCGACGGCGCCGGCCGCTGGACGATCCTGTGGCGCATCGTGCTGCCGATGAGCTGGCCCACCCTGTCGGTGATGTGCGTGTTCTTCTTCGTCTGGAGCTGGAACGAGTTCCTCTACCCACTCGTCCTGCTCATCTCCAACGACCAGCAGACCGTCCCCCTCGGTCTGTCCGTCATGCAGGGCCAGTACACCAGCGACCCCACCGCCATGAGCGCCGCGGCCCTCCTCGGCGTCATCCCGATGATCGTCTTCTTCCTGATCTTCCAGCGCTCCCTCACCCGCGGCCTCACCGCCGGCGCCGTGAAGTAACCCGGCACGGCCACCAGCCACCCCGGATCCGGAACCCAGTCGCCCCGCAACCGGATCCGGGGTACGGCCATCACCTCGAAGAGCGGTTACCTCTCCACTCCTACTTCTTCGGGATCGTGCGGGGCGTTCCATGAGTCGGCGAAAACTGGTAACGCAGCCCCCGCCCCACCACCCGGAACCGGTTACGGCCGGCCGCCGCGAATGGGTTGGGCAGCTCGAACACCCGTCGCCGTTCCGGATCGAGGGCAGAGGTGATCAGCAAGATTCGATAGCGGGTGCCGAGGGCGTACTCCCGCGCCGCCCTCTCCTCCGAGACACCCAGTTCGAACTCCATCCGCTCCGTGTCGGACTCGCTGGTCGCCTTCACCTCGTACAGGCGTGTGGTGCCGCGGCAGGCAACCTCGAAGTCATAGCCGTGGCCGTCGGACGCTGCCGCGTCCTCGTTGAGGACCGCGGCATAACCCGAGACCCAATGAACCTCGGCGTACCGGCGCTCCAGCCAGGCGCGTGCGGAGACCTCTCCCACCAGGCCGATGGCCGCTTTCTGTTCCTCGCTCAGCTGTGCCTTGCGCGAGACGACGATCCTCGGTGTCCTCGCGTCCGGTGTGCGGCGGGGTTGCGGTACGGGCGCCATCATGTCGAGACGAACCTTCCCGGATTGCCCGAGGAAGGTCTCGTCGACCGTCCGCGCCGCCAGGTCGGCGATGGCTGCGAAGTGGTCTCGCCCCACGACGATCTCTTCCTCGCCGATCTTGATCGTGGGCTGGACGGACCCGCGGGGTCCGACGATGCCGGGTGACGGCACGGGCGGCTGTGCGAGGTCGCGGGCCGTGAGACCCAGGAAGCCCGGGTCGGCGCTGAGCGGCATGCCGGCCGGCCAGCCTACACCGCGGGCCACCTCGCTCAGGAGCCGCTCCTCGCTGAGGAGGAGAAGGTCGGCCAGCCCTGAACCGTGCACTGCGGTCCGTGCTTCCAGCATGGGGGCGCTGTTCCAGCCGGCCGGTACGGGGACGCGGTGACGACGGCACCAGGCAGGCACCAGTTTCGTCAGCACGGAGACGAAGCGGTCGAGCGCTGCCGTGTTGACGCTGCGCAGCTCTTCGACGGGCTGGAGATCGCCCGGGCGCTCCAGGTCGTCTTCGGCGCCGTGCGACCGCAGCCAGTGGGCGACTCGTGCGCGCATCTGCTCGTCGGGAGGGGAGACGAAGCGGGGCAGCCAGTCCGGGTCGGGAGTGAGGTCGTCCAGATGTCGGGCCGCCGCGTACGCGGTCACGTCGCCTCCTCCTGCGGCCTGTGGCGCGTATCGCTCGCGCAGGCGGTCCAGGACGGCATCGGCGTGTGCGCGGACGAACTGGCTGAACGTCCGCTCGTGGAGGTCCGGGTCGCAGACGGGCTTGTAGGGGGCTCCGAGGGCGGCGAGCGCCTCGTTGAACGCCTGGTAGTCCAGCCCCAGGGCCTCGCGCAGCTCGGCGGGCTTCGAGGATGTGCGGGCGACGGCGAGCAGTTCGGCGGCCGGGAGCGGGAGGGTGCACGGGAACCTGTCGAGGACGGCGATCAACTCGTCCTCGCCGGTGGCTTCTTCGAGGGCCTCGGAAACCGCGCCGGCCCGGTCGGTGCCGGCCAGGCAGACCAGGACGGGGCGGAGCTGCCGGACCGTGTGGTGCAAGTCGTTGGTGAGGCTGCGCCGCAGTTCCGAGATCCTGGACTCGGTGGTGTCGAGCGACAGCGCGAGTGTGCGGTCGTCGATGTGGTCCGGCATCTCGCCGCCCGAGTGCCGCTGCAGCTTGACGAGAGCGAGCTCCATCGCGTCCTGCAAGGAGGGCTGGTGGAGGAGCTGCGCGACCGCCGATGTGCACGCCTGCAGTTCGTCCCAGTCACCGTCACCATCGAGGTCGCCGTTCCAGACGACGACCGTCGGGTGGGCGGGGTGGGGCAGCGGCAGGCTGCGGGTCGTCGGCGGGGGTTCCACGCGCTCGCCGGCGATCAGGATCTCGATCTCCTCGGTCCGGACGATCCGGATCGCGCGCAACCGGTCGAGGAGGGAGCGCACCGTGCGTTCACTACGGCGCAGGAACGCGCCGGACTTGAGCTCGACCACCAGGGCCACCACCAGGACCAGCCACTCCCGGCCCTCGGTCAGCCGGGCATGGTCGTCCGACGGCGTGATCGCCTCCTTGTCACGGTTGTTCACCTGCACCCGTGCGTCGGACAGCCGGGCCACGCGCACTCCGCCCGACTCCAGTTTCTTCGCGATGCTCGAACCGTCGTCGGATCCGGCGATCAGGACGGGGTGACCCGCCAGTTCGACGAGTGTCTCCTTGAGCGGGTCGGACTCGTCGCAGACGTAGACCGGCTCCTCCTCGGAAGAGGGCGTGAGAGTGGTCAGGGCGTGCTCGCGGACCACCGCCAGGCGGACCGGCTCTCCGGCCGACCAGGGCCAGCGCCCGCCTTCCGCCACGTGGGACCACGCCCTCCCGTAGTGCTTCTTGAACGAGACGCTGAGGTTGTCGGGCACGCCACCCGCGGCCACGATCGCGCCGAGGTCCAGCACAGCCGCCCCGGCGTGTTCGGATTCGTCCCAGAACCGCAGACCGCAGCGGCGCAGACGCTCGGACACCGCCTTGTCGGCCAGGACCCGACGGACCGAGAGGGGGAGCGAGGGGACGAACGCCGGAAGATCTCCTTCGGCGCTGAACCAGGCACGGTCGGGCGGGACGAAGGCCGGACCGTCGGTGTCCCTGCCCTCCACCGGAAGCCAGGGCATGAAGCGCAGGAAGGACGCGAGCGGGCTCGGCCAGGTGTGGGGGTCGGGATTCCGGTCGTGGTACGGACGGTGAAGGGGGACGGTGAAGGCCGTGTCCCCCCAGGTGCGGAGCCCGATGAGCAGCAACTCCGCGAACTCTCGGCGGGCGGCCGGGCCCAGCCCCGCGACCTCGACGGCACCGGGCAGGTGAGCCATCGTCCGGCGGAACTCGTACGGCGTCCACGGGTGGGCGAAGCCGTTCCACGTACGGTCGACGTCCTTCGCCCAGGCCTGTCCGAGCTTGTCGCCGAGCGGCAGCCTCCGGGCCACGACTCCCGGTTCCATGTCCCGGCCGTTGGCCGTCCCGAGCCTGCCGCCGACCCAGGCAAGGGGGAGACCGTCGCCGACACCGATGGCCTTCAGGAAGTCGATGTAGGCCGCGAGGTCGCTGACCGGAACGGGCCAGTCGTCCGGGTCTCTGAGCCGGCGTTTACGCAGGGCCGCCAAAGGCGGGATCTCGTCACCACCCGCGTCCAGGAACTTCGCCAGGCGCCGGCCTCCCTCGGTGCCCCAGGCGGGGGAGAAGAGGCAACGTGCCGCCTTGATCCAGTCGCCGTCACCGGTGGGCAGGCGGAAGCCCGTCTGGGGGAGCCGACGGCGCTCGCCCTCGGTGAGTGAGGGGAAGAGACGGAAGGCGAAGGCCAAGGCATCGCGGCACAGGGCGTCCGAGGGGTTCTTGGCGAGGAGATCCCTCAGTGCCTCGAAGACCCGGCCGGGCCGGTACGGGCGTACCAGCCGGTGGGTTTCGAGAAAGGTGCGTCCAGGACGTCCCCAGGCGATGCCGGGATGGGTGAAAGCGATACGCCGGCGCAGGGCCTTCAGCGTCTTCGGTACCTGAGCGGTGCCGTTGCCGCCTTCGTCCTCGGGATGGAAGAAGACGGTCTGCTCGCTCTTGCCGGCCGCCTCCGCACCCCCGAGCGCGGGTCGGAGCCGGCCGTCCTGATCGAGGACGATCCGCCGGCCGCGAAGGTCTTCGGGGCGGTCGGTGAACGCCTGCGCGAGGTCGTCGTAGAAGTCCGCCCACAGGGGGACCGGCTGTGCCTCTCCGGCGGGCTGCAACCGTTCGGCGACGCGCTCCACCCATGCCGCAGCCGTCCGTGACGAAGGGCGCATGGACCGTACGAGAAGGTCCTGGTGGAGTTTGAGGAGACGGGCCTCCCGAAGTGGCCCGACGGAAGGATCGAGGAGGCACGCTCCGGCCTCGGCCAGGACCTCGGCGGTGAGGACGGTCCAGGGTCGCTTCCCGTCGGGCCATGCGAACGAGTTCCGAAGGCTGCCCCACGAGTCGGCCCCGACCAGGGGAACGATCGGCTCGTCCGCGAGCCTCCCGTCGAGCACCCTGTCGATGCGGGTTGGGACGTCCCAGCACACGAGGTCCAGGACGAGATGCCGGACTGCGGAACACGGACCCTGGTCCCGCAGTGCCGACACCAACCGGAGGCACAGCTCGGCCAATTGGTCCAGAAGGAACGCGTTCAGGCCGACGGCCTCGCTGATGTGAAGCCGGGCCAGCTTGGTGAAGAACGGAGCATGGGCATGGCCACGGAACGGGGCACGGGCCGCATCCGACATCGGGAGAAAGGTGTACAGCAGCCCGCGTTCCAGGTCTTCGTCCAGCCGAAGCGCGATCCCGACCCAGGCCTCGCCTTCCCACTTCAGCCACTTCGCGTCGATCTCCCGTGCCTCGACGCTCCGCTCGATCACCCGTCGCAGTGCCTCGGGGGCAAGAGTGCGGCGGGCCAGCAGATAACGCCCGCTTTCCGCGAGGTCGACTTCGTCGACCCACCCTGCCTCCTCCCGGGAAACCAGCGTGGACGGGGCCACCGAGCGAGTCAGCACGCGGCGACCGCCCCGGTCCCCGCTGTCCTGGACGTCCACGATCAGTTCACCGACCCGGTCCAGGAAGAGCAGGAGCGGTGCCTCGCCACTGATCGCCTCCGTGGCTTGCGCGATCGCGGCCTCCACCGCGTGCTCGTTGCGGAGCGGCAGGCGTACGACCGTGGAGAATCCCTCCGCCGCCAAGGCCGCGAGGGTGGCATCGGTGACCTCGGCCGGGACAGGCAGGGCCAGCGGCGAGATGTCCTCGATCACCCGGTCTGCCAGCTCCGGGTCGTCCACCAGCTTGCGCACGTCCTCAGGACGCGCGAACCGGAAGCAGAAGCCGTCGAACTCCGCCGATGACGGTGATGCCTTGGAGTAGACCTCGGGCCAATCCGTCAGCTGGAGCACACTGCGGAATCCGAGCCCCTTGTTGCCGATACCCTCCCCGGCGCCCTTGTCCGACAGGGCGAGTTCCGTGATCGCGCGGAAGTTGCTGTCGGTGAATCCCGCACCCTCGTTGGCGACGTACAGGACACCGTTCTCGCCGGCCTGCGGGCAGACCAGGACGGCGATCCTTCCGGCGCCGCCCTCGGCCAGGGCATCGTGCCCGTTCTGGACGAGCTCCAGTACGGCGCGCCCCTCGTACTCCTGGGCCGTGTCCTCACTGACCGACTTCAGGCTCTCGGCGAAGCGCCAGTCCTCGCCCGCCTGGTCGTAGAGCTGAATGCGCCGCCGGGTCAGCGCCGTGATGACGTTCTGGAAGGCCATGCCGGCCTCCGCGTCTCCCATGGATGAGATGACTTCTCCCCTCTCAGTGACCACGCGCCCAACCGGCGCGTGCCGAAACCATGGCGCTCGCTCCGGGCCCTTCGCAGCAAGGCTCGCTCTTTCCGGCCAACCTCGGTGGTGAGCCACGGGTCGGCCGAAGACGGCTGCGTGGTGGCATCGGAGCTGACGTCACCCGATGTGAGGAGGCGTTTGATGGCTCAAAGAAATACTTCGCACGCCCTGATTGTCAGTGGCTGATGGTAGGGCCGCGCGTGCTTCCCGGCGTCTCGCTGAGCAAGCGGACCGCCGGTACGGGTGCCGGAGGCGCATCTAGAGGTATCCCGGCTCGCCGTCGGCGGCGAACCGTGTCAGGGACCGCTCCAGCAGCTCCAGAAACCGCCTCAGGTCATCAGCCACTCTGTCGAGTTCCGGGTCATCGAGCGACGCCGTCCGCGTGCGATAGACCGCTCCGCCGAGGCCTGCGATGTAGGACAGACCGCCACCGTTCGAGCCGATGACCAGGCCATGGGCCCTCTGGTTCGCGCCCATGTCGACAGTGCCGTACTCCTGGAGCCGCAGCAGGACGTCGCTCGCCTGGTCGATGAAGCAGCCGTTGCCGATGTCCTCCCAGGTGATGTCGCCGATGCTCTCGTAGAAGGTGACCAGGTCAGCCGGGACGAGGCTCACTTGGGCAAGTGCGCGAGCCGCGGCGTGATCGTCGTGGCCGGCCGACCGGACCTGGTTGGTGCCAGGGGGAAAGCCGTGCCGACGTTCGAACTCGGCTGTCATCACTGTCAGGGTCTCCGAGACTCTGTGGGTCCACGAGGCCAGCCAGGAGGGGGAAAGCGAGCGGTCGACCATGAGGTCGGATCATGACATGCGGTCGGGAAAACCGGTTGAGGTGACCCGTGTTCGGCTCTCTACGATGAGCGGCGGCAGCCTCGTGTGAGGGAGGCATCGGAGTTCGGAGAGGGAGTCGGTGCAGTCGGCGCGACGGGTCACCGGTGGTGAGCGGGCGGGGCGTGGGCCGCGTAACGCTCACGGTGTCTGGTGGCCGCTGATCCGAAGACCTCGGACGCACCGCTGAGCCGTACCGCAGTGCGGACGGCTCGGCTCGACGTGCCCTTTTTCCTTCCCTCACCCGACCGGCGCCCTCGTGTGCCCTCGTGTGCCCTCGGCGTCGGTCGGGTCCGTCCCGTACGAGGTCATGAGAGACACCCGAGACATCAGATTCCTGCCCGCGCTGCTGGTCATCGCGCTCAGCGGCGCCATCGTCGAGCTGGACATGTCCGTGCCCGGCTTCCCCGACATCGCCCGGGCGCTGCACGCGTCCGAGTCCACGGTCCAGCTGACCGTCACCTGCAACTTCCTCGGCTACTGCCTGGGAGCCCTCGTCCACGGCCCGCTGTCGGACCGGTTCGGCCGGCGTGCCGTCATGCTCGCGGGGAACACCGTGATGCTGATCGGGGCGCTGGGCTGCGCCCTCGCGCCGGACATCGGGTTCCTGCTCGCGTCCCGGTTCGTCCAGGGCATCGGCGCCAGCACCTCCGTCGTCCTGGTGTTCGTCATCATCGCCGACGTCTACGACGGCCCCCGCATGCTGCGCATGTTCGGTCTCACCAACGCCGCCATGTCCGCGCTCATGACGGCGGCGCCCGCCCTCGGCGGCGTCGTCAACCGCACCCTCGGCTGGCGTGGCACCTACGCCGTCGTCTTCGCCGTCACCCTGGCGGCGCTCGTGCTGATGGCCCTGTTTCTGCCCGAGACCGGCGGTGAGCGGGTGAAGGGCGGTGCGCGACGGGTCGCCGCCGACTACCGCAGGCTGTTGTCCAGCCCGCGGTTCCTCGCCGCCTCCCTGGTGCCGAGCCTGCTCTTCGCGGCGTACATGGTGTTCATCGCCGCCAGTTCGTTCCTGTACATGGACCGCTTCGGGCTGTCCACGTTGGGCTTCGCGGCCCATCTGCTCGTCGTCGTGGCGTCGTTCGCGGTCACCAGCCTGTACGCCACCAGGCTCATGTCCCTGCTCGGCGGCCCGGAGCGGACCGTCGCCGCCGCGATCGCGGTCACCGTCGCGGGCGTCGGCCTCTTCCTGCTGCTCGGTGACGGGCCGGTCGGCACCACGGCCGCGCTCGTGGTGTTCTGCGTCGGCTTCGCGGCCCTCTACCCGGTGGTGTTCGGGCGGTCCCTCCAGGTCTTCCCCGCACTCCAGGGCGCGGCCTCCTCGCTCACCATGAGCGGCCGTGCGCTGCTCGTGACGCTGTTCACCGGTGTCGCGAGCAGGCTGTTCACCGGGGACGCCACGGTCACCGCCGCGGTGATGGCCGCGGCCACCCTGGTCGCCGCGCCGCTCGCCTTCGTCAAGGCGGGAGGGGGCCAGGGTGTGGGCGCCGGCGAAGCCGGCGTGGCTGACACCGGGGAGTCCGGGGCGGTGAGCGGGCGCGGGCCTTCGTAACGGTCGTCCCGGCCCAAGTGTCGTACGGCCGTAACGGTCGTCGCGGCGGCCTCAGTCCCCCACGCCCAGCGCCTCGTCCGGCACGCCCAAGCGGACGCGGAACGCCTCGCGGCCCTCCTCCGTCAGCCGTACGACGCGGGAGCCCTCGGCCGGAACCAGCCAGGACCGGTCGAGGGCGTGGCGGAACATCCCGGCGGCCACCGCGCCCGCCAGGTGCAGGCGGCGCTCGGTCCAGTCCAGGCAGGTCCGCACATGCGGGGTGGTACCGCCGGAGACGCCCAGGTCCGCGAGCCAGGCGATGCCGGACGGGGTGAGGGACGGGCCGAACTCCCAGTCCAGGAAACCCCCTTCGGTCATCGCGTCGGTGAGTGCCACGGACAGGGCGCCGCCGAGGTGGTCGTAGCAGACCCGGGCGAACGCCACGGCGCGGTGCCGGCGGGCGGCGGCGAGCGAGCGGATGGGCACGTGGGTGTGCGGGGCCCGGGCAGCCAGGGCCTCGATCATCTCGGCGATGCCGGGGTCCGCCAGCCGCACATGGCGGTGCCGGCCCGCGCGTTCCTCGGTCAGGAGGCCGCCGGCCACGAGCCGGTTGAGGTGGCTGGTGGCCGTGGAGGGCGCGACTCCGGCGAGCCGTCCCAGTTCCGTCGCCGTCCAGGCGCGGCCGTCGAGCAGCGCGAGGCAGAAGGCGGCACGGGTCCGGTCGGCGAGCAGCGCGGCGAGAGCGGCGAGGTCCGGTTCCCGGGCGTCGGGGGCGGGCTCTCGGGGGTGGGTGTCGGGGCTGGTCACTCCGCCATTGTCCGCCGACGACACTTCGACGGCCGGCGAAACGTCCGGCACCTAGCGTCTGCGGCATGACGACCGACATCCACCGGACCCTTCATCAGGCTCAGGCTCAGACGCAGACCGGCACCCATCGCGTGATCCGGCCCAGCATCCTCTACTTCGGCACCCCTGTCGTCCTGCTGACCACGGAGAACGACGACGGCACGGCCAACCTCGCCCCCATCTCCTCCGCGTGGGCGCTGGGGCAGTACGTCGTGCTGGGCCTCGGCAGTGAGAGCCGGACCGTGCGCAACCTCGCCGAGCGGCCCGAGCTGGTGATCAACGTCGCCTCGCCGGAGCTGTGGGAGCGGGTCGAGCGCCTGGCGCCGCTCACCGGGGCGCACCCGGTGCCGGAGAGCAAGCGGGCGGTGTACCGCTACGAGCCCGACAAGTTCGCCGCGGCCGGGCTCACCCCCGTCGACTCCCATCTCGTGACGCCGCCGCGGGTCGCCGAGTGCGGTCTGCAACTGGAGGCGCGGATAAGGGCGTTGAATCCCGGCGGAGAGGGCCTCTTCCACGCCGTCGAGTGCGAAGTGCTGCGCGTCCACGCCGACGAACGCGTCATCGTGCCCGGCACCCACCACATCGACCCCGCGCTCTGGAGCCCTCTCATCTACAACTTCCGCCACTACCACGGCCTCACCCCGGAGCTGGGCCACGGCTTCCGCTCGGAGACCCCGCGGAAGCGTTCCACCGCCGAGGTGGCGCCCAACTCCTCTGTGTGTTCGTCGGATTGACGCCAGTTCGCGACACGGCGGCCCGATGTTGCGGCGGTCCTCCGGTCGGGTGGCATCGCCGTACGACTCGACCGGAAACGGCCCCCGGCCGGCCGCCGGCTCGCGATCATGCGGCGATGACTGCCGAACATCACCGCCCCACCCGCCCCCGCCGGTTGCCGCTAGTGGCCGGTCTGGGCGCGCTGGGCCTGCTGCCGCTGCTGTCCGCGCTGCCCGCCTCGGCACAGCCCGCCGAGGCCCGCACCGCCGACCGCACCACCACCCTCCGCACAGCCACCGCCACGGGCCACACCGCCGCCACGGGCCACACCGTCTCCGTCGGCGGCCCCGGCTCCGCGCGCATCGTCACCACCGGCGAGGCCCGCACCGACGTCTATCTGCGCACGATCCGCGAGAACCCGCGGGCCCTGCGCGAGTTCTTCGAGCGCCTGCCCAAGGGCGGCGAGCTGCACAACCACCTCTCCGGTGCGGTCCGGACCGAGTACCTGATCGAGCTGGCCGCCGAGGACGGCCTGTGCATCGACACGGCGACGACGACCGCCGTACCCCCGCCCTGCGGACCGGGCACCCGGCCCGCCGCGGACGCCCGCACGGACCGGGCCTACCACGACACGATCCTGCGCGCCTGGTCCATGCAGGACTTCCCGGCGGACGGCAACGGCCACGACCACTTCTTCGCCACCTTCGGCAAGTTCGGCGAGGTGACCTGGCGGCACTCCGGCAAACTCCTCGCCCAGGTCGCCGACGATGTGGTCCGCCACAACCAGTTCTACCTGGAGACCATGACCACCCCCGCCTCCGAGGGCGCCAAGCGGCTCGCCGCGGAGGTCGGCTGGAACGACGACCTCGCCGTCCTGCACCGCGCGCTGACCTCGGACGGCAGGCTGGACAAGCTGGTGGCCGAGGCCCGCAAGGAGGCCGACTCCGCCACCGCCGAGTTCCGCGCAGAGGCCCGCTGCGACACCGACCGCCCCCGCCCGGCCTGCAAGCTGCCGGTGCGCTGGATCTCCCAGGTGTCCCGCAACAGCGCGCGGGAGCGCGTCTTCGTCCAGATGGCCCTCGCGATGCGGCTCGCCGAGCGCGACCCGCGGTTCGTCGCCGTCAACCTCGTCCAGCCCGAGGACGGGGAGACCTCGCTGCGCGACTACCGCCTGCACATGCGCATGCTGGCCTTCCTGCGCGACACGTACCCACGCGCCCATGTCACCCTGCACGCGGGCGAGTTGTGGCCGGGACTGGTCAAGCCCGAGGACCTGAAGTTCCACATCAAGGAGGCGGTGAACGTCGCCGGCGCCGAACGGGTCGGCCACGGCGTCGACCTGGTCCACGAGGACGACTGGCAGGGCACGGCGCGCACCATGGCGGCCCGCGAGGTCGCCGTCGAGGTGCCGTTCACCAGCAACGCCCAGATCCTCGGCGTCAAGGGCGCCGACCATCCGTTCCAGACGTACCGGGCGTACGGCGTACCCGTCGTGCTCGCCACCGACGACCCCGGGGTCTCCCGGATCGACATCAGCCACGAGTACCGGTACGCCGCCGCGAGCTACGGCCTGTCCTACCCGCAGCTGAAGGACCTGGCGCGGGCGTCCCTCGAGTACGCCTTCCTGCCCGGCGACAGCCTGTGGCGCGGCAACCCGACCGCGCAGGGCTACCGCGCCGTCGACGCCTGCCGCGGCGAGCGCCCCGGCACGACCAGGCCCGGCCACGCCTGCCGTCAGCTGCTGGAGAGCAGCCCCAAGGCGGCCGTCCAGTGGCGCCAGGAAGCCGCCTTCGCCGCCTTCGAGTCCGACTTCCGCCCCGGCCGCTGAACCGCGGCCGGTAAACCGGGCCGGTGAGCCGCGGCCGGTCACCTCCGGCCGCTGACCCTGAGGCCGGCCCCCACCAGGGCAGCCCGTCTACGCCCCCTCCCGCCCCTCCCGCCCCGGCTGCCACGGGGCACCGGGGCGGGACTCGTACCGCACGCTGTGGAAGCGCCCGGCCTCCTCCAGCCCCGCCGGATCGCCGCCGAGCGCCCGCACCGCCTCGATCGCGTACCGCCGCTCCCGCTCGTCCGTGAACCGCCGCTGCGGATAGGTGCGGGAGGTGTCGGACGTGGTGCGCAGCCCGCGGTCGGCGAGCGCGCGGACGACGGGTTCGTACGACACGGTCCGCAGCACGAACGCGCTCACCCACACCGGACGCCGCGCCCCGTCCAGCAGGCGGGCGAAGGTCCGCTCCGTGATGTAGCTGCCGCCGCCGGTGAGCGTGATCAGGCCGACGTCGGCGAGCGCGCGGGCCAGGTCCGGGCCGGGCGGGGACTGCTCCAGGTCATCGCTGAAGGCGGCGTCCAGCAGGCCCACCTCACGGGCGTAGCCCACCGCGGGTGCCGAGACGTCCAGGCCGTACACCGGCAGCGCGTCGGGGCGGCGCCGCTCGGCGTAGAACCGCTTGTCCCAGGCGGCCAGCTCGGCCGTCGACATCTCCCGCACCGCCGGGGACGCGTAGCGCTGGTACAGCTCGGCCAGGGTCACGTCGTGGTTGAGCAGCGCCGCGTTGATGCCGTAGGAGCAGCACAGGTCCAGCACCGCCGGAACGCCGGGCAGGCCGTCGTCGAGCGCGGCCCGCTCGGCGGCCACCCGCCGGAAGACCGGCTGGGCGTGGTGCGGGATCTCGTACTCCAACGGGCCCAGCCGCGTGAAGTACGCCCGCGGATCCGCCTGGCCGTAGATGTCGTCGAAGCGTGCCTTCCCACTCGCCATCACGTGCCGGCTCTCGCTAGTAGGACACCGTTGCGTCTGCTGTGGCTGCTGCTGCCTCTGCTGTATCTCCTGCGTCTCCCATGATGTCCCCGACCGGCGCCCGGTGCGTCCTGAAGGAATTCCGCGCGTGCGTTCACCCGCGGTGGTCCGTGACGCTGTGTGATGCTCACCCCCAGGCCTTCGCCTCCCGCTCCCGGGGCGGGGTGAGGGGGCGGGCGGTGGTGAACGGCCCGGCGACCGGTTGCGCGCCCGGGAGGGGTGGGGCCGGAGCGGGGAAGGGGGCACCGACCCCTGGTCCGATGTCGACTGCTCCTGGCCAGGTCCGATCGACCTTCTTCGAATGGTGATCGGTCCGGTCAGGGCCTTATCGGTCTGTCGTACGAGGCCTCATACCAGAGCGGGACGCTTTGCGAGGGACTTTGTCAACTGCCCACCGCACATGATGCGTTGGCGACTACTGTGAGTGTCCGTCGGGCGACGCAGGGCCGCTTCTCCGGTCCCGCCGACCGGCATCTCCATGGCGCATGCCCGCAGCACGCGACACCGCGCTTCCGGGCCCCGACCGACGGACCAGTACGAGGACACCGATGTCACACCTCCGCGCACCGGCCGCACGCGCAGACCGCCGTGAAGGCGGACGGCACGGACGACCGGTCGCCCGCACTGCCCCCGCACTGCCCGAGGCCCACATACGGTCCCAGTTGCTGCGCCTGGCGGTCCTGCCGCCCGTCGCGGTCGCCCTCGGCGGCTGCGCGGCCGTGCTGTTCACCGTGCGCTCCACCGGCGTGCGCACCAGCCACACCCTGTGGGCCGTCCTCGCCGGAGCGGTCTGCGTGGCGCTCGCGGGCATCGTGATCGCCGCCGTCGCCGCCGGGCGCGCCGCCCGGACCGTGCACGAGCGCGTCGGCGCGCTGCGCCGCGCCAGCGCCCGCCGGGAGGCCGATCTGCGCTCCCTCGTCGAGGGACTGCGGCGCGGCGAGACACCGCCCCGCCGCACACCGCGCGAGGTGCCACCCGACGACGCCGACGACTTCGACCTGCTCGCCGCCGACCTCGCCCGCGCGCACGACGGGGCCGTCACCGCCGTCGTCCAGGCCGCGCAGCTGTCCAGCCAGACCCGCAGCGAGCAGAAGCTGGAGGTCTTCGTCAATCTCGCCCGTCGGCTCCAGTCGCTGGTGCACCGCGAGATCGCCATCCTCGACGAACTCGAGAACGACATCGAGGACCCCGACCTCCTCAAGAGCCTCTTCCACGTCGACCACCTAGCCACCCGGATCCGGCGCCACGCCGAGAACCTGGCCGTGCTCGGCGGCGCCGTCTCGCGCCGGCAGTGGAGCAACCCGGTCTCCATGACCGAGGTGCTGCGCTCGGCGACCGCCGAGGTGGAGCAGTACTCACGCGTCAAGATCGTCCCGCCGATCGACGGCACCCTGCGCGGGCACGCCGTCGCGGACGTGATCCACCTGCTGGCCGAACTCATCGAGAACGCCACCGTGTTCTCCGCCCCGCAGACCCAGGTGCTGCTGCGCGCCAGCCTCGTCACCTCGGGGCTCGCCGTCGAGGTCGAGGACCGTGGCCTCGGCATGCCGGTCACCGAGCAGGACCGGATGAACGCCCTGCTCTCCGACCCCGACCAGGTCAACGTCGCCCGCCTGCTCGCGGACGGCCGTATCGGGCTCTACGTCGTCTCCCAGCTCGCCCGCCGGCACGGCATCGGCGTGCGGCTGCAGAGCAACATCTACGGCGGGGTGCAGGCCGTGCTCGTCGTGCCGCAGGAACTGCTCGGGGCGACGGCGACGGAAGCGACGGCGGCCGGGACGGAGACGGCGGCGGCCCCGGGTGCGGGTGCGGGTGCGAGTACGGGTACGGCGGCGCCCGCCGGGTCCGCTTCCGGCATGGGCGTGGGGAGTGGCACGGATTCGCTGGTCGCCGGACCCTCCCAGACCGGCCGGTCCGCGCAGGCGGCCCCGGGGTCCCCTTCCGCCCCCCACCGCGTCACCCCCGCCCCCGCACCCCTGCCCCTGCGCGGCGGGCGCGAGGAGCGGCCGAACCCCGCCGAGGCCGTGCCCGGTATCCGGCCGGAGGACCAGGCGCTGGTGAACGAGCGGGAGGGCGCGCCGCCGGTGCCGCGGCGGGACGGAGTCGTACGGGGCACCATGGGCAAACCCCAGCTGCCCCGGCGCCGCGCCCAGGAGCACATCGTCCCGCAGCTGCGCGGCGGCCCCGCCCCCCGCCAGGACGACGACCGGCACGTCGGCCACGACCCCGGCCTGATGGCGGCCTTCCAGCGGGGCATCGGCCTCGCCGAGGCCCAGCAGAGCCTGGAACCGGCGGACATCGCCACCGCCCGGCCCCGGCACGACGGGAGCGCACCGCCCCGATGACCCCGCCCGCCGTCCACGCCACCCCGGCCGCCCCGTGGCCAGTGCCGTCCCGGAGACCCCGGTGGGCCGGGAGACCGCGGAGACCCCGGTGAGCCCGGAGACCCAGAGACCCAGAGACCTGTGAGCCCGAAGACCCCAGAGACCCCGGCCGGCCCGGTGGGCCCGGACACCCCCGTGGCCCCCGCCGCCCCCAAGACCACCACGACCCCCCGCACCACCCCCACCCCGCCTCCCGGCGCTTCCCCGTACCTTCGTATTCCAAGGAGTCGATCCACCATGGCGAGCGATGCCCCCACCGGCCATGTATCCGATCTCGACTGGCTGATGAGCGGCCTCGTGCAGCGCGTCCCGCACACCACCAGCGCGGTCCTCCTGTCCTGCGACGGACTCGTGAAGTCCGTCCACGGCCTCGATCCCGACAGCGCCGACCACATGGCGGCGCTGGCCTCCGGCCTGTACTCCCTCGGCCGCAGCGCCGGGGTCCGCTTCGGCGACGGCGGCGACGTCCGGCAGGTCGTCGTCGAGCTCGACTCGACCCTGCTGTTCGTCACCACCGCCGGCTCCGGCACCTGCCTCGCCGTGCTCGCCGGCCGCGAGGCCGACGCGGCCGTCCTGGGCTACGAGATGGCGATGCTGGTCAAGAGCGTGCGCCCGTACCTGGTGACCGCGCCCCGGCAGCAGGCCGTCGAACCCACGGCGATGAGGCCTTGAGCGCGGCGGTCGGCGACGGGCCCTGGCTCGACGACGCGGCCGGACGGCTGGTGCGCCCGTTCGCGGTCAGCAACGGCCGCACCCGCCCCACCGTCCAGCTCGACCTGATGTCGCAGGTGATGGCCACCGGGGCGACCCCCCTCGGCTACCTCGGCCCGGAACACGCGCAGGTCCTCGACCTGAGCCACGCACCCGTCTCGGTCGCCGAGGTAGCCGCCCACCTGAAGCTGCCGGCGGCGGTCACCAAAGTGCTGCTGGCGGACCTCCTCGACTGCGGGGCGCTCACCACCAAGCCCCCCGCCTACCACCACACCCCGACGGACCGGGCCCTTCTGGAGGCAGTGCTCGATGGACTACGACGACAGCTCTGAGTACGACGAGTACGACGACCGCGGCACCAGGCGTGAACGCGGTGCCGGACACGACCGCGGCGCCGGGTACGACCACGACGGCGCCGGGTACGACCACGACGGCGCCGGGGGCGACGACGGCGCCGACCCCTTTCCCACCGCGCTGAAGATCCTGGTCGCGGGCGGGTTCGGGGTCGGCAAGACCACGTTCGTCGGCGCCGTCAGCGAGATCGCGCCGCTGAGCACCGAGGAACTCCTCACCACCGTCGGCGTCGGAACCGACAACCTCGACGGCGTCGAGAACAAGTTGGAGACGACCGTCGCCATGGACTTCGGCCGGATCACCCTCGACTCCCACCATGTGCTGTACCTGTTCGGCACCCCCGGTCAGGAACGGTTCTGGTTCATGTGGGACGAGCTGTCCGAGGGCGCGCTCGGCGCGGTCATCCTCGCCGACACCCGCCGCCTGGAGCAGTGCTTCGCGGCCGTCGACTTCTTCGAGGAGCGCGGCCTCGCCTTCATCGTCGCCATCAACGAGTTCGACGGCGCCCACCGCTACGACCCCGAGGAGGTACGGGCCGCCATCGACCTCGACCCCGGGATCCCCATCGTCCGCTGCGACGCGCGGATCTCCGCCTCCGGCGTCCAGACGCTGCTGACCCTGGTCCGGCATCTGATCGCCCAGACACCACCCGCCGTCCCCGCGCCCAGCCACGGCGCCCACCGGTGACACCGTACCCATCGCCCCACCGCACGGAGCCGCACATGACATCCGCCCACAGCGACGGAGCCCGGCCATGAGCTACCAGCCGCCGCGCCCGGCCGGTCGTCTGCTGCTCACCCCCGAGGACCGGGAGGCCCCCGCCCGCACCCGGCGGCTGCGCGGCCTCGGCCTCGGACAGCGTCCGGAGCCCGCCCTCGACGACTACGCCGCCCGCCTCGCCGCCCACACCGCGTCGCCGTACGCCATGGTGAACTTCCTCGACGAGGAGGGGCAGTTCTACGCCGGACTGCACACCCCGGGGACCGGACCGGCCCTGCCCGACGGCGGCACCCGGCCGGTGATCGGCCGCCGGCTGCCGCGCGACCACGGCTTCTGCCCGCACGTCGTGGTGCGGCGCAAGGCGCTGGTCCTGGAGGACGTGTGCGACTACCCGCGGTTCGCGGGCAACCCGGTCGTCGACGAGTTCGGCATCCGCTCCTATCTCGGCGCCCCGCTCATCGACACCACCGGCATGGTGCTCGGCACCGTGTCCGTCGCCGACACCACGCCGCGCCCCTGGGGGCGGCCCGGCCTGGAGACCATCAAGGCGACCGCCGCGGACCTCAGCACACGCCTGGAGGGCGGCACGCGTTGACCCCTCCGGGGGGTGTGAAGGAAAGCTGTGGCGCCGTTTAAGAAAACCTCGATGGACCGGGGGCATCCTCGTACGGCAGATTGCCAGGAGATTTCCACCCCTCTCCCCGTCGCGGGCCGCTTCGGCGTGCCCGCGGCCGGGATCTCACCCTCAGGAGCCGTAGCGTTGAAGGCGCTGGTCAAGGAGAAGGCGGAGCCAGGGCTCTGGCTGGCGGACGTCCCGGAGCCCGCCGTCGGCCCCGGTGACGTGCTGATCAAGGTGCTGCGCACCGGTATCTGCGGCACCGACCTGCACATCCGGTCCTGGGACGGCTGGGCGCAGCAGGCGATCCGTACCCCGCTGGTGGTCGGACACGAGTTCGTCGGCGAGGTCGTGGAGACCGGCCGGGACGTCACCGACATCAAGGCGGGCGACCGGGTCAGCGGCGAGGGCCACCTGGTGTGCGGCAAGTGCCGCAACTGCCTGGCCGGGCGCCGCCATCTGTGCCGGGCGACGGTCGGCCTCGGCGTCGGCCGCGACGGGGCGTTCGCCGAGTACGTGGCGCTGCCCGCGTCCAACGTGTGGGTGCACCGGGTGCCCGTGGACCTCGACATCGCGGCGATCTTCGACCCGTTCGGCAACGCCGTGCACACGGCGCTGTCGTTCCCGCTGGTCGGCGAGGACGTACTGATCACCGGCGCCGGTCCGATCGGTCTGATGGCCGCGGCCGTCGCCCGGCACGCCGGCGCCCGCAACGTGATGATCACCGACGTCAGCGAGGAGCGCCTGGAGCTGGCCCGCAAGCTCGGCGCGACCCTCGCGCTGAACGTCTCCGAGGCGAGCATCGCCGACGGCCAGCGCGAGCTGGGCCTGCGCGAGGGCTTCGACGTCGGCCTGGAGATGTCCGGCCGCCCCGAGGCGATGCGCGACATGATCGCCAACCTGACGCACGGCGGCCGGATCGCCATGCTCGGCCTGCCGTCCGAGGAGTTCCCGGTCGACTGGTCCCGGATCGTCACCTCGATGATCACCATCAAGGGCATCTACGGCCGGGAGATGTTCGAGACCTGGTACGCGATGTCGGTGCTGCTCGAAGGCGGCCTCGACCTCGCCCCCGTGATCACCGGCCGGTACGGCTACCGCGACTTCGAGGCGGCGTTCGCCGACGCGGCGAGCGGCCGCGGCGGCAAGGTCATCCTCGACTGGACTGCGTAACCCCTCGCAGCTTTTAGGAGCTTCTTCCATGTTCGACTCCGTGCGCGACGACCTGCGCGCCACCCTCGACGAGATCCGCGCCGCCGGCCTGCACAAGCCCGAGCGGGTCATCGGCACCCCGCAGTCCGCCACCGTGAACGTGACGGCGGGCGGCCGTCCCGGCGAGGTCCTCAACTTCTGCGCCAACAACTACCTCGGTCTCGCCGACCACCCCGAGGTCATCGCCGCCGCCCACGAGGCCCTGGACCGCTGGGGCTACGGCATGGCGTCCGTGCGCTTCATCTGCGGCACGCAGGAGGTGCACAAGGAGCTGGAGGCGCGGCTGTCTGCGTTCCTCGGCCAGGAGGACACGATCCTGTACTCCTCCTGCTTCGACGCCAACGGCGGTGTCTTCGAGACGCTGCTCGGCCCCGAGGACGCGGTGATCTCCGACGCCCTCAACCACGCCTCCATCATCGACGGCATCCGCCTGTCCAAGGCCCGCCGCTTCCGGTACGCCAACCGCGACCTGGAGGACCTGGAGCGCCAGCTGAAGGAGGCGTCCGACGCGCGCCGCCGGCTCATCGTCACCGACGGCGTCTTCTCCATGGACGGCTATGTCGCGCCGCTGCGAGAGATCTGCGACCTCGCCGACCGCTACGACGCGATGGTCATGGTCGACGACTCGCACGCCGTCGGCTTCGTCGGCCCCGGCGGGCGCGGCACCCCCGAGCTGCACGGCGTGATGGACCGCGTCGACATCATCACCGGCACCCTCGGCAAGGCGCTCGGCGGCGCCTCCGGCGGTTATGTCGCCGCGCGCGCCGAGATTGTCGCTCTGCTGCGCCAGCGGTCCCGCCCCTACCTCTTCTCCAACACCCTCGCCCCGGTGATCGCCGCCGCCTCCCTGAAGGTCCTCGACCTGCTGGAGTCGGCCGACGACCTGCGGGTGCGGCTCGCCGAGAACACCGCGCTGTTCCGCCGCCGGATGACCGAGGAGGGGTTCGACATCCTCCCCGGCGACCACCCCATCGCGCCGGTGATGATCGGCGACGCGGCCGAGGCGGGCCGGATGGCCGAGCTGCTGCTGGAGCGCGGCGTGTACGTGATCGGCTTCTCCTACCCGGTGGTCCCGCAGGGCCAGGCCCGCATCCGCGTGCAGCTGTCCGCCGCGCACTCCACCGAGGACGTGAACCGGGCCGTGGACGCCTTCGTCGCCGCGCGGGCGGAGCTGGCGGGCTGACCGGATCGGCTCGGGCCGGTCACCCGGCCCGGTCGGGGGGCCCGGTCTCCGGACCAGGTCCGGGCCCGGTCTCCTGACCTGAGAGAATCGGTGCCGTGATCGAAGCGCGGCGGCTGCACATCCTCCGTGCGGTGGCCGACCACCGCACGGTGACGGCGGCTGCCGCCGCGCTGTATCTCACCCCGTCGGCGGTCTCCCAGCAGCTGACGGCGCTGGAGCAGGAGACCGGCCACCGGCTGGTGGAGCGGAGCGCGAAGGGCGTACGGCTCACCCCGGCCGGCGAGATCCTGCTCAGCCACACCAACATCGTCCTCGCCCAGCTGGAGCGGGCCGAGGCCGAGCTGGCCGCGTACGGTTCGGGCGCCGCGGGCACGGTCACCGTGGCCGCCTTCGCGACCGGCATCGCGCAGGTCGTCGCGCCCGCCGTGGCCCGCCTCGCCGACACCTCGCCCGGCATCCGCATCCGCGTCCAGGACGCCGAGGGCGACGCCAGCCTGCCCATGGTGCTGGACCGGCAGGTCGACGTGGCGGTGGCGGTCGAGTACCGCGGGGCGCCGCCCGCCGACGACCCCCGGCTGACCCACGTACCGCTGTACGCGGAGCCCTTCGACGCGGTCGTGCCCCTGACGCACCGGCTGGCGGACGTCACCGAGGTGCCGCTCGCAGAGCTGGCCAAGGACCCCTGGATCGGCCCGTACCCCGGCAACCCCTGCCACGACGTGGTCGTCCTGGCCTGCGAGAGCGCCGGTTTCCAGCCACGCCTGGAGCACTCCTCCGACGACTTCCGCGCCGTGGTGGCGCTCGCCTCGGCCGACGCGGGCGTGGCCCTCGTCCCGCGCTCGGCACTGCGCGGCATGGACCTGACCGGCGTGGTCGTGCGCCCCGTCGACGGTGTGGCGCCCACCCGCCGGGTCTTCGCCGCCGTACGCCGGGGCGCGGAGGAGCACCCACTGATCCGCCCCGTGCTGGACGCGCTGCGCGAGGCCGCGGAAGGCTAGGGAACCGGCCACCCGTCGAACGCAGTCTCGGTCGGCATGCGCGTGACGATGATCCTCCCGGCCCTCACCGAGGCGACGAGCCCGCTGTTCCGGCCCATCAAGTACTCGCTGTTCCCGCCCCTGGGCCTGGCCACCCTCGCCGGGTACCTCGACCCCGACGACGAGGTCACCCTCCACGACGAACACGTGGAACGCCTCGACCTGGAATCCCTGCCGACCCCCGACCTGCTGGTCGTCCAGCCGTACATCACCTCCGCCCGGCGGTCCTACGAGATAGCCGACCACTTCCGCGCCCGGGGTGTGCACGTGGCCATGGGCGGACTGCACGTGACCTCGCTGCCCGAGGAGGCCGCGGCGCACGCCGACACCATCTTCACCGGCCCCGGCGAGGACACCTGGCCGCTGTTCCTGAAGGACTTCCGCGACGGCGTCCCGGCCCGCCGCTACGACTCCACGCGGCGCACCCTCGCCGGGCTGCCTCCGGTGCGCCGGGACCTGATCAAGCGGCACCTGTACCTCGTCCCCAACTCGATCGTGGTCTCCCGCGGCTGCCCGCACCACTGCGACTTCTGCTACAAGGACGCCTTCTTCGAGGGCGGCAAGTCCTTCTACACCCAGGCCGTCGACGACGCCCTGGCCGAGATCGACCGGCTGCCCGGCCGCCACCTGTACTTCCTCGACGACCATCTGCTCGGCAACCGGCGGTTCGCCGAGGCCCTGTTCGACGGCATGAAAGGGATGGGCCGGCTGTGGCAGGCGGCCGGCACGGTCGGCTCGGTGCTCAAGCCGGACCTGCTGGAGAGGGCGGTGGAGGCCGGACTGCGCAGCCTGTTCGTCGGCTTCGAGACCGTCAACGACGCCAACCTCGCCGAGCGGCGCAAGAACCAGAACATCGGCACCGACTACGACGCGGCCGTGCGGCGCCTGCACGACGCCGGGGTCATGGTCAACGCCAGCTTCGTCTTCGGCCTGGACCAGGACGGGCCGGACGTCTTCGACCGCACCGTGGAGTGGGCGGTGCGGCAGGGCATCGAGACGGCGACCTTCCACATCATGACGCCGTATCCGTCGACCGGCCTGTGGAAGCAACTGGAGTCGGAAGGCCGCATCATGCACCGCGACTGGGACCTCTACGACACCCGCCACGTCGTCTACCGGCCCAGGCGCATGACACCACGCCAGCTGGAGGACGGCTACTGGCGGGCCTACCGCGACTTCTACCGCTGGTCCAGCATCTGGCGGGGCTCGGCGGCCCAGCCGGGCCCGCACGAGCGGCTGCGGCACCTGGCGTACGCGGGCGGCTGGAAGAAGTTCGAACCCGCCTGGGACCTGCTCATCCGGTCGAAGCGCGTGGTGCGGGCGCTCCCGGCGCTGGAGCGGACCCTCGCGGCGTTCGGCGGACGCGAGTGAGGAAGCCGTAACCTGCCTGTCTCATATGCGGGATAGCGTCCAGGATATGAGAGAAGCAGAGGTGGACCGCCGACTGGGGGACCGGCTGGCGGAGTTGCGGGCGGAGCGGGGCTGGTCCCTGGGAGAGCTGGCCGAGCGCAGCGGGGTCAGCCGCTCGACGCTCTCGCGGGCCGAGCGCGCCGAGATCAGCCCCACCGCCGCCATGCTGAACCGCCTGTGCGCGGTCTACGGGCGGACCATGTCCCAGCTGCTCAGCGAGGTGGAGGCGGAGCCCACCCCGGTGGTGCGCGCCGCCGACCAGCAGCTCTGGGAGGACAGCGCCGCCGGGTTCGTACGGCGCTCGGTGTCGCCGCCGCACGCCGGGCTGCGCGGCGAACTCGTCGAGGGCCGACTCGCCCCCGGCGCCGACCTGGCCTACGACCGGCCGCCCGTCCCGGGTCTGGAGCAGCACATCTGGGTGCTGGAAGGGGAGTTGGAGGTGACCGTGCAGGACCTGACCCACGCCCTCGGGACCGGCGACTGCCTGCGGCTGCGGGTGTGGGGGACCACCCGCTTCCGGTGCCCCGGGACGCGGCCCGCCCGCTATGTCCTGGCGGTGGTCCTGCCGTGAAGGTGACCCGTCTGGGCGGCGCGGAGGTGCGCGCTCACGCCGAGGGCTTGGCGGCACTGCTGGCCGACACCGTGGCCGGCGGCGCGTCGGTCGGGTTCCTCGCGCCGATGGACGCCGGCGAGGCACTCGCCTGGTGGCACGAGCGTGCCGTGGCCGTGGCGTCGGGGCAGGCGGCGGTGTGGGCCGCGGGCGACGGCGACCGGATCCTCGGCACGGTGAGCCTCGCCTTCCCGGACAAGCCCAACAGCCGGCACCGCGCCGAGGTCGTCAAGCTGATGGTCCACCGGGAGGCCCGTGGCCGCGGCCTCGGGCGCGCCCTGCTCGCCACCGCGGAGCAGGCCGCCGCGGCGGCGGGCATCACGCTGCTGCACCTGGACACCGAGACCGGAAGCCCGGCGGAACACCTGTACCGGTCCGCGGGCTGGACCAGGGTCGGCGTGATCCCCGACTACGCGGCCGACCCGGCCGGAGTGCTGCGCGGCACGACGATCTACTACAAGCACCTCGGCGCCCGTTGACTGTCAGTGGGGGGCGCTACGGTGCGTCCCATGCAGGAAGCCGAAGACGTACGCCGTGTCGCCCTGTCCCTGCCGGACACGACGGAGAAGATCGCCTGGAGCATGCCCACGTTCCGGGTGGCGGGCAAGATGTTCGCCACGCTGCCCGAGGACGAGACCTCCATGGCGGTGCGCTGCCCCAAGGAGGAGCGCGACGAACTGGTGCTCTCCGAGCCGGACAAGTTCTGGATCGCCGACCACGAGGCGCAGTTCGCCTGGGTGCGGGTGCGGCTCGCCGCGCTGGAGGACGAGGCGGAGCTGCGGGACATCCTCGCCGACTCCTGGCGGCAGGCCGCACCCTCCCGACTCCTCGACGCCTACCCGGAGTTGGGGGTCCCGGCGGGGGACTGAAAATGCCTTGGGCGGGAGCGGGCGCCATGGCATGATCCCCGGCTTGAGTGGGGGCCGGGAAGGAGAACCGCCAGTGACGTCCGGGACGCCGTCGGGTGGGGAGAGCACGGCCGAGGAAGGCGCGGGCTCGGAAGCCGCGGGCACGGAAGCCGCGGGCAGAGGAGGCACGGCCGAGGGAAGCGCCGGCAAGGGAGGCGCGGGCAAGGACGGCGGGCGCGGCGCCGCGCGGGAACGCGAACCGGACCGGCCGCTGTGGTCACGGGACTTCGGACTGTTCTTCCTCGCCCGCGCCGTCGCCCGGCTCGGGGACACCATGCTGCCGGTGGCCCTCGCCGCAGGCCTGCTCCAGCACGGGTACGGGGCGGGAGCGGTCGGCCTCGCGATGGCCGCGACCGCCGCCACCTTCGCCGGACTCGTCGTCTTCGCCGGGGTGATCGCCGACCGGTTCGCCACCCGCACCCTGATGATCTGGGCCGACATCGTCCGGCTCGGCACCCAGGCCCTGGCCGCCGCGCTGTTCTTCGCGGACCACGTGGTGCTCTGGGAGATCTGCGCGATCGGCCTGGTCAACGGCGCCGCGGGCGCCCTCTTCCAGCCCGGCGTCGCCAGCATGGTGCCCCGCCTCGCCACCGACGTCCAGGGCGCCAACGGCGCGATCCGCGTCGCCGAGTCCGTCGCCCAGCTGGCCGGGCCCGCCGTCGCCGGGCTCCTCGTCGGCTTCGCCACCCCCGGCGGGGTGTTCGCCGCCCACGCCGCCACCTACGCGATCAGCGCCGGGTGCCTCGTACTGCTGCGCCTGCCCCCACTCGCACCGGACAGCCGCCCCACCGGCCACGCCGCGGCCGGCTTCCGCGCCGACCTCATCGAGGGCTGGCACGAGTTCCGCTCGCGGACCTGGCTGTGGGGCGTGATCGCCGTCTGGTGCCTCTACATGATCGCCGTATGGGGGCCGACCGGCCCGCTGGTGGCCGCCGAGGTGGTGCGCGAGCACGGCCCGCGCGCCTACGGCCTGGTCAACTCCGCCCTCGGCGCCGGCACCGTCGTCGGCGGGCTGGTCGCCCTGCGGCTGCGCCCCCGCCGGATGCTGCGCGCCGGCGCCCTCGCCCTGATCGGCTTCGCCGCGTTCCCGCTCTCCGTCGGCCTCGGGCTGTCCGTGCCCGCCATGGCGGCCGGGGCGGCCGTCGCGGGGGCCGGGCTGTCGTTCTGGGGCGTGATGTGGGCGACCAGCGTGCAGACCCAGGTCTCGCCGGACGTCCTCAACCGCATCCACGCCTACGACGTGGCCGGCTCGCTCGCGATGATGCCGGTCGGCCAGGCCCTGGCCGGCCCGGCCGCCGCCGTCCTCGGCGCCGAGCAGGTGCTGCTGGTCTCCGGGGTGACCAGCTTCGTCGTCGTCGGCACGCTGCTCGCCGTCCCTGCGATCCGCGGTCTGGTCCGCGTCGACACCCCGCCGGGACCGCGCGCGCCCGCGCCCGGCACGGCGGCCCTGGTCCGCCCCGAGTAGCCCTCCGGCGAAAAGGGGTGCGCGACCACGGACCCGAGTGCGGTATTGTTTCTCTGCGCGTTCGGCCAGGGGAAACCCCAGGTCAGACGGCACCGGGACGTGGCGCAGCTTGGTAGCGCACTTGACTGGGGGTCAAGGGGTCGCAGGTTCAAATCCTGTCGTCCCGACGGTGCGAAGGGTCTTCGCGGGTGAGAGCCCGCGGAGGCCCTTACGCGTGTTCCAGGCCCCCCTGAGGGCGTCCGGGGTGGTCGGCGTGTTCCCGCAGGACGTACGCCCTGATCGTCTCCGGCAGGTGGTAGCGGGACCGCCGGGGTCGTCCGTGAGCACCACCAGCCACACCGAGGGCGCGGACCCCGGCCGTGGCCAGCTCCAGGGCCGGCGGCAGCCCGTCCAGCCGGCGGCAGGTCGCGGCGACGGCCGCGGCGCTGTCCGGATCGAGCCGGAAGCCCGTCCCCGCCAATCTCTACGAGGCGGTGCTCAAGCAGTTCACCCTGCGCGGCCTGCTGGTCGTCGACCATCTGGACCGGCTCCCGGACTACGCCGCCCGGGCGGCCCGCTGGCTCGCCGACGGCACGCTGCGCACCCGGGAGACGGTGGTGACGGGCATCGAGCACGCCCCCGAGGCGTTCCTGGGCGCGCGGAGCGGAGCCAACACCGGCAAGATGCTCGTCCGCCTCTGAGCCCGCAGCCTCTGCCCCAGCCTCTGTCGCCTGTCTCTGACTCCTCGGCCGCGGAGTCCCGGCGGTGAGCCCGGCCGTCGAGTCCCGGGCCGCCGATTTCCGTACGCACGAGTGGGGATCGAGCCCCGGATGGGAGGATGGGGCCGTCATGACGGCAGGGTGGGGTGCGCGCACGGTGCGGGCCGCGGTGTTCGCGGCCGTCTGCGTGCTGCTCGCCGCCCTGGGACACGTCCTGATGTCCGGCCGGCACGTGCCCGGCTGGACGCTGGCCGGCGGGCTCGCGGTCACCGGCGCCGTCGGCTGGGGGCTGGCCGGGCGGGAGCGAGGACTGCCGTTGATCACGGCCGTCGTGGTCACGGCCCAGACCGCGCTGCACTCGGCGTTCTCGTACGCCCAGTCGGGAACCCCGGACACCGGCCACACCGCCCACATGGCCCATATGACCCCTACATCGGGCCACATCGTGCATATGGCGGATATGGGGGACATGGGGCGCTCGATGGTGGCCGACCCGGCCCCCGCCGGAGCCTCGTCCGGCATGCTCGCCGCCCACCTCCTCGCCGCGCTGCTGTGCGGCCTGTGGCTCGCCCACGGCGAGCGCGCCGCCTTCCGTATCCTGCGCGCCGTCGCCGGCTGGCTCGCGGCGCCGCTGCGACTGCCGCTCCGGCTGCTCGTCGTCGCGCCTCCGCCCCGCCCGCGCCTGCGCCGGCGCCGCTCGGACCGGTCGCCGCGCCGGCTCCTCCTCGTCCACGCGATCACCTCCCGGGGTCCGCCCGTGGGGACCGCTGTCGCCTGACGACAGCCGGTTTCCCGGGGCCGCCCGTGTGCGCCCCGGGCCCCGGCCGTACGCCCGCGCAGGGCCGTACGGCCGCTTCCCCACGTGACGAGAAGGACACCAGGTGATCACTTCTGCCCTGCCCACTGCCCTGCCCGCGCCTGAACGCGCCGACGAGTCGATAACCGCGTGGGCGCTCGCCGCCCGCGGCGGTGACCCGGACGCCGTCGACCGGTTCGTCCGCGCCCTGCACCGTGACGTCCTGCGGTACGTCGCCCACCTCTGCGGCGACCCCCAGGCGGCCGACGATCTGGCCCAGGACACGTTCCTGCGGGCGCTCGGCAGTCTGCACCGCTTCGAGGGGCGGTCCTCGGCGCGCTCCTGGCTGCTGGCCATCGCCCGCCGGGCCGTAGTCGACAGCTACCGCCACGCCGGCAGCCGGCCGCGGCCGTGCGACGCCGTGGACTGGCGGGTGGCGGTGGAGCGGGCGCAGCCGTGCGGGCTGCCGGGCTTCGACGACGGGGTCGCCCTGCTGGACCTGCTGGCGGCGCTGCCCGACGAGCGGCGGGAGGCGTTCGTCCTCACCCAGCTGCTCGGACTGCCGTACGCCGAGGCGGCCCGGATCGGCGGCTGCCCGATCGGCACTCTGCGCTCACGGGTCGCCCGGGCGCGCGCCACGCTGATCGACCTCCTCGCGGCGGCGGCCTGAGACGAAGGGAGGGTGCCCGCGGGCCTCGGGCACCCTCCCCTCGGGCTGTGCGCCCGGCGGCCTCCGGGCTGACGGCCCGGCGCGGGTGTGGTCGGTGGGGCGGGCCAGGGTGGCGTGGAGGCCGTGACCTCCGTCCCCGCCCGCCAGGCGGCCGAGACGGGGGCCGTGACCTCCGTCCCCGCCCGCCAGGCGGCCGAGGCGGTCGCTCGTCCGTCCCTACGCGCGCTCACCGCGATCGGGCGGACGGTCCGGCCCAGCGGGTCGTCGGACAGGCCGTGCTGTGACGGGCACGCACGAGCGTATCCGTGCGGACCGGACGGACCGGACCGGGCGGTGCCGTGGCTGCGTCCACCGCCCGGTCCGGATTCTCAGTGTTCCCCGACGAGTTCGGGGTGCTCGAGCGCGCAGGCCTCGTCGATGCCGTGGGCCGTCCAGGCGGGGAACGGGTCCTCGGCGGGCAGCGGCTCGTCGGCGCGCAGCAGACACGTGGACAGGTCCGCGTGCAGCGACGCCGCGTCGAGCCCGGTGCCGATGAAGACCAGCTCCTGCGCGTGGGGCGCCTCGTGGTCGCGGGCCGCGGACGGTTCGAAGCGGGCGACGGACCCCGCCTGCGACCACAGGCCGGTCACGTGCGGGCGGGTGGCCAGGGTGAAGAAGCCCTTGGAGCGCAGGATCCGCCCGTGGGCGCCGCTGTCCATCCGCTCGGTGACGAACGTCCACAACCGCCCGGGGTGGAAGGGGAGTTCGGAGCGGAACACGGTCGAGGAGATGCCGTACTCCTCGGTCTCCGGAACGTGGTCGCCGTTGAGTTCGCGGACCCAGCCCGGCGCCTGCTGGGCGCGCTCCAGGTCGAACAGGCCCGTGTCGAGCACCTGGCGGAGGTCCACCCGCCCGTGTGTGGCCGGGACGATCCGGGCCGCCGGGTTGAGCCGGGTGAGGGCCGCGCGCAGGCGGTCGGCGGTGGCGGCGTCCACCAGGTCCAGCTTGTTCAGCACGATCACGTCGGCGAACTCGACCTGGTCGATGAGCAGATCGCTCACCGTGCGCTCGTCGTCCTCGTACGGCGCGAGGCCCCGCTCGGCCAGTTCGTCACCGCTGTCCAGCTCGGACAGGAAGTTGGCCGCGTCGACCACGGTGACCATGGTGTCCAGCCGGGCCAGGTCGCCGAGGGTGGCGCCGTCGTCGCGGGCGAAGGCGAACGTGGCGGCCACGGGCATGGGTTCGGAGATGCCGGACGACTCGATCAGCAGATGGTCGAAGCGCCCCTCGCGGGCCAGCCGGTCGACCTCCTCCAGCAGATCGTCCCGCAGGGTGCAGCAGATGCAGCCGTTGGTCATCTCGACCAGCCGCTCCTCGGTCCGCGACAGCGCGGCATCGCCGCCGCGGACCAGCGCCGCGTCGATGTTGATCTCGCTCATGTCGTTGACGATCACGGCGACGCGCAGCCCCTCGCGGTTCGCGAGGACATGGTTGAGGAGCGTGGTCTTGCCCGCCCCGAGGAACCCGGACAGGACGGTGACGGGCAGTCGGTCGTACGGCATCGGGGGTCAGCCCTCGGGGCGCAGCAGCCCGCGCTCGTACGCCCGGACCAGGTGCTGCGGCACGAGGTGGCGGATGCCGTCGACGGTGACGGGGACCAGGTTCGGCGTGCTCGCCTTCCACTGGGCGCGGCGGTGGCGGGTGTTGCTGCGGGACATCTTCCGCTTGGGAACGGCCATGGGAGTCCTTCCTGGGTCGGTGAACCAGGCAGCACGCTACATGAAAATGGATCCCATTACGAAAAGGGGTCCGCGGTTCATTCCCTCAGCGGCGGCGGCTGCGCACCTTCCCCTCCCGTGGCGCCGGGATGAACTGCAGCTCCAGCGTGGCCGGCGGCTTCGCCACTCCGGGGCCGCCCGCCGCCGCCCACGCCAGCAGCTCCTCCGTGGAGTCGTCGTCCATGGCGAACCCCACCCAGACCGCGCGGCCCCCGGCCCGCCGCCCCGCGCCGGAGGGCTGGACGACGATGACGTTCGCCTGGTCGCAGGGGCCGAGGCAGTCCGTCGTACGGACGGTGAACCGGCCGCCGGAGTCCGCGGCGGCGGCCCGCAGCCGCTCCAGCTGCCAGGCGTGGTCGGTGCCGGGATGCTTGCGCGCGTTGCCGCAGCAGCAGCCCCGGCACACGACGAGCGTGCAGGGGCGCGGGGCGAAGCGCAGGGTGCCGCCGCTGCCCGTCGTGCTCAAAGCGCCAGGCCCACGTGGGCGAGGGCCTGCTTGAGCAGGACGCCGTGCCCGCCCGGCATCTCGCTCTGCACCGCCTCCGAGGCGGCCTCCTGGGGGCTGAACCAGACGAGGTCGAGGGCGTCCTGGCGCGGCCGGCAGTCGCCGGTGACCGGGACGACGTAGGCGAGGGAGACCGCGTGCTGGCGCGGGTCGTGGTACGGGGTGACGCCCTGGGTCGGGAAGTACTCGGCGACCGTGAAGGGCTGGAGCGAGGCCGGGACCCGGGGCAGGGCGACCGGGCCGAGGTCCTTCTCCAGATGGCGCAGCAGGGCGTCGCGGACCCGCTCGTGGTGCAGCACCCGGCCGGAGACCAGGGTGCGGCTGACCGTGCCGTCCGGACCGATGCGCAGCAGCAGGCCGATGCTGGTGACCTCGCCGCTGTCGTCCACGCGGACCGGCACCGCCTCGACGTACAGGATCGGCATGCGCGCGCGGGCCAGTTCGAGCTCGTCGGGTGTCAGCCAGCCGGGCGTGGTTTCGGTCATGTCAGACATTGCTTGATCATACTTTCGTGTGTCGTCGGAAAACCGTTTCGGCGCACACGCGCCCGGCCGGCCTCCGGGTGGAGGCGGGGCCTGCCCACCGGGGCCCGGGGCCCTGGGCGCGGGGTCAGGGTTTGACGGCCACGGCGCCGAACTGCGGGACCACCACGGGCCACGGGTTCTCCGGGCGCCACTGCGAGCACGACACCAGCCCCGGCTCCAGGAACTCCAGCCCCTCGAAGAAGGAGGCGATGTCGGTGCGACCGCGGGCGGTGATCGGCGGGGTGGCGTTCTCGTTCCAGAACTTCATGGCCGGGATCTGGCCCTCGCCGCCCAGGTCGGGCTCGAAGGTGGGGTGGGTCAGCACCAGGAAGCTGCCGGACGGCACCGCCGCCATGATCCGGCGCACGATGTCCCGCGCCGTGTCGGTGTCGAGGACGAAGTTCAGGATGCCCAGCATCATCACCGCGACCGGCAGGCTCAGGTCCAGGGTGCGGGCGGCGCGCTCCAGGATGGCGTCCGGGTCGTGCACGTCGGCGTCGATGTAGTCGGTGGCGCCGTCCGGGGTACCGGTCAGCAGGGTGCGGGCGTGGATCAGCACGATCGGGTCGTTGTCGACGTACACGATCCGCGAGTCGGGGGCGATCCGCTGGGCGATCTCGTGGGTGTTGTCCGCGGTGGGCAGTCCGGTGCCGATGTCCAGGAACTGCCGCACCCCGCGCTCCGCGGCCAGGAACCGCACGGCCCGGCCCAGGAACTCCCGGTCGGCGCGGGCGATGTCCCGGATCACGGGGAACATCCCGGCCACGTGATCGCCGACCTGGTGGTCGACCTCGTAGTTGTCCTTGCCGCCGATCCAGTAGTTCCAGACCCGGGCGTTGTGCGCCACACCCGTGTTCAGGCGTGCCGCTCCCTCCGCCGGGGTGGGGGTCTCGCTCACGTCGTGTCCTCTCCTCGCCCATGCCGCGGTCTTCCGCCATTGTGCCGCGTTCATGATCAGCGCGTCCGGGAAACCGGGGGAGCGTCGTCCGGGAGGCCGAGGGGGCGTCGTTCGGGAGGCCGAGGGGGCGTCCGGGGGAGAGGCCAGGAGGCCGGGTGGGCGTCCGGAGGGGCGACGCGTGCGCCCGGACGGGTGAAGTTGCCCGGGTAGGGTTGACAGTCGTCCACGGAACGACAAAGGGCTGCCGTCGCAGGAAGCAGGACATGCCGTACTCCCATTCCCCCCTCCCCACCCCCGCCGACACCCCGCTCGCCCCCGCCGACATCCGGCTCGTGGTCACCGACATGGACGGCACCCTCCTGGACGACGACAAGCGGCCCCCGGCCGGGCTGTGGGAGACGCTGGAGCAGCTGCGCGAGCGCGGGGTGCTGTTCAGCCCGGCCAGCGGCCGGCAGTACGCCACCCTGGCGCGGGAGTTCGCCCGGGCCGCGCAGGGCATGGTGTTCATCGCCGAGAACGGCACGTATGTGGTGCGCGACGGGGTTGAGCTCAGCTCCGACCCGCTGGCGCCGGACGTCGTCGCCCGGATCGTCGCGGCGGTGCGGCGGCTGTCCGCCGACGGCGTGGACGTCGGGGCCGTCGTCTGCGGCAAGCGGTCCGCCTACGTCGAGCGCACCGACGAGCCCTTCCTCGCCGAGGTGCGCCGGTACTACGTCGAGAACCGGACCGTCGAGGACGTCACCGCCGTCGACGACGACATCCTGAAGGTGGCCCTCTACGACTTCGGCCCCGCCGAACGCACCACCGCGCCCGCCCTCGCCCCGTTCGCCGAGACCCACCAGGTCGTGGTCTCCGGCGAGCACTGGGTCGACGTCATGAACCGCACCGCCGACAAGGGCGCCGCCGTCCGCGCCCTCCAGCGGGAACTGGGCATCACGCCAGCCCAGACCATGGTCTTCGGGGACTACCTCAACGACCTGGAGATGATGGACGCCGCCGAGTGGTCCTTCGCCATGGCCAACGCCCACCCCGAGGTCATCCGCCGGGCCCGCCACCTCGCCCCCTCCAACAACGAGGACGGCGTCCTGCGCACCGTCCGGCGGATGCTCGGCCTGCCGGGGCCGGACGGCCGCGTCGGGTGAGACTGGCGGCGCCGGACCGCCGTGTCGGTGAGGTCGGTGTCGTGGGGGGTGTCCGGACCGCCGTGTCGGTGAGGTCGGTGTCGTGGGGGGTGTCCGGGCTGCCGTGTCGGGTGAGGTCGGTGTCGTGGGGGGTGTCCGGGCTGCCGTGTCGGGTGAGGCCGGTGTCGTGGGGGGGGTGTCCGGGCTGCCGTGTCGGGTGAGGCCGGTGTCGTGGGGGATGTCGGGCCGCCGTGTCGGGTGAGGGCGGTGTGCCGTGGCTGGCGTCCGGGCCGCCGTGTCGGGTGAGGCCGGTGTCGTAGGTGGCGCCCGGACCGCCGCGTCGGGGCAGGCCGGTGCCGTGGGCTCGCCCGGGCCGCCGCGTCGGGCGAGGTCCGGCCACCCCGGCTGAAACCGTGCCCCCGGCCGGCGCCGCACCGTGCCCCCCGTGCCCGCGTCGTGCGCCGTGTCACCCCCCGGGGCGGGCCGGGCATGGTGACGGGTGCCGACCGGCCACCGTGGCCGTGGCGTCACGTCGAAGAGGGGGAGCCATGTCGTCCTCGGTTCCGTCGGTTCCAACGCCCCGCGGCCGGCCGCAGCCCGTGCTCGGCCCGCCCGCCCGCGCCGCGTTCTTCCTGGTCGTCACCGTCGACCCCGGCGGGGAGAGCGCCGCCCGCGAGGTGCTGGCCGCGCTCCCCGGGTGGGAGCGGGCACTCGCCTTCCCGCACCCCGACGCGGGCCTGTCCTGTGCCGCGGGCATCGGCGCCCAGGCCTGGGACCGGCTCTACGGCACGCCGCGCCCCGCCGGCCTGCACCCGTTCCGCGCGCTGGCCGGACCCCGCCACCACGCCGTCTCCACCCCCGGCGACCTGCTCTTCCACATCCGCGCCGCGCGCCCCGACCTGTGTTTCGCGCTGACCGCCGAGATCATGAAGGGGCTGTGCGGCGCGGTCACCGTCCAGGACGAGGTGCAGGCGTTCGCCCACTACGACGCCCGCAACCTGCTCGGCTTCGTCGACGGCACCGAGAACCCGGTCGGCGCGGACGCGGCCGAGGCCGCGCTGATCGGCGACGAGGAGCCCGAGTTCCGGGGCGGCTCCTACGCGATCGTGCAGAAGTACCTGCACGACATGGCGGCCTGGGAGGCGCTGACGACGGAGGAGCAGGAGCGGGTGATGGGCCGGGCCAAGGCGACCGGCCTCGAACTGGACGCGCCCGGTTCCCACAAGGAGGTCAACACCGTGCTCGGCCCGGACGGCACCGAGCAGCGCATCCTGCGCGCCGCCATGCCGTTCGGCCGCCCGGGGCGGGGCGAGTTCGGCACGTACTTCATCGCCTACGCCCGCGACCCGCAGCTCACCGAGACCATGCTGCGCCGCATGTTCGTCGGCACGCCCGCCGGTGGCCCCGACCCCCTGCTGGACTTCTCCCGCGCGGTCACCGGCACGCTGTTCTTCGTGCCCTCGGCCGACCTGCTCCGGGACCTCTCCGAGGACGGAAAGCCCCGCTGACCGGTCAGTCCGCGTCGTCCCGCCGTCAGTCGTCCCCGCCCACGCCGCTAGTCGTCCCCGCCCTCGTCGCCGTCGTCCTCGGCGGGTGCCGGGCCGCCCGCCTCGGGCGGCGGCGCCGATACGGTGGGCGTCGGAGCGGCGGCGGTGGGCGTCTGGGCGGTGGCCGGGGTCGCCGCGGCCTCGCCGCCCGCGGCCGGTGTCCCGGCGGCCGGGACCTGGCCCTGGCCCGGGTCGCCCGCGGCCGGGACCTGGCCCTGGGAGCCCGGGACCTGCTCCTGCGGATCCCCGGCCGGAGCCTGACCCTGCCCCTGCGTCGCGTCCGGGGCGGTCGCCGCGGGGTCGGCGGACGTGGACGGGTCCGTGCGGGAACTCTCGGTGTCGCTGTCATCGGGCGAGAACAGCAGCATCCCGGTGACCATCGCGGCCAGGAACAGGCCCACGCCGGCGGCACCCGCCGCGACCTTCCGCCGGTTCCCGGAGGCCGGGCGGCGGCGGGAGCCCGGGCCGGAGGTGGACGGCAGCATGTACGTCGTCGCGGGACCGGTCTCACCGAGCGGGCGCGGCCGGGGCTGCGCGGGCGGCTGGTGGCGCGTGGCCGACTGCCGGCGCGTGCCCGGCTGTGCCTCGGGGCGCTGCTCCGGCGTGGGCAGCGCCGGTCCCGCCGGGGGCAGTCCGGGTCCGGCCGCGGGCAGCGGCTCGGGGCGGCCCTGCCAGGCGCCCGAGGCGAACCACTCCGCGACCTGCTCGGCGGTGGGCCGGTGTTCGGGCTGCTTGGCCAGCAGGCCGAGCAGATAGCTCTCGAAGGCGGGCGGCAGCTGGGCCCCGAGCTGCCGGGGCGGCGTGGGCGTGGCGTCGAGGTGCTGATGGAGGATGGCGATGGCGCTGTCGGCCTGGAACGGCGGGGTGCCGGTGAGGAGTTGGTACAGCACACAGCCCAGCGAGTAGACGTCGCTGGGCGGTCCCGCGGGCTTGCCCAGCGCGCGCTCCGGCGCGATGTACAGGCTGGTGCCGACGATCTGACCGGTCGCGGTGAGCGCGGCGGCCGGGTCGTCCATGAAGCGGGCGATGCCGAAGTCACCGATCTTCAGGGTGCCGTCGGCGTCCAGCAGCAGGTTGGCGGGCTTGATGTCCCGGTGCACGATGCCCTGCTGGTGGGCGGCGGCGAGCCCGGCGGCGGCCTCCGCGGCGATCCGGGCGACCCGTTCGGCGGGCTGCGGGCCGGAACGGGCGAGCAGCCCGGCGAGGCTGTCGCCCTCGACCAGCTCCATCACCAGGAAGAGCTTGTTCTCGTACGTGCCGAAGTCCAGGACACCGACCACATGGGGGTGGTGGAGCCGGCCGGCGGTCTGCGCCTCCAGCCGGAACCGCGAGGCGGCGGTGGTGTCGGAGTCCTGGGGCAGCAGCAGCTTGACGGCCACCGGTCTGCCGAGCGTGTCGTCGTACGCCCGCCAGACCTCTCCCATCGCGCCGCGTCCGATCGCGTCCTGCAGCCGGTACCGGCCCGCTATGAGCACCTGTGCTTCGTCCTCGTCCTGAGTGAGTCGACCGCCGCGGGCCGAACTCACCGCGCGGGTGCGGGTGATGTGGGGGGAGCGCCGCGGCTGCCACAGCGTACCGGCAGCGCGGGCCGTTGATCACCGTGGGCACTTCGCCGCGGGTGAGTAGCGGGCACGGGGCCGACGTCGGGTGATGTGCACCGGTGCCCGTCAGACCCACCTCGCCCGGCTCGGCCGAACCCCGGGGACCCGGGCCCAGGATGGCCGGAATCAAACCTTGCGGCCGACGTCAGACCTTGCGGCCGATGATCGAACCTTGCGGCCGACCTCAGACCTTGCGGCCGACCGCGCCGTACAGCGACACCGGTCCGCGGCCCAGGTCCGACTCGCCCTCCGCCAGCTCGGGCCGCCAGTCGGCGACCGACACGATGCCCGGGGCCAGCAGTTCCAGGCCCGTGAAGAAGCGGGCTGTTTCGTCGCGCGAGCGGGCGACCAGGGTCATGCCGCCCGCCGTGTACGCCGCGATGCCGCGCCGTACGTTCTCCGGCTCGAAGTCGGCGGTCATCGCCGACAGCACCAGGCAACTGCCCGGCGCCAGCGCCCCGACGAGGGTGTCCACCAGCTCGTAGGCGCCGTCCTCGTCCGCGACGAAGTGCAGCAGCGCGATCAGGGACAGGGCGACGGGCCGGTCGAAGTCCAGGACCTGGGCGGCCTGTTCGAGGATGCGCCGCGGGTCGCGCGCGTCCGCCTGGACGTAGTCCGTGGCGCCCTCGGGGGTGCCGCGCAGCAGGGCCTCGGCGTGCGCGAGGACGATCGGGTCGTTGTCGACGTAGACCACCCGGGACTCCGGGGCCGCCGACTGGGCGATCTGGTGGAGGTTCGGTTCGGTCGGGATGCCGGAGCCGATGTCGAGGAACTGCCGAATGCACTCTTGGCGGACCAGCAGCCGGGTGGCCCGCTGCATGAACCAGCGGTTGGCGCGGGCGGCCCGCGGGGCGCCGTCGTCGATCGCCATGATCTGCCGGCCGAGTTCCTCGTCGACCGGGTAGTTGTCCTTGCCGCCGAGGTACCAGTCGTACACCCGGGCCGGATGGGGCCGTGTCGTGTCGATCCGCCGTACGGGCGGCTCGGTCCCCGTCACGCGCTGCTCCTCCGCTCGGCGAACCCCCGCGGCTGACGAGGGCTGCGAGCAGTCTGACATGATCACGCGGCGCGGCGGAGCGTGTCTTCGGCCACCTCCTTCTCCAGCGCTGCCCGCACCAACGCGGCGGCCAGGACGGCCGGTTCGGTGTCACCGGCCGCCTTCAGCAGCCGGTCACGGTCCTCCGGCAGCCCCAGCCGCCGTGCCCCGGACAGTGCTTTGTCGTCGACGTACGGCGCCACTTCGGGCCAGACCCGCTGCACCTCCCGCAGGAAGATGTCCGCGCCGGCCGGGCCCAGTCCGGGCACCTCCTGGAGCAGCCGCCGCAGCGCGCCGAGATCGCCGTCCGCCTCCTCGCGCAGCCGGCGCAGGTCGCCGCCCCAGCGCTCGGTCAGCAGCCGCGCGCCGTCGCCGAGCATCGTCGCGGTGCGCTCGTCGTAGCGCCGGTAGCCGCCCTGGCCGAGGGCGTCCACCCGGCGCTGCCATCCGGCCTCGGTCATCCGGCGCGGATCGCGCATCCCCGCCTCGTGCAGGGCGCGGGCCGCCGCCACCGCGACCGAGGCCCGGATCCGGGCGCTGAGCAGCACGGACAGGACGAGCAGCCGGTACAGCGGCTGGGGCGTGTTCCGCAGCCGGATGCCCGCCTCCTCGGCGTACGTCCGGCCGTGCGCGCGCGTCAGTTCGCGCACCACGCGCCGCTGGTCGGTCACGGCTTGAGGGGGTCGTGCCCGATCGACATCAGCGCGTGGCGGCGGCTGGTCCGCTCGGGCTCCGGTTCGTTCGCCATGTCCGTCTGCCCGGACACCATCTCCACGACCTTGGACATCACCCGGACGTCCTCGTCGGTGAGATCGGTGCGCCGCTTGCGCAGGATGGCGAGCACCTGCTGCCCGAGCGGGGGACCCGCCTGGTCCGGCAGCGGCTCGGTCAGCTCGCCGGCGTCACGGGTCCGCAGCCAGGAGTCCAGCTCCTGGGAGGTCATGTTCACGACGCGGTGGAAGTCCTCCCACAGCGCGCCCAGTTCGGGGGAATCCGCCATGGCCTGCCCCTTTCCATGTGGTGCGTACGCGGGGGTCAGTCCTCGCGCGGGAAGTTCTCGGCGTCGAACATCCAGCGCTGCTTCTCCAGATCGGCCGTGATGGCGATCAGCAGATCCTGGGTGACCGGATCCGGGCGGTCGGTCGCCTCGATGCGCTCCCGCAGGCGTCCGATCGCCGCCTCCAGCGTCTCCACCAGCACCTGGACCACCTCGCCGTCGCGCACCCAGCCTTCCTTCGGGCTGGGCAGCGTGAACCGGGCGGCGATGGTCTCCGGCCGGCCGTCCGGCGGCACGCCCAGCGCGGCGCACCGCTCCGCGACCGTGTCCGAGTGGGCGCGGGCGGTCGCGACGACCTCGTCGAGCTGGAGGTGGATCGAGCGGAAGCGGGGACCCACGATGTTCCAGTGCGCCTGCTTCCCGATCAGTGACAGCCCGAGCAGGTCCACCAAGGTCTCCTGGAGCGCGTCACAGGCGACCCGGCGGGCGTCCTCGGGCAGTGTGCTCTTCACGACGGTCATGGGGCGCTTCTCCTTCTCACCTCGTCCGAGGGTGTGCGGAACGTACGGAGCGGCGCGGCACGCTCACTGCCGCGGGTGCCGCCCACGCGTCCGGGACCGGTCCGCCGCGTGGCGCGGACACTCCGCGCCGACCGCGCGGCGGGCGCGGACGCGTGGGGCGGTCGCGGTCTCGCGCGGCGCCGGAGCCGGGGTGCCCACGGAACGCAGCGTCTCCGGGGCCTCGCCGGCGCGGGCCGCTCGTCGCAACCACTCCATGCGGGCGCGGGTGCCCCACGCGTACCGCTGCAAACGCGAGGTGTCTCAGGCGGTGAGAGGGGGTTCCGGGGCGTGACGGCCCTTTTCGGTCAGCCTCCGAGGACCCGGTCGACGAACGCTTTCACCTCCGCGAACGCCTCCGCGCGGTTCGTCTCGTGGAACACCTCGTGCCGCGCGCCCGGGAAGATCCGCTCGGTCGTCGCCCCGCCGCTCAGCCGCTCCACACCCGTCCGGCTGCCCACGAGCGGCACCAGCCGGTCGTCGCCGCCGTGCAGCCACAGCAGCGGCAGCGGGCTCACGTCACCGCCCTCGGCGACATCCTCCAGGGTCCGGACGAACGCCCGCAGCGTCGGCCGTTTCATCGGCCCGTGCCACACCAGCGGGTCCGCCGCGTACGCCGCCGCGACCGCCGGGTCCCGGGAGAGCGCGGCGGGGCTGATCGGGATGTCCGGGATCTCGCCGTGCGCCGCCTCGTGGGCGAGCAGCCGCGCGGGGGTCTCCCAGGTGCCGATCACCGGCCCGGACAGCACGAGAGCGGCGAGGCCGGCGCCGTACCGCTGGGCGTACCGGGCGGCTATGAGCCCGCCCATGGAGTGGCCGATCATCACCATCGGTACGTCCGGATGCGCGGACCGGGCCAGCCGCGCCACGGTGTGCACATCGCCGACCACGTCCTCGAAGTCCTCGATCACCACCCGCTCGCCCGCCGACCGGCCGTGGCCGATGTGGTCGGGCCCGAACACGGCGGCGCCGTGCGCGGTCAGCACGCCGGCCAGCTCGGCGTACCGGCCGATGTGCTCGCCGTAGCCGTGCACGACGAGGGCGGTGTACCGGGGGCGGGGGTGGGGCCACTCGCGGACGGCGAGCGCGCCCCGGGTCCCGGTGAGGACGTGCTCGCGGGTGTCGGTCATGGCTCCTCCGGACGCGTCGGGGGTGGGTGGGCGTGGAAGGTTCCGGGGGATCTTCCCAGGGAGCGGTGCGGAGGTCTATAGTCCAAAACTAGCAGTGCTAATTAATTGGGCGCTCCACATCGCCCCCGGTGCTGCCCCTGTTCTGCTGAGCGATGACGGTCAGGAGTCCACTCGTGCGTCCCGTCCACTTCGCGGCCGCCCGCCGCACCCCCATCGGCAAGCTGCGCGGAGCCCTGTCCTCGGTACGGCCCGACGACCTCGCCGCCACCGTGATCCGCGGCCTGATCGCCGGCGTGCCCGCGCTGGACCCGGCCCGCATCGACGACGTCTACTGGGGCGCCGCCAACCAGGCCGGCGAGGACAACCGCAACGTCGCCCGCATGGCCGCCCTCCTCGCCGGGCTGCCCGACTCGGTGCCCGGCGCCACGGTCAACCGGCTGTGCGCCTCCGGCCTGGAGGCCGTCACCACCGCCGCCCGCACCATCGCCGCGGGCGAGGCCGACATCGTGCTCGCGGGCGGCTCCGAGTCCATGAGCCGCGCCCCCTTCGTCCTGCCCCGCCCCGACGAGGCGCTGCCCCACCGCATCGAGACCGCCGACACCCGGCTCGGCTGGCGCCTGGTCAACCCGGCGATGCGGGACCTGCACGGACTGCTGTCCATGGGCGAGACCGCCGAGGAGGTCGCCGCGCGGTACGGCATCGACCGCGAACGCCAGGACGAGTTCGCCCTGCGCAGCCACCAGCGGGCCGCCCTCGCCCGCAAGAACGGCCACTTCGACGACGAACTCCTGCCCGTCACCCGCCCCGACGGCGTCGTCGTCGACAGCGACGAGTGCGTCCGCGAGGACACCTCCCTCGAGAAGCTGTCCCGCCTCAAGCCGGTCTTCCGCGACGGCGGCACGGTCACCGCCGGGAACGCCTCGCCGATGAACGACGGCGCCGCCGGACTGCTGCTGGTCAGCGAGGAGGCCCTGAACGAACTGGGCCTGGAATCCCTCGGCCGCTACGTCGCCGGAGGCTCGGCGGGGGTCCACCCCGACGTCATGGGGATCGGCCCGGTCCCCGCCACCCGCAAGGTCCTCGCCCGGGCCGGCTGGGACATCGGCGACGTCCAGGAGGCCGAGTTCAACGAGGCGTTCGCCGCGCAGGCCCTCGCCTGCGTCGACCAGCTCGGCATCGACCCCGAGCTGGTCAACCCCACCGGCGGCGCCATCGCCCTCGGCCACCCGCTCGGCTGCTCCGGCGCCCGCATCCTGACCACCCTGCTCCACCGCATGCGCCGCACCGGGGCCACGCGCGGGCTGGCGACCATGTGCGTGGGCGTGGGGCAGGGGAGCGCGGTGCTGGTCGAACGGCACTGACCGCACTCCGACGGGCACCGAGCCGCAGCCCGGGCGGACACCACGGGGGCGCCCGAGCCGGGCATCCGGAACCAGAGCCGCAACGAAACGGAGCAACCCTCTCCATGGCAACCCTGTCCCTCGCGAGCATCCTCGCCGAGAACGCGCGCCGCCGGCCTGCCAAGACCGCCCTCGTCGAAGGCGATCTGCGCCTCACCTTCGCCGAGGTCTGGCAGCGGGCCCTCGCCCGGGCCGGTGCCCTCGCCGGACTCGGCGTACGGCCCGGGGACCGGGTCGCCCTGATGGCGCCCAACGTGGCCGAGTTCCCGACGGCGTACTACGCCATCGCCGCGGCCGGCGGCGTCGTCGTCCCCGTCCATCTGCTGCTGTCGCCCCGCGAGGTCGAGCACGTGCTGAGGGACAGCGGCGCCACCCTGCTGCTGTGCCATCCGGCGCAGGCCGAGACGGGCGGCGCCGCGGCACGGGCCGCCGGGGTGCGGGTCGTGGTGCTCGGCGAGGAGTTCGACAAACTCGCCGCGGACGCCGAGCCGCTGCCGTCGTACGTCACCCGCGACGCCGACGACCCGGCCGTCGTCTTCTACACCAGCGGCACCACCGGTGTCCCCAAGGGTGCCGTGCTCAGCCACCTCAACCTGGTGATGAACGCGACCGTCAACGCCTTCGACGCCAACGACATCCGCCCCGACGACATCGCGCTCGGCGCGCTGCCGCTGTTCCACGCCTTCGGCCAGACGGTCTCCCTCAACTCCACCTGGCGGGCCGGGGCCACGCTCGTCCTGATGCCGCGCTTCGACGCGGCGGGCGCGATCGAGCTGATGGTGCGGGAGAAGGTCGACACCTTCCACGGGGTGCCCACCATGTACGTCGCCCTCGTCGCCGCGGCGGCCGAGGCGGCGGCCCTGCCAGAGCTGAGGGTGTGCATCTCGGGCGGCGCCTCGCTGCCGGTGGCGGTCCTGGAACGGTTCGAGGAGGCCTTCGGCGTGCCGGTGTACGAGGGCTACGGCCTGTCGGAGACCTCGCCGACGGCGACCGTGAACCAGCCGGTGTTCGGCACCCGCGCGGGCACCATCGGACACCCGCTGTGGGGCGTCGACGTGGAGATCGCGCGCGCCGACGTCGAGGACCGGATCGAGCTGTTGCCCGCGGACGAGCTGGGCGAGGTGGTCATCCGCGGCCACAACGTCTTCTCCGGCTATCTCGGCCGCCCCGAGGCCACCGCCGAGGTCATGGTCGACGGCTGGTTCCGCACCGGCGACCTCGGCACCAGGGACGCGGACGGCTTCCTGCGCATCGTCGACCGCAAGAAGGACGTCATCATCCGCGGCGGCTACAACGTCTACCCGCGCGAGGTCGAGGAGGTCCTGATGCGCCACCCGGGCATCGCCCAGGTCGCGGTCATCGGCCTGCCCGACGAGCTGCACGGCGAGGAGATCTGCGCCGTGGTCGTCCCCGCGCAGGGCGCCGCGCCCGACGCGGAGGCCATCACCGCCTGGTCGAAGGAGCGCCTGGGCCGCCACAAGTACCCGCGGCGCGTGGAGTTCACGGACGTACTGCCGCTGGGGCCGAGCATGAAGGTCCTGAAGCGGGAGCTGCGGACGCGGTACGCCTAGCGGCGGGGGACTGCGGGCAGCAGCACGGTCAGCGGCGGACGCGGGGAGCGGGCGCGGGCGGGGCGCCGTGCGCGCGGGCGTGCGGCCCGGCTGCGGGCGCCCGGTGTCATCAGGCGAGACAGCGCTTACCGGGTCGGATGCGTGCGCATAGCATCGGTGCCCGCATGGACACGATGACCCTCTGGCACCTCACCGGCTGGGAGTTCGCCGCACTCGCCCTCGCGGCGCTGCTCGTCGGCTTCTCCAAGACCGCGGTGAGCGGCGCCAACACGATCAGCCTCGCCGTCTTCGCGGCGGTGCTGCCCGCCCGCGCCTCCACCGGCGTACTCCTGCCGCTGCTCATCGCCGGGGACCTGCTCGCCGTCCTCACCTACCGCCGCCACGCCCACTGGCCCACCCTCTGGCGGCTGTTCCCCGCGGTCGCGGCCGGAGTCGTCGTCGGCACGGTGTTCCTGATGTGGGCCGACGACGAGATCATGCGCACCTCGATCGGGGCGACCCTGCTGCTCATGGCCGCGCTGACCGTGTGGCGACGGCGTACGGCGGACCGGGCGGCGGAGCCGGACTCGGTCACCCGCGCGGGCCGGATCAAGGCCCGCGCGTACGGCGTGCTCGGCGGCTTCACGACCATGGTCGCCAACGCGGGCGGACCGGTGATGGCGATGTACCTGCTGTCGGCGGGCTTCCGCAAACTGGGCTTCCTGGGCACGTCCGCGTTCTTCTTCCTGATCGTGAACGTCTCCAAGGTGCCCTTCAGCGCGGGCCTCGGCCTGATCGACGGCTCCTCGCTGCTCCTCGACGCGGCCCTGGTGCCGTTCGTCGTACCCGGCGCGCTGCTCGGCAAGTGGGCCGTCGGCCGGATCAACCAGCGCCTCTTCGAACAGCTGGTGATCGCCGCGACGGTCCTGGGCGCCCTGCAACTCCTGCTGCGCTGAGGCTCGTACGGGACGGCAGGCCCCGCCCGCCTACGCCCCCGGCTCGCCGGAGCCGGAGCCGGAGCCGGACCCCGCCCCGCCTCGCGCCCCGCGCAGCCCCAGCAGCGCCGGCAGGTCCGCGAACGAGTCGACGACATGATCGGGTTCACCGCTCGCCGACCGATGCGTCTCGGGCAGGTACTTCCCGGTCCGCACCAGCACGCCCGTGAGACCGGCCCGCTGCGCGGCGAGGACGTCCGACTCGATGTCGTCCCCCACCATGACCGCCTCGCCCGGCCCGGCGCCGAGCCGCCGCAGCGCCGCCGTGAAGAACGCCGGCGACGGCTTCCCGGTCACCTCCGCCTCGGTACGGGCGGCCTGCTCCAGCCCGGCCAGGAACGCTCCCGAGTCCAGCCGGAGCCCTTCGGCGGTACGCCAGTACAGATTGCGGTGCATGGCCACGAGCCGTGCCCCGCGCTGCAGATACCCGAAGGCCCGGTCGAGCGCCTCGTACCCGAACTCGGGACCGGCGCCGCCGACGAGCACGACGTCCACGTCCCCGGGACCGCCCGCCTCGCCGACCAGGCTCACGCCCTCCAGATCCGCCGTGATGTCCCCGCTGTTGAGCAGATGGCAGCGGGCGCCCGGGAACCGCTCGGCGAGATACGCGGCCGTCACGGCGGGCGCGGTGAGGATGTCCTCGGCGGTCACCGGGAACCCCGCGTCCGCGAGCGTCTCGGCGATCGACGCGCGGGTCCGGGACGTCGTGTTGGTCACCAGCGCGAAGGGCAGCCCCGCGGCGCGGATCTCCCGCAGCGCCTCCACCGCCCCCGGCAGCGGCTGCCAGGAGACGGTCAGGACGCCGTCGATGTCGATGAGGACGGCACGCACCGGGTCCATGACAGGACGATAACCGAACCGCGCGGGGTCGGCCGGGCCGTCGGCACCGGGGGAAACGTATGACTCAGGTACGCGTCAAGGCCTGTTTGAGCAGGTCCTGAAGAGTGCGCTGCTGCTCGGGGGTGAGCGCGCCCAGCGGGGAGTCCTGGACGAGGAGTTCGAGGAGCCGCTCGCGGAGGGCGGCGCCCTCCGGGGTGAGGACGAGGTGCTTGGCGCGGCGGTCGGTGGGGTGCGCGCGGCGCTCGACCAGGCCCTGCTTCTCCAGCTTGTCGATGACGAAGGTGGCGTTGGAAGGCTCGCAGCTCATGCGGTCGGCGAGCTCTCGCATGGTCATCGGCCCGGTCATCTCCCGCAGGGCGGTCGCCTGGGCGGCGGTGAGGCCCAGGGTGACGGCGCGCTCGCGTACGTGGTCGGCGATCTGCTGGGCCAGCCCGTTCACCAGACCGCACAGCTCGCGCTCGGCGATGGCATGCGGTTCCCGAGACGTCGTCATGGGCTCATGCTAGCAATTTCATCAATCCAGAATAATTACAGCTTGAATGTTTCTAGCTTTATGCTTATGGTCCTCGGTGTCATCGACGCCCGACACCGGAGCAAGGGGGAGGAACCATGGCTGAGTCCTTGGTCGACCGTGACGGACGGACGAATGAGGCGGGGCGATCGGAGAGGTCCGCGAGGTCGGAGAGATGGGAACGGCCGGAGGGGCCGGAGTGGTCGGCGCGGCTGCGGCGGCCGGGGGAGATCCGCTCGCTGTGGCTCGGGGACACCAAGGTCTCGTACGTGCCGGACGGCGATGTGCGGCTCCGCCCGCGCGAGCTGCTGCTGGGTTCGGACGACGCGGTGTGGGCCGCCCACCCGGAGTACCTGGACGACTCGGGCCACCTGGTGGCGAGCATCGGTGCCCTCCTGGTGGAGCGTGGCGACCGCGCGCTGCTCATCGACGCGGGGTTCGGGCCGCGGCGGCTGCCGGCGGCCCCGGACGGACCGCGCGGCGAGATCCACGGGGGAGCGCTCCTGGACCATCTGGCCCGGCTCGGCCGCCGGCCCGAGGACATCGAGGCGGTGGCCTTCACCCACCTCCACATCGACCACATCGGATGGGCGAGTCATCCGTTGCCGGGCTCCGGCCGGCCGGCCTTCTCCGCCGCCGACCATCTGGTCTCCGCGCCGGAATGGGCCCAGTACGCGCCGTCGGCGGGGCAGGGCGCGACCGAGGAGATCGCCGCCCTGGCACCGCGCCTGCGCACCGTGACGGACGATCAGGAGATCTTCCCGGACGTGCGCGTCCGGATCACCGGCGGGCACACGGCCGGACACACCGAGTACGTCATCACCTCCGGCGGACGGCGCCTGATCGCCTTCGGTGATGCCCTGCACTCGCCGATCCAGGCGGACCACCCCGAGTGGATCTCCGCCTTCGACGACCACGACCCGGCCCGCGCCGCCGACCACCGCCACCGCCTCGTCGCCGAGCTGGCGGCCCCCGACACCATCGGCTTCGGCGTCCACTTCGCCGACGTGGTGTTCGGGCGGGTCCGCCGGGACGGGGACGGCCCGGCGTGGCACCCCGTCGACCCGACCGAACCTCTGGACGCCTGAGTCTTCCGAGGACTACCCGCGGGGCTCGTAATCGCTGATCACGTACAGCGCCTCGTCGTCCAGGGCGTTCGCGTCCCAGTCCAGGGAGACGCGGACCGGATGTCCGTCGGCGGCGAACTCCGCCTCCGCCGTGTCCGCGTTCTCCTTACGGGCCCGTTCCAGCTCGCGCAGCAGCTCGCCGAGGGTGGGCACTTCGTCCGGCAGCCGCTCCACCGCCCGGCGCGCGCTGTCGTCCAGGCCGGAGGCGGCGGTCACCTCGCCGTCCCGCACGGTCACCCGGAACCTGCCCAGCAGCGACCGTTCCCCCTCACTCGACTCCAGGGTGTAGGAGTAGGCGGCCGGTTCCCTCCAGTCGGTACCGGAGCCCGCCCGGGCAGCCGGGTAGGGCGAGGCCTCGCCCGCGCAGGCGGCGGTCACCGTCATCAGTGCGCCGGCCAGCAGGGCGGCGGCGAGCCCCGTACGCGCGGTACGGCGAAGAGAGGTCAACGCAGGGTCCTTTCGACGAAACGGCCGTCTGATCACTCCCACGGCTACGACTACGACGCGGCCGGACCCCCGCACGTTCGATCCACGCGCGTTCGATCCACGCGGGGGCCGGACCCGCACGTTCGATCCACGCGGCCGAACCCACCCCGTCACCCGTTCGATACGCTCCACCCCATGCCCCGCCACATCCTGATCCTCGGCGGCACCACCGAGGCCCGTCACCTCGCCGCCGAGCTGGCGGAGCGCCCCGGCACGCGGGTGACCACCTCGCTGGCGGGGCGGGTGTCCCGGCCGGGCGCGGTCGCCGGAGAGGTCCGCGTCGGCGGCTTCGGCGGAGCCGACGGCCTCGCCGACTGGCTGCGCGCCCACGCCGTGGACGCCGTCGTCGACGCCACCCACCCCTTCGCCGCCACGATCACCGCTCACGCGGCGCGCGCGACGGCCGCGACCGGACGGCCGCTGGTGGTGCTGCGCCGGCCCGGCTGGCGCCCGGGCCCCCTCGACCGCTGGCACTCGGTCGCCTCCCTGACCGCGGCCGCCGACCTGCTGCCGAGCCTGGGCCGCCGGGTCCTCCTCACCACCGGCCGCATGGACCTCGCCGCCTTCGCGCACCTGGACCGGCTGCACTTCGTCGTACGGTCGGTGGAACCCGCCGAACCGCCGATGCCGCCGGACATGACACAGGTGCTGGCACGCGGCCCGTTCACCGTCGCCGACGAGCTGGCGCTGCTGCGCGAGCACCGCGTCGACGTCCTGGTGACCAAGGACAGCGGGGGAGACGCGACCGCCGCCAAGCTCACGGCGGCCCGCGACCTCGGGCTGCCCGTCGTGGTCGTACGGCGCCCACCGCTGCCCGCAGGCGTGGTCGCCGTCCCCGGCGTACCGGAGGCCCTTGCCCGGCTGGGCCTCGGGTGCGCCGGGTCGGGCGACGCCTGAGCCTCCTTCAGCGCGCCCCGGTCAGCGCCGGCTGACGTGGGCGGTTCGTCAGCTCGTTGCTCAGGTCCTCGACCAGCAGCCGCTTGGCGATCGCGTCGACCGCGGCCCGCAGATCCGCGCCCGCCGGGCGGCCGATGTCCGCCTGCACCCGGACGGCAGCTCGTGCACGCCCTCCGGGCTGGTCGCCGCCCGGGTGACGGTCTCCGGGTCCGCGCCGCCCGTCCGTACGGCCGCCGCGATGCCGTCCCGCAGGTTGGGCTCCTGCGCGCATGCGGGAGCGGTCTGCTCGGGTGCCGTGCCGTCGGCCGCCTCGGCGCGCCCTTTTCGGCGCAGCGCGGCGCACTGCGCCGAGGGGCGGAGGGGCTGAGCGAGGACCGGCCTCTCCGTCAGCTCCGTCCCGGATCGCGCCGCAGCAGATACGTATCCATGATCCAGCCCTTGCGCTCCCGGGCCTCGGCGCGCAGCCGCTCGATGCGCGGCGCGGCCTCGGCGATCGGCCCGGAGACGGTGATCTCGTCCGGGGTGCCGAGGTAGGCGCCCCAGTAGATGTGGATGTCCTGGTCGGCGTACTTCCGGAAGGCCTGGTGGGCGTCCAGCATCACCACGACGTCGTCCACGCCCTCCGGGAACCCCTCGGCGAGCCGCCGCCCGGTGGTGATCTGCACGGAACCGGCCACCCGGTTCAGCCCGGTGCGATGCCGCGCGACCAGAGAGGAGACACTGCTGATGCCGGGCACGACGTCGTACTCGAACGCCACCACTCCCCGCCCCAGCACCTCCTCCAGAATGCCCAGCGTGCTGTCGTACAGCGACGGGTCGCCCCACACCAGGAACGCGCCGGTCTCGTCCTCGCCCAGCTCGTCGCGGATGAGCCGCTCGTAGATCCCGGCGCGGGCGCTGCGCCAGTCGCCCACGGCCGGGGAGTAGTCCGCGCCGCCCGCACGGCGGTCCCGCTCCGGGTCGCGCGCCTCGACCACGCGATACGTCCCCTCCGGTATGTGCGTCTCCAGCATGTCCCGGCGCAACCGGGTGAGGTCCGACTTCACCTCGCCCTTGTCGAGCAGGAAGAACACATCCGTGCCGCGCAGCGCCCGGACCGCCTGGAGGGTCAGCTGCTCGGGGTCGCCCGCGCCGATACCGATGACATGAATCTTTCGCACGCCCCGAGTCTGCCGTACGCCCCCGGCAGCGCCACCGTGGGGTCACGTTCCGTACAGCCGGGGGGCCCGTGCCCGCGCGTCCACCACCGCGGCCCCGCCGGCCCCGATCCCGTCCGCGCCGTCCGCCCCGGCCCCGACGACCTCCGCCAGCTCCCGGGCCCACGCCACGACGCCCGCGAGATCCATGCCGTACGGCTCCGGCCGCCCGGACACCGCCGCCCACTCCTCGACCGCGTCCGCGCCGCGCCGCAGCAGCCGCGCCCCGCCGGCCGCGTTGCCGCGGGCCGCGTGCGTGAGCCCCACGGCGAGCTGGGCCAGCCCCCGCCACAGCGCGCGTTCCTCGTCCGGCCCCGATTTCCAGGCGTCCTCGAACACCTCGTGCGCGTGGAACGGCTTCCCCGCGTCCAGCAGCGCCTGCGCCTCGGCCACGGTCTCCTCGGGCGTCCGCACGACCCCCTCGGGCTGCCGCTCCACCCCCTCCGCCCCGTACGGCAACGGCCTCCCCAGCCCGTCCCGGGGCCGAGCGTTCCGCGCCCGCCCCTGCGCGTCCCGGTCCCGCGCGCCCGTCCGCCCCTGCGCGTCCCGGTCCCGCGCGCCCGGCCGCGCCTCCGCGTCCCGGTCCCGCCCGGCCTGCGACGTGCTGCTTTCGTGTCCCGTTCCACCCATACGACGATTGTCCCCGCCCGGCCCCCCTTCGGCGCCGCCGGGCCCGTGGGGTAAAGTGCTGTCCGCGCGATCACGCGGATCCCCGCGGGACAGCGCATCGGGACGTGGCGCAGCTTGGTAGCGCACTTGACTGGGGGTCAAGGGGTCGCAGGTTCAAATCCTGTCGTCCCGACTGCATGGAGGACTGTGTAGTCGCAGGTCAGGGCCTTGGATCACATCATGTGAGACAGGGCCCTCGATCATTTCCGGGCTTTGGTCTCTGCAGAAGACGTGTCTAGCTCTCGTCAGCACACATCACCTGATGCTCAAGATCCAGTTGCCGCGCCTGCATCGCAGGAGCAGCCTGGTGCTCAGGAAGAGGTGAAGGCAGACGACTCTCTCGCAGCCTGTGACCCAGCCGAGCGATCGGCAGTCAATCCCCGCTCGGTTGCCGAGGTTTCGCATACCCGGGAGAGCCAAGAGGTGGGTCCGGGGGTTCTGTCGCAACCAGAGGATCGACCGGCCCAGGCGTGCCCGCTGGCGTATAGCCGCCAATGCGCGCATGGATCGCATCAGGCTCCAGGCAGAAGAAGCGTTGCGTGCATGCAAGTGTGGAGAAACTGAACGCTGTTGGCGGCGAGCCCTGTACAGATCCATACTTCGCAACGCGATGCAAGTGCGCCTGGTGACGCGAACAAGGACGTGGAACAAGCCGTGGCGGCGCTCGGGATACATGGAGTTTGTGCAGACAACGATCCATGAGGCCGAAGTGTCGCTAGCCCAGATCCTCACACGGAAGCAGTTCTGGGCCGAGCTGCCGAGAATTCAGCGCTCCATAGATGACTATCTTCCCGAAGAAGACCCGCGGCGACGGTGGGTGGATGACTGGCTCAACAAGCGGACGAAGCACTCCAAGCGGCGTACTTATTGGATGTGGCCACACGAGCGCGCACGGCTTATATCAGCACTACGGTGGTCGTACTACGTATGCAGCATCAACCGTGGCCGTCTTCGAACCTTCCAACGGATGCTGACCTACGCTGCTTTGCTCCTGGTGACAGTGCTGATCGCGCTTGCTCTGGTCCGGGCTTTTGCGTGGCCGCGGGGCGGTGGGAGCCTTATTTGCTTCAAGGGTGAGCAGCATGTGTGCCCAACGATCACTGGCCAATCCGGATCCACTGACTTTGCTTTGGTGGAAGTTTCCGGCGCCCTGGGTGGCCTCATAGCGACTGTATTCACTATCGCACGTAGTCGCAAGACGTTGGATCCTTATGGGCTTCACGCCGCCCAAGGATTTTTGAAAATGGCGGCCGGTGGGCTCACCGCGCTGCTGGGCGTAGCGCTGTTGAGTGCCAGCAAGGTCGTCCAGGTGACAGATCCGATCCAAATCCTCGTTTTCGCGGTTGTGTTCGGCTACTCTCAAGAGCTGTTCACGCACCTCATATCCAGCAAGGAAGAAGCGCTACTGAAAAGCGCACTCCCTGTCGCAGGGGCGAAATAACCCATCCTTGCCTGTCGACGCACGACCATGGCGACTCCGTCGCATCACGCCGTCGAAACCGATCGGACGTTCACGTCTTACAGGATCGTGTCCGCGGCGGACGTCTCCGACGTGCCTACCAGCACCCGGGCGCCGGGATCACGTACTTACGGGATGCCCGCACCGTACACGTATTCACGGGATGGGCGGGTCCCGGAGCGTCGCGATGATCGTTGAGTCGGCAATGAGAGAGCGCTGTCAGGACAGGCGCTGTCACACCCTCGCCAGCGGGGGAAGGAAGAAGTTCGTTGACTCAACAATCAAGCTCCGTACCGGATCTCGCGCCGGTCCTCCCGGCGCCCGGGGCGCGTGTCGCGCGGAAGGCCGGGCTGATCGCCGGGATCATTCTCGTCTCCCTCAATCTCCGGCCGGCGATCACGAGTCTGGGACCGCTGCTTCCGCAGATCGAGGAGGATCTGCGGCTCTCGGGCACCGGCGCGGGGCTGCTGACCATGCTGCCGGTGCTGTGTCTGGGCGTGTTCGCGGGGCTGGGGCCGGCGTTGCGGCACCGGTTCGGCGAGGACCGGGTGCTGCTGGGGTGTCTGCCGGTGCTGCTGGCGGGAATCCTGGTGCGGCTGCTGGAGCCCACGGCGCTGCTGTACGCCGGGACCGTGGTGATCGGCGGTGCCATCGCCGTGGCGAATGTCGTGCTGCCCAGTCTGATCAAGCGTGAGTTCCCGGACCGGGTCCCGCTGATGATGGCCACGTACACGATGGCGCTCACCTTCGGCGGTGCCGCCGCGGCCGGTGCGGTGATCCCGCTGGAGGACGTCGTCGATACCGACTGGCGTGGGTCGTTGGGCCTGCTCGCCGTGCCCGTCGTGGTGGGGATCGTCGCCTGGTTGCCGTTCGGGATGCGGCGGGTCGCCGCAACCGAGGGACGGCGGGCTTCCGTCGGGCCCCTGCTGCGGGACCGGCTCGCCTGGCTCGTCACCGCGTTCGTCGGCCTGGAGGCCCTGCTCGCCTATGTGATCTTCGGGTGGCTGCCCGCCATCTGCGTCGACCGCGGGATGAGCGAGGAAGCCGCCGGATACATGATGTCGGCGATCACCTTCCTCCAGGCCGCCGGGTCCATGGTCGTCCCGTTCTTCGTCGACCGGGGCGGGCGCGGGCAGCGCGGGTTCTGCGTGGTCGTAGCGCTCGGCACCGCGGTGGGGCTGATCGGTGTGGTCGTCGCGCCCATGTGGACGATCTGGCTGTGGGCGCTGGTCCTCGGCATCATCGGCGGTGCCGCGTTCAGCCTGGCGCTGACCCTCATCGGGCTGCGCGCCGGGGACGGCGACAGCGCCGCCGGGCTGTCCAGCATGTCGCAGGGCGTCGGCTACGCGCTCGCCGCGGCCGGGCCGTTCGGGGTCGGCGCGCTGCACCAGCTGTCCGGCGGCTGGGGCGTTCCCCTGGCGGTGCTCGTCGGGCTCTGCGTCCTCATGGCCGTGATCGGGCTCGGCGCGGGGCGGGACGCGACGCTCTCCCTCTCCTCTTCGACCTCCCCCTCCTCTTCGACGAAGGGCTGATCACACTCCGAAGAGCCTCGACCAGGCGCCGCCGTTCGCCTGCCCTCCGTCTCGTATCCGTACGTCGTACGTCGTACCTGCACGTCTTCACACCCCTGAGACCGTTCCGGCCGCGCAGCACGCCACCCGACCCGGCGACGCGTGCTGCCCGGCACCCGCTTGGTAACCATCCGATGGGAAAGAGAAGATGACATCTGCAGTTTCGTCCGATGTGGGCGTGGCCGGCCCGGCCGATCCCGTGGCCGTCGTCCACCGGCATCTGATCCGGGACGCGTCACCCGGGGCGCCCCCCGAGCGGCCGGTGCCCGTGGTGGCCCGGCAGCAGGGGGCCCGGATCGAGACCCGGGACGGCAGGGTGGTGCTGGACGCCGCGAGCGGCGGGTTCGGCGGCGCTCACCCGCGGGTCCGGGCCGCCATCGCGGACCAGGCCCGCCGGGTCGCGCTCTCCAGCCGCATCCTGGTCAGCCGCCCGCTGGCCGGTGCGGTGGCGGCGCTCGCGGAGTTCTGTCCGGGGCCGCTGTCCGTGTCGTACCTGTGCAACAGCGGTGACGAGGCGCTGGACTCGGCGTTCAAGCTGGCCAAGGGCACCCACCCGGACCGCCCGTACGCGCTCGGCATCCGCGGTGAGGACTTCGGCGCGCTCAGCCACGGGCGTGCGCTGGGCCGGGGGAGTGCCGTGCTGCCGGGCGCGCCGCTGCGGCCCCGCACGGTCTCGGCGGACGCGCCGGAGGAACTGCTGGAGCGGGTCGACGAGTCGGTGGCGGCCGTGGTGATCGCCCCGGCGGCGCCCGGGCGGCCACTGCGCCGGCTGTCCCACGACTGGTGGGTGGCGCTGCGGGAGCGCTGCCACCGCACCGGCACACTGCTCGTCCTCGACGAACGCCGCACCGCCCCGGCACGGCTCGGCCGCCCGCTCGGCACCAGCGCGCTCGGCGTCTTCCCGGACGTCCTCGTCATGGGCGAGACGCTGGGCGCCGACGCCGTGCCCGTGGGCGTCTCGGTGATGACCCGCGCCGCCTACGACCGGGTCTACGGCCGCCGCAATCCCAGCCTGCACGGCTCCACCTTCGGCGCGAACCCGCTCTCCGCCACGGCCGTCAGCGCCGTACTCGACGCCGTGATCAGCGATGATCTCGCCGCCCGTCAGCGGGAGTTCGAGCAGGCGGCGCTCCGGCTGCGTGAGGAACTGTCCGGTGCCGTCGACCTGCACGCGGACGGCTCCCTGCTGTGGGTGCGCACCCCGGACCCGGCCGCCGCCCGCACGCTCGCCGCCGAACTGGCCGCCCGGGACGTCCTCGTCCGCGAGCCGGCCGGTGAACTGGTCACCCTCACCCCGCCGCTGACCGCCGACCGGGAGGACACCGACCAGATCCTGCAACGGCTCGCCGAGGCGCTGAAGTCGCTCGACACCCAGGAGGCCGGACGATGAGCTCCGCGACGGCGGTGGCCGCCATGGACCGCCAGCAGGTCCTCACCACGCTCGGCCGCCACTGGAACCCCACCGCCGCGCTGATGATGGCCGCGGCCGGGCGGCAGCTGGAGTCGCACGCCCGCGGCACCGAGGTGTTCGCGGAGGACGGCTCCCGCGCCCTGGACTTCGCCGGAAGCTACGGCGTCTTCCTCGTCGGCCACCAGAACGACGCCGTCCGCTCCGCCGTCCTCGACGCCCTGGAGACCGCGCCGGCCCTGGTGCCGGGCACCGTCCACCCCGCGATCGCCGACCTGTTCGGACTGCTGACCGAGATATTGCCCGCCGGGCTCACCGAGTTCTCGCTGGGCTGCTCCGGCGCCGAGATCTCCGAGATCGCCCTGCGCGCGGCCTACCTGGCCAACCCCGGCCGACGCAAGATCGTCATCGTGGAGGGCGGCTACCACGGCAAGACCCTCGGCGCCCTCACCGTCCTCGGCCAGCACGAGCACCGGGACGACTTCACGCCCGCCGACGAGGACCTGGTCATCGTCCCGCCGGGCGACGCCAGGGCCGTACGGGAAGCCCTGAAGGGGCGCGACGTCGCCGCCGTGTACGTCGAACCGGTGCTCGGCGGGGCCTATCTGCGGGTGCCGCCCGCCGGCTTCCTGCCCGAGGTGGCGCGGGCCTGCCGGGACACCGGCACCCTGCTCGTCGCCGACGAGATCCAGACCGGGTTCGGGCGGACCGGGAGGATGTTCGCCGTCGAACACTCCGGTGTCGAGCCCGACATCATGCTCCTGTCCAAGGCGCTGACCGGCGGCTTCGTTCCCGTCGCGGTGGTCGCCATGACCGAGGAGGTGCTGGCGCGGGCCCGCCGGTCCCCGCAGTGGTACCCCGGTGTCCTCGACGGTACGGCCGTCTCCGCGCTGTCCATGGCCGCCGCCGCGGCCACCATCCGCGAGGTGCGGGACAGGAACCTGCCCGAGCGGGCCGAGACCGTCGGCCGGGCGCTGCGCGAAGGACTGAGGCGGGCGGTGCGCAAGCATCCGCGGCACCTCGTCGACGCCCCCGGCATCGGGCTGATGACCGGACTGCGCACCCGCAACCCGTCCGTGGAGAACCTGATCTCCATGCAGATGGCGGCCCGGGGCATCCACCTCGGCCACTCCCTCAACGAGCAGATGGACCAGCCCGTCCTGCGCTTCTATCCGCCGCTGACGGTGTCGGAGGCCGACATCGAACGCGTCCTGACCGCGCTGGAGGAGTCGCTGACGTGGCTGGACCGGCGGCCGGCCTGGCTGATGCGCCGCATCACCTGGCTGCTGCGCCGCCAGTACCGGCTGCCGCCGCCGCTGGTGCTGAAGCTGATGCACTCCGACCTCGAAGTGAACTGGTGACCGGGCCGACAGGGGGGTTTCGACATGGAGATAGCCATCGCGGAGTCCGGCACGTCCGAGTGGTTCGAGGCGCGGACGTTCGCCCAGAACAGCTACCGCAAGGTGTACGGGGCGACGACCGAGCCGCGTCCCGATCGCTTCGTGACGGTCCGTGAGAGTCCCGGCGGTCCGATCGTCGCCTGCGCGGGGCTGACCGGGCCGCGCCCCGAGGGGTTCTTCTCGGAGAACTACCTCGGGGACGCGGTGGAGCGTGTCCTGGCGTCGGTCGTGGAGGTGGCCCCCGAGCGCGGCGAGGTGGTCGAGGTGGGCCCGCTCGCGGGCTCCGGCGGCGCCGGCGGCGAGTTGATCCGGCTGCTGCCGGTCATCGCCTGGTGTCAGGGGAAACGTTTCATCCTAGCCACGGTCACCGACAAGGTGGAGCGGTCCATGGCGGGCGCGGGTGTGCCGTTCCTGCCGCTGCGGCAGGCCACCACCGACTGGATGGACGACGCCGAGCGGGCCGGCTGGGGCACGTACTACGACCGGTCGCCCACCACCGGCGTGGTCCCGCTGGACAGCATCGGACGCCTGATCAACAGCCTGACCGGCCGCTACAACTTCGTCGAACTCGCCGTGCGGACCCTCGTCGGCACGGCCCAGGAGGTGTCCGGTGCACACGCTTGAGAAGAGCCTGACATCCCTGGCCGAGGACGACCGCCCGCTGGTCGACGTCCTCGCCCCCGACGGGTCGGTGGCCCGCTCCTACTCCTACCGCCGGATCGTCGCCGCCGCCGCGGCCGTCGCCGCCGACCTGCGCGCGTACCCCGTCCGGCCGCGCGACGCCCGCCCCGACGGCGACCCCACCGACCCCGCGCAGCTCCAGGTGGGCGTGGTCACCGCCAACGGGCCCGAGTTCCTCGTCGCGGACTTCGCGATCCTCGGCGCGGGCGGCGCCGAGGTGGTGGTGCCGCTCGCGTTCACCGCCGAACAGGCGGCCTCCCTGCTCGCGGACATCGATGTCTGCCTCGCCGACGCGGCGGGCGTGGCACGGCTGACGGAGTGGGGGCTGGAGCAGGTGCTGCCCCCCGACGCGCAGCTACGGGTGCTCGACATCGACCGGGAGCCGTCCGGCACGGATCCCCTCTTCCCGGCACCGACCTCCCCCGAGGCGGACGCCGGCGAACGGCTCTGCAAGATCATCCACACCTCCGGCACCACCTCGCGCCCCAAGGGCGTCTGCATCCGCGAGGCCGCCCTCGAGGAACTGATCCGCTCGCTGCGCACCGCGATGCCGGACGGCGCCTACCGCCGCTATCTCTCCCTGGTCCCGATGAGCCTGCTCATCGAACAGGTCACCGCCGTCTACCTGGTGGTGTGCGACGGCGGCACGCTCGTCCTGCTGCCGCCCGAGGTCCCGCTCGTCGGCACCTCCTCGTTCGCCCCGCGGGCGGTACTGCCGCACATCCGCGCCGCGCAGCCGACCGCGCTCGTCGTCACCCCCGCGCTCGCCGAGGCCATGCTGACCGCCGCCGAAGCGGCCCGCGCCGACCGGCGCGACCCCGTCGCCGCACTGTTCGGGAGGCAGGAGGCCCCGCTGGTGTGCTGCGGCGGCGCCCCCGTCGACGTGGACACCCTGCGCCGCCTCGACGCCCACGGGATCGCCGTCTACGAGGGCTACGGGCTGAGCGAGAACAGCTCCGTCGTCAGCTGGAACACGCCCGGCGCCCGCAGGCTCGGCAGCGTCGGCGCCCCCCTCGCCCATGTGCGGGTGCGCACCGCCCCCGACGGTGAACTGCTGGTGAAGAGCACGTCGTTGTTCGCGGGCTACAAGGGCGGCGGCGACCCGTCCGGGTGCGAGGTCGACGAGGACGGCTGGCTGCACACCGGGGACCTCGCCGACATCGAGGACGGCTACATCTGGATCAAGGGCCGCAAGAAGAGCGTCATCATCACCGCGGCGGGCCGCAACGTGGCACCCGAGTGGGTCGAGGCCCAGTACCGCTCCCACCCCGCCGTGCTGGCCGTCGCGGTCGTCGGCGACGGGCTGCCCGCCCTGCACGGCCTGTTCCTCGTCGACCCGCGCGCCTCCCTCGACACCGTACGCGCCGAACTCGACGCCCTCGGCCGCGACCGGCTCTCCGACGTCGAACGCGTCGAAGTCGCCCACCTCGTCCCCGCGGACGAGACCCTGCACGCCGAGTTCTTCACCGTCACCGGCCGGCCCCGCCGCTCCGCCGTCCTCTCGGCGGTCACGGCCGGCCGCTTCGACTGAACGACCCCCGCACTACCCCCGCCGCGCCGCTCCCGGCGACCGGCGCGGCAGCGCACATCCGGCAGCTCCCCCTGTTGTGGCACGTTTCCCGGCTTTCAGAGGAGAAACCATGATCGACCATGCGCGTGTGACCTCCTACGGCTCCGGCACCGGACTGCTGCTGACCCCGGCCGAGCCCGGCACGACCCTCGGCAAGCTGCGGCCCGGGCAGGTGATCGGGGCGCTGCGGGAGGCGGGCTTCCTGCTGCTGCGCGGGTTCCGGCCGGATCTGGAGGAGTTCTCGGCGTTCGTCGGGGCGCACTCGGAGCGGGTCACGCTCGACCCCGCGCGGACCTTCCACGGCGGGTCCACGGCGCAGAAGGTGGACGCCGGGTACGACGCGGTCGGGCTGCACCTGGAGAACGGCAACAGCCCGTTCGCGCCCACGCTCACCTGGTTCTTCTGCGAGAAGGCCGCCTCGTCCGGCTCGCAGACCACGGTATGCGACGGCTACCGGGTGTGGGACGCCCTCAGCGAGGAGGCCCGCGGCATGTTCCGGGAGCAGGAGGTCGTCTACAGCCGCCGGGTGGAGGAGGCCAAGTGGAAGGCGTTCGCCGCGTTCCACCTCGGCACCTCCGACGCGGCCTCGGTCACCGTGGACCAGCTGCGCGAGCTGGCCGCCGGACCCGGCGAGACCATCATCGACCTGCTCGAGGACGGCTCCATCCACTACGCCTACCGGGTCCCCGCCGCGCACGGCACCCTCTTCGGCGAGCGCCTGGCCTTCGCCAACAGCATCCTCGGCCCCTCCAACCACTACGAGAAACCGCGCATCACCTTCGCCGACGGCCGCGACATCCCCGTCCACATCCTCAAGGAGGTGGAGAGCGTCACCGAGGAGCTGACCGAGGAACTGGACTGGGCCGACGGCGACGTCGCGCTGATCGACAACACCCGGGTCATGCACGGCCGCCGCGCCATCACCGACCCGGAGCGCACCATCTACAACGCCCAGAGCGACCTGGACCGGGTCCTGCTGACCGTCTGACGACGCCCACGTCGGCCGTCCCGGTGAGGTACGGGTGCCGTCGGGGAGTTCCCCCCGGCGGCACCTTCTTCATGCCGTCAGCTCCACAAGCGCCGCCTGCCCGGTTCCGTCAGCGAGTCCAGCAGCTCCCCGTCCCGCTCGCCGCCCACCACCCGGACCACAGGGTCCTCGCCCCGGCACGCCCGCCAGTCGGCCGCCGGGACACCGGACCGTACGAACTCGCCCCACAGACTCCGCACCCGCGCCCGCAGCGCGGCCATCTCCTCCTGGTCCGCGTCGGCGAAGACCGGGGCGCGGCGGGCCTCCGCGCGGCCCAGCAGGAACGGGATCTCCACGCAGTGGCAGGCGCGCAGGGCCGCGTTGCGGCCGGGGACCTGCCAGTCGAACCGGAACAGCCGTACGGTCGCGCCCCACGCGTCGGCGAGGTCGGCGAACCGCTGCGTGGGCGCGGTGAAGAACGCGTCGGTCTTCAGCTCCTCGAAGGCGACCGGCGGCGTCGCGCCGGAGGTGTAGTGCCGCAGCGCCTCCCCGGCGCGGGCGCCGAACACCGCGGCGAACTCCGCCGCGACCTCGTCCGGCGTCATCTCCGCCGTCGCCGGGTCCTTGCCGTACCACAGGGCGCACTCGTGGCGCGTGACGCCCATGAGGAGGTCCAGGCCGTCCCCGGGCGGTGAGTGGCGCAGGGCGCGCGGCAGATCGTCCGGGACGACCGTGCCGTCGGCGACGAGCTGGAACGGCGGCCGGACGTCCCCGCGCGGCCGGGGCCGGGTGAGGACGTGCCGCTGGGCGAGGAGCAGCCGTTCGGCGGACACGGACCGGGCGTCCTCGCCGTCCAGCGCGGCGAGGAGGTCGTCGGCGGTGCGCGCCGCCTCCTCGCGGGTCAGCGGCGGCATGCCGAGGGGCGCGCTGTGCAGCGCCGCCCGGCGGAACAACGGGCGTACCACGGGCAGTGCGAGGAGCGCCGCGAGGGACTGGCCGCCGGCCGACTGGCCGATCACGGTGATCTCGCCGGGATCGCCGCCGAAGGCGTGGATCTCCCGCTTCACCCAGCTCAGCGCCGCGATCTGGTCGAGGAGCCCGGCGTTGGTGACATGCGTCGTCCCCGGCGCCGTACGGAAGGACAGGGAGGTGCCCGTGCCCTCCACGGCGGCCGGTTCCGCCCACGACGGGGCGAGGAAACCGAGGGCGCCGAGGCGGTAGTTGACCAGGACGACGACGATGCCCTCCTGCGCCGCAAGCTCCGCGCCGTCGTAGCGGGGCAGGTCCGCGCCGCCGGTGAGGAAGCTGCCCCCGGGCAGCCACACCAGCACGGGGCGCGGGCCGTCCCCGGTCGTGGGGGCCCAGATGTTCACCGTCAGACAGGCCTCCGTCTGCGGCGAGCCGACCGGGTCGCCCATCAACGCCGCGAACGGAGAGGGGAGTTGCGGCGGGACCGTGCCCATGGGGCCGTCCGCGCGCAGGGGTTCGGTCCAGCCGGGGTGGGGGCGGGGCGGGGCGAAGCGGTCCGGGCCCACGGGCGGGGCCGCGTACGGCACTCCGCGGTACGCCGCCACGCTGTGGCCCGGTCCCTCCAGCCGGCCGACGACGGGGCCCTCCGACACCTCCGTCCCGACCGTCTCGATCCGGGTGGTCACCGGGGCGGCGTCAGCAGCGCGCATGGCTCCTCTGTCTCCTGTCGGTTGGGTGGCGTCACTTCGAGGTGGGCGCCGGGACCTGCCCGGACGGGCTGTGCGCCAGCACGTAACGGGCCAGCTCCACCCGCCGCGACACGCCCAACTTGGCGAACGCGCGGCGCAGATGGGAGTCCACCGTGTGCGCGGACACCGCGAGCCGCTGAGCGGTCTCCCGGTTGGTCAGCCCCTCGGCGACCAGCCGGACGACCCGCACCTCGGACGGGGTGAGGCTGTCCCAGTCACCGGCCGTGCCGTCCACCGGTTGCGGCGCGGACCGCGACCCGGGCCGCGGCCCGGGTCGCGATCCCGAACCGGGCATCTCCCGGCTGCCACCGGGCACCTGCCGGCCGCCACCGGGTACCTCCCGGGCGGTGCTCGGCGCTTCCCGGCCGCCACCAGGCACCTGCCGGCCGCCACCGGCCACCCGTCGCCCGTCATCGGGCACCCGCCGACCGCCCCCGGCCGCCTCCCCGGCACCGCCGCCGGGCACGTCCCGTACGAGCCCGCCGGGCGCGAACCGGGTACGGCGCCGCACGCGCTCCGCGCCCAGCCCCGCCCCGGCGGCCACGTAGATGCGCTGCGCCTCCAGGAGCATCTCGGTCGCGCGCAGCGGCTCGCCCTGCGCCCGGGTGGCGTCGGCCGCGTCCTCCAGCGCGGAGGCCAGCGCCAGCGGGTGGGAGCCGGAGCGGAAGGCCCGTACGGCCCGGTGCAGCGGGGCGGCGAGCCCGCGGTACAGGCCCTGGGCGTGCAGGGCGGCCCCGGTCAGCGGGGTGAGGGCGGGGTTGCGCCGGGCGAGCCGGCGGGCCAGGTCGACGGCCTCCGCCGCCTGCTCGTGGGCGCCGGCCCGCAGCGCGATCCGCACCAGGTGCGGCAGGGCCAGCGGATCGGCGGCGAGGAACCAGGCGTGCCGCCCCGGATCGGCCCACACGTCCGCCAGCCGCCGTACGGCCGCCTCCGGGTCGCCCGACGCGTCGAGGTGCCACGCGGCGGCGAACGCGGCGAAACCGCCGAGGAGACCGGACGGCGCGCCCGTCGGCGGCTCCAGATGCGCGGCGGCCCGCTCCAGGTCCCCGCGCACGGTCGCCACCACCACCAGCAGAGCGCCGAGCGCCGCACGCGTGCCGGGGTCCGCGAACCGCTCGCAGGCCTCCACACCGGCCCGCGCCTCCTGCTCGGCGTCCTCCAGCCGCCCGCAGTGCCACAGCTGCACGGCCCGCGCGAGGTGCCAGCGGGGGGCCGCCCACACCCAGCCCTGCTCACCGGTCTCGTCCCGCCAGGCCTTCAGCACCTCGGCGGCGTCGAGCGGGCGCCCGGCCGCGCTGATGATCAGCGCCGGCACCGCCCGCTCCCAGCCGAAGCCGCGCTCCGTGCCGTGCGGCCCGGCCGCGACCGCCTCCTCGGCCAGCCGCAGCGCCCCGGTGACGTCACCGGCGCGCTGGGCGCACAGCGCGAGCAGCGCCGTGCCCTGGGTGGCGGAGGCCGCGTCCCCGCTCCGCCGGGCCGCACCGACGGCGGACCGGGCGAGAGCGGCGGCGCGGGCGGTGTCGGCCCCGGAGTACGCCAGCAGACAGCGGGACTCCAGCAGCGTGAACCAGGCCCGGCGGCGGACGGGCGGAGGGCTGCCCTTCGCCACCCGCCGCAACTGCCGCAGCGCGTCGTGCGGATGACCCAGCCGCAGCAGCACCTCCACCAGCTCCGCGAACGCCACGGCCTCCACGTCGGTCTCCCAGCCGGCCGCGTCGAGCGCCGTGTCGAGCAGCCGCTGCGCCGGGCCGGTCTGCCCGGCGGCCAGCAGCAGCCGTACCGCCGTCCGCACCGGCCCGGCCGCGACCGGCTCGTACCGGCGGAGCTGGGCCACCAGCGCCCCGGGCAGCTCCTCCCGCTCCCGGGACGGCACGTCCTCGTGCCGGAGCAGCCACTCCAGCTGGGCCACGCCCTGCTCCAGGTCCTCCGGGGCGCCGGAGAGGATCAGATGACCGACGCTGCCCGCGCAGGGCCGGGCCTCCGCCGCGCACAGGCGCGCCGCCTCCGCGTGCAGCGCGCGCCGCACCGGGCCGAGCAGACTGCCGTGCAGGGCCCGGTGGACCAGCGGGGCACGGAAGCGGAACGCGGTGCCGTCGTCCGCGAGCAGGCCCGCCGCCGTGGCCTCCTGCGCGGCCGTCGCCAGCTCCATCGTCGACCTGCCGGTCAGCGCCGCCGCGTCCGGCAGCGAGAACCGCCGCCCCAGCACCGCGCCGACCTGTAACAGCTCCCGCGTCTGCTGGGAGATCCCGGACAGCACCGGGGCGGTCGCCCGCGACAGGTCGGCCGGCGGATGCCCGCCCAGCACCCGCACCTCGCCGTCCCCGGTCCGGATCCGTCCCTCCTCGCGCAGCAGGTGCACCAGGCGCTCGATGAGGGACGGGTTGCCGCCCGCCGCGGCCACCACCCGCCGGACGTCCTCGGGCCGTGCCGCGCCCAGCAGTCCGGCCGCCAGCTCCCCGGCCGCCGACTCGTCCAGCGCGGACAGCGTCACCACCTCGGCGTGCGCGGCGAGCAGCCGGTCCAGGGCGTCCCGGGTGGGCCGTACGACGGGAAAGTCGGCGTAGGCCGCCAGCCACAGCACCGGCAGCTCGGTGAGCCGGGGCAGCAGGGTCTCCAGGGCGGCGAGGGTCAGCTGGTCCGCCCACTGCAGATCGTCCAGGACGATCACCAGCGGACGGTCGGCCGCCCGCCGCTCGATCAGCCGGTGCAGCAGTTCGATCAGCCGGCTCCAGTGCGTCGGCCGGTCGGCGAACGCGGCCAGCGACTCCGCCTGTACGGCGCTGACCACCGGGCGCGGCCCGGTGCTCAGCGCGGTGAGCAGCGGGGCCATCGCGGAGTGCTGGTCGAGCCGGGCGAGCCGGGCCGTCGCCACGGTCATCCCGCGCCGCGCGGCCTGCTCGGCGGCGGTGCGCAGCAGCAGGGACTTGCCCGACCCGGACGGTCCGTGGAACACCAGCAGGGCGCCTCTGCCCGCCGCCGTCGTGTCCAGCGCGCGGCGCACGGCCGCCCGTTCCCGCTCACGCCCGACGAGTCGCTGGTCCCCGGGTGCCGGCATGGAGTGCCTCCTCCCTGTCTCGCCGCCTCACACGTGCCCGCCATCGCCGCCGCGGCCGCTGCCGCGGCGCGAGCGGTCAGCCGCCGGGCCGCGCGCGGCCCCGGCCACGCGGAACCGCCGCCGGCTCCGGTCGGCCGGCGCGCACCGCCAGCAGCCCTTCCAGGGCGTGCAGACTCGTCTGGACGACATGCCGTGCCGCCGCGGCGGCACCCTCGGAATCCCGGTCCTCGATGGCCTGGACGAGCGCCTCGTGGGCCTCGATGCCGCACTCCAGGTGCGTGTCCTCACCGGCGAACAGGTCCAGGCTCTCCTGGAGCCGCCCGACGAAGAACCGGTAGCACTCGGCGAGCGTCACGTTGTGTGCCGCCTCCACGACGGCCAGGTGCAGCGCGGCGTCCCGCCGGCCGAACTCCGCGTCGTCCCGCCCGGCCGCCTCCCGCCGCGCCGCGAGCAGCTCCCAGAGCCGCGCCATGTCCTGCGGCGTACGGCGCCGGGCCGCCGAGTGGGCCGCCTGCACGTCGAAGCACAGCTGCACCTCGAACACATCGCGTACGTCGGCGAGTTCGATGCTCTGGAGCATGGGCGCCGGGTCGGAGACGGACCGCACGAAGACGCCCTTGCCGCGCTGCGCCTCCAGCATCCCGGTGTGCACCAGCGCGCTGATGGCCTCCCGGATCGTGGGCCTGCTCACGCCGAGTTCGGCCGCCAGCTCCGTCTCCGAAGGGATGCGCGAACCGATCGGCCAGGCGCCGTCGGCCAGCTCCTTGTGGAGCAGCGCGATGACCTCGCGGGCCGTCGAGGGCCGGGCGATCGGGCGCAGAGCCATAGGGCAGTCCCCTCGGTGAAGTCCTTGGTTGTCTGACAACTGACGTCAGGCTAGCCAGCGCCGTCAGACACCACAAGTTCAGCTCCGGCCAAGGGGGTTGGCGATCGCGCCATATGCGGCGAGGAGGGTGTCCGTGTCGGGCCCCTCCAGGACGGTCGGTTTGGCGAGGCCGTCGAGCACGATGAAGCGCAGCAGGTCCCCTCGTGTCTTCTTGTCGACCTTCATGGCCCGGAGGAGGTGGGGCCACTGGTCGCGGCGGTAGTGCAGGGGTAGTCCGACTGAGGCGAGTACGGTGCGGTGGCGGTCGGCGGTGGCGTCGTCCAAGTGGCCGGTGAGCCGCCCGAGTTCGGCGGCGAAGTGCATACCGACGGCGATCGCCTCTCCGTGGCGCCAGGTGTAGTGCTCGTTCTTCTCGATGGCGTGGCCGAGGGTGTGGCCGTAGTTCAGGATCTCCCGCAGCCCGGTCTCCTTCAGATCCGAGGAGACGACTTCGGCCTTGACCCGGACGGAGCGTTCGATGAGTTCGGCGGTGTGGGGGCCGGCCGGGGTGCGGGCGCCCTCGGGGTCGGCCTCGATCAGGTCGAGGATGACCGGGTCGGCGATGAACCCGGCCTTGACGATCTCCGCGAGCCCGGAGACGTAGTCGTGCACCGGGAGGGAGTCCAGCGCGGCCAGGTCGCACAGGACGCCGGCCGGGGGGTGGAAGGAGCCGACGA